>NZ_JBIAVS010000021.1:0-216845 GCF_042894545.1 Streptomyces sp. NPDC001530
TTCCTGCGCGAGTACAAGGACGACCTGGTGCTGTGCGTCCACAACTTCTCCCGCTTCGCCCAGCCCACCGAGCTGGACCTGCGGGCGTTCAACGGAAGGCATCCGGTCGAGCTGATCGGCGGGGTGCGTTTTCCGGCCATCGGCGAGCTTCCGTACTTGCTGACCCTCGCAGGCCACGGCTTCTACTGGTTCCGGCTCCGCAAGGACGCCGTCTAGAACCCGGACGGCGGGGCGGTTTCTCCCGCCCCGCCCTGGGCACGCATCACTAACACCCCGACTCCCCCGGTCTCCGGGTCTTTGGGTCTTTGGGTCCCTGGATCTCCGGGTCCCTGGGTCTCTGGGACCCTGGATGTCTGGGTCCCTGGATCTCTGGGGAAAGGACGCGACGCCATGTCGGAAGCCGTAACCCACTCCACAACGGCCCCCGTCGCACGCCCCGAACTGCTCGCGTCCCTCGATCCACTGCTGCGGGAGTGGCTGCCGCGGCAGCGCTGGTTCGCGGGCAAAGGGCGTCCGGTGACCGGATTCTCGCTGGTGGCGGCGGTGGAGCTGTTGCCACCCACGGCCCGGTTGGGCCTGCTCCACCTGCTCGTTCGCGCGCACCAGCCGGTCACCCCCGCCCAGGGCGCCACCCCGCACCCCGGGGACTGCTACCAGCTGCTGATCGGCGTGCGCGAGGCACTGCCGCCGCGGCTCGCGCCCGCGCTGATCGGGCATCTGGAGGAGGGCCCGCTGACCGGCCGCACGGTGTACGAAGCGCTGTACGACCCGCGCCCCGCCGGCCTGCTCCTCGAAGCCCTGCGCTCGCGGGCCCGCATCGGCGAGCTGCGCTTCGAGCGGGACGAACGGCAGGAGATACGGGACGATCTGGTGCCGCGGCTGGTGACGTCGGAGCAGTCCAACTCGTCGATCGTCTACGGAGATACGTTCATATTGAAGCTGTTGCGCCGGATCGTGCCGGGGACCAACCCGGACCTGGAGCTTCCGCTGGCGCTGTCCCGGGAGGGCTGCGCGCGCGTACCGGCTCCGGCGGCCTGGATGATGGCGGACCTCGGCGAGGAGACGTACGTACTGGGTGTGCTCCAGCCCTTCGTGCGGGGCGCCACGGACGGCTGGGAGCTGGCGCTGCGCGAGCTGGCCAAGGGGGACGACGTCGGTGGCGTCGGTGGTATCCGTGGCTTCGGCGACGTCGGTGGCTTCAGCGACGTCGGTGGCTTCGGTGGCGAGGCGCGGGCGCTGGGCCGTGCGACCGCCGAAGTGCACACGGCGCTGGCCCGTGCGCTGCCCACGGTCACGCTGGGTCACGCGCAGATGCAGCTGCTCGTCGACGGTATGACCGAGCGCCTGGAGGCGGCCGTCCATGCGGTGCCCGCGCTGCGTCCGTACGCTTCCGGCCTGCGGACCGCCTTCGAGGCGCTGGCCGGCCTGGCCGCCGAGGGCCACACCTGGACCGCCCAGCGCATCCACGGCGATCTGCACCTCGGCCAGTGCCTGCGCTCCCCGTCCGGGGAATGGTCCCTGATCGACTTCGAGGGCGAGCCCTCGAAACCGCTCGCCGAACGCCGTATGCCACAGCCGCCGGCGCGGGACATCGCGGGGATGCTCCGCTCCTTCGACTACGCGGCCCACTCGCACCGTCCCCCGGCACCCGGCTGGGCCGACGCCTGCCGGGCCGCGTACTGCACCGGGTACGCCGAGGTCACCGGCGCCGACCCACGCACCGACCCCGTACTGCTGCACGCCTACGAGACGGACAAGGCGATCTACGAAGTCCTGTACGAAGCCCGGCACCGACCCGACTGGCTGCCGGTCCCGATGGCGGCGATACGCCGACTCGCCGCATCCCCCTGACCTTCCCTACCTGCTCCACCTTCCCGACCTCACCCTGCCGAGGAGGCCCTGCCCGTGACGCCCCGCCCTCCGTCCGACGACAGTCCGAAGAAAAACGGTGCGAAGAAGACGGCTGCCGTGAAGAAGACGGCGGCGAAGAAGACGGCGGTGAAGAAGGCCGCCGAGGGGAAAACGACGGCCAAGAAGGCCACGGCCAGTGCCAAGAAGGCTGCCGCCGCCAAGAAGGCCACCGGGAGCAAGGCCGCGAAGGTCTCGAAGGCTTCGAAGGTTTCGAAGACGGCCCCGGAACCTGCCGTCGGCAGCGCTCCCGTCTTCGCGGGCGTCGACCCCGGTGACCGGGAGCGGCTGCTCAACGGCACGCATCACGATCCGCACGGGGTGCTGGGAGCCCATCCGGTGCCGGGCGGCGTGGCCTTCCGCGCCTTCCGCCCGTACGCGCTGGCGGTGACCGTCGTGACGGACGACCTGCGCGCAGAGCTGCAGGACGACGGGGACGGTTTCTTCTCGGGTCTGCTGCCGCTGCGCGCGGTCCCGGCGTCGTACCGGCTGGTCGTGGCGTACGAGGGGACGGTCCTGGAGACCGAGGACGCGTACCGTTTCCTACCCGCCCTGGGCGAGTTCGATCTCCATCTGCTGGCCGAGGGCCGGCACGAGCAGCTGTGGAAGGCGCTCGGCGCGGAGCCGATGGTGCACCAGGGCGTGACGGGCACCCGCTTCACGGTGTGGGCCCCGAACGCACGCGGTGTGCGCCTGGCCGGCACCTTCAACTTCTGGGACGGCACGGGATATCCGATGCGGTCGCTGGGCTCCTCCGGGGTGTGGGAGCTGTTCGTGCCCGCGATCCACGAGGGCGAGCTGTACAAGTTCGAGATCACCCGGCCCGACGGGACGCGCACGCTGCGCGCCGATCCGATGGCGCGGCGCACCGAGGCCCCGCCCAACACCTCGTCGATCGTCCACGCGTCGCACCACACGTGGCGGGACGGGGAGTGGATGTCCGGGAGGGGGACGCGGGCCGCGCACGAGGCGCCCTTCTCGGTCTACGAGGTGCATCTGCCGTCCTGGCGCCCCGGGCTGACGTATCGCCAGCTTGCCGATCAACTCCCGGCGTACGTCTCCGACTTGGGCTTCACGCATGTCGAGCTGATGCCAGTGGCCGAGCATCCCTTCGGCGGGTCGTGGGGCTATCAGGTCACCGGTTTCTACGCGCCGACGGCGCGGCTGGGCACCCCGGACGACTTCAAGTACCTGGTGGACGCCTTGCACCGGGCCGGGATCGGCGTACTGATGGACTGGGTGCCCGCACACTTCCCGCGCGACGACTGGGCGCTGGCCGAGTTCGACGGACGTCCGCTGTACGAGCACGAGGATCCGCTGCGGGCCGCGCACCCCGACTGGGGCACCCTGGAGTTCGACTACGGGCGCCGCGAGGTGCGCAACTTCCTGGTCGCCAACGCGGTGTACTGGTGCGAGGAGTTCCACATCGACGGACTGCGAGTGGACGCGGTCGCCTCCATGCTCTACCTGGACTACTCGCGTGAGCCGGGCCAATGGGTGCCCAACGAGCACGGCGGCCGGGAGAACCTGGACGCGGTCGCCTTCCTCCAGGAGATGAACGCCACCGTCTACCGGCGGAATCCGGGCGTCGTCACCATCGCCGAGGAATCGACCGCCTGGGACGGTGTCACGCGGGCCACCCATCACATCGGTCCCGGCGGCTTCGGGGGGCTCGGCTTCGGGCTGAAGTGGAACATGGGCTGGATGCATGACTCGCTGGGTTATGTGGCCCATGACTCCATCCACCGCAAGTACCACCACAACGAGATGACGTTCTCGATGGTGTACGCCTACAGCGAGAACTACGTCCTGCCCATCTCCCACGACGAAGTCGTCCACGGCAAGCGGTCGCTGGTCTCGAAGATGCCCGGCGACTGGTGGCAGCAGCGCGCCAACGCACGCGCCTACCTCGGCTTCATGTGGGCCCACCCCGGCAAACAACTCCTCTTCATGGGACAGGAGTTCGCCCAGGGCGCCGAGTGGTCCGAGGCGCACGGGCCCGACTGGTGGCTGCTCGACCCCGCCTACGCGGCCGAGCCCGACCACCGGGGAGTGCGCGACCTGGTCCGCGACCTCAACCGCGTCTACCGGCACACCCCCGCCCTGTGGCAGCGCGACACCGATGCCGCCGGGTTCGCCTGGATCGCCGGTGACGCCGCCGAGGACAACGTCTTCGCCTTCCTGCGCTACGGCGCCGACGGCACGCCGCTGCTCGCCGTCTCCCACTTCTCCCCCGTGGTCCGCCACGGATACCGGCTCGGCGTTCCCGAGGACATCCCCGCCTGGCACGAAGTCCTCAACACCGACGCCGCCCGCTACGGCGGCAGCGACGTCCTCAACCCCGACCCCGTCAAACCCGAACCCACCGGCGCCCACGGCCGCCCCGCCAGCATCCAGCTGACCCTGCCACCCCTGGCCACCGTCTGGCTGCGACCCGCCTAGACGTTTTGTCGCCCCCTCCGCCCCTACCCGTCCCGTATCCGCCTTTCGGCTGCGGGTCCGTGGGGGCTTGTCGCGCAGTTCCCCGCGCCCCTTCAGGGGCGCGGGGAACTGCGCAGTCTTTAAAGCTTTAGCCGAGGTCTGGGGGCGAAAAAACCCGTCCTTACGCCGACCCAGCACCCCTCAGCGACTCAGGCAGCTCCCCGGTATGCAGCACCCCCAGCGCCTGCGTGGCCCGCGTCAGGGCGACGTACAGGTCACTCGTGCCGTACAGCGAAGGCTCCACCACCAGCACGGAGTCGAACTCCAGCCCCTTGGCCTGCCGAGGGTCGAGAAGCACGACGGCCCGGGTGAGGTCGGGCTCGGCGCCCGCCTCCACCCCGTCCAGCCGCTCGGCGAGCGAGGGGTGCAGTGAGCGCGGCGCGATCACCGCAAGCCGCCCCTCGGCAGGGGCAAGCTCGGCCACGGCCTTGGCGACGGCGCCCGGAAGATCGGAACCGGCGGCGCGCACCCACGGCCGTACGCCCGTGGAGCGGACGGACCGAGGCGGCTCGAACCCGGGACGCTCGGCCCGCACCACCCCCGCCGCGACGTCCATGATCTCCGACGGAGTGCGGTAGTTGACGGCGAGCCGCGTGTGCTCCCACCGGTCCTCGACGTACGGGGAGAGGATCTCCTCCCACGACCCCACCCCCGCCGCCTCGGCGGTCTGCGCGGGGTCGCCGACGAGCGTCATGGACCGCGTAGGACTCCGCCGCATCAGCAACCGCCACGCCATCGGCGACAGCTCCTGGGCCTCGTCGACGATGATGTGCCCGAACGCCCAGGTCCGGTCGGCCGCCGCCCGCTCGGCGGCGCTGCGGTGGTCGTCCTCCTCGTGGCGCTCGGCCATCCGCTCGGCGTCGATGATGTCGTGCGCGGAGAGGACCTCGGAATCCTCCTCGTCCTTGTCCTCGAACTCGTACGTACGAGAGGCGTAGGAGACGTCCAGGACGCCCTGCGCGTACGCGACTTGAGTGCGCCGCTCCTGATCCGCCAGTGCCCGCGCCACCCGGTCGTCCTCGCCGAGCAGTTCGGCGGCCTCGTCGAGGAGGGGGACGTCCGCGGTGGTCCAGTCACGGGTGACCGGGCGGCGGACAGCCTCCGCGTCCTCGTCCGAGACGTAGCCGTCCGGTTCGGCCAGGAAGTCCGCGACCAACCGCTGCGGGGTGAGCCGCGGCCACAGGTGCTCGATCGCGCTCCACACCTCGGGGTTCTCGGCCAGCTCGTCGCGGATCTGCGTGATGTCGCTCGCGTCGAGGACGTTCGAGCCGTCGAACGGGTCCGTGCCGATACGTTCGGCGAGCATGTCGGTGAGGGTGTTGAGGATGTGGCCCTCGAAGTGCTCGCGCGCGACGTTGTGGGGCAGCTTGGTCTCGCGGGTGCGTTCGCGGGCGACCTGGACGAGTCCGGCGTCGAGCATCAGGATGTCGCGGTCGTGCTCGATCGCGATCACCGGGTCGGGAAGCGCCTGGCGGTCACGGACCACGGCGGCCAGCACCTCGGCCATGTCGGCGCGGCCCTTGACGGCGGCCGCCTCGGGGGTGTCGGTCGCCGTCGCCTTCACGCCGGGGAAGAGCTCGCCGACCGTGGCGAGCAGCACGCCCGTCTCGCCCAGCGAGGGCAGCACCTCGCCGATGTAGCCGAGGAAGGCCGGGTTGGGGCCGACGATGAGGACGGCGCGCTTGGCCAGCAGTTCGCGGTACTCGTACAGCAGGTAGGCGGCCCGGTGCAGCGCCACGGCCGTCTTGCCCGTGCCGGGACCGCCTTCCACCACCAGCACACCCCGGTACGGCGCGCGGATGATCTGGTCCTGCTCGGCCTGGATGGTCTGCACGATGTCGCTCATGCGGCCGGTGCGCGCCGAGTTGAGCGCGGCGAGGAGCACCGCGTCGCCGGTCGGATCCTCGTGACCGGTGCGCTCGTGGTCGCCGAGGTCGAGGATCTCGTCGTGCAGGTCCGTGACGTGCCGGCCGTCGGTCGTGATGTGCCGGCGGCGCCGCAGGCCCATCGGGGTGTGCCCGGTGGCCAGGTAGAAGGGGCGGGCGACCGGGGCCCGCCAGTCGATGAGGATCGGGGTGTGCTCGGCGTCGTCGGCGCGGATGCCGAGCCGGCCGATGTGGTGAGTGACGCCGGTGGTGAGGTCGATGCGGCCGAAGCAGAGCGAACCGTCCACGGCGTTCAGCGCGGCGAGCAGGCCGGAGCGCTCGGCGACCAGGACATCCCGTTCGAGGCGGGCCTGCATGGGCGTGCTGCCCTGTGCGAGCGCGTCCCCGACGGATGCCTCCGTGACACCGCGCAGGGCGTCCACGCGCGCGTACAACCCGTCGATGAATTCCTGTTCACGCCGCAATTCATCGTCGGGAAATTCTGTGTGTGAGCCCCTGTTTGACAATTCCACTCCCGCCCGGATATACTCTGCCCAGTGAACTTCTCCGCGACCCGATCCCCTTGAAGTCGCGAATCATTGAATATACGCAAAGAAATCCCCCGAGCGCAATCGCTCGGGGGATTTCTTGTGTGGCCTTGAGGTCAGAGCACGTCGGACAGCTCCTCCAGCAGCCGCCGCTTGGGCCGGGCGCCCACCATCGACTTCACGGGTTCGCCGCCCTGGAACACCATGAGCGTGGGCGTCGAGAGCACGCCGTACGCGATGGTGGTCTGTGGATTCCGGTCCACGTCGAGCTGCACGATCTTCAGCCGGTCGCCCTCCTCGAAGGCGATGTCCTTGAGTACGGGCGCGAGTTGCCGGCACGGTCCGCACCAGTCCGCAGTGAACTGCACGAGCACGGGCAGATCCGCCCCGATCACCTCCGCCTCGAAGTCCGCGTCCGTCACCTCGGCCACGCCTGCCACGTTCAACACTCCGGTCACCCTTCTGTCGTTGCGAACACCGCGCATACGGGCTCCGGGCCGCCCGGAACCTCCGCGTCGGCCGCCAGCTCGTCACGCGCCCGCTCCGCCCGCGCCAACTGCTCACCGACTTTCGCGCGCACCGCCGTCAACTCGTCGATCAGCGCGTCGAGTTCGCCGAGCTTGCGGCGGTAGACCGCGAGCGACGCGGGGCACGAGTCGCCCTCCGGGTGCCCGGCCCGCAGACACTCCACGAAGGGCCGCGTCTCCTCCAGGTCGAACCCGAAGTCCTGCAACGTCCTGATCTGCCGCAGCAGCCGCAGGTCGTGCTCGTCGTAGGTCCGGTATCCGTTCTCACCCCGCCGCGCGGGCAGCAGCCCCCGCGACTCGTAGTAGCGCAGAGTCCGCGTGGTCGTCCCGGCCCGCGCCGCCAACTCGCCGATTCGCATGCGTTGACGGTAATCCTTGACGCCGACGTCAACGCAAACAGTGAGGACCCACCCCTGTGACTGGCCCGATGAGGCGTACGACCCCGCCGCGCCCCCTCGACGTGGAGGCGCTCTTTCCCGGCCTGGACGCCCACCGGCGCACCACCACGCGACTGCATCCGCGCCCCGGGAAGCCCTCCGTCGCGGACAGCTCGGCCGGCGGGCCGCTGCTGTGGCCCGCCGACGAACCCTGGCCTGTGTGCGCGGAGCCGCACCGGCGGAGCAGCGGGGAGCGGCCCGCGGACATCCGGCGCCGTCGGCGCATCCTGGCGGAGGCGTGGGCGCGTACGCCGGGGCCCGGTGAGCGGCCCGGGCCGACCGACGAGGAGCGCGAGATCCTCGACTCGCTCCGGCGTGGGCGCCACGCCCCGTGGCTGGCGGACACCGACCCGATCCCGATGATCGGTCTGACCCAGCTGTACCGCCGCGACATACCCGATCTGACCGCGGGGCCCGCCGACTGCGACCTCCTCCAGGTGTTCTGGTGCCCGTTCGACCGGCACGGCCCAACCGGTTACGGCATGTCGCTGCAGCTGCGCTGGCGTGACTCGAGCGCCGTGACACATGTGTTGGACCCACAGCCCGAACCGGAAGTCGTCGGGTCGGACGTCTACGTGCCCGAGCCATGTGTCCTACATCCGGAACAGGTGGTGGAGCACCAGTACTCCGATCTGCTCCCGGAACCGCTGCGGGACGCCATCGACGAGTGGGACACGGAGGACTTCATCTACCAGACCGATCTGTCGATCGCGCCTGGCTGGAAGGTCGGCGGGTACGCCTCCTGGCACCTGACGGACCCGGCTCGGATGGACTGCGCCGAGTGCGGACAGACCATGGAGATGCTGCTCGCCATCGCGAGCTACGAGTGGGACGGGCGCGAGTCCAGCTGGACGCCGGCGGAGGATCTCCCCCTCGTCGGTACGGATGGCGTCAAAACCCCGACGGAGGTCGCCGTCGGCCGCTGGGGCACCGGCTACCTCTTCGTCTGCCCCGCCGACTCCGCCCACCCCCACCGCATCAGCGTCCAATAGGCGGCAGCAGCGACTTCCGCCCCACCGGCGACGACAGGACGATCGAGGTCGTCGTACGGCCCAGCGCGGAGGTCTGTTCCAGGACGTCCTCCAGGTGGATCGTGTCCTCGACCGCCACCTTGAGGATCCAGCAGTCCTCGCCGACGACGTGGTGGACCTCGACTACCTCGGGGCGGGCCAGGAGCTCCAGGGTCCTGGGGTGCTTGAGGGTGTAGCCGCCGTGCGGGTTGACGCGGATGAAGGCCTGGATGCCGTAGCCGAGGCGGGCCGGTGAGACATGGGCGCCGTAGCCGGTGATGGCGCCCGCGGACTCCAGGCGCCGGACACGTTCGGCGACGGCCGCCGGGCTCAGCCGGACGCGGCGGCCCAGCTCGCTGAGCTTGATCCGGCCGTCGCTCTGCAACAGCTCCAGGATCTGCCGGTCCAGCGCGTCGAAGGCCACCGACGTTTCGTTGGTGGTGGCGCGCAGATGCCGTGGTTCCTTCGGTGCCGCGGCCGGATCTCCCATGACTCCCCCTTCAGGCCTCGCCCATACGTCGGGAGAATTATGACCACAGGGCAGGAGCACACGGAATGAGAAGCGGGGAGGGCGCCGTGCGCGAGATATGTGTCATCGGCGGAAACCGGTATTTCGGAAAGCGTCTGATAGCGCGGCTGATGGCCGCCGGTGATCGGGTCACCGTCGTCAATCGCGGCTCGTCGGCACCACCCGCGGGGGCCATTCATCTGGTCGCCGATCGCAATGACGAGAATTCCCTGGAGAATGCGCTGGGTTCGCGGACTTTCGATGTCGTCATCGACCAGGTCTGCTACACGCCGCGGCAGGCGGAGATCGCGCGCCGGGTATGTGCGGGACGCACGCGGCGGTACGTCATGACGTCCACCGTCGAGGTGTACGCGTACGAGGACTCGGCGGCCCTCGTACGCGAGGACGCCGTGGACCCCCGTACGGTCGCCGTCGATCTCGAACTCCCCTGGGACGACCCGGAGTTCCTCGACACGCACTACGGCGAGGGCAAGCGGCAGGCCGAGGCGGTCTTCGCCGGCGCCCGCGCGGACGGCCCAGCGTTCCCGTACGTGGCCGTCCGGGTCGCCCATGTCCTGGGCGGGGACGACGACTTCACGGGCCGCCTGAACCATTACGCCGACCGCATCCGCACCGGCGAGGCGATCAGCGTCCCCACGGTGAACCACCCGGCGACGTACATCCATGTCGAGGAGATCGCGGACTTCCTCGCCTGGACGGCGGGCGCGGACTTCACCGGGCCGGTGAACGCCGCCTCCCACGGGCTGCTCACCACCGAGGAGTTGTGCGAGGCGGTCGCCGCGCACATCCCGGAGGGCAAGACGGTCTTCCAGAGCGTCGAGGTCGGGGAGGTCTCACCGTTCTCGTTCGCCCGCTCCTACGGGATGGACAACTCGCGGGCCACGCAGCTCGGTTTCACCTTCGGTGAGGTACGGGAATGGCTGCCGCGCGCGGTCGCCGAAACGCTCGGAAAGGACAACTGACGTGCGATACAGACCGCTTGGAGATCTCCGCGTCGGCGCGATCGGCCTCGGCGCGATGCCGCTGTCCATCGAGGGCCGCCCCGACGAGGCGCGAGCCCTGGCCACGGTGCACGCCGCCCTCGACGCGGGCGTGACCCTCCTGGACACGGCGGACTCGTACCACCTGCCAGGCGCCGATCCTGGCCACAACGAACGGCTCGTGGCCCGCGCCCTGGCGACCTACGGCAGCGACACGAGCGAGGTGCTGGTGACCACGAAGGGCGGGCGCGGCAGACCGGCCGACGGCAGCTGGACGGTGACGGGATCCCCGCGTCACCTGAAGTCCGCCGCCGAGGCCTCGCTGAAGCGGCTCGGGGTGGAGGCGATCGGCCTCTACCAACTCCACAAGCCCGACCCCGCCGTCCCCTTCGAGGACTCGGTCGGCGCCCTGCGCGAACTCCTCGACGAGGGCAAGATCCGCCTGGCCGGCATCTCCAACACGACCACCGACCAGATCCGCCGGGCGCACGCGATCCTCGGCGACCGCCTCGCCTCGGTCCAGAACCAGTACTCGCCCGCGGTGCGCGACAGCGAGCCGGAGCTGCGGCTCTGCGCCGAACTGGGCATCGCCTTCCTCCCGTGGAGCCCGCTGGGCGGCATCTCCCGCAGCTCCCTGGACGGACCGTCGAAGGTCGAGCCCGAGGACCGTTTCGGGGCGTTCCACGCGGTGGCCCGCGAACGCGGCGTGAGTCCCCAACAGATATGCCTGGCCTGGCTGTTGGCGGCCTCCCCCACCGTGATCCCGATCCCGGGCGCCAGCCGCCCGGAGACGATCCGGGACTCGGCGGGAGCAGCCGGTCTGGTGCTGAGCGGCGAGGAGCTGACGCGGCTGGACGCGGCGGCGGGCCGCTAGCCGTCACCCGCTCCGGCCTGTCCGGCTGCTTGGTCCCGCAAGGCCCGTCGCAGGCCCGCCGAGGCCAGGTAGTTCTTCACCAGGTGGAAGTCGAAACCGTGGATGACCGTGTGCTCGTCGGTGTCGACGTCGGCGAAGCCCCGGCGGATACCGCCCGGGGGCAGGGCCACGAGGTCACCGGGATCGGCGAGGTTCACCCAGCGCCGTACGCCGGGTGGGCGCGCGCCGCGCGCCTGCTGTGGCGCCGGTTGCAGACGGGGGAAGACCGCGTGCGGCAGGGCCAGCGGCGAGCCGAGCGTCACCAGCAGCTCCACCGGTGTCTCCGGAAGCTCCCACAGCGCCTCGTACGCCACCACGGAACCGAGGGAGTGCGCGATGACGACCTGCGGCCGGTGCTCGGCGATCGCCGTGGTGACCCGTGCGCGGGCGGCGGCGCGCTGCGGGCCGTCGGGGTCGCGGACGTAGGCGGCGACTTCGCGGAAGAAGGTCGCCACGAACCACTCCGTCCCCTTCTTGCCGGGAAACCTGGTCCGCGCGATCCAGGCCACCGCCTGCCGCAGCGGCCAGGTCCCCGGCCCCGCGGCCACCCCTTCGGGAAGCTCCAGCTCGTCGAGCCAGGCCTGCACCAGTTCCTGCTCGAAGTCGTCGAGGACGTCGAGGCTGTCGGCGCCGCCCTGTCGGCCCGGGTGCCTGAGCAGGTCCGCGTAGTACGCCACGCGCACGGCGGGGGCGTCGGTGCTGGGGCCGAGTGCGGTGGCCCAGATCGAGGACAGGTGGCCCGCGGCCTGTTCCGGGGGCTCGCCGGGCCGGTAGTTGCCCACGCCGTGCACGCCGAGGATGCGCATCAGGGTGTTCCTCCTTCTTCGGTTTCCGGCCTTCGCTCCAGTGCGAGGAGTTCGGCACCGACCCCCACGACGAGCAGGCCGTCGTGGGTCAGGGTCACGGTCGTCACCTCTGCGGGGAGCGGGATGCGCTCGGTGCACCGGCCGGTCGCCACGTCCCACAGCCGTACGGTGCCGTCGTCGCTGCCGGTGGCGACGGTCGTACGCCCGTCGACGTCGACGCAGTCGACGGCCGTCACGGGGGCGGTGTGTCCTTCGAGCGGCTGCCCCACCTGTCGGCGGGCACCCAGGTCCCAGACCCGCGCCGTGCCGTCCGCGTCGCCGGACACGGCGAGTTGAGCGCCTTCGGCGCAGGCCACGGCGGTCACCTCCGCGGTGTGTCCTTTGAGCGCGCCACCGATCGGGCCCTCCTTCTCCACGTCGTAAAGCCAGAGGGTTCCGTCGCTGTTCCCGGTGACGACCACCGGCCGGTCACGCAGCCGCGTTCCCGCCAGCACGCGGGGCCAGCCGGTGTGCCGGGTGAGCGGCAGGCCCAGCGGTCGGCGGGTTTCCAGGTCCCAGGTGAGGAGGGTGCCGTCGGCGTTGGCGGTGACGGCGATCGGGCGGTCGCGCACGGTCGCGCAGGTGACGGTCCGTACAGCGCTGGAGTAGTCCTCCAAGGGGATGCCGACACGTTCTCCGGTCCTCAAGTCCCACGCGTGGATCGTGTGGCCGCCTTGATGCGTGGTGACGGCCACCTGACGGCCGTTCAAGTAAGCGCATGCCAGGGACATCACCGCGCCGGCCCGCGGGTCATCGGACCCGCGGCCGACGGGAGTCCGCGCCACTGCGCTGACGGCACGCGTCATCCGGCCGTCTTCCTCAGGGGTGAAGGCAACCCTTTGGCGGTTGAACTCGCGGGACGCCTCGGACTTCGCCGGGCCCGCCCCCCTGCCGTCGGATCCCCGCCCGACAGGAGAGCCCGACGTCAGGGCCCACACCCGCACCGTGCCATCTTCGTTGCCGCTCACGACGACCGGCACACCGTCGATCTCCGCACGGACCGCCGAGACGATGCGGAGCGAGTGGCCCGTGCCGAGGGTTCCGGCGGGGTCCCAGGCCGTCAGATCCCACACCCTCAGCCGGCCGTCCTCACCTCCGGATACGGCGACCGTCGGCCCTTCCACCGATGCACAGGCCAGAGCGGTCACCTCGCCCCTGTGGCCGCTGAGGAACTGGCCGCGCAGTCTCCGCCCCGACAAGTCCCACATCCCCAACGTGCCGTCCCCGCCGCCGAACACGGCGACCGGCCTGCCGTCCAGCTCCGTACAGACCAAGGCGCTGACGCTGTGCCGGACTTCGCCGAGGTACGAGCCCAGGGCGGTGCGGTGGGTCAGATCCCACTGCCTCAGCCGGCCGTCCGCGCCGTTGCTCACGGCGAAGGCGACACCGTTCGCCTCGATGCACGCGACCGCACTCGCCCAGGTGTCCTCCTCGGCCGGCGGCCAGTCCCAGGAGTCTCCGGTGGCCAGGTCCCAGACGGTGATTCCGTCCCAGCCGCCGGTCACGGCGACGGGGTCGCCGAGGACCGTCGCGAGTGCCAGCGGACCGAGTCCCGCCGCATACCCGTAGCCGGGCTGCCTGACGTATGTCCCGCTGAGGTCGAAGAAGTGCAGGCGTTCCGCGCCGTGGCCGAACTCCTCATCGGGATCCTTCAGGCCGGTGCTGCCCGTGATGATGAGCGGGCTGCCGTCGAGTTCCACGCAGGCCACCGAGCACACCGCGTAGGGAAGCCCGTACACGTCGCCGGCTGGGCCGCCGTTCGCCAGATCCCACATGCGGACCGTGGCGTCCTTGCTTCCGGTGACGGCGATCGGAAGGCCGTCCACCGTCGCGCACGCGACCGTGAACACCTCGTCGGTGTGGCCCCTGAGAGGCTGCCGGACGGGCTGCCCCGTGATCAGGTCCCACACCCGCACGGTCCCGTCGGCACCCGCGCTCACCGCCACGGGTCGATCGCGCACCGTCGTGCACGCCACCCCGTGCACCTTCCCCTCGTGGCCCGTCAGGGTGTCCCGGAGCGCTGCGATCACCCCGGACGCCGTGGTCCAGCGCAACCGCCGGATCGCGGGGGACGGATACCGGCCGTGCAGGTCGATGGACCAACTGGCGCCGTGCCGACCGGCGTTGATCACCAACAGCTGTCGGCGCGTGTCCGGGTCGGCGTTTCTGTGCAGGCCGAGGGAGGCCCGGTAAATCGCGGCGACACGCTTGGCAGGCCGCCCGCGCACCTGAGCGAGCACCCGGGTCACCGCCGTCGTGTCGGCGTGGACGAGGAACTCCGCGTCTTCAAGGAGCTGGTCCACCCGCCCCGCGTCGACGGCGTGCTCCATCGCGTGCCGCAGCAGATACGCCGGCGCCGAGGCCCAGCCCCGCCCGGTCACCCGGACCGTTGCCTCGAATACGCGGCCGGGGTCATGCGCACGAAGATGGTCCGCCAGCCCCTGGTGGAACAGCCTGTACAGGGTCGTGCCGTCGGCCTCTATCCCGGTCCGGAGGTAGAACCGGCCCTCGTCCAGGAGCACTTGCAGCCGTACGGGATCCTCGAAGCCGTCCGGCACGGGGCTCAGCGCGGCCGCGAGCTGCCCGATGGTCTCCGCGGGCATCCCCTCCCCCTTGGCGTAGGCGAGAGCGCCCAGCACCGCCCGTACGGACTCCCGGTCGGGATTGGCCGCCAGGTCGAGGTCCAGCACGTCGGGCAGCGTGTGCGGAACCGTGGCCCCCAGTTCCACCGCCGCGTCGAGCGTGGTGGCCGGCTCGACAGCCGACAGATACCGGAGGAAGATCCCCGCGACGAGGAACGCGCCCCAGCCCCGCTCCCGCGCACCCTCGGTGGTCAGGTGAGCGGCGACGGACGCGGCGAGCCGCTCCCGCACCTCCCGCTGCCCCGGCGGACCGTAGCCCGTGAACTCCGCCAGCTGGTCGGCGACGAAATCCGCCAGGTCGGCCCGCAGCTCCGCGCCCTCCACGGTGTCGAGGTCGACGAGTCCGCCCGTGTCGTGGGCGAGGTCGCGCAGGGCCGTGAACTGCTCCCACGGTCGCATCCCGACCAGCAACCGGCACACGGGCCTGTCGTCCGCGCGGGCGGCGTGGGCGAGGGGCAGCAGCAGGCTTCTGGTGACCGCGTCCGGATCCAGCGCCTCGTCGAGCGCGTCGACCACGATCGGCGGCGGGTCCGGCAGCGCGGCGACGGCTTCGATGAGCTCGGCGGCCGTCCACTCGGCCGGCAGCAGGCCCAGCTGGCGGGCCAGGGACCGGAGAAGATCCCGTAGCGAACGCTGGCGCGCGTGGACGGCCGCCAGGTGCGGATTCGGCGACGGGCAGCCCGCCGGATCCTGGGCGCGCAGCCGCAGCCGTACCTGCGGTGCCGCGTCCGCCAGTTCGGGATGCGCGGCGCACACCAGCGCTCCCAGCAGCGCGGACTTCCCGGCGCCGGGGCTGCCGGTGACCACGCGGATGCCGACGGCGCAGTCGTCGTCCAGCCAGGGTGCCAGCCGGCGCAGGGCGCTGCGGCGGCCCACGAAGTGGTCACCGGCCCGGTCGACGAAGTGGTCCAGGTCGTCGAGGAAGGCGCGGACCGGTGGCTCGATGCGCTGCCGGGCCAGTTCCGCGGGGTCGTGCCGGTAGCGGGGGTTGGGGAAGAAGGGCAGGTCGGGCTCGTCCATGCTGGGGTCGAGCAGCGTCGCATGGACCTGCTGGGGCAGCCCGGGCATGGCCTCGACACGGCGGCGGATGTGTTTGGCGACCACCGAGAAGGCGACATGCCGACGGGTCGGGTCCGCGCCGAGACCCGTACGGGCGATGTCGCCCAGGACGTCGGCGACCGCGCGGCTGAACCGTCCGTCGTACGCGGACTCGTCGCCGCCCGACGCGGCGATCACCCAGGCATGGACCTCCCGTTCGGCCCCCGGCATCAGGAACGGCAGCCGTGCGGAGCGCCCGGCGTGGCACAGGTCGAGCAGGAACAGCACGGGGTGACCGACGGTCTGGGCGTCGGAGATCCATCCGCTGATGTTCGTGCCCTGGCCGAAGCGGGTGTCCGAGGGGACCACATCGAGCCGCTGAGGATCGCCTCCCCGGGCGGTCACCCCGTGCGCGACGACATGCACCACCCGGCAGCCGTCCTCCGCCGCACGGTCCACCGCCGCGCGCAACGCCCTCGCGTCGGGATCCAGCGACGACACCACGTCGTAGCCGACGCCCTTGAGCGCCTTCATCACCTCGGGCACGACCTCGTAGACGAAGGCGAGCGGCTGCCACGCCGTGCCGCCGACGGGGGCCTCCTCGTCCGCCACGACCGGCGCCGCGAAGCGCCCCACCCCGACCACCAGCGCCCGGGTCTCAGACATACCGGCACCCCCGCCGCCAGCATCCCAGAACGAGGGCCCGCGCGTCCCCGGCTCGTCATGCTTTACGCACGTCGTCGTCCCGCGTCGGCGGGAACTCGGCGCCCTGGTCCGGGTCCCGCGCCCCCCGGCCGGTCACCCCGCTCGTACGACCTCGATCGTGCTCGACCAGCTGTCGGCCGCGTGCCCCCGGGCGATGGCCCGGTCGGCGATCTCCTTCACCGAGCGCAGGGTGCTCACATCGAGCCCGCGGTGCTCGGCGGCCTCCAGCACGTGCCCGGCCCCGGCGGCCATCATGCCGAGGTTCGCGGCGGCGCCCGGATAGCTGCCCGCGTCGATGTCCTGGGCGGTACCGGCCACGATGGGCGGCAGGATGGCGGCGATGGTGTTCAGGTAGGGGGCGAGCGAGGCCGCCGGAACCCCGTCCGCCTCGGCCAGCGCGAAGGCGTGCACGAGGCCGCCCATGCTGGAGTAGAAGAAGTCGAGCAGCGCCAAGTCGTAGACGGCGGCGAGCCCTTGGTCCTCGCCGAGGTAGGCGGGTCGGCCGCCCAGCGAGGTGAGCGCGCCCTCGTACTTCTCGTACGCCGCCCGCGGGCCGCTGTAGAAGATGAGCGCCTCGGGCCCGCCGATCGCCGGGACCGGGACCATGATCGAGCCGTCCAGGTAGTCGATACCCCGCTCGTTCGCCCAGGCCGCGGTGGTGCGGGAGCGCTCGGGGGTGTCGGAGGTGAGGTTCACCAGGACCCGGCCGGGCAGGTCGTCGGCGGTGGCGTCGAGGACGGCCTGGGCCGCGTCGTAGTCGACGACGCAGACGACCACCAGGTCGGCGGCGCGGACGGCCTCGGCGGCACTCGCCGCCCGGACGGCGCCCTGCGCGAGGAGTTCGTCCCCCTTGCCGGGTGAGCGGTTCCAGATGGTCGTGGGGTGGCCCGCGCGGAGGAACGCGGCGGCGAGCGCCTGTCCCATCGCGCCGAGGCCGAGGACGGCCACCGGGGTGGGGTCAACGGGCGCGTTCTCAAGTCCGGTGTTTTCAAGGTCATTTGTCATGGTGGCCATGCTTCCGAAGGGGACAACTTCCCACAAGTACCGACTATTTGGTCAGCTACTGACCGAAAGGTAAGTGGCTGCCCGCCTCGGCATCATGAACGCCACCGCCGCGGCTGTGGCGACCAGCAGCCCGGCTGCCGCCCAGAAAGCATCCTCGGCCCCGCCCCGGAAGAAGACACTCCCAAGCAGCGCCACCCCGAGCGTGGAGCCGAGCTGATGCACCGCGTTGAGCAGCCCGGCCGCCGAACCGGTCTCGTGCGGGCGGACCCGGTGGAGGGCCGTCGTGAAGAACGGCACGGCGAACAGGCCCTGGCCGACCCCGCACACGGCGAGCGCGACGAGCAGCGGCCACGGGTAGCCGGTGTCCGGCGCGGTGGCGTACGCCCCGATGGCGCCGAGCACACCGGCGAACAGCGCGCCGAGACCCGCGTACATCACCCGGGACCCGTACCGCGGCACCAGGCGCCTGCCCGCCGTCCAAGAGGAGATCCCCATTGCGCAGGACCAGGGCAGCAGCGTCAGCCCGGCAGCCAACACCCCCATGTGCGGGCCGAGTTGGAGCTGCACCACGACTACCAGCATCAGTCCGCTGACGACGGCGAAGAAGAGCACCGAGCAGACCAGGGCGGCGGAGAAGCCGCGATTGCCGAACAGGCTCGGTTCGACCAGGGGGCTGAGCTCGCGGCGGGCGCGGTGGCGCTGGTGCACGGCGAAGGCCGCGAAGAGCGTGAGGCCGAGCCCCCATGTCAGCACGTACGAGAGGGAGTTGGCGCCCTGGATCAAGGGGTACGTGAGCGATCCGACCGCCCCGCTCACCAGCACCGTGCCGACGAGGTCGAGGCGCGGGCGGCGCGCCGACTGGTCTTCCTTGAGCAGCGGGGTCGCGAGCAGCACCCCGACGCCCAGGGGCACATTGACGAAGAACACCGCACGCCAGGAAGCGGCATGGGTCAGCACCCCGCCGGCCACCGGTCCGCACACGGCCGCGAGGCCCATGACCGGGCCGATGCTGCCCATGGCCCGGGCGAGTTCGCCCCCGTCGAACATGACGCGGATCAGTCCGATCGTCTGCGGGATGACGAGCGCGGCGGCGGCTCCCTGGACGGCCCGCGCGGTGATCAGCAGCCCGGCCGACGGGGCGAAGGCGCAGGCCAGCGACGCGAGCACGAATCCGGCGACGCCGATCCCGAAGATCCGCTTGCGCCCGACGATGTCACCGAGCCGCCCGCCCGCGATCAGCAGCACCGCGAACGGCAGGGTGTACGCGGCGCCGTACCACTGGATGTCCGAGACCGGGCCGCCGAGATCGGCGTGGATGGCCGGGGCGGCCACGGTCATGATCGTGGCGTCGAGCAGATTCATCGCCTCGGCAACGAGGAGGACGGCCAGGGCCGGCCAGCGGTGGCGGTAGGTGTGGTGCGAGCGGTTGGTTGTGGTGGGGCTGTGGTGGGTGCGGTGGCTGCGGTGGGTGTTCGGCATGGGTGGATTCCTTCGGTACGGGGAGCGGGGTCGGGGCCGGTTGATGCGCGAGCCGGGGTGCCGTGTGGGGGGTCGGCCGCCGCACGACGGCTTGTTCGCCCGCCGCACGCGGGGCGGTCCGCCCAGCCCTGCCTGCGGGCCTGCGGGCCTGCGGGCCTGCCGCGGCGCGTTCGCCAACGAGCGTGCTCGTGCGTACCCTCGGTGTTCCACTTCCAGGGGTCTGACTGTTGATTTCTTCCATCAGGCGCCCACATGGTGAGGGATCTGTTCATGCTCGACGAGATCGACCGCGGTCTGGTGCAGGCGCTGCACATCGACGGGCGGGCGCCCTTCAGCCGGATCGGTGCCGTGCTCGGCGTATCGACGCAGACCGTGGCGCGGCGCTACCGACGGCTGTGCGCGGAGGCGTCGCTGCGGGTGGTCGGGCTGGCCGATCCGCTGCATGCGGGGCGCGCCCAGTGGCTGGTGCGGCTGACCGCGGGGCCGCACACCGCGCAGGACCTGGCACACGCCCTGGCCCGCCGTTCGGACACGTCGTGGGTACGGCTGGCGTCGGGCGGTACGGAGATCCTGGCCGTGATCCAGACACCGGCCGACGCCTCCGACGGGCACGCGCTGCTGCTCCATGACATCCCGCGCACGGCCGGGATCACCGCCGTCTCTGCGCACTGCCTGCTGCACACCTACCTCGGCGGCCCGACCGCGTGGCGCGGCAGGGCGGGCATCCTGAGCGAACAACAGCGGCGCCAACTGGAGCCGAATACAGGCGAGTCGACCCCTCCACGGTCGGGCACAGGACAGCCGGCCGGCCCACACTCGGGCACACGCGGTTCGGCCGGCCCACGGCCGGGCACACGCGAGTCGGCCAGCTCACGGCCAGGCACGAGCGAGCCACCCATCTCACGGCCAGAAACACGCGAATCAGCCAGCTCACGACCAGGCACACGCGAGCCGACCAGCTCACGACCAGACACACGCGAGCCACCCAGCCCACGGCCGCTCGCCGGCACCGACCACGCCCTGCTGACCGCCCTCGCGCACGATGGTCGTGCGAGCCTCGCCGACCTCGCCGCGGCCACCGGCTGGTCCCCCGCGACGGTCGCCCGCCGCCTGGCCGACCTGCGGTCGTCAGGGGCCCTGTTCTTCGACGTCGACATGAACGACACCCTGCTGGGCGCGACCGCGCGGGCCATGCTGTGGATGTCGGTCGCCCCGGCCCATCTCGACGCGGTGGCCCACACCCTCGCCGGGCACGACGAGTTGGCGTTCGTCGCGGCCACCACCGGCCCGACCAACCTGGTCGCCCAGGCCCTGTGTCCGAACCCGGCCGCCCTGCACGACTACCTGACCCGCCGCCTGGGAGCGCTCGACGCGATCCGCACGCTGGAAACGGCCCCCGTGCTCCGTACGGTCAAAGCGGCGGGCCCGCTGGCCGGACCCGCCGCTTCGCTCCCCCGTGGCGCCTCCCCCGGGCGCCGGGCCGCCCGCTGAAGCGGGCACGGTTCGCGCGCCCGTGGGGCTCAATCACCCACCGCTTCGGCCTTGTCGGCGGGGGGCGGTTCGCCTCCCAGCCAGCACTGGCCGGTCGACCACGTCCGGCGCGGCGCCCGCGTCATGCCTTCGAGTCGTGCCCCGGCCGCCGCCGTGCGCCCGGTCAGCAGCAGGAGCAGGGCCACGATCGGCCCCCTGATCTCCTCCCCCTCGCCGCGCGTCCACTCCACGTCGGTGGCGACGAGCCGGCCCTGTGGAAGGGGCCAGGGCCGGGGCGGGAAGCGCATGGTCCACACCCGGTCGGCGGCGTCACGGGCGGCCTCGACGGGCATCTCGCGCTCCCGCCCGAGGGCCAGCGCGATGTCCTGGCCGTGCACGAGGATGTCGAGCAGCGGTTCACGGCGGGTGGTGCCGGGCGCGAGGCGGCGGGAGCCGATGATCGAGCGGAGGTTCGCGACGATCTCGGTCACGGGCCGCTGTCCCTCGTGGACCCCGGTGTCGTGGATCATGCGGTCGAAGTTGCCGCGGGCACGCACGAGTTCCCGTACGACCATCCCGTACGAGCCGCGCGCGGCGATCGTCAGATGGGCGGCGACGTCCCGCACCCGCCAGTCGCCGCACTGCGTGGGCTTCTCCCACTCCTCGGGGCGCAGGCCCTCCAGCAGATCCACCAGGCTCGCCCGCTCGCGGTCGATGACCTGCCAGCACTCGTCCACGCCCAGTACGACACCTGTCACGCGCCCCACGGGGATCACCACCTACTCAAAGTGGTAAGCTTCTCTGACCAAATTAGTCAGCGACTCTGACCAATGTCAAGCCGTAGAAGGAGAGTGCCGACCATGGTGGCGGAGAGCGAGCTCAATACGGGGCTGCTCCTGTTCATCCCGTACCGGGCCCTGGAGAACCGCGTCTTCGCCGCGCTCGCGGAGGCCGGCTTCGACGACTTCACGCCCGCCCAGGCCCGGGTCATGCAGCGCATCGGCCCGAACGGCACGCGGCTGACCGACCTCGCCGAACAGGCCCAGGTCACCAAGCAGACCGCGGGCTTCCTGGTCGACCAGCTGGAGAAGGCGGGTTATGTGAAGCGCGTGCCGGACCCGACGGACAAACGGGCCCGGCTGGTGTGCGGGACGGAGAAGGCCTGGGCGGCCAAGGAGGTCGCCGACGCGGTGGTCGCCGAGGTCGAGAAGGAGTGGGAGGCCCACCTCGGCAAACGCCGGATGACACAGATGCGACAGGCGCTGACCCTGCTGCGGGAGATCACCGACCCGTACGCATGAGGCGGACCCTACGCGTGAGACGCGCCGAGCCCGCCGACCGCCCACACGTGGGACGGCTCCAGGCCCGCCGATCGTCACGCACGAGACGGCTGCAGGCCCGCCAACCGCCTACGCGTGAGACGGCTCCAGGCCCGCCGACTCCTCCACCTCCAGCAGCGACGCGCTCTGCCGCTCCTCGTCGAAGGCCTTGCGGCCGCCGCGCAGCCCGAACAGGCGCTTGGTGAGGGCGATGTAGAGCACGGCGAGGATGTTGAGGACCAGCGTGGCGATCTTCAACCAGCTGATGTGCTCGGTGAGTTCGTAGATCTCCAGGGGGAGGAACGCGGCGGTGGCGACGACCGTGAGGTACTCCGCCCAGCGCTTGGCGTACCAGAGGCCGCCCGCCTCGATGAGCTCGATCAGGGCGTACGCGAGGAGCAGCACGGCCACCAGCACCAGGGTGGAGTGCTTGTAGCCGAAGGTCTTCTGGATGGTGCCGACCACGGGTGAGTGGTCGAGGTCGTAGTGGAAGTGTTTGAAGACCGGCCGGAAGACATCGAGGTACTCGTCGAAGAGCCGGCGC
Source organism: Streptomyces sp. NPDC001530 (assembly GCF_042894545.1). Taxonomy (NCBI): domain Bacteria; kingdom Bacillati; phylum Actinomycetota; class Actinomycetes; order Kitasatosporales; family Streptomycetaceae; genus Streptomyces; species Streptomyces sp. NPDC001530. The sequence goes on from NZ_JBIAVS010000021.1 coordinate 22,246, forward strand.
ACCGAGTCCTGGCTGTTGCTGAACTTCCACACGGCGGCGGCGACCAGCACGATGAACACGCCGCGCACGGCCCGTTCGACGGCCAGGAAGCGCAGGATGAACAGATCGCGCAGCACCTTGCCGCGCGGGACGAGCGGGGCCTCGTCCGCGGGTCCCGAGCCGTGCGGCTCGCCGAGCGCGAAGTCGCCGCAGCGCAGACAGCGCCAGGCCTCACCGAGGCTCGTCTCGGCACGCAGCCGCACCCGCAGCCCCGGCTCGTCCGGCACATACGTCACATGCCCTCGCCGCGCGCAGGTGCGCCGGTCCCAGTCGATCTTCATGCTCCCGTGTCCTCCGCAGAACGAGCCGTGCCGTGCCGGTCAGTCCGGCACGGCACGGTAGTGCATGTTCTACGAGACGGTGGCCCACGGGTCACGGTTCCGGGGCGCGCTCAGCGCGTCGCGCCGCTCACGGGCTCGCGCTCGGCCGACACCGCCTCGTCCGACGCACCGGTCTCGTCCGCGACGCCGGACTCGGACTCGGCCTCGGCTTCGACGCCGGACCCGCCCTCCGCCGTACGGCCCTTGCGCGGCAGCAACACCGCCACCAGCACCGTCCCCACCCCCAGGATCACCGCGCCGACGAGGCTGGTGTGGGCGACCGCGTCCGCGAAGGACGAGCCGACCGCGTCCGCCATCTGCCGGGCGCCGTGGGCGAGTTGGTCGGCCTGCGCCTTCAACTGCGCCGCCTGCTCGGTGCTGTTCGCCTGCGCGGCCTGCTCGCCGAGCTGCCGGGCCTTGTCGCCGATGCCCTGGGCGACGGCGTACCCCGCGCCCACCGAGTCCTGCGCCGTGGACAGGGCACCCGCGGGGAGCTTGCTGCCCGCGGTCGCGTCCGAGAGGTGCGAGGAGTACGAGCTCGCGAGCACCGAGCCGAGGATGGCGATGCCGAGCGAGCCGCCGAGCTCCAGCGACGTGTCGTTGACCGCGCCGCCGACGCCCAGTTCGGACTCGGGGAAGGCGCCCATGATGGCGTCCGTGCAGGGCGACAGCGCGAGGCCGATCGCGAGGCCCAGGATGACGAGGGGCAGCACGAAATCGCCGTACGACGATGCCGCGTCCACCCGGGTGAGCAACGCGAGCGCCGCCGTGCCGCCGACCATGCCCGCGGTGACGGTGATCTTCATGCCGATCCGCGGGGTGAGGTAGCCGGTGAGCGCCGAGCCGGCGAAGACGGCCCCAGCGAGGGGCAGCATGCGCACTCCGGTGTCCAACGCGTCGTATCCGAGGACGAATTGGAGGTGCTGGGTGAGGTAATAGAAGGCGCCGAAGACGGCCAGGAAGAAGAGCGCGACGGCGAGGTTCGAGCCGGCGAAGCGGCGGTTCGCGAAGCGGCGTACGTCGATGACCGGGCGCGGGTGGCGCAGTTCCCACACCACGAAGAGCACGAGGCCGAAGCCCGCGACGACCGCGGCGGTCACGGCCTTCACGCCCCAGCCGAAGTGCGGACCCTCGATGATCATGTAGACCAGCGAGCCGATCCAGACCACGGACAGCAGACCACCCACGTAATCGATGCGGTTGTGGTGCGCGGCCCGGGACGGCGGTACGAGGACGAAGGCGCCGATGATGGCGAGCACGGCGATGGGCACGTTGATCAGGAACGTGGACGACCAGCCGTGGTGCTCCAGGAGCGCGCCCGCGACCAGCGGACCGGCGGCGATCGCGAGCCCGGCCGTGGCGGTCCACAGCGTGATCGCCTTGGCCCGCTCCGCGCGCGGGAAGGTCGCGGCGAGCAGGGAGAGCGTCGCGGGCATGATCAGGGCGGCGCCGAAGCCCATGACGGCACGGGCCGCGATGACCCCCGTGGCGCTGTCGACGAGGGAACCCGCGACGGCGCCTCCCCCGAACACGACGAGCCCGAGGACGAGCGCGCCACGCCGGCTGTACTTGTCGCCGATCGCGCCGAGCAGCAGCATCAGCGCGGCATACGGGACGGTGTAGCCGTCGATGACCCACTGCAGGTCGGCGCTGGACAGGCCCAGGTCCTGGGTCATGTCGGGGGCCGCCACCGTGAGGGCGGTGTTCGCCATCACGATGATCAGCAGGCTCAGGCAGAGCACCAGCAGCGCCCACCAGCGCCGGGCGTAGGGCCGGTCCATCCTCTCGACCGGTTCGTTCATGACGAGACGCAGACGCATGGGTACGGTCGCCCCCTCCTCGCTCGATTTGCACATCGTCGTGCAATTGCACGACGATGTGCAATGTACGGCCACTGCACAGCACTGTGCAAATGAAGGAGGTGGAGCCCTTGTGGTGGGGCGCCGATCACCTCACGGGGCGTGCAGAATGGCAGCCATGACCACGGGTAACGCCAGCCGCGCGGATGTGAACCGCCGCCGCATCCTCGACGTCGCGCTCGCCGAGCTGCTGCGCGACCCCGACGCGTCCATGGACCAGATCGCACGGGCCGCGGGCGTCGTACGGCGCACGGTGTACGGGCACTTCCCGAGCCGCGAGGCGTTGATCGGGACGCTCTTCGAAGGGGCCGCGGAGGCGGTGGAGACGGCGCATGCCGCGGGCCGGGAGGGCATCGAGGACCCCGCGGAGTCCCTGAGCCGCTCGACTCTCGCCGTGTGGGAGGTCGCCGACCGCTACCGGCTGCTGGTCGCGCTCGCCCAGCGCAGCGTCACGGTCCAGGGCATCCGCGAGCGGCTCACGCCCGTGCGCGAGTCCTGCACGGAGGTACTCCAACGCGGCCTGGACCAGGGCGTGTTCGAGTCCCCGCTGCCGGCGCCGGCCCTGGCGTACGTCCACGAGCAGATGCTGTTCGCCCTCATGGAGGCTGTGAACGACGGCCTGCTGGCACCCGAAGAGGCGGGCCGCTCCGCCGTGATCACCATGCTGACCACGGCGGGCGTACCCGCCTCGCGCGCCACCGAACTGGTGACCAAGCTGACCGACTGAGCCCGCGGCGCCAAAAGGGCCGAGCGGCCAGGTCCACGGGGGAGGACCCAGCCGCTCGGCGTCGGGGGGGCGCGTCCTGTTCAGGAGGGCACGCCCGGTCAGGTGGGAGCGCCCCGCCGGCCAGGGGGCGCTCCGTAAGGGGCGCGGGGAACAGCGCGACCAGCCACGACGGACCCGCAGCTTCCGAACGGCGCCCCTACAAGACTTACGCCTTGGCAAGCTCCTTCTCGCCGCCCTGCTCGGGCACATCCACGGGGGCGGTCTCGTCGTCGTCCAGCAGGGTCTTCTCGTCGAAGGGCAGCCGCCCCGCGAGCACGTGCCCGACCCGCTCCTTGTCGATCTCCTTGGTCCAGGTGCCGATCAGGACGGTGGCCACGGCGTTGCCCGCGAAGTTCGTCAGGGCGCGGGCCTCGCTCATGAAGCGGTCGATGCCGACGATCAGGCCGATGCCGTCGACCAGCGCGGGCTTGTGCGACTGCAGACCACCGGCCAGCGTGGCCAGACCGGCGCCGCTGACCCCCGCCGCCCCCTTGGAGGCGAGGAGCAGGAAGAGCAGCAGCGGGATCTGCTCGCCGATGGACATCGGGGTGCCCATGGCGTCGGCGATGTAGAGCGACGCCATGGTCATGTAGATCATCGTGCCGTCGAGGTTGAAGGAGTAGCCGGTCGGGACGGTGATGCCGACCACCGGCTTGCTGACGCCCAGGTGCTCCATCTTCGCGATGAGCCGCGGCAGCGCGGACTCGGAGGACGAGGTGGACAGGATCAGCAGGAACTCCCGGGCCAGGTACTTGAACAGCGAGAAGATGTTCAGCCCGGCGAAGGCGCGCAGCATCGCGGCGAGCACGATGAAGACGAACAGGAAACAGGTCGCGTAGAAGCCGAGCATCAGCACGGCAAGGCTCTTCAGCGCGTCCAGACCGGCCGAACCGACCACCGCGGCGATGGCACCGAAGGCACCGATCGGAGCGGCCCACATCACCATGGCGAGGATGCGGAAGACGAGCCGCTGGATGTGCTCGACACCGCGCAGGATCGGCTGGCCGACCGGCCCCATCGCCTGCAGCGCGAACCCGGCGAGCAGCGCCACGAGCAGGGTCTGCAGCACCTGGCCCTCGGTGAAGGCGGAGACGAAGGTCACCGGGATGATCGACAGCACGAAGTCGACCGGCGGCAGCGCGTCGGCGGACACCTGGTCGTGCCCGGACGCCTTGATCGCCTCGGTCAGGTGCATCCCGTCACCCGGGTGCAGGATGTTGCCGACGACGAGACCGATGGTGAGCGCGACGAGCGACATCACCGTGAAGTAGCCGAGCGCGATACCGCCGACGGCACCGACCTTGGCGGCCTTCCGGACCGATCCGATACCGAGCACGATCGTGCAGAAGATGATCGGCGAGATCATCATCTTGATCAGGTTCACGAAGCCCGTACCCAGGGGCTTGAGCTCGACCCCGGCGTCGGGCCAGATCAGTCCCACGGTGATACCGAGCGCCACCGCGACGATGACAGCGATGTACAGGTAATGGGTGCGGTCCCGCTTCACGGCGGGTGCGGCAGGTGCGGTTTGCGGTGTGCTGGCCACGGCTGCCCTCCTTGACGACGTCGTCGGCATCATCCGGCGTGCGGCTCACGACCGGCGGAACCCGGCGTGCGGCTCACGACCGGGGAGATCCGGGAGGCGGTGCTCCCGGGGGATGCGGTGACTATCTCCCGGCCTGTGAGGGCGGTCACCCTTCCGTTCATTTAGTTCACACTTACAAGGAGAGGCAGACTGAACGACATGCGCTTCCCCCGCGTCCCGCGACCCCGCAGCCTGGCCGGCCAGCTCTTCGGCATGCAGGCCGTGCTGATCGCGGTCCTCGTCGCCGGGTACGCGCTGTTCACCTACGTCAGCGACCGCAGCCAAGCCGAGGAAGCGGCGGGCCGGCAGGCCGTGGCCGTCGCCCGTTCGGTCGCGGACGCCCCCTCGGTGCACCAGGCGATCCGCACCGCCAACCCCACGAAGACCCTCCAGCCGTACGCTCTCCAGGTGCAGCGGGACACCGGCGTCGACTTCGTCACGATCATGAACCCGCAGGGCATCCGCTGGACCCACCCCGACAAGAACCTGATCGGCAAGCACTTCCTCGGGCACATCGGCCCCGCCTTGGCGGGCAAAACCTTCACGGAGACGTACACCGGCAGCCTCGGCGCGTCCGTGCGTGCAGTCACCCCGATCTACGACAACGGCCGCATCGTCGGTCTGGTCAGCGCGGGCATCAAGGTCGAGGCGATCACCAAGCGCGTCCAGGACCAGGTCACGGCCCTCATCGGGGTCGCGGCGGGCGCCCTGATGCTGGGCGGCATCGGCACCTACGTCATCAACGCCCGGCTGCGCCGCTCCACCCACGGCATGAACGCGGCCGAGCTGAGCCGTATGCACGACTACCACCAGGCCGCGCTGCACGCCGTACGCGAGGGGCTGCTGATGCTGGACGGGCAGTTCCGGGTGGCGCTGATGAACGACGGCGGGCGGGAGCTGCTCGGCGTGACCGACGAGGTGGTCGGCCGCTCGGTGGCCGAACTCGGGCTGCCCGCACCGCTGACGGGCGCACTGCTGTCGGCGGAGCCACGGGTGGACGAGGTGCACCTGACGGCGTCGCGCGTCCTGGTCGTGAACACCTCCCCGGTCTCGGGAGGCGAACGTCGGGGCACGGTGGTGACGTTGCGCGATGTGACCGAACTCCAGGCGCTGATGGGCGAGTTGGACTCGGAGCGCGGCTTCACGCAGGCCCTGCGCTCGCAGGCGCACGAGGCCGCGAACCGGCTGCACACCGTGGTGTCCCTGATCGAGCTGGGCCGCGCCGAGGAGGCCGTCGACTTCGCCACGGCGGAGCTGGAGCTGGCGCAGGCGCTCACCGACCAGGTGGTCGCGGCGGTCAGCGAACCGGTCCTCGCCGCGCTGCTCCTCGGCAAGGCGGCCCAGGCGAACGAGCGGGGCGTGGAGCTGGTGGTCTCCGACGACAGCGCCATCGACGACGGGCTCCTCCCGGCCTCCCTCTCCGCCCGCGACCTGGTCACCGTCCTCGGCAACCTCATCGACAACGCGGTGGACGCGGCGCAGGGGACGGTGCGCGCGCGGGTCACGGTGACGGCGTTCACGGACGAGTCCGTCCTGGTACTGCGGGTCGCCGACACCGGCGCCGGCGTGGACCCGGCCCACGCCGAACAGGTCTTCCAACGCGGCTGGTCCACCAAACCGGCGGGCCCCGGCGGCCGCGGCCTCGGCCTGGCACTCGTACGGCAGGCCGTGAGCCGCCACGAGGGCTCGCTCACGGTGCGGGAGGCAGCCGGGGGCGGGGCGGAGTTCGAGGTGCGGCTGCCATTGCCTACCGTGTCCCCGGCCACCCCGGAGGAGGCCGTCGCCGAGCGCGGACCCGGCGCGTCCCCCGCCCGGCCGGAGCCGAAGCCCAGCCCGTCCGAGCCGCCCGCTGAGCCCGCCTTGCCTGGAGGCGACGTATGACCGATCCCGAGCCCATCCGCGTACTCGTCGTCGAGGACGACCCGGTCGCCGCCGACGCGCACGTCATGTATGTCGGCCGGGTGCCCGGCTTCACGGCGGTCGGCAAGGCGCACACGGGTGCGGAGGCGCGCCGCGCGCTGGACCGCACGCCGGTGGACCTGCTCCTGCTCGACCTGCACCTGCCGGACGTGCACGGACTGCAGCTCGCCCGCTCCCTGCGGGCCGCCGGCTATCACGCGGACGTGATCGCGGTGACGTCCGCGCGGGACCTGGCGGTCGTACGGGAAGGGGTGTCGCTCGGGGTCGTCCAGTACGTCCTGAAGCCGTTCACCTTCGCGACGCTGCGGGACCGGCTCGTGCGCTACGCCGAGTTCCACGCGGCGGTGGGCGAGGCGAGCGGCCAGGACGAGGTGGACCGCGCCCTGGCCACCCTGCGCGCCCCGGGCCCGGCGGCCCTGCCCAAGGGCCTGAGCGCACCGACCCTCGAACGCGTCACCGTCGCCCTCCGGGACTGCGCCGAGGGCCTGACCGCGGCCGGGGTCGCCGAGGCGGTCGGCATCTCCCGGATCACGGCCCGGCGGTACCTGGAACACCTGGTGGACGCGGGGCGGGCGGCGCGCGCTCCGCAGTACGGGCAGGTGGGGCGGCCGGAGTTGCAGTACCGGTGGGTGAAGGGATAGCCGGCCTGATCAACCCGGCGAGCCGGCCTGCTCAACCCAGCGCGGCCCCCTGGCGGCCGGGCAGGCGGGTGATCGCCGCGAAGGCGACGAGGGCGACCAGGCTCGCGGTGGCGAACGCGGGATAGTCGGCCCAGTCGGGATCGGCGGGAGCGGAGGTCCCGGCCCGCACGAGCCTGTCGGCACCCCACGCGGCCGCCAGGCCGACGACGAAGCCCGGCCACCGGTGCCGCACGCCCTCGATCATGTCGTCGACCATCGCGAACACCGAGCCCAGCATGATCAGCACCACCTGGTCACCCCACCCGAGAGCGGCGATACCCGCCCCCGCGGCGACGTTGAAGATCCCCACGCGCGCCAGCGGCAGGGCCGGCGCGGGACCTCGCGGGACCTCCCGCGGCAACCAGAAGAACCGGCGCACACCCTCGACGAACCCGCGCTCCCTGTCGTCCGACATGACGTCTCCCCCAGACATACGAAACGGAGCAATGGGCGCCAACTCGTATCAGGTGGACCCACAGCCCCCGTAAAGGGTTGCGCGTACACCACGACCTCGGGACCACCTCACCGCGGTACGGCGACCCCGGCCACCGCACGCGGACAACAACGTTGTCACGTTGGTGACTTGCACCGTTGCACAGCCATTGACCCTGCTCCAGCGGCCCCCTTACGTTCACCGGGCAGACATCTCGGCCACCCATGACGTCGGCCAGTAGGAGGTCGTGCCCGTGCGCCCCACCGCCGCCCCACTTCTCCTCGCAACGCTGCTCACCGCCACCGCGCTCACCGCCTGTGGATCGGGATCCGGGAGTGATCCGGACACCGTGAAGATCTCCTTCAAACAGTCGACGGACAACTCGGTCAGGGTGATGGACACCTACCTGGGCGAGATGAAGAAGCAGTTCGAGAAAGCGAACCCGGGGAAGAAGGTCGAGCTCGTCCCGATCAAGGCCCCGGACTCCGAGTACTACACGAAACTCCAGCAGATGCTCAGGTCGCCGAAGACGGCGCCCGATCTGGTCTACGAGGACACGTTCCTCATCAACTCGGATATCACCAGTGGGTACTTGAAGCCCCTCGACCCGTACCTCGACAAGTGGCAGGACTGGGACCAGTTCATCGACACGGCGAAGTCGGCCGCCAAGGCCCAGGACGGGAAGACGTACGGCGTCCCGGACGGGACGGACACCCGGGGGCTCTGGTTCGACAAGGACATCTTCAAGAAGGCGGGCCTGCCGAGTGATTGGCAGCCGAAGACCTGGGACGACGTGCTCGCGGCGGCGCGCACGGTGAAGGCGAAGGTCCCGGGCGTCACGCCCTTGAACGTCTACACGGGCAAGCCCGCCGGCGAGGCCGCCACCATGCAGGGCTTCGAGATGCTGCTGTACGGGACGGGCGACGGGACGACGGACCCCCTGTACGACACCGCCACGAAGAAGTGGATCGCCGGAAGCCAGGGCTTCAAGGACGCCCTCACGTTCGTCGAGACGGTCTACAAGGAGAAGCTCGGCCTCGATGTCGCCGACGCCCTCGACCCCAACATCCAGACGAGGGTCCGCGGTGAGCTCCTCCCCAAGGGCAAGCTCGCCATCAACCTCGACGGCAGCTGGCTCCCGCAGGACTGGCTGAAGGGCGCCGGCCACGAATGGCCCGAGTGGTCCCAGAAACTCGGCCTCGCCTACATGCCCACCCAGCACGGCCAGGCCCCCGGCAAGGTGAGCATGTCGGGCGGCTGGACCTGGGCGATCCCCGCCAAAGCCGCCAACGCCGACCTGGCGTTCAAGTTCATCGAGACGATGCAGACCAAGGCCAACGCCCAGAAGTGGTACATCGCCAACTCCGGCATCGCGGTACGCAAGGACGTCGCCGCCGATCCCGCGTATGTGAAGGCGCAGCCCGGCATCAAGTTCTTCACGGACCTGGTGGCGAGCACGCACTACCGGCCCGCGTACCCGGCGTACCCCAAGGTCTCGACCGCCATCCAGGAGGCCATGGAGGGCGTGACGACGGGCGACAGCTCGGTCGACAAGGCGGCGAGGGGCTATGACGAGGAGCTGAAGACGGCCACCGACAACCAAGTGATCAAGAAGTGAGCGTCGGCACGCAGGCGGCGTCCCCGGTCCGCCCGGTGGGTACGAAGGTCACCCCACCGCGCCGGGGAGGCCCCCTCCGCTCCCTCACCCGCGCGCTTCCGCTCGCCCCGGCCGTCGTCCTGCTGCTCCTCTTCCTCGCGGGCCCGATCGCCTACTGCGCGTACATCGCCTTCACCGACCTCCAGCTCACCGGCCAGGCCCACTCGTCCTTCGTCGGCTTCGACAACTTCCGGGCGGCCTTCAAGGACGACGCGTTCCTCAACGCCGTCTGGCTCACGCTGGTGTTCACCGTGCTGTCGTCCCTCGTCGGCCAGAACACCCTGGGCCTGGCGCTGGCTTCGCTGATGCAGCGCGCGTCGAAGCCGGTCCGCACGCTGGTGGGCGGGATCGTGATCACGGCGTGGGTCCTGCCGGAGGTCGTCGCGGGATTCCTGCTGTACGCCTTCTTCCGCCGCGAGGGAACCTTGAACGCCATCCTCGACTGGCTCCATCTCCCGTCCCAGAACTGGATGTTCACGCTGCCGATCCTGGCGGTGTCCTTCGCGAATGTCTGGCGAGGAACCGCGTTCTCGATGCTGGTCTATTCGGCAGCACTGAATGAAATCCCGAAAGAGATCACGGAGGCGGCGGAAGTGGACGGGGCCGGTGGTTGGCGACGGATGTGGCACATCACCCTGCCGATGATCCGACGGTCGATCGGCACGAACCTGATGCTCAACACGCTGCAGACACTGTCGGTGTTCGGACTCATCTGGGTCATGACGCGGGGCGGCCCGGGAAATCGCAGCCAGACCCTCCCCCTGTTCATGTACGAACAGGCCTTCCAGAAAAGCATGATCGGCTACGGGACAGCGGTGGCTCTTCTGCTCCTGGTGGTCGGCTCGCTGTTCTCGGCGGTGTACATGCGGCTGCTGCGAACGGAGGTGTGAGATGGCCGTGTCGACTCGGCGCACGCTCACCTCCCGCCGTACGAGCAGGCGTCTGGCGGCGGACGCGGGGCTCCTCGTGGTGGCGGCAGCCTTCGCGCTCCCCCTGGCCTGGGTGGTCCTGTCCGCGCTCGATCCGCACGCGGACCTCAAAGTGAAGGTCCCGGACGGCCTCACCCTGGACAACTTCGACGCGGTCCTGAAGCCGGACATCACCTTCACACCGCTGCTCAACAGTCTGATCCTGTGCGGCGGCGGCACCCTCCTGACCGTGGTCTGCGCGGCCCTCGCCGCCTACCCGCTCTCCCGCTTCCGCTCCCGCCTCAACCGTCCCTTCCTGCTCACCATCCTGTTCGCGACGTGCCTGCCGATCACAGCGATCATGGTTCCGGTGTACGCGCTCTTCGTGCGCGTGAACCTCATCGACACCCTGCAGGGCACGATCTTCTTCTTCGCCGCATCCCAACTCCCCTTCGCCATCTGGCTGATGAAGAACTTCATGGACGGCGTCCCGAGGGAGCTGGAGGAGGCGGCGTGGACGGATGGCGCGTCGGCGTTCCAGTCTCTGGTGCGGATCGTGCTGCCGCTGATGGGGCCGGGAGTGGGCGTCGTGACGGTTTTCTCGTTCGTGATGATGTGGGGAAACTTCTTCGTCCCCTTTATGTTGCTGCTGACGCCTGACCAAATGCCCGCGTCGGTCAGCATCAACGACTTCTTCGGGAATCGGGGGACGGTGGTCTACGGGCAGCTGGCCGCGTTCTCCGTCATCTACTCGACTCCGGTGATTTTGCTGTATGTACTCGTTTCCCGGCGGCTGGGAGGCGGGTTCGCGCTGGGTGGGGCCGTCAAGGGATGACCGTCGGCTCACTGGGTTCACTCAGGGGCCGATCCGATGCCCCCACGCAGCAGTGCGGCGCGGCACGGCCGAAACCGTATGTTCCTACAATCCGTAATTGTGGCCGAACAGACCGTAGTCACCGCTGCCCCGGACCCCTACTTTGTGCCCGTGCACCTACCGCAGGCCCACCAGCCCACCCCGCCCTTCAACGCCCCCGCCGCCCGCAGACTGCGGGCGGCGCTCGGAATGGGGCCCGAGCATGTCGCGTACGGGATGAGAGCCTCGTACGGGCTGCCGTACGTCACGCCCGACATCGTCACCGCCTGGGAGCGCGGCATCACCGCACCCAGCGGCCCCGAGCTCACCGCGCTCGCGGGCGTGCTGTGGTGTTCGCCAGGTGAGCTCATCGGCGCGCCACGGACATTGCGCGAACACCGCATAGCGCGCGGGCTCGCCCCGGAGGACGTCGCCCGCGCCGTCGGCCTCGAACTCCTCGCGTACCAGCGGATGGAGGAGTCCGACCAGTGGCGCGGCAACGAGCGGCAGTCGGCCGCGCTCGCCGACGTCCTCGACCTCTCGCTGCCCGACTTCATCACGGTGACCGGGCGCGACGACAAGCTCGCGGAGCTGCTGCGCAGCGCGATGACGACGCGCTGGCAGGCGTACATACGCCCGCTCGGGAAGATGGTGCCCCTGGACCGGCACCTCCTGGAGAGCGTCCTGGAGGAGATGCACACCGACTACCAGGGGCAGATGGTCGCCACGCTGAGCTGGGGCGGAGGCTCGGCCGCCGCTGACTCCAGCGCATCGGGCCGGGACTTCCTCGACCGGATCGTCGACCATTTCTGGTCAATGGTCCAAAGAAGCACGTACTGAGGTTTCGTACGCAGTTTCACGTACCGAGTACTGCGGCCTAGAACACCGACTCCGCCTCGTCCATCCGATCCTTCGGCACCGTCTTCAGCTCGGTGATCGCGTCCGCGAGCGGCACCATCACGACGTCCGTGCCGCGCAGCGCCGTCATCCGGCCGAAGTCGCCCCGGTGGGCGGCCTCCACCGCATGCCATCCGAACCTCGTCGCCAGCACCCGGTCGTACGCCGTCGGCGTGCCCCCGCGCTGGATGTGGCCGAGAATGACCGGCTTGGCCTCCTTGCCGAGACGGCGCTCCAGCTCGTGCGCGAGGGCCGTGCCGATGCCCAGGAAGCGCTCGTGGCCGAACTGGTCGATCTCGCCGTGGCCGTAGTCCATGGTGCCCTCGACGGGGTGGGCACCCTCGGCGACGCAGACGACGGCGAACTTCTTGCCGCGGGCGAAGCGCTCCTCGACCATCTTGACCAGGTGGGCCGGGTCGAAGGGGCGCTCGGGCAGGCAGATGCCGTGGGCGCCGGCGGCCATGCCGGACTCCAGGGCGATCCAGCCGGCGTGCCGGCCCATGACCTCGACGACCATCACGCGCTGGTGGGATTCGGCCGTGGTCTTCAGGCGGTCCATGGCCTCCGTGGCCACGCCCACCGCCGTGTCGAAGCCGAAGGTGCGGTCCGTGGAGGAGATGTCGTTGTCGATCGTCTTCGGGACGCCGACGACCGGCAGGCCCGCGTCGGCGAGCATCCGGGCGGCGGTCAGGGTGCCCTCGCCGCCGATCGGGATCAGGACGTCGATGCCGAACTCGCGCGCCATGTCCTGCGCGTTCTCGCAGGCCTCTCGGAGGCGGTCGCGCTGCAGGCGCGAAGAGCCGAGAATGGTGCCGCCGCGGGCGAGGATGCCGCTGACGGCGTCGAGGTCGAGGGTGCGGTAGTGGCCTTCGAGCAGGCCGGCGTAGCCGTCCTCGAAGCCGATGACCTCGTCCCCGAAATTGGTGACCGCTCGGTGCACGACCGACCGGATCACTGCGTTCAGGCCCGGGCAGTCGCCGCCTGCGGTGAGAACTCCGATGCGCATCGTGCTGTGTCTCCTGCTCGCTTTTGGTACCGGTGAGCCAGTCCGATTGTTTCACGGCCCGCAGGGGGCCGTCGCTGCCCTCCGCCCCACCAGGGCGTTTGTCCTGGCGGGCGCCCTAGCTACCCGCAGAGGTATTGTCAAGATGGTTCTGCTCACCCCGGCGGGCTATTTTTTCGAGCCCCGAAACCACGAGCCCTGAAGCCACCCAGCGACGAAACGGATGGAGAGCACGCGTGACGCGCAGCGTGTACGTGACCGGGATCGACCGCGGCGACGGCCGCCAGGTCGTCGAGCTGGGGGTCATGGAGCTCCTGACCCGCCAGGTCGACCGGGTGGGGGTGTTCCGTCCGCTCGTGCACGACGGCCCCGACCGGCTCTTCGAGCTGCTGCGCGCCCGCTACCGGCTCGCGCAGGACCCGGCGACGGTGTACGGCATGGACTACCACGAGGCGTCCGCGCTCCAGGCCGAGCAGGGGGCGGACGAGCTGGTCTCCTCCCTGGTGAACCGCTTCCACGCGGTCGCGCGGGACTACGACGTCGTCCTCGTGCTCGGCACCGACTACGCCGACACCCAGTTCCCCGACGAGCTCGCGCTCAACGCCCGCCTCGCGAACGAGTTCGGCGCGTCGGTCATCCCGGTCGTCGGCGGCCGCGGCCAGACCGCCGAGTCCGTCCGCGCCGAGACCCGCAACGCCTACCGCGCCTACGACGGCCTCGGCTGCGACGTCCTCGCCATGGTCGTGAACCGGGTGGCGGCGGCCGATCGCGCCGAGATCAACGAGCGGCTCGACTCGCGGCTCCCCGTGCCCTGTTACGTCCTTCCCGACGAGCCCGCGCTCTCCGCGCCCACCGTCGCGCAGATCACCCACGCCCTCGGCGGCAAGGTGCTCCTCGGCGACGACGCGGGGCTGGCCCGGGACGCGCTCGACTTCGTCTTCGGCGGCGCGATGCTGCCGAACTTCCTGAACGCCCTGACCCCGGGGTGTCTCGTGGTCACCCCCGGCGACCGCGCCGACCTCGTCGTCGGCTCGCTCGCCGCGCACAGCGCCGGCACACCCCCGATAGCCGGCGTGCTGCTCACCCTGAACGAGCGGCCCAGCAACGAGATCCTCACCCTCGCGGCCCGCCTCGCGCCCGGCACGCCGGTCGTCTCGGTGGCCGGGAACTCCTTCCCGACCGCGGCCGAACTCTTCGGCCTGGAGGGGAAGTTGAACGCGGCCACGCCCCGCAAGGCGGAGACCGCGCTCGGCCTCTTCGAGCGGTACGTCGACACGAGCGACCTGCTCAAGCGGGTCTCCGCGCCGAGCAGCGACCGGCTCACGCCGATGATGTTCGAGCACAAGCTCCTGGAGCAGGCCCGCTCCGACAGGCGCCGCGTCGTCCTCCCCGAGGGCACCGAGGAGCGCGTCCTGCACGCCGCCGAGGTGCTGCTGCGCCGGGGTGTGTGCGATCTGACGCTGCTCGGCCCGGTCGACCAGATCCGCAAGAAGGCCGCCGACCTCGGCATCGACCTCGGCGGCACCCAGCTGATCGACCCGGCCACCTCCGTGCTGCGCGACGCCTTCGCCGAGAAGTACGCCGCCCTGCGCGCCCACAAGGGCGTCACGGTCGAGCTGGCGTACGACGTCGTCGCCGACGTGAACTACTTCGGGACGCTGATGGTGCAGGAGGGCCTCGCCGACGGCATGGTGTCGGGCTCCGTGCACTCCACGGCCGCGACCATCCGGCCCGCCTTCGAGATCATCAAGACCAAGCCGGACGCCAAGATCGTCTCGTCCGTCTTCTTCATGTGCCTCGCCGACAAGGTCCTCGTCTACGGCGACTGCGCCGTGAACCCCGACCCGAACGCCGAGCAGCTCTGCGACATCGCCATCCAGTCGGCCGCCACCGCCGAACAGTTCGGCGTCGAGCCCCGGATCGCGATGCTGTCGTACTCGACGGGTACGTCCGGGTCGGGCGCCGACGTCGACAAGGTGCGCGAGGCCACCGACCTGGTGCGGCTGCGGCGCGACGACCTCAAGATCGAGGGGCCGATCCAGTACGACGCCGCGGTCGAGCCGTCCGTCGCGGCGACCAAGCTGCCGGAGTCGGAGGTCGCCGGGCAGGCATCCGTGCTGATCTTCCCGGACCTCAACACCGGCAACAACACCTACAAGGCCGTGCAGCGCTCGGCCGGCGCGATCGCCGTCGGCCCGGTCCTGCAGGGCCTGCGCAAGCCCGTCAACGACCTGTCGCGCGGCGCGCTCGTCCAGGACATCGTCAACACCGTCGCCATCACGGCGATCCAGGCCCAGACCCCCGACCAGAAGGCTTACCAGCAGTGACCGCCAGCCGCGTCCTCGTCCTCAACTCCGGCTCCTCGTCGGTGAAGTACCAGCTGCTCGACATGAGCGACGGCAGCCGACTGGCCGTGGGCCTCGTCGAGCGCATCGGCGAGGAGACGAGCCGGCTCAAGCACACCCCGCTGGGCGGCACGTCCCGGGAGACGAACGGCCCCATCGCCGACCACCAGGCCGCGCTGAAGGCCATGGCCACGGAGCTGGCCGCGGACGGGCTCGGCCTGGACTCCCCGGAGCTGGCCGCGATCGGCCACCGGGTCGTGCACGGCGGCAAGCACTTCACCGACCCGACGGTCATCGACGACGCGGTCCTCGCCGAGATCGAGCGGCTGATCCCGGTGGCGCCGCTGCACAACCCGGCGAACCTCACCGGCATCCGTACCGCCATGGCGCTGCGCCCCGACCTCCCCCAGGTCGCCGTCTTCGACACCGCCTTCCACACGACGATGCCGGAGTCGGCGGCGCGCTACGCGATCGACGTGAAGACCGCCGACGAGCACCGCGTCCGCCGGTACGGCTTCCACGGCACCTCGCACGCGTACGTGTCCCGGGAGACCGCGCGGCTGCTGGGCAAGGCGCCGCAGGACGTGAACGTCATCGTGCTGCACCTGGGCAACGGGGCCTCGGCGTCGGCGGTCAGGAACGGCCGCTGCGTGGACACCTCCATGGGGCTCACGCCGCTGGAGGGGCTGGTGATGGGAACGCGGTCCGGTGACATGGATCCGGCGGTCATCTTCCATTTGATGCGCGTTGGCGGGATGTCCACCGACGAGATCGACACTTTGCTCAACAAGAAGAGCGGCCTGATCGGCCTGTGCGGCGACAACGACATGCGCGAGATCCGCCGTCGTATCGACGAGGGTGACGAGCAGGCCCGGCTCGCCTTCGACATCTACATCCACCGCCTGAAGAAGTACATCGGCGCCTACTACGCGGTCCTCGGCCGGGTGGACGCCGTCGCCTTCACCGCCGGAGTCGGCGAGAACGCCGCCCCGGTGCGCGAGGCCGCCATCGCCGGCCTGGAGGAACTGGGCCTCGCGATCGACGACGACCTGAACGCCGTGCGCGGTGACGAGCCGCGGCTCATCTCGCCGCGGGACGCGCGGGTCGCGGTCGCCGTGGTGCCGACGGACGAGGAACTGGAGATCGCCACACAGACGTATGAGCTGGTCGGAGAGAGCAATGCCTGAGCCCGGAGGCAGCCATGTCTGAGCTCGGGGAGAGCAACGCCTGAGCACCTGCCCGCCCATTTGTATCTTCCACCAGACGGAATATTCCGTAGCGAAACAAACCGATAGGATCGCCCCATGCGCCGTTCGAAAATCGTCTGTACTCTCGGCCCCGCGGTCGACTCCCACGAGCAACTCGTCGCGCTGATCGAGGCCGGCATGAACGTGGCCCGCTTCAACTTCAGCCACGGCACGCACGCCGAGCACCAGGGGCGGTACGACCGCGTCCGGGCCGCCTCGGCCGAGACCGGCAAGGCCATCGGCGTGCTCGCCGACCTGCAGGGCCCGAAGATCCGTCTGGAGACCTTCGCCGAGGGCCCCGTCGAGCTGGAGCGTGGTGACGAGTTCACCATCACCACCGAGGACGTGCCCGGCGACAAGCACATCTGCGGCACGACCTACAAGGGTCTGCCCGGTGACGTCTCCAAGGGCGACCAGGTCCTCATCAACGACGGCAACGTCGAGCTGCGGGTCGTCGAGGTCGACGGCACCCGGGTCAAGACGGTCGTCATCGAGGGCGGCGTGATCTCCGACCACAAGGGCATCAACCTGCCCGGTGCGGCCGTGAACGTGCCGGCGCTGTCGGACAAGGACGTCGAGGACCTCCGCTTCGCCCTGAAGATGGGCTGCGACATGGTCGCCCTGTCCTTCGTGCGCGACGCCAACGACGTGGCCGACGTCCACAAGGTGATGGACGAGGAGGGCCGCCGCGTCCCCGTCATCGCCAAGGTGGAGAAGCCGCAGGCGGTCGAGAACATGGAGGGCGTCGTCGCGGCGTTCGACGCGGTCATGGTGGCCCGTGGCGACCTGGCCGTCGAGTACCCGCTGGAGAAGGTCCCGATGGTGCAGAAGCGCCTCGTGGAGCTGTGCCGCCGCAACGCCAAGCCGGTGATCGTCGCGACCCAGATGATGGAGTCGATGATCACCAACTCCCGCCCGACGCGCGCCGAGGCCTCCGACGTGGCCAACGCGATCCTGGACGGCGCCGACGCGGTCATGCTGTCCGCCGAGTCGAGCGTGGGCGCGTACCCGATCGAGACCGTGAAGACGATGTCGAAGATCGTCGTCGCGGCCGAGCAGGAGCTCCTCTCCAAGGGTCTGCAGCCGCTCGTGCCGGGCAAGAAGCCGCGCACGCAGGGTGGTTCGGTCGCCCGCGCCGCCTGCGAGATCGCCGACTTCCTCGGCGGCAAGGGCCTGGTCGCCTTCACCAAGTCCGGTGACACCGCCCGCAGGCTGTCCCGCTACCGCGCGGCCCAGCAGATCCTCGCCTTCACCACGGACGAGGGCACGCGCAACCAGCTGACGCTGAGCTGGGGCGTCGAGTCCCACGTCGTGCCGTTCGTGAACAGCACCGACGAGATGGTCGAGCTGGTCGACTCCGAGATCGCCAAGCTCAAGCGGTTCAACGACGGCGACATCGTGATCATCACCGCCGGCTCGCCCCCCGGCGTCCCCGGCACCACCAACATGGTCCGGGTGCACCACCTGGGCAGCGGCGACCGCGACTGACCCGCCAAGGGTCCTGATACGCCGCTGAGGGCGCCCCCCGCGAAGGGGGCGCCCTCAGTGTTGTGCGGCTCCCGGACGGGCTCTGGGGGCGCTCGGTCGGTGCTGCGCTCAGTCGGTGATGTACGAGTGCAGACCCGGCACGGTCAGCGATCCGCCGAACTGACCGGCCTGGACGACCTTCACCTTGGTGAAGTAGATCAACGGGATGTTCAGCGGCGGGGGGTTGTCCGGGCTGAACGTGACCGGGATCAGGCCGAGCAGGTTGCCGGAGATGCTCTCCGTGTACATGATCGTCTTGCCGTCGCGGATGGTGGACGTCGAGCCGTCGGCCGCCTGCACGTGGTAGGTCTTGCCGGACTGCTTGTCCTTCACCGTCTGGTGCAGGTCGCCGATGTCGGTGCCGTCGGAGATGACGTACTTCAGGACCTTCTTGGTCGTCCCGTTGGCCGTCTTCACCTTCACGATGCCCTGGTAGTCGGCGCCCTTGAGCAGCAGCGAGCTGGCGTTCAGGTACCAGGGGTCGTCGGGCAGCGGCGAGGCGTTGTCGACACCGCCCTCCTCGTCCGTGGCGACCGGGCAGTCGTCCGGGTCCGTGCTGGAGCTCGCGGACGGGCTGGGGGTCGCGGTGGCCTCCTGGGCCGCCTCCGTGACCTTCTCCGTGGTGTCCGAGGCCGCCTTGGACGCCGTGTCGGTGGTGTCCTTCACGGTGTCCTCGACCGTCTTGGTGACCGTGTCGGTCGTGTCCTTGACGGTGTCGGAGGTGCTGTCGGAGGTGTCCTTGGTCGCGGACGGGCTCGCGCTCGCCGAGGCGGACGGCGAGGGGCTGGAGCTCGCCGTGGAGTCGCCGCCGCCCGTGAGGACGTCGCCGATCGCGTCGCCGATGGTGTCCAGCACGTTGCCGCTGCTCGCGGATGCCGAGGGGGTCGGCGTGGACGTACTGGTGTCCGACGACTTGTCCGACGTACTCGAGGAGGACGTGCTCGAGGAGGACGACGGGGAGGCGGAGGGCGCGGGCTCGTCCTTGTCGTCGGAACCTGAATCCGACGAAGAGGTGTCGCCCGAGGACGCCGAGGCCGAAGGGGTCGGCTCCGCAGTGTCGTTGGACTTGCTGGAACTGGCCGAGGCCGAGGGCGACGGCGTGTCCGACGCGTCCGTGCCGTCCTCGGAGCCGGTCACGGCCGCGACGCAGTCCTTGTACTCGTCGGCCGTCAGACTCTTGGACGTCGAGTGGTCGTCGGCGAGGGCGAGCGTCGGCGTGAACCCCATCCCCATGAGGACCGCTGTCGGCATCGCCGCGATGGCGACGGCCTTCCCGGCAGGCATGTGGAACCTGGTGAACAGCGGCTTCCTGGGGGCCGCGTGGCGCGGCCCGGTTCTCACACGGGACTCCTCCACATCAGTCCCGTGGGTCACCTCGTCAGCCGGCACTGTGCCTCCCGTTCGCCCCGTTCGCCGGGCTCGTTCCTGACAGATCGTTCGGCTCGCCCAGCTCGCTCACACTGTCCGTGGTCCCCACGGGCGCCCCCTCGGGGGCGTCGCCCTCGCTCTGGGCCACCGGCTTGGCCGGCTCCGCCTCGGGCTCGCCCGGAGCCCAGGAGACCGCCATCGCGCCGCCGATCATGGCGAACAGGAAGCCGATGAGGAATCCGCCCAGGTTGGACACCGGGATGGACACCAGCGCCAGGAGGATCGCCGCCACGCCCGCGAAGGTCCGTACGTGCTTCTGGAACCAGAGGCTGATGCCCAGCACGCCGAGCAGCACGCCGATGATCAGGGAGCCCGCACCCGCGGTGGTGGCCATCGCGAGCGTCAGATGGCCGATCTGGAGGTTCGCGTAGGGGAAGTAGGCGATGGGGAAACCGCCGAGCAGGACGAACAGGCCCGCCCAGAACGGGCGGTCGCCCCTCCAGGCGCGGAAGTTCCGCCGGAAGACTCGGAGATAGTGCTCGCTCTGCCCGGGTGACTCGGCGCTCATGGAAAACGGCTCCCTGGAACGGCTTGCTGTGAGAAGTACGCGTGGTGCTGAGACGTACGTGTGATGCGAGAAGGAGCGGGGCGGGCGAGACAGCCGCAGGCCCCCTCGCCCGCCCCCCGGAGTGCCTAGTAGCACTCCTTGACGCCCTTGGACAGCGACATCTTCAGGCCGCTGAGCTTGAACGTGCCGGCGGTGGTCGCCCACGCCGTCTGCTTGACATCGGTCAGCGTGGCCGAGTCGGCCTGCTGGGCGAACCCGTACGGGTTGGCCGTGTCGCCCTTGGCAATGCCCGGACCCTTGCTGGCGTCCTTGGCCGCAACACCGATGTCGATGTTGTGGAACGTCGCATCGGCGTTGAGGTCCTCGACGTCGATGTACAGGTTCTCGGCCTCGACCGGGGTGTCGCCACCGCCGGCGTGCAGGATGAGGCTGACAGAACCGAGCAGCGGGATGTCCGGGGTGACCACGGACTGGCACATGCCCTTGATCGACGCGGACTTGAACGCCGAGACGGCGACGGGGTGAGCCGTCTTCTTGCCGTCCAGGGTGTAACCCGAGTCGATGGCCCCGTACTGCGAGAAGCCCGTACCGTCGAGTCGGTCCGCCGTCACCTTGAACGACTGACCGGAAACGCTGAACGACGCGGCGAGAGCGCCCTGCGCGAGGGCGACACCTATCGCTGCCGTGGCGGCCACGCTGGGCACCATCACGACCGCGAACCGCTTCCATCTGGTCCCGCCACGCACCTGGGACTCCATATTTCCTCCTTCTCGGACGTACATCTCCTGGCCCTGACTGCCCCATGTCGGCGGCTCAGCCGGGCAGGGATGGGAGAAGTGCTACGTCCTCGGGAAGGAGAGCGCCCGTACTCGGAGGCGCGAACAGCGCCCGAATCACCGGCGATCACCCCCGAGCGACAACCACTGGTCGCGCCTGACACACATCACGCACAACCTGCTGGACAGGCTCTGCCGAACGGCAAAGACCCCCCTGCCCAAGAGCCGACGCCACTGCCGGCGGCTCTACTCGGTGGGGACCCAGAAAACCCGTCGACCCGATTGGCTGTCGGGGTACGGCAATGGACCGAGCGTCGCCGATCGTGGTGCATTCTCGCCGCCCGCACAAGGGGGTTCGTTACTCGCTAGTAACGGCCGGATAACCGAACAACGACCCGTCGGTATCGGACAGCAACGCAGGGTGGTGTCAAGCGGGGTAACACAACGGTTGATCAATGGACGAAATCCGACAGAACAACGCCCCTGACTTACTCCCAGTAACAGCGGCCGCGTTTACCAAGTTTTGGTAAAGCGCGGCCACGTGTCGCTCTGTCGGCAAATCTTTCACCTGGGCATCACAAGCCCCGGCGTTTAGGGACTGGTCAGAACAGGGCCCTGGCCAGCGCACGGCGCGCCGCGACCACCCGCGGATCGTCGCCCCCGACCACCTCGAAGAGCTCAAGCAGCCGCAGCCGTACGGCATCACGGTCGTCACCCGCTGTGCGCTGCACCGTGTCGATGAGTCGCCCGAACGCGTCTTCGACGTGTCCGCCCACCAGGTCCAGGTCGGCGGCGGCGATCTGCGCCTGTACGTCACCGGGCTTCTCGGCGGCGTCCTTGCGCACCTGCTGCGGATCGACGCTCTGCACCCGCTGGAGCAACTCGGCCTGGGCGAGCCCCAGTTTGGCCTCCGTGTTGCCCGGGTCGTCACTCAGTACGTTCTTGTACGCCTGGACGGCACCACCCAAGTCACCCGCGTCCAGGGCCTCTACGGCGGCCTCCAGGAGCGCGTCGTACGGCCCTGCCGGCACCTCGGGCGCGGTCGCGGCGGCGGCCGGCTCGGCGTCCGGGTCGACGATCAGGCCGGTGAGGCCGAAGCGCTGCTCGGCCACCTGGACGAGCTGGTCGAGGGTCCCCCGGATCTGCGCCTCACCGGCGGCCCCCTGGAAGAGCGGCAGCGCCTGCCCGGCGACGACCGCGAAGACGGCCGGGATCCCCTGAATCCCGAACTGCTGCATCAGCATCTGATTGGCGTCGACGTCGACCTTGGCCAGGACGAACCGCCCGTTGTACTCGACGGCCAGCCGCTCGAGCACCGGGCTCAGCTGCTTGCAGGGCTCGCACCACTCGGCCCAGAAGTCGATGACGACCGGGACCTCGGTGGAGCGCTGCAGGACGTCGCGCTCGAACCCCGCCTCGTCGACATCGATGACGAGACTGGCCGGGGACACGGCCCCGCTCCCACCCCCGCCGCCCTGCCTGGCCGCTTCGGCGCGCGCCTGCTCCGCCTTCGCCTTGGCCTCCTGGGCCGCCTTCACCGCGGCGAGGTCGACGACTCCGCTCATGGACATGTTCCGTGGCTGCATGAGTACATCCTCCCCCTTCCTCGCGCACGTGTGAAAAGCGTGGTGAAAGCCGACCCTGTTACGTCTTGTTCGGTGCCGTTGTTCGGTGCCGTTGTTGCCGTTGTCCGTGCCGCTGATCGGTGTCACTGGGCGCCGGGTCCCCACCTGGCGCCGGTGGTTGTCGCTCGCGCGCTCTCATGCGCACCAGCTTTCGCTACGACCCGTAGCGTAACTGCCCGAGGGTGTCGATGTACGCCCTCCCCCGGTGATCTCCCTCACGGCTTCACAGAACCGCCGGATATGGTCGTCGGCATGCCCGGATATGGTCACTGACATGCAGAGTCGCACTTCCGCCCCCCGTACGGGGCGCCCGCGCAGCGCTGCCGCGGACGCCGCGATCCTGGAGGCGACGCGCGCGGCGCTGGTCGAACTGGGCTGGTCCAAGCTGACGTTGGGGGACGTGGCGACCCGCGCCGGGGTCGCCAAAACGACGCTGTACCGCCGCTGGGCGGGCAAGAACGAGCTCGTGGTCGACGCGGTGGCCGTCCTCTTCGACGAGCTGGAGCTGCCCGACCGGGGCAGCCTGGCGGCGGACATCGAAGGCGTCGTGCTTCAGTTCGCGGCCATCCTGGGCCGTCCGGAGGCGAAGACGGCGCTGATGGCGGTCGTGGCGGAATCCACCCGCGACGAGCCGCTGCGCGAGCGCATCCGGACGTCGATTGTCGACCGCCAGAAGCGGCTCGTCCTGGAGGGCCGCGCCCGCGCCACCGCCCGCGGCGAGCTCCCGCCGGAGTCCGACCCGGCCGCCGCCGCGCGCACCGCCGACCTCATCTTCGACGTCGTCGCGGGGGCCGTGGTGCACCGCACCCTCGTCAGCGCCGAACCCGCCGACGAGGACTGGGTCCGCAGCTTCACCCGGGTGCTACTCCTGGGCCTGAGGGGCGCGACAAGCGAGGCGTAGAGGGCTGCGCCCCAAAGGGGCGCGGGGAACTGCGCGAGCAGCCCCCACCCACCCGCAGCCAAAGAAAGCACCGAGGGGGTCTGGGGCGCAGCCCCAGGTAAGGGACGGGCAGGGGCGGAGGGGGCGAAGAAAACTCCTCAGAAACCTGCCGGCTCCGTGTACACCCCCCACTCCTCCCGGAGGGCATCGCAGATCTCGCCCAGCGTGGCCTCGGCCCGCACCGCGTCCAGCATGGGCGCGATCATGTTGGACCCATCCCGCGCGGCCGCCAGCATGGCGTCCAGCGCGCCCCGCACAGCCGCCTCGTCCCGCGCGGCCCTGCGTCCACCGAGCACCCGCACCTGCTCCCACTCCACCTCATGGCTGACCCGAAGAATCTCCAGATCCCCCGTCACCGAGCCATGGTGGACATTGACGCCCACGACCCGCTTGTCGCCCTTCTCGAGCGCCCGCTGGTACTGGAACGCCGACTCCGCGATCTCCCCGGTGAACCACCCGTCCTCGATCCCCCGCAGGATCCCTGAGGTGATCGGCCCGATCGGGTGCTGCCCGTCGGGGTGCGCCCGCAGCCCCCGCTCCCTGATCTGCTCGAAGATCTTCTCCGCGTCGGCCTCGATCCGGTCGGTCAGCTGCTCGACGTACCAGGAACCACCCAGCGGATCGGCCACGTTGGCGACCCCGGTCTCCTCCATGAGCACCTGCTGCGTGCGCAGGGCGATCTCCGCCGCCTGCTCGCTCGGCAACGCCAGCGTCTCGTCCAGCGCGTTCGTGTGCAGGGAGTTCGTGCCGCCCAGCACCGCGGCCAGCGCCTCCACGGCCGTACGCACCACGTTGTTGTACGGCTGCTGCGCCGTCAGCGAGACACCGGCGGTCTGCGTGTGGAAGCGCAGCCACTGGGCCTTCTCCGACTTGGCGCCGTACACGTCCCGCATCCACCGCGCCCAGATCCGCCGCGCCGCCCGGAACTTGGCGATCTCCTCGAAGAAATCGACGTGCGCGTCGAAGAAGAACGACAGCCCCGGCGCGAAGACGTCCACGTCGAGCCCGCGCGAAAGACCCAGCTCCACGTACCCGAAGCCGTCCGCCAGCGTGTACGCCAGCTCCTGCGCGGCCGTGGCACCCGCCTCCCGGATGTGGTAGCCGGAGACGGAGAGCGGCTTGTACGCGGGGATCTTCGACGCGCAGTGCTCCATCAGGTCGCCGATGAGGCGCAGATGCGGCTCGGGCTGGAAGAGCCACTCCTTCTGCGCGATGTACTCCTTGAAGATGTCGGTCTGGAGCGTGCCGTTGAGCACGGACGGATCGACACCCTGCCGCTCGGCGGCGACCAGGTACATGCAGAAGACGGGAACGGCCGGACCACTGATGGTCATCGAGGTGGTCACGTCACCCAGCGGGATGTCCTTGAACAGGACCTCCATGTCGGCCGCCGAGTCGATCGCGACCCCGCAGTGCCCGACCTCGCCGAGCGAGCGCGGATCGTCGGAGTCGCGCCCCATGAGGGTCGGCATGTCGAAGGCGACGGAGAGTCCACCGCCTCCGTTGGCCAGGATCATCTTGTAGCGCTCGTTGGTCTGCTCGGCGTTGCCGAACCCGGCGAACTGCCGGATGGTCCACGTACGCCCTCGGTAGCCGGTCGGATAGAGCCCGCGGGTGAAGGGGTACTCACCCGGCCAGCCGATCCGCTCGAAGCCCTCGTATGCGTCTCCGGGCCGCGGCCCGTACACGGGCTCCACGGAGTCCCCGGAGAGCGTCGTGAAATCGGCCTCGCGCTTGCGCGAAGCGTCGTAGCGGGCCTGCCAGCGTCGGCGGCCCTCCTCGATGGCGTCAGCGTCCATACCCTCGAATTTACTAGGACGTCCTAGTAAATGTCGATGGGAAACCGCCGCACGTTGCCGTACGGCGGTGGCAGTGCGGCGGTGGTTACGCCTTCGCAACCGCGGGAGCGTCGTCCGCGACCTTGGACTCCAGCTCGTGGGAGACCTTGCGCTCCACGAAGAAGGCGGCCGTGGGGATCGTCCCGGCCAGCAGCACCCACAGCTGCTTGCCGACCGGCCACTTCGCCTTGGAGCCCAGGTCGAAGGCGAAGACCAGGTAGACGACGTAGAGCCAGCCGTGCGCGATACCGACGACGCGCGTGAAGTCCGCGGCACCGTCCATGTCGAGCACGTACTTGGCGATCACACCGAGGGTCAGCAGGACCAGCAGCACACCGGTGACGTAGGCCATCACGCGGTACCTGGTCAGCACGCTCTTCTTCATGGGGACGAGCGTAACGACCCCTTTCGCACGATCTTCGCGCGCCCCCACCGGTCGGCTGCTCGTCCGCTACTCCTCGTCGAAGTCGTGCGCCGCGACCCGCAGCGGCCGCAGCATCGCGAAGATCTCCTGGCACTCCTCGTCGTCGTACACCCCGAGTCCGAAGTCCATGGCCATCAGGTCGCGGGTGGCCGCGTCGCAGACCTCGCGGCCCTTCGCGGTGATCGAGGCGAGGGTGCCGCGCCCGTCGTTCGGGTTGGGCCGCCTGGCGACGAGCCCGGACTTCACCAGCCGGTCCACGGTGTTCGTGACGGACGTCGGGTGCACCATGAGCCGCTCGCCGATCTTGGACATCGGCAGCTCGCCCGCCTTGGAGAAGGTGAGCAGCACCAACGCCTCGTATCGCGCGAAGGTCAGTCCGTACGGCTTGACGACCGCGTCCACCTCGGCGAGCAGGATCTGGTGCGCGCGCATGATCGACGTGATCGCGGCCATGGACGGCACGGATCCCCAGCGCTGCTTCCAGTGTTCGTCGGCGCGGGCGATGGGATCGAAGGCAAGACTGAGCGGCTTCGGCACGCCAAAGACCTTACCGGCCGGTCACATCGTGGTCAGCCCCGTCTCGCCTTTCGGTCGCCGCCCCTTCCGTACGCCGCGCCGCCACGGCCAGGAGTACGCAGACCAGGGCGCCCAGCGCCCCCGCGCCGGCCACGGTCGCGGTGACCCCGGCGAACTCCGCGACGACTCCCGCCAGCGCCATGCCCACCCCCTGGACGGTCATCAGCCCCGCCGTGTTGAGGGTCATCGCCCGCCCGCGCAGCTCCTCCGGCACGGCCCGTACGAACCACTGGTCCAGGCCCAGCGTGTACGCGGATCCGGCGCCGGCGAGCACCAGCAGGAGCAGCGACCGATCGAGGCCGGGGTGGAGGGCGTAGCCGAGGTAGGGCAGCAGGGTGAGGCAGACCAGGGGGAGCGCGATCCGTTCCCGGGTGGCGGGGCGCAGCCGGGAGCCCGCGTACAGCTCGCCCGCGATCGTGCCGACCGGCGGCGCGCACATCAGCAGGCCGAGTCCGGCCGGACCGGCGCCGAGACCGTCGGCGTACGGGGCGGCCAGTGCCTCCGGCACGACGACGAACATCGGCGGCACCCAGAACAGCAGGAGCAGCACCCGGACCCGGCGGTCGGCCAGGACCCGCCGGGTGCCCTTGAGGGAGTCCCGTACAAGCGGTGTCCCGGCGGTCGCCCGGGCGGGGCGGCGCCGGGTGCCGAACCGCAGGAGCGCCGCGGAGGCGAGGAAGGTGCCGACGGTGATGAGGAGCGCGCCGCGCGGCGGTACGACGGCGAGCAGGACGCCGCCGAGTCCGAAGCCGGCGAGCAGGGCGCTCTGCGAGACGATCCGCAGCAACGAGCGGCCCAGCACGAAGAGTTCGCCGTCGCCGAGGACGTCGGCGAGGGTCGCCGTCCGCGTCCCCTGGAACACCGGCGAGACGACGGCGAGCGCACACCGCATGGCCAGCAGCAGGGCGATGGGCGTCCCCGGCAGCACCATCACGCCCACGCATCCCGCGCAGACGAGATCACACACCACGAGCACCCGCCGCGCGGGGAACCGGTCGGCGACCCCCGCGAGCAGGGTCCCGCCGACGAGGTAGGGCAGAAACCCGAGCGCGAAGGTCAGCGCGCTCATCAGGGGCGACCCGGTCAGGTCGTACACGAGCACGGAGAGCGAGATCTCACTGACGACAAGCCCGAGAAGCGAACAGGCATGGGCGACGAAGACGACACGGAACTCGCGGACGCGGAAGACGGCCGCGTAGCCGGTGGGCTGCCGCGGTGCGGGGCGGGTGGCCGCGGCGACCCGCTCCGGGTGCCGGGTCGCCAGGGGGGAATCATCGGGCATGCACAGAGCGTGCGGGCGACGACCGGACACGGCGTAGAGTTTCGGCGCCAGCCGAATCTTTGGGCTCGCGCCGACTGCAAATCGCTGTGGGCAGTCGTTCCGCAGGGCCAGCGCCGGGCCGCCGTGGAGCCGAAGCCCCGCCGCCGGGGAGAGGGGGTCGCCATGCCATTCCGGTTCTACTTCGGTGAGGACGACCTTCTGCGGTGCCGTTTCGCCGTCTCTCCGCTCTGGGAGACGCAGGAGGCCGTACGCACGCTCAACCGGCCCGAGCGGCACGGGTATCACGCCCGGTGGCTGCGGCGGATCCGCGCGGCCGCCGCCGGGCTCGATCTGGCGCCCCTGTGGCTGCTGATGCCCCGGCGCGGCCACACCCCGGACTGGCTGGGCCCGCCGCCGCTCGGCCCGGCGGCCGGCTTCGAGGAGGAGATCGCGGCCGTGCGCGCGGCCGACCCGGAGGCCGCGCTCGACGACACGGCACGGTCGCTCGCGGACACGCCCGGCGCCCTCGAGTCACCCCTCGGCCGTGCCTGTCTGCGCGACCCCGCCCGCGCCATCCAGGAACTCGCCGACCTGCTGGAAGCCGCCTGGCACGCGCTCATCGAGCCGGACTGGCCCCGGCTGCGCACCCTGCTGGAGGCGGACGTCGCCTTCCACTCGCGGCGCCTGGCGGAGGTGGGCCTGGGCGGGCTGCTGCCCGAGCTGGACCGCCGGTTCATGTGGACCCCCGGCACCCTGACCGTCGACGCGAAGACCGAACACGAACGGGAACTGCGCGGCCAGGGCCTGGTGCTGATGCCGAGCGTGTTCTCGTGGCCCGACGTGATCAGCGGCTTCGAGCCACCGTGGCAGCCGACCCTCGTCTACCCGGCCAGGGGCATCGGCGGCCTGTGGGCCGAGCCCTCCGACCGCACCCCGGACGCGCTCGTACGACTCCTGGGCCGCGGACGGGCCGCCGTGCTCACCGCGCTCGACGAACCCGCCACCACGACCGCCCTCGCCCACCGCCTCCGGCTCGCCCCCTCGTCGGTCTCGGCACACCTGGCGGCCCTGCGCGACGCGGGCCTGCTCACCTCGCGGCGGTACGGCCACCAGGTCCTGTACGAGCGGACGCCTCTCGGGATGGCGCTGACGTCCGGCGGCTGACAGATGACAGCCCCACTGGGCGGGGCCCTCGGCACCCGCCCGGCAGCGGCACGGGGTGCCGCGCCGGCGTGGATGTCGTAGCTGCGGGCCATCGTGCCGCTGGGGCGGCACGGGTGGGCGCTGGGGGTGCCCCCACGCCGTTAAGGCAGTGGGGGAGGCACCCTGCCGGCGCAGGCCAGCGACACCGCCGTGGCGCCAGGCCCGCCGCCGGCTGGGTGGCTAGGCGCGGGGCGCCTTGCGCAAGGCGTGGCGGACGGCTCGTTGGGTGACCGGGCCCAGGTCTTCCAGAGCCGAGGTCAGGACGGCCAGTTGCTCCAGGGCGGCAAGGGCCGTCGTCGCTCCCTCGGCGTCCACCCCCTCGTACAGCTCGATGCCCACGAACGCCGCCGCCACCGCCCGCGCCAGCCCGGCCGGGTCCGTCAACTCCCCCAGGGGGGTCGGGGACAGTACCCGGCGCAGCACTTTCTCCAGTTCCGCGATCCACAGGTCCAGCCCCGCCGCCGTGGCCGGCGCCAGCCGGGGGTGCGTCTGCGCGCCCGCCAGGAGCTGGCCGAGCACCGCGACATGCCCCGCCGCCTTCTCCTCCTCGTGCATCTCCCGCCCGAAGGCCAGGAGTTCGGCCAGGGTTCCGACCTCCTCCAGGCGTTCCCGGTAGAGCGCGATGCGCTGCTCCGTGCCGTGCCGGCACGCCGCCGACAGGAGTTCGTCGACCGAGCCGAAGTGGTAGAAGACCAGCGCCTGGTTGACCCCGGCGGTCGCCGCGATCGTGCGGGCCGACGTCTTGGCGATCCCCTGCTCCACCAGGGCGCGGAGGGCACCTTCGAGGAGCTTGGTCTTCGTTGCCTCGCTCATGCCCTCGCCTCCTCCCGGACGGGGCGCAGGCCGGGCCGGACACCGCGCGCCCGGATGTCCTCGTACGACGCCCTGAACCATCCTTCGTAGCCGAAGAGGGGGCCGAAGTTCCTGTTCACCACCCGCACTTGGATCCGGAAGCGAGCCGTCGACTCGTCGAAGGACTCCCTCACCTCGGCCTCGCCGCCGATGAGCTCGGGGACGCGGACATCCACCGGCCCTTCCCTGAACCGGTGTTCGCCCGAGCGGATCAACAGTGAGCCGTCCGGCTCCGCGTGGAAGTGGAGGCCGCTCGCCAGGTGCTGGTGCGTGCCCAGGTAGTCGAGGATCCGGTCGCTCTTGGGGCCGAGCACCATCTGGGCGTCGAAACGGCGAGAGCGGCCGGGCAGTTGGAAGGTGCGCACGAAGGTCACCGTCTCACGGCCGAAGGTGTCGGCGTACGGGACGTTCTCGATGGTGAAGGGGACATCGCGGCCCGCGCGTGGCACCAGGATGTTGCGTGTACCGCCGAGCGCCAGGAACGGCTTCACATATCCCCGGCCGTGCCAGATGCGGTCCATCACGCCCCGGCCCGTGCACGCCTCACCGCTCGTCAGCCCCACCGAGAAGCGGCGGCGCAGCTCCGGGTGCAGCCGTTCGAAGTCCGCGCCCATCGCCGTACGGAAGATCGAGGTCATGGCTACGGCTCCAGCGTGGCGAGGAGACGGGGGGCGCGCACGGTCGTCGGTGGCGTGCGCAGGCAGCGGCGGGCCGCCGGGGTGCCCGGGAGCGGCGACAGGAACAGGGCCAGTGCGATCGCCACGGCGAAGAGCAGCGGGCACAGATACGCCACCGCCGGGGCGAAGGGTCCGAAGAGCCGTACGAAGGAGGCGAGCCCGAAGCCCGTGCAGCCGACGACGAGGACGAGTGCGCGCACGGCCAGCTCCGCCGCCCAGTTCAGCAGCGCCCGCTCCGGAGTGATCCCTCGCTCCAGCCACAGCCGCAGCCGGTCGAAGGACCAGGCCGTCGCCCAGCCCATGAGGGGGCGGAACCCACAGCGGTCGGCGAGCGCCCCGAAGAGGCCCCAGCGCGGGCGGTAGTCGTACCCAGTCAGGAAGCGCACACCGTCGCCGTCCGGCACGTAGCGCCAGTAGCCGCTCCCCTCCGCGAGCAGCGACAGCGGATGCGGCGAGGCGAACCGCAGCGCGGAGGTGCGGGTGCCGTCGGGGCGTTCCTTCTCCCCGGCCGACACCCCCGTTCCGGCGACCGTCAGGAACGGCAGCACGCGCGTGGCGTACCGGAAGCGCTGCGGCTCGCCCTCCGCGCGCGGCAGGTAGTCGATCTCCGTGAACCGCAGGTCCCAGCGCTGGTGCTCGGCGGGGTGCTGTGTGCGTGCCCACACGTCGTCGACCGCCGCTCGTATATGCGCCTCTACGTAGAGCCCCATCCGTGTTCCCCCAGTTCAGTGGCCTTTTTGAGCGACTGCTCAACGACGTGGAATGTGACGCTACCGCCCTTTGAGCGATCGCTCAAAGGGCGGAACGCGAAAACCCCGGCCCAGAAGGGCCGGGGTTTTCGCGTCGAGGGGAGGGCTACGCGGACAGGTGCCGCTCCACGGTCTCCACCTTGGAGGTCAGACCGTCCGTCACTCCGGTACGGATGTCCGCCTTGAGGACGACCGAGACGCGCGGCGCCCGCTCCTCGACGACGGCGACGGCACGCTTGACGACGTCCATCACCTCGTCCCACTCACCCTCGATCGAGGTGAACATCGCGTCGGTGCGGTTCGGCAGACCGGACTCGCGGACGACTCGGACGGCGTCGGCGACGTACTCCCCCACGTCCTCGCCGACACCGAGCGGCGTCACGGAGAAGGCGACGATCACGCGTTCACGATCCCTTCCTTGCGGGCGCGTGAGGCGATGACCGCGTCCTCGGCCTCGCGCTTGAGCTTGCGCTCGGCG
Source organism: Streptomyces sp. NPDC001530 (assembly GCF_042894545.1). NCBI lineage: Bacteria > Bacillati > Actinomycetota > Actinomycetes > Kitasatosporales > Streptomycetaceae > Streptomyces > Streptomyces sp. NPDC001530. The sequence continues at coordinate 53,620 of NZ_JBIAVS010000021.1, forward strand.
AAGAAGCCGCCGGTGGGCAGCACGGAGAGGACGAAGTAGAGGAGGCCGGTCCCAGTGCTCCACTTGGTGCGGTTCCAGGCGTCCGCCCAGAAGATCACGTACAGGATGAAGAGGACGCCGTGGATCGAGCCCATGACGGGCACCGCGTTGAAGTCCGTGGTCCGCTTCAGCACCGAGCAGGTGAGCAGCAGCAGGAAGGAGACGGCCTCGGGGGCCGAGACCAGGCGGAGGCGGCGGAGGGCGGTGGCGGTCTTTATGTCCACGGGTCACCTTCGGTGGGAGAGTCGTCAACGCTTTGTGAACGCAAGCACAAGCGTCGACCATTGTGGCACTGGAGGCCCGGTCGCCCGGGCTCGGGGTGCGGCGTGGCGCACCCTAGGGGTGTGATCAGGGTCGGGATCCACCCTGGGGTCCTGTCCGCGACCCCACCCGGCGGCTACCTTCACAGCGTGGCGATGTTTCGACTTCAAGGCAGCAAGGTGCTGGCCGTCGACATGACCGGAGACGCCGTGAAGGCGAAGAACGGCTCGATGGTCGCGTACGACGGCCAGATGGCCTTCAAGAAGCTGAGCGGGGGCGGTGAGGGCGTACGGGGGATGGTGACCCGGCGCCTCACCGGTGAGCAGATGACGGTGATGGAGGTGAAGGGGCACGGGACCTGCTGGTTCGCGGACCGGGCCTCCGAGATCAACCTCGTCAGCCTCCAGGGGGACAAGCTGTACGTGGAGTCGAGCAATCTGCTCGCCACGGACGCGGGCCTGCGCACCGGCACGTCCTTCACGGGACTACGGGGCGCCTCGCAGGGCAACGGACTGTTCACGACCACCGTCGAGGGGCACGGACAGGCGGCGATCATGTCCGACGGCCCGGCGGTGGTGCTGCGGGTGAGCTCCCAGTACCCGCTGACGGTCGACCCGGGCGCGTACATCGCGCACCAGGGCAACGTGCGGCAGTCCTTCCAGTCCGGTGTGACGTTCCGCACACTGCTCGGGGAGGGCGGCGGCGAGGCGTTCCAGATCCGCTTCGAGGGCGACGGTCTGGTCTATGTGCAGCCCAGTGAGCGCAACACGATCGCGGGGGACGTGTGACATGCCCTTCCGCGAAGTGAACTCGAAGATGGTCGAGGCCACGGTGCTGCCGGGCCAGCGCATGTTCAGCCAGCGCGGCGCGATGCTCGCCTACCGGGGCGAGGTCTCCTTCACTCCCAACGTCCAGGGCGGCCAGGGCGGTGTGATGTCGATGATCGGCCGCCGCCTGGCGAACGAGGCCACTCCCCTGATGACCGTCGAGGGCTCCGGCACGGTGCTCTTCGGGCACGGCGGCCACCACGTCCAGGTGATCAATCTCACCGGCGACACCTTGTACGTCGAGGCGGACCGGCTGCTCGCCTTCGACGGCACGCTCCAGCAGGGCACGATGTTCCTGGGCTCGCAGGGCGGCGTCATGGGCATGGTCCGCGGTCAGGTGACCGGCCAGGGTCTGTTCACCACGACGCTCAAGGGACACGGCGCGGTCGCCGTCATGGCGCACGGCGGCGTCTTCGAGATCCCGATCACCCCGCAGCGCCCGGTCCACGTCGATCCCCAGGCGTACGTCGCCCACCACGGCGACGTACGCAACAAGCTGTCCACGGCGCTGGGCTGGCGCGACATGGTGGGCCGCGGCTCGGGCGAGGCGTTCCAGCTGGAGCTGAGCGGCAATGGCGCGGTGTACGTCCAGGCCTCGGAGGAGAAGCTGTGAGCGCGTACGGGACTCCGGGCGGCCCGGTGATCCACGACCCGATGACGCTGCCGGTCGACGACAACGTCAACAAGTACACCTTCTGCGTGGAGCTCAAGGGGAGCCAGTGGTTCCTGCAGAAGGGCAAGATGATCGCCTACTACGGGTCGATGGAATTCAACGGCATCGGACACGGCCGGCTCGACCGCCTCGTCCGTACGTCGTTCCATTCGCCTCTGCACGCGAGCGACTGGGTCGTGGCGGAGGGCTCGGGCAAGATGCTCCTCGCCGACCGGGCCTTCGACGTCAATTCCTACGACCTGGACAACGGCAATCTGACCATTCGCTCGGGCAACTTGCTCGCTTTTCAGCCAAGTCTCGCCCTCAAACAGTCGATCGTGCCGGGGTTTCTGACCCTGATCGGAACCGGCAAGTTCGTGGCCGCATCTAACGGTCCGGTGGTGTTCATGGAACCTCCGATCCGGGTGGACCCGCAGGCCCTGGTCGGCTGGGCCGACTGCCCGTCCCCGTGCCATCACTACGACCACGGGTACATGACAGGTGTAATGGGCGGTCTACGTGCGATGACAGGCCTCGGCGGGGCCTCCGGAGAGGAGCACCAGTTCGAGTTCGTAGGGGCCGGCACGGTGCTGCTCCAGTCCACCGAAACCCTCATGGCCGAGCAGGCCACGGGCGCGGTCCCGCACGAGCCCGGTGTGCCGGGCGCGGGCGGGGTACCCGGTCACCAGGGACAGCAAGCCGGCACACCGCGCCTTCCCGGACAGCTGGGAGACCTCCAGCGTCGCTTCGGGCTGTGAGCGGTAGTCTGCGGAGTGTGACATCGAACGCGTGCGCACAGTCACACCACCCTCACTAGTTCGCCTTTCAACATTTTAGGTAGACTTCATTTATGGAGACCGAGACGGCCACGCGCTGGCTGACCGATGCGGAGCAGTGCGCCTGGCGCACCCACCTGGAGGTCAACAGGCTGTTGACGTACCAGCTCGAAAGGGACCTGCAGCCGTTCGGGCTGACCATGAACGACTACGAGATCCTGGTGAACCTCTCCGAGTCGGAGGGCGTACGGATGCGGATGAGCGACCTCGCGTCCGCCACCCTCCAGTCCAAGAGCCGCCTCTCGCACCAGATCACGCGCATGGAGAACGCGGATCTGGTGCGCCGCGAGAACTGCGAGTCCGACCGGCGAGGGCTGTACGCCGTCCTCACCGAGCACGGCATGGAGACGATGAAGAAGGTCGCGCCGCATCACGTGGCGTCTGTGCGGAGGCACTTCATCGATCTGCTCTCCCCGGAGGCACTGGAAGACCTCCACAAGTCACTGCGGCCGATCGCCGAGCATCTGCGGGGGCAGCGCGGCAAGCCGTAGCGGTTCGGTAGCTGTGGGCCGCCGTCCCTAGGCTGCCGGCTGTTCCTGGCTGCTCACACACGACCCCACGCCCCTGTCGGAGTGCGGGGTCGTGCGTGCGCCCCGGACGGAGATCAGGCCGGCCGCCACGGCCACCGCTCCCGAGACCGCGAAGCACAGGCCGATGGACAGGTGGCCGACCAGAAGGCCGACTCCGGCGGCTCCGCCCGAATTCCCGGCGTTCACCGCGGTGTTGACCCAGGCGCCCGCCTGGGTGCGGAAGCCGGGCGGAGCCGCCTCGTCGGCGATCAGGTAGGACGTGGTCAGGGCCGGGGCGACGAAGAAGCCGGCGCAGGCCACGGCGACGGTCAATGTGCCGAGGCCGGGGGCGAGTCCCGCGGCGAGCAGGGCGAGGCCCAGGCCGCCGGCCAGCAGCGGCAGCCGTACGCGCGCGGATCGGCGCCAGTTGACGGCGCCGTTCAGCAGGCCGCCCAGCGCGCTGCCCACCGACAGGGCGGCGAGCACCCAGGCCACGATGTCGTCCCCGTGATGGCGCTGCTGGGCGAAGGCCATCACCAGGAGGTCGATGGCTCCCAGGGACAGGCCCACGCCCGCCGCGACGACGACGGGCTGCACGAGCGCGCGCCCGCCGCGCAGCCGGCGCCCGGAGCCTGCGGCCGGCTTGTCCGCGGCCGGGCGTACGCCCGCCACGACCGGCGACAGCACGAACGCGAGCGTTCCGGCCCACACCAGCAGGGCGCTGAGCACGACCCCGGCGGCCGGCGGCGCGAACTGCACCACCGCGCCCACCAGCAGCGGCCCCGAGACGAAGAGGATCTCCTCCGCGACACCGTCCAGGCTGTACGCGCGCTGCAACAGCAGCCTGTCCTCGACGACTTCGCCCCACACCGCGCGCATCGTGGGACCGAGGGGCGGCGTGCAGGCGCCCGCGGCGACGGCCAGCACGCCGAGTGCCGCAGCCGAGGCTCCCGGCCGCCAGGCTGCCGTCGCGAAGGCCGTGAGCAGGCCCGCGTAGAGCGAGGCCATCGGGAGGAGGGCACGGCGGGGGCCGTACCGGTCGATCAGGGCCGCCCTCGCGGGCGACAGGAACACGCTCATCGCGCCGAACAGCGCCATGACCGTGCCGGCCACGGCGTACGACCCGGTCGCCCGGGTCACGGTCAGCATCAGGGCCAGGGAGACGATGCCGTACGACAGCCTGCCGACCATGGCGGCGGTGAAGGTGCGGCGGGTGTGGGGGATGCGGAAGAGCGCGGCGTACGAGGGCCGCGAAAGGGGCGCAGACATGCGGAGAGTTCCTCAACAGCGAGGCGGACTAGGGGACGCCTGAGTGCCGCGACGGTGCAGCGCCGAGCTGCTGTCTTGTCCGTCGCGGGCCTGGGCGGGCCCTATGCCAAGAGGAGGAACATGCGGCCTAACTTAACAGCGGATGCCGGGAGTTGACCAGGGAAGGCTTTTCTCGCCCCCTCCGCCCCTACCCGTCCCGTACCAGCCTTTCGGCTGCGGGTGGGTGGGGGCTTGTCGCGCAGTTCCCCGCGCCCCTGAGGGGCGCGGGGAACTGCACAGTCTTTTGGCGGGGGTCTGGCGGCGCAGCCCCCAGGTACGGGAAAAAGCCTCGGCTCAGGCCTCTGTCAGGCCCTCCACCAGGGAGTCCGCGGCCCGGTACGGGTCGAGTTCCCCCGCCACGATCCGCTCCGCGAGCGCGCTGAGGCGGCGGTCACCGTGCAGGTCACCGATCCGCTGCCGCAGCGCGGTGACCGCGATCGTCTCGACCTCCTGCGCCGCCCGCGCGAGGCGCCGCTCGCCGAGGACGCCGTGTTCCTCCATCCACGCCCGGTGCTTCTCGAGGGCCTCGACGACCTCGTCGATGCCCTCGCCCCGGGCGGCGACCGTCTTGACGATGGGGGGCCGCCAGTCACCGGGGCCCCGGGATTCACCCAGCCCCAGCATGTGGTTCAGCTCGCGCGCCGTCGCGTCGGCCCCGTCCCGGTCCGCCTTGTTGACCACGTACACGTCGCCGATCTCCAGGATTCCGGCCTTGGCGGCCTGGATACCGTCGCCCATTCCGGGGGCGAGGAGGACGACCGACGTGTCGGCCTGGGAGGCGATCTCGACCTCGGACTGACCGACACCCACCGTCTCGACCAGCACGACATCGCAGCCCGCCGCGTCCAGGACGCGGATCGCCTGGGGGGCCGCCCAGGCGAGACCGCCCAGGTGGCCACGCGTGGCCATCGAGCGGATGTAGACGCCGGGGTCGGACGCGTGTTCCGACATGCGGACGCGGTCGCCCAGCAGCGCGCCGCCCGAGAAGGGAGAGGACGGGTCCACCGCCAGCACACCGACCCGCTTGCCCTGCCGCCGATACGCCGTCACCAGCGCCGACGTCGACGTCGACTTGCCGACGCCCGGCGACCCGGTGAGCCCGACGACGTACGCCCCACCGGTCAGCGGAGCGAGCGCCGCCATGACCTCACGGAGCTGCGGTGCCGCCCCCTCCACCAGGGAGATCAGCCGGGCTACGGCCCGCGGCCGTCCTTCCCTGGCCTGGGCCACCAGCGAGGAGACGTCCTGCATCACAGCTCCGTTCACGAGAGGTCGGTTGAGAAACGCGTGTCAGGCCTTGGGTACCCGCACGATCAGCGCGTCACCCTGACCGCCGCCACCGCACAGCGCGGCCGCGCCCACGCCGCCGCCCCGCCGCTTCAGTTCGAGGGCGAGGTGCAGTACGAGCCGGGCGCCGGACATCCCGATCGGGTGACCGAGGGCAATGGCGCCGCCGTTGACGTTCACCTTTTCCGTGGACACCCCGAGGTCCTTCATTGACTGGACCGCGACCGCCGCGAAGGCTTCGTTGATCTCGATCAGGTCGACGTCCGAGACCTCCAGGCCCTCCTTCTTCAGGGCGTGCAGGATCGCGTTGGAGGGCTGCGACTGCAGGGAGTTGTCCGGCCCGGCCACGTTCCCGTGGGCGCCGATCTCGGCGATCCACTCCAGGCCGAGCTCCTGCGCCTTGGCCTTGCTCATCACGACCACGGCGGCCGCGCCGTCCGAGATCTGGGACGCCGTACCGGCCGTGATGGTGCCGTCCTTCGTGAACGCCGGGCGCAGCTTGCCGAGCGACTCCACGGTCGTCTCGGCGCGGATGCCTTCGTCCTGGCTGAAGACGACGGGCTCGCCCTTGCGCTGCGGAATCTCGATCGGCGTGATCTCCGCCTCGAAGATGCCGTTCTTCTGGGCGGCGGCCGCACGCTGGTGCGAGAGCGCCGCGATCTCGTCCTGCTCGGGACGGGCGATGCCGAGCCGCGTGTTGTGCTTCTCCGTCGACTCGCCCATGGCGATGCCTTCGAAGGAGTCCGTCAGACCGTCGTACGCCATGGCGTCGAGCATCTCGATGGCGCCGTACTTGAAGCCCTCACGGGACTTGGGGAGCAGGTGGGGGGCGTTCGTCATGGACTCCTGGCCGCCCGCGACCACGATGTCGAACTCACCCGCGCGGATCAGCTGGTCCGCGAGCGCGATCGCGTCCAGGCCCGAGAGACACACCTTGTTGATGGTGAGCGCCGGGACGCTCATCGGGATGCCCGCCTTGACCGCGGCCTGGCGTGCCGGGATCTGCCCTGCCCCGGCCTGGAGCACCTGGCCCATGATCACGTACTGCACCTGGTCGCCACCGATCCCCGCACGGTCGAGGGCGGCCTTGATCGCGAAGCCTCCGAGGTCGGCTCCGGAGAAGGACTTCAGCGAACCCAGCAACCGTCCCATGGGCGTCCGAGCGCCCGCGACGATCACCGAGGTACTGCTGTTCGTTCCAGACATGAGGTGCGATCCCCTTTCAGCGTGCACAGCTGAGGAGTGAACGAGGGTTTACTTGAATGTACTGAGCGGTAAGCCACCCGTCATCCGGGCCGCAGTGTGATCGCGCGCACGTTGCGTAACCACCTCCGGAGCGCTGCACTGACTCCATGCTGACGCGAATCGACCACATTGGGATCGCCTGTTTCGACCTCGACAAGACCGTCGAGTTCTACCGGGCCACGTACGGCTTCGAGGTCTTCCACTCCGAGGTCAACGAGGAGCAGGGCGTACGCGAGGCCATGCTCAAGATCAACGAGACCTCCGACGGCGGCGCCTCCTACCTCCAGCTGCTCGAACCCACCCGCGAGGACTCCACCGTCGCGAAGTGGCTGGCCAAGAACGGTGAGGGGGTGCACCACATCGCCTTCGGCACCGCGGACGTCGACGCCGACGCCGCCGACATCAAGGACAAGGGCGTGCGCGTGCTCTACGACGAGCCCCGGCGCGGGTCCATGGGCTCGCGCATCACCTTCCTGCATCCAAAGGATTGCCATGGAGTCCTGACAGAACTGGTCACTTCGGCGCCTGTTGAGTCCCCTGAGCACTGACCCCCGTATATCTGGGCCGGTAGGGTTGGGGGCGGTCGCCGCCATGTCGGGGCGACCAGGCCCTGTCGCCTTTGACGACAGGGCCAAGGGCCGGGGTCCAGGTTTTCGGGGACGGGCGGGACGAGCGTCTGGGCAGCAGCCCATGCTCCGCCGTTGATCTGACACCATTCCCCGGGGGCCCCGTTCGGCGGATGGACGGAGCTCGTTTGGAGAGACTTGCGACCAGGGGACGGATGGGACCGCGCAGTGCGGGGCTACGAACGCCAGGAGCGAGAGCCGGCGGCTGACGTCGACCACCTCTCTCGGTTCGAGGCCGAGATGGAACGGCTGAAGACCGAGCGGGAGAAGGCCGTCCAGCACGCCGAGGATCTCGGCTATCAGGTCGAGGTGCTGCGCGCCAAGCTGCACGAGGCGCGCCGCAGTCTGGCGACCCGTCCTGCCTACGACGGCGCCGACATCGGCTATCAGGCCGAGCAGCTGCTCCGTAACGCCCAGATCCAGGCCGACCAGTTGCGCGCGGACGCCGAGCGCGAGCTGAGCCAGGCCCGCGCGCAGACCCAGCGCATCCTCCAGGAGCACGCCGAGCAGGCCGCCCGTCTCCAGGCGGAGCTGCACCAGGAGGCGGTCTCCCGCCGCCAGCAGCTCGACCAGGAACTGGCCGAGCGCCGGCAGACCGTCGAGTCGCACGTCAACGAGAACGTGGCGTGGGCGGAGCAGCTGCGCGCCCGCACCGAGTCGCAGGCCCGCCGCCTCCTGGAGGAGTCGCGCGCCGAGGCCGACCAGGCGCTGGCCACCGCGCGCGCCGAGGCCGAGCGGATCGCCGCCGAGGCCCGCCAGCGGCTCACCACCGACGCCGAGGCGGCCCGCGCGGAGGCCGAGGCGCTGCTGCGCCGGGCCCGCACGGACGCCGAGCGGCTGCTGAACGCGGCGTCGACCCAGGCCCAGGAGGCCACCGACCACGCCGAGCAGCTGCGCAGTTCCACGGCGACGGAGTCGGACGCCGCCCGCCGCCAGGCCACCGAGCTGAGCCGGGCCGCCGAGCAGCGCATGACGCAGGCCGAGACGGCGCTGCGCGAGGCGCGGGCCGAGGCCGACAAGGTCGTCGCCGAGGCGAAGGAGGCCGCGGCCAAGACCCTCTCCAGCGCGGAGTCGGCGAACGAGCAGCGCACGCGTACGGCGAAGGAGCAGGTCGCCCGGCTGGTCAGCGAGGCCACTAAGGAGGCCGAGACCACCAAGTCCGAGGCCGAGCAGGTCGTCGCGGAGGCCCGCGCCCAGGCCGAGAAGATCGTCGCGGAGGCCGAGGAGAACGCCCGCAGTCTCACTGCCGAGGAGACCGCGTCCCAGCTCGCAAAGGCCGCCCGTACCGCCGAGGACGTACTGAACAAGGCGTCCGAGGAAGCCAAGACGACCACCAAGGCCGCCGCCGAGGAGGCCGAGCGGATCCGCACGGAGGCGGAGGCCGAGGCCGACCGGCTGCGCGCCGAGGCGCACGACATCGCCGAGCAGCTCAAGGGCACGGCGAAGGACGACACCAAGGAGTACCGCGCCAAGACGGTCGAACTGCAAGAGGAGGCGCGCCGCTTGCGCGGCGACGCCGAGCAGCTGCGCTCCGACGCGGTCGCCGAGGGCGAGCGCATCCGCGCCGAGGCCCGGCGCGAGGCCGTCCAGCAGATCGAGGAGGCGGCCAAGACCGCCGAGGAGCTGCTCGCCAAGGCGAAGGCCGACGCGGACGAGCTGCGCACGACGGCCACGACGGACAGCGAGAGGGTCCGCACCGAGGCCATCGAGCGCGCCACGACGCTGCGCCGGCAGGCCGAGGAGACCCTGGAGCGCACCCGCGCCGAGGCCGAGCGGCACCGCGCGGAGGCGGTCGAGCAGTCCGAGGCGATCACGGCGGAGGCCGAGCGGGCCGCCGAGCGGCTGCGCGAGGAGAGCGAGCGCGCCATAGCCGCTCGCCAGGCCGAGGCCGCCGCGGAACTGACGCGGCGGCACACGGAGGCCGAGGAGCGCCTCGCCGCCGCCGAGCAGGCGCTGACGGACGCGCGCGCGGAGGCCGAGCGGATCCGGCGCGAGGCCGCCGAGGAGGCGGACCGGCTGCGTTCGGAGTCCGCCGAGCGGATCCGCACACTGCAGGCGCAGGCCGAGGCCGAGGCCGAGCGGCTGCGCACCGAGGCCGCCGCGGACGCGTCCGCGTCCCGGGCCGAGGGCGAGACCATCGCCGTACGCCTGCGTTCGGAGGCCGCGGCGGAGGCCGAGCGGCTGAAGTCGGAGGCCCAGGACACCGCCGATCGCGTGCGGGCGGAGGCGCAGGCCGCGGCCGAGCGGCTGGCGACCGAGGGCGCCGAGACGCTGGCCGCCGCGCAGGAGGAGGCCGCCCGGCGCCGCCGCGAGGCGGAGGAACTCCTCGGCTCCGCGCGTCAGGAGGCCGACCAGGAGCGCGAGCGGGCCCGCGAGCAGAGCGAGGAGCTGCTGGCTTCCGCGCGCAACCGTGTCGAGGAGGCCCAGGCCGAGGCCGTACGGCTGGTCGAGGAGGCCGACCGGCGCGCGACCGAGATGGTCTCGAACGCCGAGCAGACCGCGCAGCAGGTGCGCGACTCCGTGGCGGGGCTGCACGAGCAGGCGCAGGAGGAGATCGCCGGCCTGCGCTCGGCTGCCGAGCACGCGGCGGACCGTACGCGGACCGAGGCCCAGGAGGAGGCGGACCGGGTCCGCGCCGACGCGTACGCGGAGCGCGAGCGGGCGTCCGAGGACGCGGCGCGCGTCCGGCGGGAGGCGGCCGAGGAGACGGAGGCCGCCAAGTCCCTTGCGGAGCGCACGGTTGCCGAGGCGATCGCCGAGTCCGACCGGCTGCGCTCGGACGCCGCCGAGCACGCCCAGCGCGTACGCACCGAGGCGTCGGACACCATCGCGAACGCCGACCAGGACGCCTCGCGCACCCGTGCGGACGCCCGGGAGGACGCGAACCGGATTCGTTCGGACGCGGCCACGCAGGCGGACACCCTCATCACCGAGGCGGCGTCGGAGGCCGAGCGGCTCGCGAACGAGACCGCCGCCGAGGCCGAGCGCGTGCGGGCCGAATCCGTGGCCAAGGCCGAGCAGCTGATCTCGGACGCGACCGGCGACGCGGAGCGGCTGCGGGCCGAGGCCGCCGAGACGGTCGGCTCCGCGCAGCAGCACGCCGAGCGGATCCGCACCGAGGCGGAGCGGGTCAAGGCCGAGGCGGCGGCGGAAGCCGAGCGGCTCACGTCGTCGGCGCGCGAGGAGGCTGAGCGCACGCTGGACGAGGCGCGCAAGGAGGCCAACAAGCGGCGCTCCGAGGCGGCCGAGCAGGTCGACACCCTCATCTCGGAGACGGCGGCCGAGGCCGACAAGCTGCTCTCCGAGGCGCAGCAGAGCGCGCAGAAGACGACGGCGGACGCCGAGTCGCAGGCCGACACGATGGTGGGTGCGGCCCGCAACGAAGCCGAGCGGCTGGTCTCCGAAGCGACCGTGGAGGGCAACTCCCTGGTGGAGCGGGCCCGCACGGACGCGGACGAGCTGCTGGTCGGCGCACGCCGGGACGCGACGGCCATAAGGGAGCGCGCGGAGGAGCTGCGCGACCGCATCACCACGGAGATCGAGGAGCTGCACGAGCGGGCCCGCCGCGAGTCGGCCGAGACGATGAAGAACGCGGGCGACCGGTGCGACGCGCTCATCAAGGCCGCCGAGGACCAGCTCGCCGAGGCCGAGGCCAAGGCGAAGGACCTGGTGTCGGAGGCCAACTCCGAGGCGAGCAAGGTGCGGATCGCCGCCGTCAAGAAGGCGGAGGGTCTCCTCAAGGAGGCCGAGCAGAAGAAGAGCTCGGTCATCGCCGAGGCCGAGAAGATCAGGTCCGAGGCGATCCGCGAGGCGAAGGCCGCGGTCGAGGAGGGCAAGCGCGATCTGGAGGTCCTGGTCCGCCGCCGCGAGGACATCAATGCGGAGATCTCCCGTGTCCAGGACGTCCTGGAGGCGTTGGAGTCCTTTGAGGCCCCGTCCGGCAAACAGGACGGTGGGGTCAAAGCGGGCGCTGCCGCGGGCGCAACACGTTCGGGTGGCAAGTCGTCGGAGGGCTAGCCAGAAGCACCGATTCCGTGCTTTGCCAGGACCTTTGGCACAGGCTCTGGCAAGCCCTCCGACAGTTAGCCACCCAAAAGGAGTGTCATTCTCCAGATCAAACACGTATCCGCTCGATGACACACCGCTTTGACCCCTAGGATTCCACCTATCACCTCACCGGTCTCATTCGACAGGAACCCCATGAGCGACACTTCCCCCTACGGCTTCGAGCTTGTGCGGCGTGGATACGACCGCGCTCAGGTGGACGAACGCATTTCGAAGCTCGTCTCCGACCGTGACAGCGCTCTGGCTCGTATCACTGCTCTGGAAAAGCGCATCGAGGAGCTCCACCTCGAGACGCAGAACGCCCAGGCCCAGGTCAGCGACGCAGAGCCGTCGTACGCGGGTCTCGGCGCGCGCGTCGAGAAGATCCTCCGCCTCGCCGAGGAGGAGGCGAAGGACCTGCGCGAGGAGGCCCGTCGCGCTTCCGAGCAGCACCGTGAGCTCGCCGAGTCGGCGGCCCAGCAGGTGCGCAACGACGCAGAATCGTTCGCTGCGGACCGCAAGGCCAAGGCGGAGGACGAGGGCGTCCGGATCGTCGAGAAGGCCAAGACCGACGCCTCGCAGCTGCGCCAGGAGGCCCAGAAGGACGCGCAGTCCAAGCGCGAGGAGGCGGACGCCCTCTTCGAGGAGACCCGTGCCAAGGCCGCCCAGGCCGCCGCGGACTTCGAGACGAACCTGGCCAAGCGCCGCGAGCAGTCCGAGCGCGATCTGGCCTCGCGTCAGGCCAAGGCCGAGAAGCGCCTCGCCGAGATCGAGCACCGCGCGGAGCAGCTCCGCCTGGAGGCCGAGAAGCTGCGCACCGACGCCGAGCGCCGCGCCCGCCAGACGGTGGAAACGGCTCAGCGCCAGGCCGAGGACATCGTGGCCGACGCGAACGCCAAGGCCGACCGCATCCGTTCGGAATCCGAGCGCGAGCTCGCGGCCCTCACCAACCGCCGCGACTCGATCAACGCCCAGCTCACGAACGTCCGCGAGATGCTCGCCACGCTCACGGGCGCCGCGGTGGCCGCCGCCGGCACCCCGGCCGAGGACGAGCCGATCTCCCGCGGGGTCCCGGCCCAGCAGACCCGGTAACCACCGGACCGGCTAGCGAAACTGCGGCCCGCACCCTCCGCCGGGGGGTGCGGGCCCGCTTTTAGGGGCGCGGGGCTGCGACATTGTGCGGCTCCGCCGCGTGGGCGCGACAAGCCACGACGGCGCTGCAGCCGGCCAGGGCGAACAAGCGGCAGGACCGCCCCCGCTCGAGTGGCACGGCCCCAGGGCCCGACTTAGCGTGGCCGCATGATCGAGCTCGAGGGCCTGACCAAGCGGTACGGCGAAAAAGTGGCGGTCAACAACCTCACCTTCACCGTCAGACCGGGCATCGTGACGGGCTTCCTCGGCCCCAACGGCGCCGGCAAGTCCACCACCATGCGCATGATGCTCGGGCTCGACCACCCCACCGCCGGTGACGTCCGTATCGACGGCAAGCACTACGACCACCTCAGGGACCCGCTGAAGTACATCGGCGCCCTCCTCGACGCGAAGGCCATGCACGGCGGCCGCAGCGCCTTCAACCACCTGCTCTGCCTCGCGCAGAGCAACGGCATCCCGCGGGCGCGGGTGCACGAGGTCCTCGACACGGTGGGGCTCACCCCGGTCGCGAAGAAGAAGGCCAAGGGGTTCTCGCTCGGCATGGGCCAACGCCTCGGCATCGCGGGCGCGCTGCTCGGCGACCCGCGGATCCTGATGTTCGACGAACCGGTCAACGGGCTCGACCCCGAGGGCATCCACTGGATCCGCAATCTGATGAAATCCCTCGCGGCCCAGGGCCGTACGGTCTTCGTCTCCTCCCACCTCATGAGCGAGATGGCGCTGACCGCCGACCACCTCGTCGTCATCGGCCAGGGCCGACTGCTCGCCGACACCTCCATGGCCGACTTCATCCAGCGGAACTCGCGGTCGTACGTCCGTATCCGCTCCCCCCAGCGCGAGCGGCTCCTCGACGTACTGCACGGCGCGGGCATCACCGTCGTCGAGACGGGCAGCGGCACGCTCGAAGTGGACGGCGGCAAACCGGAGCACATCGGTGAGCTGGCCGCGCAGCACCAGATCGTGCTGCATGAGCTCAGTCCCCAACAGGCCTCCCTGGAGGAAGCCTTCATGCAGCTGACCGCGGAGTCGGTGGAGTACCACGCGCACGCCGACGCACCACGCCCGCAGACCCCGCCGCCGGCCCCGCCCTGGGGCAGCGACTGGAAGAGGGGCTGACCATGGCGGCCACCCAGATCCTCAAGTCCGAGTGGACCAAGATCCGGTCCGTCGCGTCCACCGTCTGGACACTCTCGCTCGCCGCGGTCGTCACGATCGCCCTCGGCATCCTGATCTCGCTGCTGTCGAAGAACGAGTTCGACAAGATGCCCGCGCGGGAGCGGCTCTCCTTCGACCCGACGTTCATCAGCTTCGCGGGCATGACCCTCGGTCAGCTCGCGATGATCGTGTTCGGGGTGCTGGTCGTGGGCAACGAGTACAGCACCGGCATGATCCGCACCTCGCTCGCCGCGGTCCCGCAGCGGGGCTCGTTCCTGTTCAGCAAGATCGCGGTGGCGACGGGCCTCGCCCTCGTCGTCGGCATGATCACCAGCTTCGTCGCCTTCTTCCTCGGCCAGGCGATGCTCGGTCCGCACAAGGCGCAGATCGGCGACCCGGGCGTGCTGCGCGCGGTGATCGGCGGCGGGCTCTATATGACGCTCATCGCCGTCTTCTCGATGGGCGTCGCGGCGATGCTGCGCAGTCCGATGCTCTCGCTGGGCATCCTGATGCCGTTCTTCTTCCTTATCTCCAACATCCTCGGCAACGTCTCGGCGACGAAGAAGATCGGCCGCTATCTGCCCGACCAGGCCGGCAGCAAGATCATGCAGGTCGTGACACCGGTCGACGACAGCACGCCGTACGGTCCCTGGGGCGGCCTCGCGATCATGGTGCTGTGGGTGATCGCGGCCCTCATCGGGGGTTATGCGCTGCTCAAGAAGCGGGACGCATGAGATCACCGGGAACGTGAGTCCGCTCAGGAAGCGGGACGCGTGACCTCACCCTCGTCGGGTGGCGGCCGTTGGATCAGCCCGTCGAAGTCCGTCCAGCCCTCCCAGCGCCACACGTCCTTGTCCAGGTCCGGCTGGAGCGGTACGAAGCGGCCGAGCTCGAAGTCGCCGCCCTCCAGATCGAACCAGCGCTCGTCGGCGACCTCGGTGCCGAGCCCCACGGTCCGCGCGGTCAGCCGTACGAGCAGCTTCACGCCGTACGACCCGGACAGGTCCTTGCCCTGGATGCGGCGGAACGGCAGCTCGGTCACCGGCGCCTCGACCGGTATCCACACCGTGAAGGGCGCCCCGCGCTCGACCGCCAGCCAGGACCGCTCGTCGGCCGGCTCGCCCTTCGCGTCCAGGACCTTCAGCCACTGCTTGTAGATGACGAGGCTGCCGTCGTGCGGGGAGCGTTCCAGGTAGCGCAGGTGAGCGCGGGCGCGCAGGTCCACGACCGACAGATTCTCGAAGCGGTTGTAGAAACGTACGGCGATGATCGCGTCGTCGCTGTTCGCGTGGCGGCGCGAGTAGCCGGGGAAGTCCGCGGTCCAGGCATGCGAGATGCTGGCCCGCTGCCGCCAGACGAAGGGCCGCAGCGCGAACAGCTTGATCAGGACGATGCCCAGCAGCACCGCGGGCACCAGCGCCCCGGTGACCGAGGCGAGGGTGGCGAGCAGCTGGTGCGCGGTGCTGTCCGGTTCGGGTTCGAGGTTGTCCGTGCCGACGCAGGCGCGCAGCACGGTGAGGCTGAGGTCGAAGAGCCGCTCCTCGTTCGAGAACCGCTCGGCTATCGACCGCGGCGAGTGCTCGGTCAGCGTCCAGGCGGTCGCGATGACGAGGGAGAGCCCGGCCAGCGCGCCGAGCGTCATCAGGAGCAGGGCGTGGACGGTACGTCCGGCGATCCACCAGCGAACGGACGTACGGAACCGCGGATGCGCCCGTCCCCGACCCGGCTGTCTCGTTAATCCCAACTTGCCACCCCCGTAACCGACTTCGCTCCCACTCGTACAATGGGAGGGCATGATTCCCGGTGTCCGTTCCGGCCAACCCCGCCCAGATGGGGAGACCAGGCCCCGCCCCGGGTACATCTCGCGTGGAACGCTGTGCCCGTATCGCGCGACCACCCCCGAAGGGCGTCACCGTGACGACGAAGGACCGAAGCCTCGAGGCGCTGGGCCTGGATGACGTGCCCGCGAAGCAGCCGCTCACCTATCCCGGCCGGCCGACCACCGAGCCGTCCCTGCTGACCGGCGGCGAACTGCTCCAGCTCGACGTACGGCCGCTGCGGCTCGGCGAGTGGTACGTGGAGGAGCGGCAGGAGCAGCAGCGGCTCGACGAAGCCCTCGCCGACCTCGGCCAGGTCGTCACCGGGCGCCGTCACCCGGTCATCGCGGTCGGCTCGAACGCCTCCCCCGGCCAGGTCGCCCACAAGCTGACCCGGCTCGGCATCCCGGCGACGGTGCCGATGGTGCCGGTGCGCGTGCACGGCATCGGGGTCGGCTGCTCGGGGCACATCAGCCCGGCGGGCTATGTGGCGGGGACGCCGTACGTCGACCGGGGCGCCGAGACGACGCTCGTGGTGGCCTGGCTGGACTCGACGCAGCTGAAGGCGGTCGACGACACCGAGTTCCCGGACTACCGGCGGGCGATACTCCCCGGCGACGAGTTCGCGATGACGATGCCATCCGGTGAGCGGCTCGGCGGCGCGTACATCTACTTCAGCGCGCACGGCGTGCTCGCCGACCCGGCCACGGAGCAGCCCCGCCCCGGCGGCGGCGACCAGTCCGCGCTGCTCGCCTCACTGCTCGCCGGCTCCGCGCGGCTGCGGGAGCTGCTCGGCCCGGATCCGGCCACCTGGGTGCGGCGCGCCGGGGCCAACCGGTCGCTGCGCGAGCGGGGCACGCGGATCTTCGGCGAGGAGGGCTGGGTACTGCCGCAGACCGACTTCCTGCCGTACGTCGACGAATCGGCCGAGCTGCGGCTGTACGACGACCTGCCGCCGCTGGACGACTCCCTGTCGTAGTCGCCGCCCGAGCCAGCCGGATTTCGTGCCGGAGGCGTCCGGTTTTCATGCCGGAGGAGTCCGGTTTTCGCGTGCGAGGATTCCGCTTCCCGAACCGGAGGGTTCCGTTTCACGTCTGACCAGGCACGACACGTACCTGACAAGACACCCGCGTGACCTGCGCGGTTTTACTTTCTCTTGAGTGGAACCGTCAGCGCCCCGATATCCTCCTAACCCTTACGGGGGCGTGCGCCCCGACGTCCTGAACCTTTCGATGGGTGCGGAGCATGATCGAGGCAGTCGGCCTGACGAAGCGCTACGGCGCCAAGACGGCCGTGTACAACCTTTCCTTCCAGGTGCGGCCGGGCGCCGTCACCGGCTTCCTCGGGCCCAACGGCTCGGGCAAGTCGACGACGATGCGGATGATCCTCGGCCTGGACAACCCCACTTCGGGGCAGGTGACGATCGGCGGCTTCCCGTACCGCAAGCTGCCGAACGCACCCCGCCAGGTCGGCGCGCTCCTCGACGCCAAGGCGGTGCACGGTGGCCGGCACGCCCGCAACCACCTGCTGTGCCTCGCCCAGCTGTCGGGCATCCCGGCCCGCCGGGTGGACGAGGTGCTCGGTGTCGTCGGGCTCCAGGACGTGGCCAAGAAGCGCTCCAAGGGCTTCTCGCTCGGTATGGGCCAGCGGCTCGGCATCGCGGCCGCGCTGCTCGGCGACCCGCAGGTGCTGCTCTTCGACGAGCCGGTCAACGGCCTCGACCCCGAGGGCATCCTCTGGGTGCGCAACCTGATGAAGTCCCTCGCGGCGGAGGGCCGTACGGTCTTCGTCTCCTCGCACCTGATGAGCGAGATGGCGCTGACCGCCGACCACCTGATCGTGATCGGCCGCGGCCAGCTGCTCGCCGACATGAACATCAAGGACTTCATCTCGCACAACTCGGCCGACTTCGCCCGGGTCCGCACCCCGGACACCGAGCCGCAGCAGCGCGAGAAGCTCACCGCCGCGCTGACCGAGGCGGGCGGCCAGGTGCTGCCCGAGCAGGACGGCGCGCTGCGGGTCACCGGCCTGCCGCTGCCCCGCATCAGCGACCTCGCGCACTCCGCCGACGTACGCCTGTGGGAGCTGTCGCCGCACCAGGCCTCGCTGGAGGAGGCGTACATGCGGATGACGCAGGGCGCCGTCGACTACCGCTCGACCATCGACCAGAAGGCCGGGCTCCAGCAGGAGCTGCCGCCCGGCGCCATGCCGCCGCCGCAGATGCCGGTGGCGGGTCAGGGCCAGCCCGGCTGGTACGCACCGCCGCCGCCCCAGCAGGGCGGCCAGCCGTTCGCGATGCCGCAGGGACAGCCGCCGGCGGGGCCGTACGGCGCTCCGGCGGCTCCGGGTGCCGCGGACGTCAACCCGTACGCCCAGGCCGCGCCCCAGGCCCCCACGCAGCCGCCTGCGGCACCCGCCGCGCCCGCCGCCCCCGACCTGACCAAGCCCGAGGACGCCCGATGAGCACGCCCCAGCCCCCAATGCCGCAGCAGGCCGTCGCTGCCCCCAACTGGCAGGCGGCGCCCGGCAGTTCGTACACCTCGCCGATCCCGGTCACCCGCACCCACCTCGGTCACGCGCTCACCTCCGAGTGGACGAAGATCAAGTCGGTGCGCTCCACGATGTGGACGCTCGGCATCTTCCTGCTCCTGGTGATCGGCATCGGCTTCCTCGTCGCCGCGCAGACCACGAACTCCGACTTCACCGACGTGCCCTACACGATCCCGGCCTTCTTCGGGCTGATGCTCGGGCAGATCTGCCTGATCACGCTGGGCGTGCTGGTGGTCTCGTCCGAGTACGGCACGGGCATGATCCGTACGACGTTCACGGCCTCGCCGCAGCGGCACCGGGTGCTCGCCGCGAAGCTGATCATCTTCTTCGCGGTGGCGTTCGTCGTGTCGGCCTTCGCGATCGGCTTCGTCGGCCTGATCACCTCGGGGATGCACGGCGGTTCCTCGAACGTCTCGTGGGGCGGCACGGTGATCATGGGTGCGCTGTACGTCTCGCTGCTCGGCGTCCTCGCGCTCGCGGTGGGCTCGATGCTGCGTCACTCGGCGGGCGCCATCACCACGATGCTCGGTGTCGTGCTGGTGCCCGCGATCATGCCCGCGTTCCTGATGATGTCCGAGAGCATGCAGACGATCGGCGAGAAGATGCAGGAGTACAACGCTCCCAACGCCCTCGCCCGGATCTTCCAGTTGGACAGCGAGAACGGGCACGGCGGCGCGCAGCTCGGTCTGCTCGCCGGGGTGACCGCGGCGGCGATCGTCGGCGCGTTCGTGCTGCTGGAGCGCCGGGACGTCTGACCCCGCCCCTGATGCCTGAAGTCGCCTAGAACCTGGGCGCGTTACGGGACCGCTGCACCCGCGAGGTGCGGCGGTCCTTCGCGTTCCAACAGGCCTTGTGCCAGTGGCGCCGGTCGTCGACGCCCGAGTGCTCCGGCCAGGCCACCACGTGCGGGACGCCGGAGGGGATCATCTGGTCGCAGCCGGGACAACGGTAGGTCTTGCCCTGGGCGCTCGAGCCCGCCACATGACGCACGCTCCACTCCTCGCCCTGCCAGCTCTCCGTGGACTGCCAGCCGCCGTACCGGTCCGAGCGGTCCTCGTCCGCGCTCCGACCGGACGAGCCGGCACCCTTCGGACGGTTGCGACGCGGGGACACAGGACACCTCACGGAGCTATACAGGGAGCAGGGGCCATGTCCAGCCTACGCGGCGCGCACAGGGGTACGCGTACTCCGCCAACCCGCACAGATCCCCCACCGGACGGCCCATTTCGCAGACAATCCGGAAATCTCTCCGCCAGGCCGTGACTTCGGCACGTGTCAGGCGGTTATGCCGGGTGGGGGAGCTCCGTGTCGGAGCCGAGGAAGCAGGAAGTGCGATGCACGTAGGAAGTTTTGTACTGGCGGCCCAGTTCCCGGGACAGGGCCAGGGGGAGGCCCTGCACCGGGCGGTGCGCTCGGCCGAGGTCGCCGAGGAGGCCGGGCTCGACTCGGTTTGGCTGGCCGAGCACCACTTCGTTCCGTACGGCACATGCCCGTCGGCCGTCACGCTCGCCGCGTTCCTGCTCGGCCGCACCCGCCGGATCCGGGTGGGCACGGCGGTCAGCGTACTGCCCACCGCCCACCCCGTGGCGCTCGGCGAGCAGGCCGCGCTGCTGCATCTGACGTCCGGCGGGCGGTTCTCGCTGGGCGTCGGGCGCGGCGGCCCCTGGGTCGACCTGGAGGTCTTCGGTTCGGGACTCGATGCGTACGAGAAGGGGTTCCCGGAATCGCTCGATCTGCTGGTGCGCTGGCTGCGCGAGCCGTCCGTCGCGAGCACCTCGGAGCGGTTCAGCTTCCGTGAAGTCCCGGTCGTCCCCCGGCCGTCGGAGGCCCTGAGCGGCGCTCCGGGTCCCGAGGTCGTCGTCGCCTGCACCTCACCGGCGAGCGTCCGGCTCGCGGCCGAGCGCGGGCTGCCGATGCTCCTCGGGATGCATGTGGGCGACGAGGAGAAGGCCGAAATGGTCTCGCTGTGGCGGAAGTTGGCCCGCGCGGCCGGGCGTCCCGCGGACGAGATCCTCGCCGCGGCCCATGTCTCCGCCGGCGTCTGCCAGATCGCGGACCGCCGCACCGACGCCGTGGAGGCGCTCGTCAAGGCGATGCCGGGCTGGCTGAAGCACGGGCTGGACGCCCATGTGACGGTCGACGGACGCGCCCGCTCGATGCGGGACCCCCTGGCGTACACCGAACTGCTCTGCGGGCTGCACCCGGTGGGCGCCCCCCGGCTGTGCGCCGACCGGCTCGCGGCGACCTCGGAGCGGACCGGCATCTCACGCTTCGCCCTGCTCGTCGAGGGCTCGGGGGACTTGGCGGCGACGGAGGAGAACGTACGACGTCTGGGGGCCGAGGTGCTGCCCCACCTCAGGTGACCGGGGCCCACAACCGGTCCAACAGGCTGTCCTAGGGGTCCAACATGCCGTCCAGCCGGTCCAACAGGCCGTCCAGGCCGTGCCACCGACCGGACGCGCGGGAAGCTTGCCGCCCCAGTACAAAAGCACCTCCCGCGTACGGAGCGGCAAGCAATGCGGCATCACCGCGTCAGCAGTCCCGGAACTCCGGGGACTGGTTCAGCAGCTGACTGCGGACCGAGGTGAAGCGTGCCAGCGTGTCGTCCACTGAGGCGTCCAGCGGGAACACCGCCACCCGGTGGCAGTTCTGAAAGGCCAGCCGCACTCCGAAGTGCCGCTGCAGCGCGCCGCGTATCGCGTCACTCGCGAGCGCACGCAGCAGCTGGCCACGTGCCTGCTCGTCCGGCGGAGGCGTCTGGTTGTCGGCGAAGTTGCCGCCGTCCACCTTCAGCTGGGCCACCAGGGAGCTGATCATCTCCCATGCGTAGGGCAGGGAGGTCCGGACGCAGTCGACGAATTCAGCTTCGTCGACCTCGCCTCGCTCGGCCTGTTCGAGTAGGGCCGGTGAGACGTCGAGCGACATGGGTACTCCTCTCGCACCCCCAGACCTCGGGGGTTGCCGGACAGGGATAGGGGTTCGCGATATCGAACACGCTGAGTACACGCATCGCGACCTCCCGTTTATACGGTAAGCAACGGACGGTGACGGCACCAGGAGAATGCGCACATAGCGAACTCTCAGTGGGCACACAATCAGCCACGAACGAACAGGCGACTTACAGGATCAAAGGGGTGGGCCCACAGGGTCCCCGGTTGAGGGTGGTGGTGGGTGACGAAGGGATAAAAGGGGCGAACCGCAGGCTCTTCGTTGAGGGTGGTGGTGGGTGGCGGGTGGGCGAATCGCGTGGACCGGTGCCCGTCGAGTAGCGTTGCCGACCATGCGTCTCGTCATTGCCCGCTGTTCCGTGGACTACGCGGGCCGGCTCACCGCCCACCTCCCGTCGGCCCCCCGCCTCATCCTCGTGAAGGCGGACGGCAGCGTCTCGATCCACGCGGACGACCGGGCCTACAAGCCCCTCAACTGGATGTCGCCGCCCTGCACGCTGAAGGAGGGCTCCGGGGACGAAGAGGGCATCTGGACCGTCATCAACAAGGCGGGCGAGAAGCTCATCATCACGATGGAGGAGATCCTCCACGACTCCTCGCACGAACTCGGCGTGGATCCCGGCCTGATCAAGGACGGCGTAGAAGCACACCTTCAGGAGCTCCTCGCCGACCGCATCGAGACGCTCGGCGAGGGCTACTCGCTCATCCGCCGCGAGTACATGACGGCCATCGGCCCGGTCGACATCCTCTGCCGGGACGCCGAGGGCCGGACCGTCGCGGTGGAGATCAAGCGGCGCGGTGAGATCGACGGCGTGGAGCAACTCACCCGCTATCTGGAGCTGTTGAACCGCGACCCGCACCTCGCGCCGGTCCGCGGCATCTTCGCCGCCCAGGAGATCAAGCCGCAGGCCCGCGTCCTCGCCACCGACCGCGGCATCGGCTGCACGGTCCTGGACTACGACGCGCTGCGCGGTATCGAGGACGACAAGCTGCGGTTGTTCTGACCGTACGCACCACTGCCGAAGAGGGCCGGTTCCGATCACGGACCCGGCCCTCTCCCTGTGCTCGTACGGTCAGATCACCACGCCGCTCGGCGACGTGGCCGCGCTGCTGCTCGCGGGCACGCTGCTCTGCGGGGCGCTGGCCGTCGTACTCGCCGGGGCGCTCGATGCGGGGCCGCTCGCGGAGTCCGACGTGGTCGGAGTCGTCGACGGCGTGGGCGAATCGGACGGCGTCGGTGACGTCGTAGGCGTACCCGACGGGGTGGGCGACGTACTGGTCGGCGGCTTCGGCGAAGACGACGGCGGCTTGGTCGTCGGCGTCTTCGAGGGCGACTTGGACGGCGACTTGGAAGGTGTACTCGACCCCTTCGTCCCGCTCGGATCGTCGGACGGCTCCCCGCTGTCCGTGTCCGAGGGCGTCGGATCGTCCGACGTCCCGTACGTGCCATCGGGACCCGGATCCGTGGGCGTGGCCACGACCCCCGTGTCGGAGTCGCCGCCCTTCTTGGCCTTGTCCGCGCCCAGGCTGTCGTCGTCGCTGCCCTGGCTGGCCGAGGGGTTCACGCCGACCTTCTCGGACGGGGTGTCGCCGTTGTGGTCCGAGGTCGCGCCGAGCGTCACCACGGTGCCGAGCACGGCGGCGAGGAGCGCGCCCGCGCCCGCGGCCACCAGGTTGCGCCGGGTGCCGGTCACCAGACGGCCCGCGACGCCCGCGCGCTTCGCCGCGGGGCGGCCCGGCTCGGCCCGGTGGGTGACCAGCGTGGTGGGTTCGCCGGGCGGTTCGGCGAGCGTGAA
This sequence comes from Streptomyces sp. NPDC001530, assembly GCF_042894545.1. NCBI lineage: Bacteria > Bacillati > Actinomycetota > Actinomycetes > Kitasatosporales > Streptomycetaceae > Streptomyces > Streptomyces sp. NPDC001530. Next base: position 76,672 of record NZ_JBIAVS010000021.1, read on the forward strand.
CGCGGCCGGTACGCCACCGGGCGGCGACGCCGACTCCTCGTAGCGCGCGTCGGGCACCTCCTCCCCCGCCGCCGTGCGCCCGCCGGGCAGTACGGCTCCGGAGCGGTCGGCGACCAGCGCGAGGGCGCGGCGGCCGGCGACGGTGCCGCGCTTGTCGGCGAGGGCGCCGCGCAGCCCGATGGAGGCCTCCAGCTCGGCACGGGCCCGGTCCAGCTGGCCGCCGCAGAGCGCGAGGATGCCCAACTCGTGGTGGAAGTAGGCCTGTTCGCCGACCTCGCCGGAGAGCCGGGAGGCCTCGGCGCCGGAGCGCAGCGTGCGTTCCCAGGCGCTCCAGTGCAGGCCCGCGGCGAACGCCGGCGCGGCCGTGCGGGCCAGCTGCACGGCGGCGCTCTCGTCGTCCTCGCCGAGCGGGGCGGTGGTGAGCGGGACCAGCACCGTGAGCGCGGCGAGCAGCGCGTCGGCCTCGGCGCAGACCCGCTCCGGGGTGACCGAGGGGTGCCCGGCCCACCAGGTGTAGTGCTGGGCCGCGGTGCGGGCCTGCTCCTCGACGCCGTCCGCGTATCCGGCGGCCTCCAGCTGGGCCTGTACGCCGGCGGCGAGCCGGTAGCGGGAGCCGACCGGGGAGACCAGCGCGCAGCTCGCCAGTTCGGCGAGTGCGGCGTCGGCGTGGGTGTCGCCCACGAGTGCGGGCAGGTGCGCCTGGTGCGGCACCTCGCCGCCGAGCGCCACGGCGAACCGCAGGGTGGCGCGGGCCGAGTCGCTCAGCCGGGAGGCGAGCAGCGCGGCGGGCGCGGCCCCTTCGGCGAGGGACGGCAGCGGTGCCTCATGGCCGTCGCCGGCGTCGAAGGGCGCGTCGACCGGGACTTCCTGGAAGACGCCGAACTCGTCGACTGCGCCCTCACTGGCGCTCAGCTGGTCGCGCTGCCGCAGCAGCGCCCCGGCCTGCATGAAGCGCAGGGGAAGGCCCTCGGACTCGAACCAGAGGTCGCCCGCCCAGTTCGACTCGTCCTCGGTCAGGACGCGTCCGACGGCGCGCTCCAGCAGCTCCAGACCGCCGCTGCGGTCGAGTCCGCCGAGGAACACCTCTTCGAGGAGTGAGTCGGCGGACGGCGCGGGGACGTCGGGTGTCGCGGCGATGAGGAAGGCGCACTCGGGCGTGGCGTCGAGCAGCTCGTCGAGCGCGCTGCCGCCGAACTCCACGTCGTCGAGGACGACGACCGCGCCGATCTCGTGGACGAGCCGGAGCAGTTCGTCCCGATCCGGGCGGTACAGGGGCGCGCTGTAGACGGCGGTGAAGAGGTCGTGCAGCAGGTCGCTCGCCGTGCGCCGGTAGCCGGAGAGGCGTACGACACCGTCGGGCGCGAGGTCCGCGCAGTCGTCGGCGACGGCGTCGAGCAGGCTGGTGCGGCCCGAGCCGGAGGGCCCGGTGAGCCGCACGGAGCGCCCGCGCGCGAGGAGGCGTACAAGCCGCTCGCGCTCCTCCTGGCGCTCCAGGAGCGGCAGTCGGGGCTGTGCGGGGCCGGGCGGCACGGGCGGCTGGGTCGCGCGGGCCAGCTCGGCGCGCTCGGCGGCGCTGAACTTCGTCGGTGGCTGTGGCCGCTCGTGCGGCGGGCAGTTCTCTACCTCGCTGCCGTCGACGGGGTTGACGGTGAGCAGGAAGTCGCCCGAGACGAGCTGGACCGTGCGGGCGAGCGCGGGCGAATGCTGACCCAGGTCAGCTGTGAGCGGATCGCGCGGCGGGCGCGAGCGAGGCGCCTGGCCGTCGTCGTCATGGCCGTACTCTTCGGATCCCCGGTTGTTCGGGTCCATGTTCCAAGCCCCCCAAAAGCGTCGTGTGCCGAGCCCCTCCCGGCCTTGCTGCACACCGCGCTGTCGCTTCTGGTCCGGTGCCCGCTCGTAGGGTTTCGGTCGGCGGGCAGCCGAACCCTAAACCTTCGCACAGTATCTACGAACAGCCGGGGTACCGCGCCGTCCGAGACGTCACAGCTTCGTGAGGATTGTGCTCGTGGTGCCTTTCGTACGCCGGTCAGGGCGCGTACGCGGTCTCGCGCGCGGAGCGGCGAGTCTGACACTCGGACCGCGGGTGTCGGACCCGCGCCGCGAGTCTCACACCCGGGGCAGTGATTCGACCCCGATGCCGCCTTCGATCGCCAGGATCCGGTGCAGCCGGGTGGCGACCAGCAGGCGCTGCATCTGCGGTGGTACACCGCGCAGCACGAGCCGTCGGCCGCACCGCCCGGCCCGTCGGTGGGCCCCCATGATGACACCGAGCCCGGTGGCATCCCAGGAGTCCAGCTCGGACAGGTCCAGCACCAGGTCGCCGACTCCGTCGTCGACGGCCGAGTGCAGGACCGTACGGGCGTCCGCCGCGCTGCGTACGTCGAGGCGGCCCCCGACGACCAGCTCGGCGTGGTCGCCCCTGATGTACATATGCGCTCCCCGAGAGTGCGTCTCGTACTCCGCGTCTGTCTGTTCGCGTTCGCGTCTGTCTGTTGTGCACGGTCTGACGGCCGGAAGGCCGCAGAGGTTGCCGTCTGTAAGCGAACCGATACCGAATTCACCTCATAGAGTGATACTCGAGAGGCGCGTGCGGTTTCCGTGCCAGGTGTGGCGCCCGTGTCCGGGCGCCGCAGAATCGTTCTCAGTGCTTGTAGAAGCCCTGCCCGCTCTTGCGCCCGATGTCACCGGCGTCAACCATCCGGCGCATCAGCTCCGGCGGCGCGAACTTCTCGTCCTGGGTCTCGGTGTAGATGTTGCTGGTGGCGTGCAGCAGGATGTCGACACCCGTCAGGTCGGCCGTGGCCAGCGGGCCCATGGCGTGACCGAAGCCCAGCTTGCAGGCGAGGTCGATGTCCTCGGCGCTGGCCACGCCCGACTCGTACAGCTTCGTCGCCTCGACGACGAGGGCCGAGATGAGACGGGTCGTCACGAAACCGGCGACGTCGCGGTTGACGACGATGCAGGTCTTGCCGACGGACTCGGCGAACTCCCGCGCGGTGGCGAGCGTTTCGTCACTCGTCTTGTAGCCGCGGACCAGCTCGACGAGCTGCATCATCGGCACCGGCGAGAAGAAGTGCACGCCGACGACCCGCTCCGGGCGCTCGGTGGCCGCCGCGATCTTGGTGATCGGGATGGCGGAGGTGTTGGAGGCGAGCACGGTGTCGTCGCGGACGATCTTGTCGAGCGTCCGGAAGATCTCGTGCTTGACCTCGAGCTTCTCGAAGACGGCCTCGACGACGACGTCGGCGTCGGCGGCCGCGTCCAGGTCGGTGGTGGCGGTGATGCGCGCGAGCGCGTCGTCCGCGTCCGCGGCCTCGAGCTTGCCCTTGCTCACGAACTTGTCGTACGACGCCCTGATGCCGTCGATGCCACGGGTCAGCGCCTCGTCGGTGACATCACGCAGGACGACGTCCCAGCCCGCCTGCGCGGAGACCTGGGCGATACCGGACCCCATGAGTCCGGCTCCGATGACCGCGAGCTTCCGTGCCACTCCGACTCCCCTTAACACGCTGTTCAAGTTGCCTCTTCGGCGGACCTTAGCGCTCAGGCGTGCCTGTGTGACCGGTAAGTAATGCGCGTCACGTCTCATCAGACGGACATCACACCGGCATGGGTCATTCCGCCGCCCGTACGGCGTAGTTGAGGACCTTCTCGCTCAACAGCTCCCCCATGTCGTCGAGGAGCACCAGCACTTCACGTGACACTTCGTCTTGATTACGACCAGTCATCATCTCTCGGCCGATGACGGACATGACGGTCTGGTGCACCCAGTTGATCTGGCCGGCCATGAGCCCGGGCAGCGGGTCGTCGGCGGACGCGCCGGTCTCCTCGCGCAGCGCCTCCTCCAGGTTGTCGACGACCTCCTGGCCGATCGCCCACAGCCGCGAGCGGAGCGCGGGCGCCTCGTGAATGACCTTCATGAAGCGCGCGTAGTCGTCCATCAGGCCGACCCGGGGCGAGACCGCCTCGACCTCGTCGCGCAGTTCGCGCAGCACGGCGGCGGCGGCCGACTCGCCCTTCTCCCGGCCGCGCACCCAGCGGGCGAGCCGTTCGACGACCCCCCGGGAGCGGTCGAGGAAGAGGTCCTCCTTGGCGGGGAAGTAGTTGTAGACGGTGTTCACGGAGACGTTCGCGGCGTCCGCGACCTCCGCGACGGTCACCGCGTCGAAGCCCCGATCCAGGAACAGCCCCGTGGCGACATCCGAGATGTACTGCCTGGTCTGCCGCTTCTTCCGCTCCCTGAGTCCCTCAGCCATGCCCGCATCGTAGCTTTTTGCTGGGCCTGCTGAAATTTTGGTGTCATTGCAAAATTTCAGGGACTCTGTTTTTCTGGGCGGCATGGCAATCATCAGTACGGCCGGTCTGGCCCGTACCTTCCAGACGAAACGCGGCCCCGTGGAGGCCGTACGCAGCATCGACCTCACCGTCCGGCCCGGCGAGATCCTGGGCTTCCTCGGGCCGAACGGCGCGGGCAAGACGACCACGCTCCGAATGCTCACGACCCTTCTGAAGCCCACCGGCGGGGCGGCCACCGTCGCGGGCTGCGACCTGGCCACCGATCCGGCCGGGGTGCGGCGCGCCTGCGGATACGTGGCGCAGTCAGGAGGCGTCGACCCTCAGGTGTCCGTACGGGAGGAACTCGTCACCCAGGGGCGGCTGTACCGCCTGCCGAAGGCCCAGGCCGTCGAGCGCGCGGAGGAGTTGGCACGCGACCTGGACCTGACGGAGTTGCTCGACCGCAGGACATCCGCGCTCTCCGGCGGCCAGCGGCGCCGCCTCGACATCGCGATGGGGCTCACCCACCGCCCCCAGGTGCTCTTCCTCGACGAGCCGACGACGGGCCTGGACCCGGCGAGCCGCGCGGAGCTGTGGGACCTGGTCCGCCGGCTGCGCGACGAACACGGCACCACCGTCTTCCTCACCACCCACTACCTCGACGAGGCGGACGCGCTCGCCGACCGGCTCGTGGTCGTCGACAAGGGGATCGTGGTCGCGGAGGGCACCCCGACCGCGCTCAAACTGGGGTACGGCGGCTCGATCGACGCCACGCTCCAGGACACGTTCCTCGCGATCACCGGCCGGGGCCCGGAACCGGCCGACTCAACCCCCGTAGCCGTATAGGAATCCGATGCTCCTCCACGACACCGCGCTGATCTTCGGGCGCTACGCCCGCCAGACCCTGCGTTCCCGCTTCGCGATGCTCTTCGGCGTCCTGATGCCGCTGCTGTACCTCCTCTTCTTCGGACCGCTCCTGACCGACCTGCCGCTCGGCTCGCGGGGCAGCTCCTGGCAGGTGCTGGTCCCCGGATTACTGCTCCAACTCGGGCTGTTCGGGGCCGCGTTCGCGGGCTTCACGATCATCATGGAGCAGGGCCAGGGGGTGGTCGAGCGCATGCGGGTCACCCCGGTGAGCCGGCTGGCCCTGCTGCTCGGCCGGGTGCTGCGGGATGCCGCCCTCTTCGTCTTCCAGGCGGTGCTGCTGGTCCTCGCCGCGGTGGCCATAGGCCTGCGCGCACCCCTCGCGGGTGTCCTGATCGGCTTCGCGTTCGTCGCGCTGCTGACCGTCTCGCTCGCCTCCCTCTCGTACGCCCTGGCCATGAAGGTCCGTACACCACAGGAGTTCGGCCCCGCCGTCAACGCGCTGACGATGCCGTCCATGCTGCTGTCCGGCCTGATGCTGCCGATGACACTGGCGCCCGGCTGGCTGGATGTGCTGTCCCACTTCATGCCGTTCCGCTATCTGGTGGACGCGGTGCGGGACGCATACGTGGGCTCGTACGCCACCGCCCACATGCTGTACGGCGCCCTGGTCGCCCTCGGCTTCGCGGGGCTCGCCGTGACGGTGGGCACACGAGTCTTCCGGAAGGCCGGAGCGTAACTACGCTGGGCTCATGGTCAATCTGACGCGCATCTACACCAGGACCGGCGACCAGGGCACCACCGCTCTCGGCGACATGAGCCGGGTCGCCAAGACCGACCTGCGGATCTCCGCGTACGCGGACGCCAACGAGGCGAACGCGGTGATCGGCACGGCGATCGCGCTCGGCGGGCTCGACGAGGAGGTCGTCAAGGTGCTCACCCGCGTGCAGAACGACCTCTTCGACGTCGGGGCGGACCTGTCGACGCCCGTGGTCGAGAATCCGCAGTTCCCGCCGCTGCGGGTGGAGCAGTTCTACATCGACAAGCTGGAGGCGGACTGCGACCGCTTCAACGAGCGGCTGGAGAAGCTGCGCTCCTTCATCCTGCCCGGCGGCACGCCCGGCGCGGCGCTGCTGCACCAGGCGTGCACGGTCGTACGGCGCGCGGAGCGGTCGACGTGGGCGGCCCTGGAGGTGCACGGAGAGGTCATGAACCCGCTCACGGCGACCTACCTCAACCGGCTATCGGACCTGCTCTTCATTCTTGCCCGCACCGCGAACGGCGAGGTCGGCGACGTGCTGTGGGTCCCGGGCGGGGAGCGCTGAGGCGGGCGCCTTCTTCGGCCAGAGCACGTAGGTGAGGGCGATCAGGCCGTGGATCACGGCCGCACGCAGCGCCACCCACTGGAACGCCCGCAGCGACTCCGTGTCGCCGTCGCCTACGTACCGGATCGCGGCCTGGAGGAGGACGCAGGCGACCGCCGCCGCCAGCACCGTACGGAGCCAGATCTTGCCCTCGTGCCTGGCCCGGGCCATCCCGTAACGGGGCGGCCCGGTCGGGCGCGGGCCCCCGGCGAGCCGGTGCGCCGCGTGACCGTCGAGCCAGTGGATCGTGTAGTGGCCGTACGCCACGGTGAAGCCGATGTACAGCGCGGCGAGGCCGTGTTCCCAGCTCGGCTCGGCGCCGTTCTTGATGTCGATCGCGGTCACCACGAACAGCACGACCTCCAGGAGCGGCTCGCACAGCAGCAGGGCCACGCTGGTACGGCGCCACTTCAGCAGGTAGCGGACCGCCAGGCCCGCCGCCAGCAGCACCCAGAATCCGACCTCACAGGCGACGATCAGTGCGACGATCACGGCTGACTCCTCTCGGTCACCTCTTCAGGCTCTCGTCCGCATCCGCCCGATTCGTCGTCGCCGGTGAGGAAGTGCGACTCCATCCTTCGATGGACGAAACTGCGTCCTTCGATGGACGACTGCATCGTTCGATGTAGTCGAGAAACCGCCCCCGGGATCAGGAGATCCGCCCATGCGCCGTGTTGGATTGGGGCATGGCCGTACGACTCCCCCGCCCGCATCGTGACGATGTGCGTATCGCCGTCGGGGGGCTCCTCGGCGGCCTCGCCCTGTGGGGCGTCGGTCTCTTCAGCCGTACGCCGGACGACCCGATCTCCCTGGTCGACCCGGGCTGGGTCGTGCTCCTTCCGCTGGTCGTCATGGCCGGCTGCGAGCTGCTGCGCCGGACCCGGCCGCGGGCCGCCCTGCTCATCGGCACCGTCGCCCTCGTCGCCGACCTGCTCACCCGCGGCAGTCTGGCCACCGTCGTGATGTTCACGGACCTCGTGTACGCGGCCGTCCTGTACGGCTCGCCCGGCGCGGCCCGGCGGATCCCCTGGATCACCGGGCTGATCACGGTGATCGCGACCGTGTGGCCCGTGGCGGCCTGGCGGAAGCCGGAGGGGCTGCTGATCGGGGCGTTCACCGGCCTGGTGACCTTCACCCCCGCCGCCACCGGCTGGATCGTCCGCAATCACCGGGACACCGCCGTCGCCGAGCGCCTGCGCGCCGAACAGACCGCCCTGCTCGCCGAGGTGGACCGCACTCAGGCCGTCACCGCCGAACGGGCGCGCATGGCACGGGAGTTGCACGACATGGTGGCCAACCACCTGTCCGCCATCGCCATCCACTCCACCGCCGCGCTCTCCCTCGACGATCCGAAGACGTCCAAGGACGCCCTCACCGTCATCCGAGAGAACAGCGTCGAGGGGCTCGCCGACATGCGCCGGCTGATCGGCATCCTGCGCGACGGCAGCGGCGAGCGCGAGCCGGCCCCGGCCCCCACCCTCGACGGACTCGGCGCCCTGGTGGACAGCGCCCGCACCAACGGACTCGATGTCGTGCTGGAAGCCGACCACGCCGACGGACTCCCCGCGCCGGTCGAGCTGGCGGCGTACCGCATCGTCCAGGAATCCCTGACCAACGCCCTCAAGCATGCCTGCCCCGGCGGCGTCACGGTGGGGATCGCCCAGCGCGACGGCTCCCTGACGGTACGCGTCAGCAGTCCGTACGGCGACCGGGACGGACCCCGGGCTCCCGGCTCGGGTGCCGGTCTCGTCGGGATGCGGGAGCGGGCCGCGCTGCTGCACGGCACCTTCGAGGCCGGTCCCGAGGACTCCCCCACCGGCAAGATCTGGGCCGTACGCGCCACCCTGCCCCTGACCCAAGGAGAAGACGCATGATCCGCGTGCTCGTCGCCGAGGACCAGTCCGCCGTACGCGCCGGTCTCGTCCTCATCCTGCGCAGCGCGCCCGACATCGAGGTGGTCGGCGAAGCGGAGAACGGGGAGCGGGCGGTCGCGCTCGCCCGTGAACTGCGGCCGGATCTCGTCCTGATGGACGTCCAGATGCCCCGCCTGGACGGGGTGTCGGCCACCCGCCAGGTCGTCGGCCAGCGGCTCGCCGACGTCCTGGTGCTCACCACCTTCGACCTCGACGAGTACGTCTTCGGGGCGCTGCGCGCGGGCGCCTCGGGCTTTCTGCTGAAGAACACCGACGCGAAGGATCTGCTGGAGGCGGTACGGACGGTGGCGCGCGGGGAGGGTCTCATCGCGCCGGCCGTCACACGCCGGTTGATCGCCGAGTTCGCGGCGAAGCCGGTACGGGAGCCGACGGCCGATCCGTCCGTGCTGGACGCCCTCACTCGTAGGGAGCGCGAGGTGCTGTCCTGCGTTGGTGAAGGGCTCTCCAACGCGGAGATCGCGACCCGGCTCGACATGGCGGAGGCGACGGTGAAGACCCACGTCAGCCGTCTGCTGGGGAAGCTGGGGCTGCGCAGCCGGGTCCAAGCGGCCGTCCTCGCCCAGGAGTTGGGCGTCTGATACAGCCCCGCACACACTGGTCCAGACCTATTGACCTATGGTCCAGACCTTTCTATTCTCGCCGCACTGCGCTTAGCCATGCCCACGACATCCCCCCAGCCGAAGGGGCGCGCCGGTGGCGAGAGCGCGAGCGCGCGGAGGCCCGAAGGGCTGAGCACGGTCGCGGTCTCGCCACCGGCTGTAGCGCCCCGGAGGCGAACAAACAAAAGAGGAGAGGCATCAATGCGCTTCCGGCAGAGAACCAGACAGAAAGCCATGGCAGGGCTCACCACCCTGCTCCTCCCGCTCGCCGCACTGGTCGGCCTCGCGAGCCCCGCCCACGCGGCCACCACCGCCACCGCCACGTACACCAAGACCCAGGACTGGGGCACCGGGTTCGAAGGCAAGTGGACCGTCAAGAACACCGGTACCACCAGCATCAGTTCATGGACGATCGAGTGGGACTTCCCCTCGGGCACGTCGGTGACGTCGGCGTGGGACGCGGACGTGACCAACTCCGGCACCCACTGGACCGCCAAGAACAAGTCCTACAACGGCACCCTCGCCGCCGGCGCCTCCGTCTCCTTCGGCTTCAACGGCACCGGATCCGGCTCGCCCTCCAACTGCACGCTGAACGGCGGCAGTTGTGACGGCGGCAGCACCGTCCCCGGCGACAACCCGCCCTCCGCGCCCGGCACCCCGACCGCGTCCTCCCTCACCGACACCTCGGTGAAGCTCTCCTGGTCGGCGGCCACCGACGACAAGGGCATCAAGAACTACGACGTCCTGCGCGGCGGCACCAAGGTCGCGACGGTGACGACGACCTCGTACACCGACACCGGTCTGACCGCCGGTACCGACTACTCGTACACCGTCCAGGCCCGTGACACCGCCGACCAGACCGGTCCGGTGAGCGGCGCGGTCGCGGTGCACACCACGGGCGGCACCACGAATCCGCCGCCCACCGGCTCCGCCGTCAAGCTCGGCTACTTCACCGAGTGGGGCATCTACGGCCGCAACTACAACGTCAAGAACCTGGTGACGTCCGGCTCCGCGGCGAAGATCACGCACATCAACTACGCCTTCGGCAACGTCACCGGCGGCAAGTGCGCGATCGGCGACTCCTACGCCGATTACGACAAGGCGTTCACCGCCGACCAGTCCGTCAGCGGCGTCGCCGACACCTGGGACCAGCCGCTGCGCGGCAACTTCAACCAGCTGCGTGAGCTGAAGGCCAAGTACCCGAACATCAAGGTCCTGTGGTCCTTCGGCGGCTGGACCTGGTCCGGCGGCTTCGGCGAGGCCGCCGCCAACCCGGCCGCCTTCGCACAGTCCTGCTACGACCTGGTCGAGGACCCGCGCTGGGCCGACGTCTTCGACGGCATCGACATCGACTGGGAGTACCCGAACGCCTGCGGTCTGTCGTGCGACACCAGCGGCGCCGCGGCCTACAAGAACCTGATGAGCGCCCTGCGCGCGAAGTTCGGCTCGAACAACCTCGTCACCTCGGCCGTCACCGCCGACGGCTCCTCCGGCGGCAAGATCGACGCCGCCGACTACGCGGGCGCGGCGCAGTACGTCGACTGGTACAACGTGATGACGTACGACTTCTTCGGCGCCTGGGCGGCACAGGGCCCGACGGCCCCGCACTCCCCGCTCACCTCGTACAGCGGCATTCCGACGGCCGGCTTCACCACGGCCGACGCGATCGCCAAGTACAAGGCGAAGGGCGTGCCCGCGAGCAAGCTGCTGATCGGCATCGGCTTCTACGGGCGCGGCTGGACCGGCGTCACACAGGACGCGCCGGGCGGCACGGCGACCGGGCCCGCGGCAGGCACATACGAGCAGGGCATCGAGGACTACAAGGTCCTCAAGACGTCCTGCCCGGCCACCGGCACGATCGCCGGCACGGCGTACGCGCACTGCGGCAGCAACTGGTGGAGCTACGACACCCCGGCCACCATCGGTACGAAGATGACCTGGGCCAAGAACCAGAGCCTGGGCGGCGCGTTCTTCTGGGAGTTCAGCGGCGACACCAGCAACGGCGAGCTGGTGAGCGCCATCAACAGCGGACTGTCGTAGAACAGGCCCTAAGCGACATTGACGCGCTGACCGGGCGGGGCCGCCTCCAGCCACGCGAGGAATCCGGTCAGCGCGTCTTCGCTCATCGCCAGTTCGAGGCGCGTCCCGCGATGGAGACAGGCGAGGATGATCGCGTCGGAGAGCAGGGCGAGCTCTTCCTCGCCCTCGGGCGCGCGGCGGCCCGCCACCTCGATCGCCGAGCGCTCCAGGACGCGGCGCGGGCGGGGGGCGTAGGAGAAGACGCGGTACCACTCGATGCGGTCGCCGTTGTAGCGGGCGACACCATAGCTCCAGCCCTTGCCGCTGGAGTCACCCTTCTCGGGGACGTCCCAGCGCAGGCTGCAGTCGAATGTGCCGCCGGAGCGCTGGATCAGCCGACGGCGGAGGCCGAAGACAAACAGCCCCACCACCACGAGCGCCACTACCAACCCGCACACAGTCAGAGCGAGGACCATCGACACCGACCTCCTCGTCTCCTAGGTAAAGCAGGTAATGGAACGGGAAAAAGCACCCGCATCGCCTCAGCCGCGGCCCGGTCTGGATTACTCCAGTCCCGGCCGCGGCTGAGTCACGTCATTCCATGCGCGCTGGGTTCAGCGCGCCGCCACCGCACGCAGGCGGACGTCCGCGCGACGCTCGGCGGAGGCATCGCCCTCCGCCTTCGCGCGCTCGAGCTCCCGCTCCGCGCGCTGGACATCGATCTCGTCCGACAGCTCGGCGATCTCGGCCAGCAGCGACAGCTTGTTGTCCGCGAACGAGATGAAACCGCCGTGCACCGCGGCGACGACCGTTCCACCATCACTCGTACGGATGGTCACCGGGCCCGACTCCAGCACACCGAGCAGCGGCTGGTGACCGGGCATGACGCCGATGTCGCCGGACGTGGTACGCGCGACGACCAGGGTGGCCTCGCCGGACCAGACACTGCGGTCCGCGGCGACGAGCTCGACGTGCAGCTCAGCAGCCAAGGTGGGCTCCTCGGGTCACCACCCGGCGTTGCTGCCGGGTGTTGGGTCAAAGTCTAGTAGGCGTGGGAGAGGGGGCGGGACGCACCCGCCCCCTCTCGCCACAAGCACGGGGCTCGCGTCAGGAGACGCCGAGCTCCTTGGCGTTGGCCTTGAGGTCCTCGAGGCCACCGCACATGAAGAACGCCTGCTCCGGGAAGTGGTCGTACTCGCCGTCGCAGATCGCGTTGAAGGCCGCGATCGACTCGTCCAGCGGAACGTCCGAACCGTCGACGCCGGTGAACTGCTTGGCGGCGTGGGTGTTCTGGGACAGGAAGCGCTCCACGCGACGGGCACGGTGGACGACGAGCTTGTCCTCCTCGCCGAGCTCGTCGATACCGAGGATCGCGATGATGTCCTGGAGGTCCTTGTACTTCTGCAGGATCGTCTTGACGCGCATGGCGGCGTCGTAGTGGTCCTGCGCGATGTAGCGCGGGTCCAGGATGCGGGACGTGGAGTCCAGCGGGTCCACGGCCGGGTAGATGCCCTTCTCGGAGATCGGACGGGAGAGAACCGTCGTCGCGTCGAGGTGGGCGAAGGTGGTGGCCGGGGCCGGGTCGGTCAGGTCGTCCGCGGGGACGTAGATCGCCTGCATCGAGGTGATCGAGTGACCACGCGTCGAGGTGATGCGCTCCTGCAGCTGACCCATCTCGTCGGCCAGGTTCGGCTGGTAACCCACCGCGGACGGCATACGGCCGAGCAGGGTGGACACCTCGGAACCGGCCTGGGTGAAGCGGAAGATGTTGTCGATGAAGAACAGCACGTCCTGCTTCTGCACATCGCGGAAGTACTCCGCCATGGTCAGACCGGCCAGGGCGACGCGCAGACGGGTGCCCGGGGGCTCGTCCATCTGGCCGAAGACCAGCGCGGTCTTGTCCAGAACGCCGGACTCTTCCATCTCCGCGATGAGGTCGTTGCCCTCACGGGTGCGCTCACCGACGCCCGCGAAGACGGAGACGCCCTCGTGGAGGTTGGCGACACGCATGATCATTTCCTGGATCAGCACGGTCTTGCCGACACCGGCACCACCGAACAGACCGATCTTGCCGCCCTTGACGTACGGGGTGAGAAGGTCGACGACCTTCAGGCCCGTCTCGAACATCTCGGTCTTCGACTCGAGCTGGTCGAACGCGGGGGCCTTGCGGTGGATGGACCAGCGCTCGCCCTCGTAGGTCTCGTCGACGTTCAGCACCTCACCGAGGGTGTTGAACACCTTGCCCTTGGTGAAGTCGCCGACCGGGACGCTGATGGCCGCGCCCGTGTCGGTCACCGTGGCCTGGCGGACCAGACCGTCGGTGGGCTGCATCGAGATGGTGCGGACCAGGCCGTCACCCAGGTGCTGGGCGACCTCCAGGGTCAGCACCTTCTTCTCGCCGGCGTTGGCCGGGTCGGCCACCTCGACGTGCAGGGCGTTGTAGATCTCCGGCATCGCGTCGACGGGGAACTCCACGTCGACGACCGGGCCGATGACCCGGGCGACGCGGCCCGTGGCAACGGCCGTCTCAACAGTGGTCGTCATTACTTGTCACTCCCCGCGGTCGCGTCGGCCAGGGCGCTGGCGCCACCGACGATCTCGCTGATTTCCTGGGTGATTTCGGCCTGGCGGGCCGCGTTGGCAAGTCGGGAGAGCGTGTTGATCAGCTCGCCCGCGTTGTCGGTCGCCGACTTCATCGCGCGGCGCGTGGCGGCGTGCTTGGAAGCAGCCGACTGGAGCAGCGCGTTGTAGATACGGCTCTCGACGTAGCGCGGCAGAAGGGCGTCGAGGACGTCCTCCGCCGACGGCTCGAAGTCGTACAGCGGAAGGATCTCGCCCTTGACGTGCGTCTCCTCCGCCACCTCTTCGAGGCGAAGCGGCAGCAGGCGGCTGTCGACCGCCGTCTGCGTCATCATCGAGACGAACTCGGTGTAGACGATGTGGAGTTCGTCCACGCCGCCGTCCGCCGTCTCCTTCTCGATGGCCTCGATCAGCGGAACGGCGACCTTCTTCGCGTCCGCGTAGGTCGGCTGGTCGGTGAAGCCCGACCACGACTCCGTGACCTTGCGCTCACGGAAGTTGTAGTGGGCCAGACCACGGCGGCCGACGATGTAGACGTCGACCTCCTTGCCCTCCGCCTCGAGACGCGCGGTCAGCTGCTCCGCGGCCTTGATGGCGTTGGAGTTGAAGGCGCCGGCCAGTCCGCGGTCGCTCGTGAGGAGCAGCACCGCGGAGCGGGTCGTCGTCTCCGCCTCCGTGGTCAGCGGGTGCTTGGTGTTCGAGCCGGTACCGACCGCCGTGACCGCGCGGGTGAGCTCGGTCGCGTAGGGCGTGGAGGCCGTCACCTTGCGATGCGCCTTGACGACGCGCGAGGCGGCGATCATCTCCATCGCCTTGGTGATCTTCTTGGTCGCGGTGACGGATTTGATGCGACGCTTGTAGACCCGGAGCTGAGCTCCCATGAGTCAGGTCCCTTCCGTCGTCACTTGCCCGCAGCGGCAGGGGTTTCCTCGCCGAGGAGCTTGCCGTCCGACGTCTCGAACTGCTTCTTGAAGTCCGCGATGGCGTCGGCGATGGCCTGCAGCGTGTCGTCCGACATCTTGCCGCCCTCCTTGATGGAGGTCATGAGGCCCTGCTCCTTGCGGTGCAGGTACTCCAGGAGCTCCTTCTCGAAGCGGCGGATGTCCTTGACCGGTACGTCGTCCATCTTGCCGGTGGTACCGGCCCACACGGAGACGACCTGGTCCTCGGTCGGCATCGGCTGGTACTGCGGCTGCTTGAGCAGCTCGACCATGCGCTGACCGCGCTCCAGCTGGGCCTTCGACGCGGCGTCCAGGTCGGAACCGAAGGCGGCGAACGCCTCGAGCTCACGGAACTGGGCGAGGTCCACGCGGAGACGACCGGAGACCTGGCGCATCGCCTTGTGCTGGGCGGAGCCACCGACACGGGAGACCGAGATACCGACGTTCAGGGCCGGACGCTGGCCGGCGTTGAACAGGTCGGACTCCAGGAAGCACTGGCCGTCGGTGATGGAGATGACGTTGGTCGGGATGAACGCCGACACGTCGTTCGCCTTGGTCTCGACGATCGGCAGACCCGTCATCGAACCGGCGCCCATGTCGTCGGAGAGCTTCGCGCAGCGCTCCAGCAGACGGGAGTGCAGGTAGAAGACGTCACCCGGGTAGGCCTCGCGGCCCGGCGGGCGGCGCAGCAGCAGGGACACGGCGCGGTAGGCGTCGGCCTGCTTCGAGAGGTCGTCGAAGATGATGAGGACGTGCTTGCCGTCGTACATCCACTGCTGGCCGATGGCCGAACCGGTGTACGGCGCAAGGTACTTGAAGCCGGCCGGGTCGGACGCCGGAGCGGCGACGATGGTCGTGTACTCCAGCGCGCCGGCCTCTTCGAGCGCACCACGCACGGAGGCGATGGTGGAGCCCTTCTGACCGATGGCGACGTAGATGCAGCGAACCTGCTTCTTCGGGTCGCCGGAGCGCCAGTTGTCGCGCTGGTTGATGATCGTGTCGACGGCCAGGGCGGTCTTGCCGGTCTGACGGTCACCGATGATCAGCTGACGCTGGCCACGGCCGATCGGGGTCATCGCGTCGACGGCCTTGTAGCCGGTCTCCATCGGCTCGTGCACCGACTTACGGACCATGACGCCAGGTGCCTGCAGCTCGAGGGCGCGGCGGCCGGACGTCTCGATCTCGCCGAGGCCGTCGATCGGGTTGCCGAGCGGGTCGACAACGCGGCCGAGGTAGCCCTCGCCGACGGCGACGGACAGCACCTCACCGGTGCGCTGCACCGGCTGGCCCTCCTCGATGCCGCTGAACTCGCCGAGGACGATGGCGCCGATCTCGCGCTCTTCCAGGTTGAGCGCGAGGCCGAGGGTGCCGTCCTCGAACTTCAGCAGTTCGTTGGCCATGGCCGAGGGCAGGCCCTCGACCTTCGCGATGCCGTCGCCGGCAAGGGTGACCGTACCGACCTCCTCGCGCGAGGCCGCGTCCGGCTTGTACGACTGGACAAAGTTCTCCAGCGCGTCCCGGATCTCCTCCGGCCGGATCGTGAGCTCCGCCATCTGGGTTCCCTGCTCTCCTTGTTGGGCCCGAAGTTTCACTTTGGGGGTCTGGGGGCGACCCCCAGGAATCCTCTGCACGGCCCAACGAGGGCCGTAAGTACGTACTGCGTATTGAGTTGCTGCTAGCCGGCCATGCGGCGGCTGGCGTCCTCAAGCCGGTCCGCGATGGAGCCGTTGATGACCTCGTCGCCGACCTGCACCCGGATCCCGCCGACGACCTCGGGGTCGACGTCGAGGTTGAGGTGCATCTGACGGCCGTAGAGCTTCGCCAGAGCGGCACCGAGGCGCTGCTTCTGTCCGTCGCTCAGCGCGACCGCCGTGGTGACCACGGCGACCATGCGGTTGCGGCGCTCCGCGGCGAGCTTGGACAGGGACTCGAGTCCCGCCTCCAGGCTACGTCCACGCGGCGCGGTCACAAGGCGCGTCACCAGACGCTCGGTCGTCACGTTGGCCCGGCCGCCGAGCAGGCTGTGCAACAGCTCGCTCTTGGCCGCCTTGCCGGCGGCGCGGTCGGTCAGCGCGGAGCGCAGCTCGGTGCTCGAGGAGACGATCCGGCCGAACCGGAACAGCTCGTCCTCGACGTTGTCGAGCGTGCCCGCCCGCTGCGCCGCCGTGAGGTCGGCGGTGGCGGTCAGCTCCTCGATGGAGTCCACCAGGTCGCGCGAGCGCGACCAGCGGGAGCGCACCATGCCGGCCACCAGATCGGCGGTCGACCCGCTGACCTGGGTGCCGAACAGGCGCCCGGCCAGTTCGGCCTTCGCCTCACCGGGCTGCGCCGGGTCGGTGAGGACCCGACGCAGCGACACCTCGCGGTCGAGCAGCGCGGTGACGGCGGCCAGCTCGTCGGCGAGCTGCGCCGCGTCCACGGACGTCGAGTCCGTCAGCGCGTCGAGACGCTCACGTGCGGCTGCCAGGGCCTCGCGGCTCGCTCCGTTCATCGCGCGGCCTCGGCCTTCTCCTCGAGGTCCTCGAGGAAGCGGTCGATGACGCGGCTCTGCCGGGCGTGGTCCTGGAGGGACTCGCCGACGAGCCTGCCGGCCAGGTCGGTGGCCAGGTGGCCGACGTCCTGGCGCAGCGCCTGAGCGGCGGCCTTGCGGTCGGCCTCGATCTGCGCGTGACCGGCGGCGATGATCTCCTCACGCTGCCGCTGGCCTTCCGCGCGCATCTCGGCGATGAGCGTGGCGCCCTGCTCCTGCGCCTCCTGGCGCAGCCGCGCGGCCTCGTGACGGGCCTCGGCGAGCTGAGCCTTGTACTGCTCAAGAACGCTGTGGGCCTCGGTCTGAGCGGCCTCGGCCTTCTCGATACCGCCCTCGATGGCCTCGCGACGCTGCTCCAGAACCTTGTTGATGTTCGGGAGGAGCTTCCAGGCCAGGAAGCCGAAGACGATGACGAAGGCGATCAGGCCGATGACAAGCTCGGGGATCGGCGGGACGAGGGGGTTTTCCTTCTCCTCGGCCGCCAGAATGAGCAGCTGGCTCATGTCAGTGCCTTTCGTCTAGTGGGCTGTCGCTGATCGGTCGATCAGGTGCCGTAGACGAACGGCATGACCAGACCGATGAGGGCGAGCGCCTCACAGAAGGCGAAGCCGAGGATCTGGTTGGCACGGATCAGACCGGCGGCCTCAGGCTGGCGGGCGAGCGCCTGGGTGCCGTTACCGAAGATGATGCCGACGCCGACGCCGGGGCCGATGGCCGCAAGGCCGTAGCCGATGGAACCGAGGGAGCCGGAGACGCCTTCGGCGGCGAGGGTCTGGAGAGCGGACATGCCGGTTCTTCCTTCTCTTTCATGGGCCGGTGGGGGTTGGCCACCGGACGACTGTGGTCGGTGTGGGCGCTCAGTGGTGCTCGGCGAGCGCGCCCTGAATGAAGGTGCAGGTCAGGAGCACGAAGACGTACGCCTGCAGCGCCTGGATAAAGAGCTCGAATGCCGTCATCACGAGGACCATGATGAAAGACACGCCTGCGTAGGCGATCCCGATGCCGTTGAGCAGGTACCAGCTGGCGATCGTGAAGAGCAGCAGCAGCGTGTGACCCGCGAACATGTTCGCGAAGAGTCGCACCGCGTGCGTGAAGGGCCGGACGATCAGGTTCGACAGGAGCTCGATGAACATGGCGAGCGGAAGAACCGGGCCCAGCGACTTGTCGTAGCCGGTGAAGTTCTTGAACGCGCCGACGAATCCGTGCCGCTTGAAGGTCAGCGAGACCCACAGGACGTAGACGATCAACGCGAGGACCGCGGGATAGGAGATGATCGCCGTCACCGGGAACGAGGCGAGCGGAACGATCGACCAGAGGTTCATCATCCAGATGAAGAAGAACAGCGAGACGACCAGCGGGACGTACTTCTCGCCTTCCTTCTTGCCGATCGTCTCGTAGACGACGCCGCGGCGGATGAAGTCGTAGCCCGACTCGGCGACCATCTGCAGCTTGCCCGGGACAACCTTCGGCTTACGGAAGGCGGCCCAGAAGAAGCCGACAACGATGATCGAGCCGAGCAGCGCCAGGAGCATCGTCTTGTTGAAGTACACGTTGCTGTCACCGTCGCCCCAGAGGGGCTCGAACAGGAACGAGTGCAGGCCGGGAGCCGGGAAGCCACAGCCGTCGAAGATGTGGCAATCGGTCTCGAAGGCGAGCACCTGCGTCGGGTCAGCACTCACCGCGGGCTCCTTCAGCGTGGCGCATAGGTACGGCAACCTCGTTGTGTCGGCGCGGCGCGCAGCCGCGGTTCGGCACTGGACTGGTGTTACGGATGTGGGGGCGGCTGTGGGGCATCAAGCCTCGCGATTGAGCAGGCGTCAGCTCAGATGCCCGCGCCCGCGATGCCGCAGTTGGCACCGGACGATAGCAGGATCTCTTACGCGCCTTTATCCCGGCCCTACCCCTCACGACGAGTGCCCCGTCTTTTCGGGCTTGTCGCCCTTCGAGGAGTCGGGTTCGACGTAAAGGATCTTGGCCTTCATGTGGGCACGCGCCTGTGCGCCGATCCACGCGAGCGTGGTGGCGACGAGCGTGAGCGCGAAGGCCTTGGGGTTGAACAGCGACGTGTTCTTGAACGCGGCGACGAAGATGAACAGCAGAAGAATCTGTGCCGCGTAGAGCATGAGGCCCATCGCCTGGAACAGGTGCGGAAGCGATTTGGCGGTGCGCTGCAGAACGTAGAGCCCGATGCCCATGAAGAGGATCACGACCAGCGTCGCGACGATCGCCCCGAGGGCCCCCTTGCCGCCCGCGACCACACCACTGACGACGGCGGCAATCGCGCCGACGGCAGCTGTGGGCACAGCGGCCTGAAGGAGAATCCGGGCGTCATTGGACGGCATGGCGGCAACTCCGCTTGCTAAGGGGGGCGTGTCGTCATGGACGAGCGTAGTCCCGGGCTGAGAGAGAACCTCACGCCAAGGGACCGTCGCACTAGGGTCCTTCGGCTCTGTCCCGGGTTCTCGTGAACCGTATCACAAACTATTTGATGAGGTCTTTACCTGGTTGGTGTGCCGACTGTCACACATGAGAGTGAAGCTGCGCGTCTGTGCACTCAGGGCGCCAAGTTGTCTGGTATTGGGGCGCTTTGCACCCCCACGACTTGGTCACGTGTTAGTCAGATTCTTACCTTCGCGTCAGCGCGACGACCCGGCGTTGCGTCGATCCAGGAAGCGCGCACGGGAGCCAATTGCGGTCGCTCCGTTGACTCCTGAGACGCCCGCGGCGACCGGGGCGCGGTGTTCGCGGGCCTCCCCCGGCTCCTCGGCCGCCGCCGCGGCGTGGGTGACGGACGGCTCGGACGGCTCGGCCTCGGCTGCCGGGGCGCCGGCCCTGCGGCGGCGGTAGCGCGGCGGCACGAGGTGCTCGGCCCAGCGCGGGGCGCGCGGGGTGAAGCGGGGCAGCAGGAGCAGGACCAGACCGACCGCGCTGAGCGCCGCGATGGCGAGCACGCTCCACATGGCCCCCGAGTTGACCGAGTACGCGAGGGCGCCGAAGGCGATCAGCGCCGACCAGAAGTACATGATCAGCACGGCCCGGCTGTGCGAGTGGCCGACCTCCAGGAGCCGGTGGTGCAGATGCCCGCGGTCGGCGGCGAACGGCGACTGACCGCGCCAGGTGCGCCGCACGATGGCCAGCACCAGGTCGGCGGCCGGGATCGCGATGATCGTCAGCGGGAGCAGCAGCGGGATGAAGACGGGCACCGTCTGGTGCACGGTGTTGCGCTCGGAACCGGAGAACAGGTTCATCACGTCGGGGTCGATCTGCCCGGTGATGGAGATCGCGCCGGCCGCGAGCACCAGCCCGATGAGCATCGAGCCGGAGTCGCCCATGAAGATCCGCGCGGGGTGCATGTTGTGCGGCAGGAAGCCCAGGCACATGCCCATGAGGATCGCGGCGAAGAGCGTCGCCGGGGCGGCGGCCTCGATGCCGTAGCTGTACCAGATGCGGTACGCGTACAGGAAGAACGCGGCGGACGCGATGCACACCATGCCGGCAGCGAGGCCGTCGAGCCCGTCGACGAAGTTCACGGCGTTGATGGTGATGACGACGAGCGCGACGGTCAGCAGGGTGCCCTGCCACTGGGTCAGCGCGACCAGGCCGACGCCCGGGATGGGCAGCCACAGGATCGTCAGACCCTGCACGACCATCACGCCCGCGGCGATCATCTGGCCGCCCAGCTTGATCAGGGCGTCGATCTCGAACTTGTCGTCCAGGACACCGATCAACCAGATGAGCGCCGCTCCGGAGAGCAGCGCCCGCGGTTCGTTGGAGTTCGAGAACACCGCGTTGAGGTTCCTCAGGTGGTCGGCGACCAGCAGGCCCGCGCACAGCCCGAAGAACATCGCGATGCCGCCGAGCCGCGGCGTGGGTTCCCGGTGCACGTCGCGCGCACGGATCTCCGGCATGGCTCCGGCCACGATCGCGAACTTCCGTACCGGCCCTGTCAGCAGATACGTCACCGCGGCCGTGATGCAGAGCGTCAGCAGGTATTCACGCACAGGCTTCCCCACAGGTCTCGCTGGCCATCTCAGCCCCACACCCTAGCGATGCGCGCATATGGTTGGGGACTTCCGGGTAGCGACGATGGTTGCACGAGTGGCTGTGCACAGGGGCGCGCCTGCCCCTCTCTAGCCGGGATAGGGCGGAAATCTTCCGGTCAGCTCCCGCACTTCTTCACGCGCGTCCTTGCCCTCGATGTCCTGCCGCAGCACCCCCGCGAACAGTACGGCGATCCGCGCCATCTCCGCCTCGCCCATCCCCTGGGTGGTCAGGGCGGCCGTACCGAGCCGCAGGCCACGGGCGTCCCCGTGGGGCAGTGCGCAGGTGTCGAGGACCATTCCGGCGCCCGCGAGACGCCCGCGCGCGGTGCGTCCGTCGACGCCGAGCGGCGCGGGATCGACGGTCAGCAGATGGGTGTCGGTGCCGCCGGTGGTGACGGCGAGCCCCTCATCGGCCAGCTCGTCGGCCAGCACGCGCGCGTTGGCGACCACCTGATGGGCGTACGCCGAGAAGGCCGGAGTCGCCGCCTCGCCGAACGCGACGGCCTTGGCGGCGATGGTGTGCATCTGCGCGCCGCCCTGGGTGAACGGGAAGACGGCCCGGTCGACGCGCTCGGCCAGTTCGCCGCCGCACAGGATCATGCCGCCGCGCGGCCCGCGCAGCACTTTGTGTGTCGTCGCGCACACGACATCGGCGTACGGCACCGGATTGGGCGCCGCTCCCCCCGCGACGAGCCCGATGGGGTGGGCGGCGTCCGCGATGAGGTAGGCGCCCACCCTGTCCGCGATCTCCCGGAAGGCGGCGTAGTCGATGTGCCGGGGGTAGGAGATGGACCCGCAGACGATGGCTTTCGGGCGGTGCGTACGAGCAAGGGTGTGCACCTGGTCGTAGTCGATGAGCCCGGTCTCCGCCTCCACGCCGTAGCCGACGAAGTCGAACCAGCGACCGGAGAAGTTCGCGGGCGACCCGTGTGTGAGGTGGCCTCCGAAGGGCAGCCCCATCGCGAGGACGGTGTCGCCGGGCCGCAGCAGGGCGGCGTACGCGGCGAGGACGGCCGAAGACCCGGAATGCGACTGCACGTTGGCGTGATCGGCGCCGAACAGGGCCTTGGCCCGCTCCACGGCGAGCCGCTCCGCGACGTCGACGATCTCGCATCCGCCGTGGTGACGGGCGCCGGGATACCCCTCGGCGTACTTGTTCGCCAGCGGCGAGCCGAGCGCGGCCAGCACGGCCGGCGAGGTGAAGTTCTCGGCCGCGATGAGCTGCAGCGTCGTGGACTGCCGGTCCAGCTCCCCGATGAGGATCTCGGCGAGCTCGGGGTCCTGGCGACGCAGCACGTCGAACTCGGGCCCGGCAGCGGCGGGCCGTACGGCTTCCTGAGCATGCGTGACCGACATGGTGAGCTCCGGGCCTGAGCGGGGGTGCGCTACGTCCAATGTAGGCCCGAGGCCGCTGAGACGCCCGGTGTTAGGGCCTGCCGGGGGGCAGAGCGGCTACAACTGCGAACAAGCCGCCACCGCCGCTACTGCTGTGGACAATGCGTGAGCGAGCCACCACCGCTACCGCTGTGGGCAGTCGTTCCGCGGGGCGATGGGTGTCCCCCCTGCTCGAGCGAGCCGAGAGCTTGGGGGAGGGTGGGCACAGCCGACAGCGCCGGGCTCCCTGCAAACAAACGCCAGCGGCAGCCTACGTACGCGCAGGCACCCCCGTCAGCGCAGTCACCACCGGATCCAACGCCTCGTTGATCTCATCCCCGATGGACCGGAAGAACGGCAACGGCGCCCCATACGGGTCGTACACCTCGTCCGCCTCCGCGGTAGGCGCCAGAAGCCACCCGCGTAGAGCGGCAGCAGCCCGCACCAGAGCCCGCGCCCGCTCGACCACCCCGTCCGACAGAGGCGGCAACGTAGCCGGGTCTATCGCCCGTACGAGACGCGTGAACTCCTTCAGAGTGAACGTGCGCAGCCCCGCCGAGTGCCCCATGGAGATGACCTGGGCCCGATGATCACGCGTGGCCGTCAACACCAGGTCGGCCCGGATGACATGGTCGTCCAGGAGTTCACGGCCCACGAAGCCGGAGGCATCCGCACCGAAGTCGGCGAGGACCGTCTCCGCGTTGGCCTCCATGGGCGCGCCCTCATGGCCCCAGGTGCCCGCGCTCTCCACGATGAGGCCGCCCCACAGGGGGTCGCCGAGCCGGTCCGCCAGGGCATGCCGGGTCAGCCGCTCGGTGATGGGCGAGCGGCACACGTTGCCGGTGCTGACGTGGAGGATGCGGAAGGACCCCCTGGAGGACCCACTGGTCCCCGTGATCCCCGTGCCTATGCCACGCCCCGCGTCAGGGGCTGTCAATTCGCCACCTCGAGGTCGGGTACGACCTTCCGGAGCTCCTCCGCCGACAGTGCCCCCTCGCGCAGCAGCACGGGCACCTTGCCGGTCACGTCGACGATCGAGGACGGGACGATGCCCGGGGTCGGGCCGCCGTCCAGGTAGACCGAGATGGAGTCGCCGAGCATCTCCTGCGCGGCGTCGCAGTCCTCGGGAGCCGGGTGGCCCGTGAGGTTCGCGGAGGAGACGGCCATCGGGCCGACCTCGGTGAGCAGTTCGATGGCGACCGGGTGCAGCGGCATGCGCACGGCGACGGTGCCACGGGTGTCCCCCAGGTCCCACTGGAGGGACGGCTGGTGCTTGGCGACGAGCGTCAGGGCGCCCGGCCAGAAGGCGTCCACCAGCTCCCAGGCCATCTCGGAGAAGTCCGTGACGAGGCCGTGCAGCGTGTTCGGGGAGCCGATGAGGACGGGCGTGGGCATGCCACGGCCACGGCCCTTGGCCTCCAGGAGGTCGGTGACGGCCTCCGAGGAGAACGCGTCGGCGCCGACGCCGTACACGGTGTCCGTCGGGAGGACGACCAGCTCGCCACGACGGACGGCGGACGCGGCCTCACGCAGACCGGTGGCGCGGTCGGTCGCGTCATTGGTGTCGTATCGCCGTGCCATTTAGCGGGCCTCCTCGTACACGTACTGCTGGCTGGGGAACGCGATGCGCGTGCTCACGGCATCGCCTTGCGGGCGGTCGCGAACCGCGGCCGGTTGTTGAGGTCCGGGTGGTCGGCCGCGTCGGCCCAGCCCCGCTCCTCGGTGAAGATCCACGGCACCTGGCCGCCCTGGGTGTCGGCGTGCTCGATGACGACGACACCGCCGGGGCGCAGCAGCCGGTGCGCGGTGCGCTCGATGCCGCGGATGAGGTCGAGTCCGTCCTCCCCTGAGAACAGGGCGAGTTGGGGATCGTAGTCCCGGGCTTCCGGAGCGACGTACTCCCATTCCGTGAGCGGGATGTACGGCGGGTTGGAGATGACCAGGTCCACCTGGCCGTCGAGGTCCGGGAAGGCCTCCAGGGCGTCTCCCTGGCGCAGGTCGACCCTGGACCCCTCTACGTTCTTGCGGGTCCACTGGAGGGCGTCCTCGGACAGCTCCACGGCGTGTACGCGGGAGCGCGGGACCTCTTGCGCGAGCGCGAGCGCGATGGCGCCCGAGCCGGAGCACAGGTCGACGATCAGCGGCTCGACGACATCCATCGCGCGGACGGCGTCTATGGCCCAGCCGACCACGGACTCGGTCTCGGGCCGGGGCACGAACACCCCTGGCCCGACCTGGAGTTCCAGGTAGCGGAAGTAGGCCCGCCCGGTGATGTGCTGGAGCGGCTCGCGGGCCTCGCGGCGCGCGATCACCTCCCAGTAACGGGCGTCGAAGTCCGCGTCCTTGACGGTGTGCAGCTCGCCCCGCTTCACGCCGTGCACGAAGGCGGCGAGCTCCTCCGCGTCGTTGCGCGGCGAGGGCACGCCGGCGTCGGCCAGCCGCTGGGTGGCCTGGGCCACTTCCGCGAGCAGCAGGTTCACGCTGGTCCTCCGGGGCTGAGCTGTTGTCCTACGGCTTTACAAGTACGGCCTTACAGCACTTTGTTCGGCTTTACGCTGCGGCGAGCTTCGCGGCCGAGTCCGCGTCGACACACGCCTGGATCACCGAGTCGAGGTCGCCGTCCAGGACCTGGTCCAAGTTGTACGCCTTGAAGCCGACTCGGTGGTCCGAGATGCGATTCTCCGGGAAGTTGTACGTACGGATCTTCTCGGAGCGGTCGACGGTACGGACCTGGCTGCGGCGGGCGTCCGCGGCCTCCCGCTCCGCTTCCTCCTGCGCCGCGGCGAGGAGCCTGGAGCGCAGGATACGCATCGCCTGCTCCTTGTTCTGCAGCTGGCTCTTCTCGTTCTGGCAGGAGGCGACGACTCCGGTGGGAATGTGCGTGATGCGCACCGCGGAGTCGGTCGTGTTGACGGACTGGCCGCCGGGCCCGGAGGAGCGGTAGACGTCGATGCGCAGATCGTTCGCGTGGATCTCGACGTCGACCTCCTCGGCCTCGGGCGTGACCAGCACACCGGCGGCGGATGTGTGGATGCGGCCCTGCGACTCGGTCGACGGCACACGCTGCACGCGGTGCACACCGCCCTCGTACTTCAGGCGCGCCCAGACGCCCTGGCCGGGCTCGGTGGCGCCCTGGCCGCCCTTGGTCTTCACGGCGACCTGGACGTCCTTGTAGCCGCCGAGTTCGGACTCGGTGGAGTCGATGATCTCGGTCTTCCAGCCGACGCGCTCGGCGTAGCGCAGGTACATGCGCAGCAGGTCGCCCGCGAACAGCGCGGACTCGTCGCCGCCGGCGCCCGCCTTGATCTCGAGGATGACGTCCTTGTCGTCGCTGGGGTCGCGCGGGACCAGCAGCAGGCGGAGCTTCTCGGTGAGCTCCTCGCGCTGCTTCTCCAGGTCCTTGACCTCGGCCGCGAAGTCGGGGTCGTCGGCGGCGAACTCCTTCGCCGTCTCGATGTCGTCCCCGGTCTGCTTCCAGGAGCGGTACGTCGCGACGATCGGGGTCAGCTCGGCGTAGCGCTTGTTGAGCTTGCGCGCGTTGGCCTGGTCGGCGTGGACCGACGGGTCAGCGAGCTTCTTCTCCAGATCGGCGTGCTCGCCGATGAGTTCCTCGACCGCCTCGAACATCTCCGGCTCCAATGGACTGTCCCCAGCTCCAGTGTGGGCTCGGGGACGTAGGTACGGCATGGGGGTCCCCGCTGCTCCGGGGGTCCCTCCCAGGCCCTTAAGGCACTGGGGGAGAAGTCGAGAGCTTGGGGGAAGGGGCTGCACCGCAAAGCGCCGGTCCCGGCGTCCCCGGGCAGGGGACGCCGGAGACCGGCGCTGTGGGCTCGCTACTTCTTGGCAGCGGCAGCCTTGCCGAAGCGGGCCTCGAAGCGGGCCACACGGCCACCGGTGTCGAGGATCTTCTGCTTGCCCGTGTAGAACGGGTGGCACTCGGAGCAGACCTCGGCACGGATGGCGCCGCTGGAGATCGTGCTACGGGTGGTGAACGACGCGCCACAGGTGCAGCTGACCTGCGTCTCGACGTACTCGGGGTGGATGTCGCGCTTCAAGGTGTCTCCTAGTTTCGGGAGGGCACCGGGTCGCCGCCGCGGATTGCGGGAGCGTGAACCGGGGCCGACGTACCAGTCTGCCAGGACTGGCCGCATCCCCCAAAACCGGGGGGCGCTGTGATCTATTCCCAGCGCCCCCGCCGGGGGGTGTACGACTGCTTACGACTGCTTACGAGGCGGTCACGACGCCCTTGGCGTCGCCGGTCGCCGTGCCCTTCGTGGCGCTCGCCGGGATCGGCCGGTCGTTCTTGAGGGCGTCCCAGACCAGCCGGGCCTTGGCCTTCTCGACGATGACACGGTTGGCGTTCGCCGGGTCGTATTGGACCGGCATCGTCACCATGTTCATGTTCGACGAGCTGATGCCCTTGAGGCCGTTGGCGAACGACGCGAGGTCGGTGACCGAGCCGATGTCGGAGTCGGTGGTCACGGCCTTGGTCGCGGTGTTGGCGAGGTCGTACAGCTTCTTCGGGCTGGACAGGACGCCGATGTGCTTGACCTGGTTGACCAGGGCCTTGATGAACGCCTGCTGGAGCTGGATGCGGCCGAGGTCGGAGCCGTCGCCGACGCCGTGCCGGGTGCGCACCAGTCCGAGGGCCTGCTGGCCGTTGAGCGTGTGGCTGCCGGCCTTCAGGTTCAGATGGCTGTCGGCGTCCTTGATGTCCTTGGTCGTGGTGATCGGGACACCGCCGAGCTCGTTGATGAGCTTCTCGAAGCCGGCGAAGTCGACTTCCAGGTAGTGGTCCATGCGCAGGCCGGTGAGGGACTCGACGGTCTTCACGGTGCAGGCGGCGCCGCCGGTGGAGTACGCCTCGTTGAACATGACGCCGCTGGCGGCGTCGTGGGTGACGCCCTTGGTGTCGGTGCACTCGGGGCGGTCGATGAGGGTGTCGCGCGGCATGGAGACCACGCTGGCCTTCTTGTGGCCCTTGTAGACGTGCACGATCATCGCCGTGTCGGAGCGGGCGCTGCCGTCGTCGGTGCCGCCGCCCAGCTTCTTGTTGCTGCCGGAGCGGGTGTCGGAGCCCAGGACCAGGATGTTCTCGGAGCCGTTGTCGACCTTCGTCGGGCGGTCGGTGCCAAGGGCCTGGTTGATGTCGACGCTCTTGAGGTTGTTGTTGAGCTTGAAGTACACATACCCGGCGCCCGTGCCGCCCAGCACGACGATGCCCGCGGCGGTCCAGGCCGTGATGAGGAGGGCCTTGCGGCGTGTGCTGCGGGTCTTGCGACGACGGCCCTTCGCGCGGCGGCGTGGGGCGCTCGTGCCGGACTCCCCCGGTATGCCGGGCTCCGGCGTGCTCTCGGCAGGCATGTGCTCCTCAGTCCTCGTGCGCTGCGGTTACCCCCTGCTGTCAGGGCTAGGCCCGTCTGGTCGTGACGATGCGGACCGCTTCATGGTCACTCCGTACGGTCAGACGGGGAAACTCGGGAAAGGGTTGCACAACGCAGCGTGCCCACCACGTGAAGCGATGGGCACGCTGCGTCATCGGCGAATCCGGGGAAACCCCGCTCACCTGCGATTTCAGCCGAAGATGT
Source organism: Streptomyces sp. NPDC001530 (assembly GCF_042894545.1). NCBI lineage: Bacteria > Bacillati > Actinomycetota > Actinomycetes > Kitasatosporales > Streptomycetaceae > Streptomyces > Streptomyces sp. NPDC001530. Next base: position 104,783 of record NZ_JBIAVS010000021.1, read on the forward strand.
CGTACTGCTGGAAACCGGTACCGACCGAGATTCTTGTGGCAAAGATCTCGCTGGTCGCCTTGCCGGTGCCCGGGTACAGGTAGAGCGTGCCGCCGGGCGTACGGGCCAGGAAGTCGGCCTTGCCGTCGCCGGTCACGTCACCGGGGGCGTCGAAGGCGTTGTAGCCGTCCCAGGTGCGCACCTTGATGCGGCTGGAGAAGGCTCCGGTGCCGGACTTGCCGGTGCCCTTGTAGAGGTAGACGTACGAGCCGGTCTTGCTGCGCGCGATCAGGTCGGCCTTTCCGTCGCCGGTGAAGTCGCCGTGTCCGCGCAGGGAGTTGTACTGGTTCCAGCCCGTGCCGACGCTCACCCGGCTGGAGAAGGTGCCGTTGCCCTTGCCCGGGTAGATCCACAGGGTGCCGCCGGAGTCGACCGAGAGCAGGTCGGGCAGGTAGTCGCCGGTGACGTCGCCGGGGGCGACGATGCGGGTACGGGTGTTCCAGCCGGTGAAGATCTTGTCGGTGGACCAGCTCTGGCTCGCCCACACGTAGTGCGACCAGTAGACGTCACCAGTGCCGCTTTGACGGACTACGAGGTCCTGGACGCCGTCCCGGTTCAGGTCGGTCTGCAGCACGACGTTGACGCCGTCCCAGTTGCCCCACGACTGGCGCGCACCGAACGCGGTGCCCGTGGAGTCCTTCTCGTAACCCGTCTTGGTGGAGGAGTTGCGCACCCAGAGGTCGGCCTTGTGGTCACGGCTGAGGTTGGAGTCGTCCACCCGCGGGTACGCCGCGCCCACATAGGTGCTGACCTTCGAGAAGACGCTGTACGCGCCCTCCGCGACGCAGTCCTGCACGCCCCAGGAGACGACGCCGACGATGCGGCCGCCGACGATCAGCGGACCGCCGGAGTCGCCGTTGCACGCCGTGGTGGTGCCGGTGTCGCTGCCGGTCGCCGGCTTGCCCGCGCAGACCATGTGCCCCTTGATGAACTCGCTGCCGTAGGCACCGGTGCAGGTGCTGTCGGAGTTGATGGGCAGCGTGGCCGTCTTCAGGGTCTCGGAGATGTCCTGGGAGGTGGAGCTGGTGCGGCCCCAGCCGTAGAGCGTCGCCTGGGTACCGGCCGCGTACGAGGCCGTGTCACCGGACGTCGTCATCCGGATCGGCTTGGCGGTGACGGGGCTGTCCAGCGTGAGGACCGCGATGTCGTTGTCGATGGTCGTCGAGCTGTACGACGGGTGGTTCCACTGCCGCAGGGGCAGGGAGACGGTGCCGCCGTGCAGGTCGGTGTTGCCGGAGCTGTCGGTGGTGGGCAGCTGGGCGGTGCCGGTGACGACGGCGCCGTACTTGAACCAGTTGTAGCCCTTGACGCAGTGCGCGGCGGTGAGGATCTTCGTCGGCGACACGACGGAGCCGCCGCAGAAGAAGCCGAGGTCGTCGCTCTCGTCGGCGGTGCCCTTGTCGTCGTAGTACCAGAGCTGGGCCATCCACGGGGCCGTGCTGATGGTGGTCTCGGTACCGCCGATGATCTTCGGGTCGACGGTCGCGGTGTTCGTACTGGCGCTCAGCGACGACTTCGTGGTCGCCCGACCCGCCGTGTCGTCGCCCGCGACGCCGCCCGCGACGCGCCTCTCCAGCTCGGCCAGGGAGGGCGAGGAGGTGCTGGGCTTCACGGTCGGCGTCGGCGGCGTCGTGGTGGTGGCGGCGTTCGCGGACGACATCAGGAGCGCGCCGGCGACCGCGGCCGCCAGGCCCGCAGCCGCGACGGGCACGGCTATGCGTATCCGACGTCTGTGACGACCGCGCCCGGACATGGACATATCCACTCAAGTCCCCCCTGGGATGCACGAGTTCAATGAGACGGGTGAAAGAAGCGCGATCGTACACCTGACCCAGACAGCGCAAAGGGCCGCCCCCGTCACCTGCGTGACGGGGGCGGCCCTTTGCGCTTACTGCCTTACTGACCTCAGTCGTTGCCGTTGGGCGACGGCGTCGTCTTCTGGATCTGCAGCAGGAACTCCGCGTTCGACTTCGTCTGCTTCATCTTGTCGAGCAGCAGCTCGATCGCCTGCTGCTGGTCGAGGGCGTGCAGCACCCGGCGCAGCTTCCAGACGATGCCGAGCTCGTCGTTGCCGAGCAGGATCTCTTCCTTACGGGTACCGGACGCGTCCACGTCCACCGCCGGGAAGATGCGCTTGTCGGCGAGCTTCCGGTCGAGCTTGAGCTCGGCGTTGCCGGTGCCCTTGAACTCCTCGAAGATCACCTCGTCCATGCGGGATCCGGTGTCCACCAGCGCGGTGGCGAGGATGGTCAGCGAACCGCCGTCCTCGATGTTGCGCGCCGCGCCGAAGAAGCGCTTCGGCGGGTAGAGGGCCGTCGAGTCGACACCACCGGACAGGATGCGGCCGGAGGCCGGGGCGGCGAGGTTGTACGCACGGCCCAGACGCGTGATCGAGTCGAGCAGGACGACCACGTCGTGACCCAGCTCCACCAGGCGCTTGGCGCGCTCGATGGCGAGCTCGGCGACCGTGGTGTGGTCCTCGGCCGGGCGGTCGAAGGTCGAGGAGATGACCTCGCCCTTGACCGACCGCTGCATGTCGGTGACCTCTTCCGGACGCTCGTCGACCAGGACGACCATCAGGTGGCACTCGGGGTTGTTGTGCGTGATCGCGTTGGCGATCGCCTGCATGATCATGGTCTTGCCGGTCTTCGGCGGGGCCACGATCAGACCGCGCTGGCCCTTACCGATGGGCGCGACGAGGTCGATGATGCGGGTGGTGAGGATGCCCGGGTCCGTCTCCAGGCGGAGGCGGTCCTGCGGGTACAGCGGCGTCAGCTTGTTGAACTCCGGGCGGCCGCGGCCGTGTTCGGGCGCCATGCCGTTGACGGAGTCCAGGCGCACGAGCGCGTTGAACTTCTCGCGGCGCTCGCCCTCCTTCGGCTGCCGGACCGCGCCGGTGACGTGGTCACCCTTGCGCAGACCGTTCTTGCGGACCTGGGCGAGGGAGACGTACACGTCGTTGGGACCCGGCAGGTAGCCCGACGTACGGATGAAGGCGTAGTTGTCGAGGATGTCCAGGATGCCCGCGACGGGGATCAGGACGTCGTCCTCGGCGAGCTGCGGCTCGGCGATCTCGTCGCGGCCACGACGGCCACGGCGGTCACGATAGCGCCCACGACGGCCGCGGCGGCCGCCCTCGAAGTCGTCGTCGTCCTGCGGACCGGTGTCGCGCTGCTGGCGGTCCTGACGGCCGCCGCCCTGCTGCTGACGGTCCTGGCGGTCCTGACGCTGCTGGCCGCCGCCCTGGCCGCCCTGCTGCTCGTCGCCCTTGCCGCCACGGCGGTCACGGTCACGGCCGCCACGGTCACGGTCACGGTCACGGCGGTCACGGCGGCCCTGACGGCCGTCGGCGCCCTCGGCGCTGTCGCCCTTGGGCTCGCCCTGCGCCTGGACCGGCGCCTCGGCCTTCGGCTCGCTCTTCGCCTCGGCGGCAACCGTCTCGGGGCTGCCGGCCTCGGCGGTGGCCCGGCGACGGCGGCGCTCTGCGGGAGCGTCGTCGCTGGCGGGCTGGCCGGGGATCTCGATCTGCTGCTGAGCCACAGCCTTCTCGGCGGCGGGCTTCTCGGCCTTCTTCTCGGCCGGAGCAGCGGCCTCATCGCCCGTACGGGCCTTCGAGGTGGCACGGCGCCTCGGCTTGGTCTCGGTGGCGGCCTCGGCCTTGGCGGCCGGGGCACCCCCGCCAGCCTGCGCCTCCTTGATGACCTCGATCAGCTGGCTCTTGCGCATACGCGCGGTGCCCCTGATGCCGAGGCCGGATGCGACCTGCTGCAGCTCGGCCAGCACCATGCCCTCGAGGCCGGTACCGCGGCGCCGCCGGGAGCCGGCACCGGTGGCAGGCGCGGAGGCGTCCGTGGCGGGCGCGGCAGCGGTCTCCTCGACACGTGCGCCCATCAGATCGGTGGTGTCGCTCACGAAGGGTCCTTCCCTGGAGCGGACGTCGGCCTGTCTGGCTCGGCGACCGGTTGTGCTGTCCGGCTTTGGTCCTTGATGTGTGGACCGTGCCGGGGCGGTGGTCCGCCAAAGCGGCGGAAGACATATCTGGTGATGACGATTCCGGAGCCGTGGCACTGAATTGCGGTGACATCGGCTCGGTCACGCCGGTTCCGGAGCGTGCTCAGTACTGCTCAGCGCATAGCACCCAATGCATGGCACAAAGCAGTTTGGGAGGCTCCCGGAAGAATGGTTGTCCCGGACGGGGACACGAAGCACCTCGACATGGTGGGTTCGGGTGCAGACTTGAGGTTAACACTACCGGATCCAACAAACATTCCCCCTCTCCAAATCCGGCAACCGTGCGCGCCTAATTGACCCCGACGGGCGCCAGCGGCAGCAGGCTCGCCCCCTGGGCATCGAGCTCCAGCCGGTTGGCGGCCCAGCCCTGACCTGCGAGATCGGCCACCTTGTCGGCCGACGCCTGGTCCGCCAGGGCGAGGACCGTGGGGCCCGCGCCGGAGATCACCGCGGGGATGCCGTCGGCGCGCAGGCGCTCCACGAGGGCCGCACTCTCCGGCATGGCCGGGGCGCGGTACTCCTGGTGCAGCCGGTCCTCGGTGGCGGGCAGCAGCAGCTCGGGGCGCCGGGTCAGGGCCTCGACGAGCAGTGCGGCGCGGCCCGCGTTGGCGGCGGCGTCGACATGCGGCACGGTGCGCGGCAGCAGTCCGCGCGCGGTCTCGGTGAGAACCGGCTTGCCCGGTACGAAAACCACCGGAACGATGGAATCGGCGGGATCCATTCTGATCGCCCGCGCGGCGCCGGCCTCCATCCAGGAGAGCGTGAAGCCGCCGAGCAGACACGCCGCGACGTTGTCGGGGTGTCCCTCGATCTCGGTGGCGAGCTCCAGGAGCGCGGCGTCGTCGAGCTTGGTGTCCCCGCCTATGGTCACGGCGCGCGCGGCGACGATGCCGGCGCAGATGGCGGCCGAGGAGGAGCCGAGGCCCCGACCGTGCGGGATGCGGTTGGCGCAGACGATCTCGAGGCCGCGCGGCTGTCCGCCCAGCAGGTCGAAGGCGGTGCGCAGGGAGCGTACGAGGAGGTGACTCTCGTCGCGCGGGAGCGTCTCGCTGCCCTCCCCCGCGATGTCGATGTGCAGCCCGGAGTCGGCCACCCGGACGACCACGTCGTCGTACAGCCCCAGTGACAGGCCTAGGGCGTCGAAGCCCGGGCCGAGGTTGGCACTGGTGGCGGGGACGCGCACCCGGACGGCGGCGGCGCGGAACGCTGGACCGGCCATCGCTCGATGACTCTCCTTGAGCTGCGTAATGTACGAGATGTCGATGAACTGAGATGAATTGCGATGAGTTGCGATACGTACGGAAGACCCGGAGGCCGTAATGACGGCGGGGCACCGCGGCATATGCGGCGGGCGGGTTCGGTACAGCCTATCGAAGGAAGGTTCTGTGGCGACATAGGGCGCACAGGAGGCGCACGATGCGTGTCGTAAGCCCCCTGTGCACCCCCTGTCGGGTTGCCGTAGGGGTGGCCCGTGCGTCGGGCGGTTTCCGTCGGCTTCTGGCGATTTTCCGCCCGACTTCGACGAGGTTTCCGCCCGTCACTGACGAGGTCTGCCTGTCTCTGGCCTGCCCTGGCGGGTTTGCGCCAGGCGGCTTTCCGCCAGATTGCTTTCCGTCAGGCAGGCCGCGCGCGGCATGGCCGACAGTTGTGCGCCGGGCCGAGCCGCTCCACCCTTACGCCAGGCTTTACGCCAATCTTTACGCCAGGCCGAGCCGCTCCGCCGCCGTCACCGCGTCCACCGGGACCGTGACCGGCTGCGGGGCGCCCGCGACGGCCCAGTCGGGGTCCTTGAGGCCGTTTCCGGTGACCGTGCAGACGATCGTCTGCCCCGGGTCGACCTTGCCCTGCTCGGCGGCCTTGAGCAGACCGGCGACCGAAGCGGCGGACGCGGGCTCGACGAAGACGCCCTCCTGCGCGGCCAACAGCCGGTAGGCGCGCAGAATCTCACGGTCCGTCACCTCATCGATCAGACCGCCCGATTCATCCCGCGCGGCCAGCGCGAACTTCCACGAGGCCGGGTTGCCGATGCGGATCGCGGTGGCGATGGTCGACGGGTCCTTGACGACCTCGCCGCGCACGATCGGGGCGGATCCGGAGGCCTGGAAACCCCACATCCGGGGGGTCCGCGTGGCGACGCCGTCGGCGGCGTACTCCGTGTACCCCCTCCAGTACGCGGTGATGTTGCCCGCGTTGCCCACCGGCAGGACGTGGATGTCCGGCGCGTCGCCGAGCATGTCCACGATCTCGAACGCGGCGGTCTTCTGGCCCTCGATGCGCACCGGGTTGACCGAATTGACCAGCGCCACCGGGTAGTTGTCGGACAGCGCGCGCGCCAGCGTCAGACAGTCGTCGAAGTTGCCGTCGACCTGGAGGATCTTCGCGCCGTGCACGAGGGCCTGGCCCATCTTGCCGAGCGCGATCTTGCCCTGCGGGACGAGGACGGCGGAGACCATCCCGGCCCGTACGGCATAGGCGGCGGCGGAAGCCGACGTATTGCCCGTGGAGGCGCAGATGACGGCCTTCGCGCCCTCCTCCTTGGCCTTCGAGATGGCCATGGTCATACCGCGGTCCTTGAAGGACCCGGTCGGGTTGGCGCCCTCCACCTTGAGGTGGACCTCGCAGCCCGTGCGCTCGGAGAGCACCTGCGCGGGCACGAGCGGCGTACCGCCCTCACGGAGCGTCACGACCGGCGTGCTGTCGGATACCGGCAGCCGGTCCCGGTACTCCTCGATGATTCCACGCCACTGGTGGGTCATTGCTGGTTACTCTCCTTCAACCCGCATGATGCTGGCGACACCCCGCACGGTGTCGAGGCTGCGCAGCGCCTCGACGGTCCCGTTCAGGGACGCGTCGGACGCACGGTGGGTGACGACGACGAGAGAGGCCTCGCCGTCCTTGCCCTGCTGGCGAACCGTATCGATCGACACGCCGTGCTCCGCGAACACGGTGGCCACCTGGGCGAGAACACCCGGCTTGTCGGCGACGTCGAGGCTGATGTGGTAGCGCGTGACGACGTCGCCCATGGGCGACACGGGCAGCGCGGCGTACGCCGACTCGCCGGGCCCGGTCGAGCCGCTGAGCCGGTTGCGGCAGACGGCGACGAGGTCGCCGAGGACGGCGGAGGCGGTCGGGGAGCCGCCGGCGCCCGGCCCGTAGAACATGAGCTGCCCGGCGGCATCCGACTCCACGAACACGGCGTTGTACGCGCCGCGCACGGAGGCGAGCGGGTGGCTCAGCGGAATCATCGCCGGGTGCACGCGCGCCGTGACCGACCCTCCGTCGGCGGCCCGCTCACAGATGGCGAGCAGCTTGATGGTGCAGCCCATCTCCTTCGCCGAGGCGAAGTCGGCGGAGGTGACCTCGGCCATGCCCTCGCGGTAGACGTCGTCGAGGCGCACGCGCGTGTGGAAGGCGATCCCGGCCAGGATGGCGGCCTTGGCGGCGGCGTCGAAGCCCTCGACGTCGGCGGTCGGGTCGGCCTCGGCGTATCCCAGGGCGGTGGCCTCGTCCAGGGCCTCCTGATAGCCCGCCCCCGTGGAGTCCATCTTGTCGAGGATGAAGTTGGTGGTGCCGTTGACGATGCCCATCACGCGGTTGATCTTGTCGCCGGCGAGGGACTCGCGCAGCGGCCGGATCAGCGGGATGGCGCCGGCGACGGCGGCCTCGTAGTAGAGGTCCTTGTCGTTCTCGTCCGCTGCCGCGTGCAGCGCGGCCCCGTCCTGGGCGAGCAGCGCCTTGTTGGCGGAGACCACGGAGGCGCCGTGTTCGAAGGCGGTGGTGATGAGGGAGCGAGCGGGCTCGATACCGCCGATGACCTCGACGACGACGTCGATGTCCCCGCGTTTGACGAGCGCGGTGGCGTCGGTGGTGATGAGCTCGGCGGGGATGCCCTCACGGACCTTGGAGGGCCGCCGTACGGCCACGCCCGCCAGCTCGACGGGCGCTCCGATCCTGGCGGCGAGGTCATCGGCGTGCGTCGTCATGATGCGCGCCACCTCTGAGCCGACAACCCCACAGCCCAGCAGCGCCACCTTCAGCGGACGCGTACGCATCATCCGACCTCGTTTCCTCATACCGTCTTCGGTTGGACCAGTCTCACTCACCGGACGGGAGTTTCTATCCCTCGTCCGGATCGTGAGACATCTATTTCATTTTCCCAGGGGCGGCGCACAGGAGATCTTTCGCCGCCCCAGGGCCTGTTTTATGAGCCCCTGTGGAGACCCGGCTATTAGCCCACATCGAGACGCAGGAGATCCTCCTCCGTCTCACGCCGGACGATCACCCGGGCCTCGCCGTCGTTGACGGCGACGACGGGCGGGCGCAGCGCGTGGTTGTAGTTGCTGGCCATGGAACGGCAGTACGCGCCGGTCGCCGGGACCGCGATGAGGTCGCCGGGGGCCAGGTCGGAGGGCAGGAAGGCATCCTTCACGACGATGTCGCCGCTCTCGCAGTGCTTGCCGACGACGCGTACGAGCATGGGCTCGGCGTCGGAGACCCGCGAGACCAGAGCCACGCTGTACTCGGCGTCGTACAAAGCGGTCCGGATGTTGTCGGACATGCCGCCGTCCACGGAGACGTAGGTGCGCAGCCCGTCGAGCGGCTTGATGGTGCCGACCTCGTAGAGCGTGAAGGCGGTGGGCCCGACGATGGCGCGCCCGGGCTCGACGGAGATACGCGGAGTCCGCAGCTTGGCGGCCTCGCACTCCCGCGTGACGATCTCGCTCAGCGCCTTCGCGATCTCGTGCGGCTCACGCGGGTCGTCCTCGCTGGTGTACGCGATGCCGAGACCGCCGCCGAGGTCGATCTCGGGCAGCTCGACACCGTGCTCGTCCCGGATGGACTTGAGCAGCCCGACGACGCGGTGCGCGGCGACCTCGAAGCCCGACATGTCGAAGATCTGCGAGCCGATGTGGCTGTGGATGCCGACGAGTTCGAGCCCGTCGAGCTGGAGCGCGCGCCGTACGGCCTCGGCGGCCTGCCCCCCGGCGAGCGGAATCCCGAACTTCTGGTCCTCGTGGGCGGTGGCGATGAACTCGTGGGTGTGCGCCTCCACGCCGACCGTCACACGGATCTGCACGCGCTGCCGCTTGCCCAGGGACTGGGCGATGTGCGCGACGCGGACGATCTCCTGAAAGGAGTCGAGCACGATGCGCCCGACACCGGCCTCAATGGACGTACGAATTTCGATTTCCGACTTGTTGTTGCCGTGGAAGGCAATGCGGTCGGCGGGCATTCCGGCGGAAAGCGCGGTGGCGAGTTCGCCGCCGGAACACACATCCAGATTGAGGCCCTCGTCGTGCAGCCAGCGCACGACGGCGCGCGACAGGAATGCCTTGCCGGCGTAGAAGACGTCGGCGTCGTGCCCGAACGCGGTGCGCCACGCCCGGGCGCGCTCACGGAAGTCGGCCTCGTCCATGAAGTAGGCGGGGGTGCCGAACTCCTCGGCGAGCCGCGTCACTTCAATACCCCCGACGCTGACGACACCGTCCTCATTACGGGTGACGGTGTGCGCCCAGACCTTGGGGTCGAGCGCGTTGAGGTCGGCCGGCGGGGCGGTGTAGTGGCCCTCGGGGAGGACGTCGGCGTGGCGGGGCCCGGCGGGGTGTGCGGAACGGCTCATTCTTCTCTCACAGATAGTCGGGGGCACTGATGCCGAGCAGGGACAGGCCGCCGGCCAGCACCGTCCCGGCGGCTTCGGCGAGCGCGAGCCGGGCGCGGTGGGCGGCCGAGGGTTTCTCGTCGCCGAGCGGCAGCACGCTGTGCTGCACGGCGAGGAGGGCGTCGGCGGTGACGACGAGGTGCCGGGCGAGCCGGTCGGGGGTGCGCTGTGTCGCGGCGAGGCGCAGGGCGTGGGGGTACTCGGCGAGGGCACCGAGGAGGTCGTCCTCTTGGGGTCTCCGGGACGCCTGGTGTACGTCGCCGGGGGCGCCGGTGTAGCCGAGTCTGGTGGCGTTGCGGCTGAGGGCCCGGGTGCGGGCGTGGGCGTACCGGACGCGGAAGAGAGGGTTGCTCTCGCGCTGGGCCAGATGGTCGGCGGTGATCCGGGGCCGGTCGTGGGGTGCGGGGTGGAGCAGGGCCCAGCGGGCGGCGTCGGGACCGAGCGGGGCGGGGTCCTCCGGCGCCGGCACGGGCCGGAGGTTCGCCGGCTCGGCGTGCCGCACCTCGGCACGGCCGCCCTGGGTGGCGACGATCCGTACGAGGGTGTCGGCGACGACCTCGGCACGGGTGTCGTACGGCACGCGCAGCTCGACCACCTGCCCGGCGAGGGCGTCACCGTGCCCGTACCGCGCGCCCTGCGCCAGGGCCTCCTGCACGAGCGCGGCGGATGCCCCTCCGCCCAGGCTGATGTTCAGGAAGCCGGGCCCGGTGATCGTGACGTCCACGACCCCGGCGGCGCAGCTGATGTGCGGCCGCAGGATCTCGGCGACCTGCAGGGCGGGCCGCCCGGCCGGCCCCGCCAGCTGAAGGGCGATGTTCGTCGCGTAGTCCCCACAGCCCCCGGGCCCCGGCACCGTGACCACGGCCCGCGCGGGCACGGCAACACTCAGCTCCCCCTCCTCGACAGCACGACGCACCGCGCGCAGCACGGTACGGGAGAGCTCGACGGGGGTCACGGGACAAGCGTATGGGAGGAGGGGGGTGGGTAGGCGAGTCGGTTTGGGGCAGGGTCCGGGATGTGGACGGGGGAGGCGGGGGCGGCAGGGCGGAGACGGGGCCGGGGGCTGCTGGGCAGTGAGGGGCACGGCCTCTGTGCTCTCTGCCGGGCGTCCGGCTGAGTGCACGGCCGCTGTGCCCTTTGGCAGGCGCCTGGCCGAGTGCACGGCCTCTGTGCCCTCTGGCGCGCGTCCGGCTGACAGCACGGCCTCTGTCCCCCGGGCGGGCGTCCGGCTGAGCCCCTGCCGTGCTGCTCACCTCAGGGACCGGCGTATCCGTCAGGGACCGGCGCATCCGTCAGTGACCGGCGCGTCCGGCGCGCTCGGTTTTCTCGACCCCGGCGGTGGTCCCGAAGGCATCCTCGAAGGATGGCGAGCCGTCGTCGCCACCACCCCCCGCGCTGCCCCCACGCCCTTGCCGCTCCATCAACTGCCGTACGAGCCGTACAAGTTCGGCAGGCTCGAAAGGCTTGGCGAGAAAGGCATCCACGCCGACATCGAGCCCACTCTCGACCTCGTACTGGGTGCAGGCGCTCACGATGGCGAGGGGAAGATTCCGGGTCCGGGGATCAGCACGGAGCCGGGCGGCGGTCCGCAGCCCGTCGAGCCGGGGCATCACCACATCGAGGGTCACGACATCGGGCCGCACCTGATGCACGACGTCCAGGCACTCGGCACCGTCGGCCGCGGTCACGACCTCGAGACCCTCCAGTTCGAGGTTGACCCTGATCAGCTGCCGGATGACCTTGTTGTCGTCCACAACAAGCACCCGACCGGACACGCCTGACACAACTCGAGAGTAGGTCCGCGCCCACCGCCGCGTCCGGCTTTTCCCCACTTCCACCCCGTGCGGGGGGTCACGTCCGGGCCCGTACGGGGGTCACGTCCCGGCCCGTGCGCGGGCCACGCCTGCGGGCCGTACGGCCCCCCGCGTCCACTCCACCCGGGCTACACCCCGCCCCGCCCCGCCCCAAGAACAGCCCGCCCCCTCCCTCCCCGGAAACCCACCCCTCCCCCACCAAAACCCGTGGCGATCACCCCCGAAAGAGCTGGTAGGGTTCTACCCGTCGCCGCACACACCGCGACCGACACGCCCCCGTAGCTCAGGGGATAGAGCAACGGCCTCCGGAGCCGTGTGCGCAGGTTCGAATCCTGCCGGGGGCACAGAAGCCGGACCAGCGCGATCAACCCGCTGACCAGCCAAAGTGCCAGACATTAAGAGCCGGACCCAGTCCTACTGGGTCCGGCTCTTTGTCATTGCTACGCACTGATCGCGAGTGAGCAGCGAGTGGGTTTCAGGAACCTAAAGGCCGGTAGCGGACGGCGGGTCACGGGCGTGCCGTGGGTGTTCGAGCTCAGGGCAGTGGAGTGGTCCAGAACATCAGGCAGCTTTGGCTCAGCCCTTGCACCCGCTGTCGTCCCGATAGCCGATCTCGGGATCGTCGGCTTGGCGTCTCTTGCTTCGGCAGGCCCTGCACGTGCCCGGAACTGTGGCTTCCATCATGGCGAATGTGATCTTGTCCTGGTGAGATCGCCGGATGCTCGGTTTCCTCCTCCGTCTCCTGCCGTTCTGGGTCCGCGAGCCCCTGCTCATCGCGGTCGGGTCTGTTCTCGGCGTACGCATCATGTATCTCGCCGTCCGCGATCACGATCGGGTCGCGGCCGGTCTCGGCGTGGTGTTCCTCGTGTTCACCGCAATACGCGTCTACGCGGTGATCCGGGCCCTGCGCGCACGCCGGAACCCGAGTCCGGCAGCCTCCGCAGACGGGGCGGCAGTCGCTGCTGCCTCCCAGCCCCAGGCCCAGGCCCAGGCCCAGGCCGGAGCCGGGCCGCGTCCCGGCCCGGACACTCCGGAGAAGGAGCACAACGCATGGAGCCAGGCCGTCGCGGCCGTGGCCGTGTTCGGGGCACTCGCGGCCGCGCTGTGGGTGGCCCCACGCTTCATGCCATCCGACGACAACGCCCCGCAGCCCGCCTCGTGTTCGGGCGGGGCACACGAGGAGCTTCCGAAGGCCTACAAGGACACGCCCCAGCCTGTGACCGGTGAAGAGCTGTGCAAGGCGCTCAACCGGCCAGACCTGGCCAAGCTCCTTGGAACGCCTGGAGAGACCGCGACCACTGTTTCCAGCACCAACAACACCGCTCCTCTGACTGATGGGAAGGTCGCCCAGCCGGAGGCCGAGGTCACGTTCGACACGTACACCGTGAATGTCTCGGCCACTTACAACGAACTGTCGACCGACCAGTACGTGAAGCTGATGAAGTTCGGGGATGAGAAGGACATCAAGACGCTTACGGTTCTCGGTCGGCCCGCGGTCCTCTCCTCGGATCACACCATGAAGCTCGAGATCAATCTCGGGAGTGGCGGATCCGGCGGACCGGTCGAACAAGGCCCCCTGGCCAGGACGCTGACCGTGGCCCTGGACCGTAATGACCGAGGCGGCTACTGCGACATCACCGTGTGGAGCACGTCCGGAGCCCTCCCGAACGACAGCGTTCTCCTCAACATCGCCGAGAAGGTTCTTCCGAAGATCCCCGAACGACCTGTCCGATGAGACGCCGAAAACATCTCGGCGAAAAGATCGGTCCAGTCGCGCCGCCGGCGACGGCATCAGTTTTGTGCAACTTTATTACTGGCTCATAGGAGGCCCGGCCGGGGGTGCTCTTGTTATGGCTCTTCGGCGTAGTGGGTTTCGGTTTCAGGTCGGTCGGCTGCGTGCTTCCTTTTCGGTGAAGCCGAGGAAGAAGCCCCACTGCCAGACCTGTTGCTGCGAGGAGGTCTGAGCAACGAGTAAGCCCCGAGACCGAAAGGAATCGGGGCTTTCCTTACTAATCGTTTCAGAATGAGTTGAGCTGCGGGTCTTGTGCTCAGTGATCTTGGTCGGCCAGGGTGTCCGGAGTGCGTGCTGATCTTGTTCCTGACGACTTGTGGGAGCGGGTGGCTTCGCTGCTGCCGCCCGCTCCCGAGCGGCGCCGCCGCCATCCGGGGCGGTTGCGTGTTCCCGACCGAACTGCACTCGCTGGCGTCCTGTACGTGCTGCGGACCGGTGTCGCCTGGCGTGACGTCCCCGCGGAGACTGTGGGCTGCTCCGGGGTGACGGCCTGGCGCCGACTGCGGGACTGGACCGAGGCCGGCGTCTGGCCCCGCCTGCACGCCGCCCTGCTGAGCGAGCTGCGCCGCGCCGACCTGCTGGACCTGGACGACTGCGCCGTGGACGGCTCGCACATCCGGGCCCTCAAAGGGGGGATCACGTCGGCTCCTCGCCCGTCGACCGGGCCCGCCCCGGCTCCAAGCACCACTTGATCGTCGACCGTCACGGAACCCCGCTCGCCGTCACGCTCACCGGTGGCAACCGGCACGATGTCACCCAGCTCCTGCCGTTGTTGGACGCGGTCCCATCCATCCGGGTCTGCGGGGACGCCCCCGCTGCAAGCCTCGGCGACTGTACGCGGACCGGGGCTACGACTTCGACAAGTACCGCCGCCTGCTGTGGAGGCGTGGCATCAAACCCGTGATCGCCCGACGCGGCGTCGCCCACGGCTCCGGACTGGGCAAGGTCCGCTGGGTGGTCGAGCGCGCCTTGCCATCCGCCTGGCTCCACCAGTTCCAACGACTCCGCACCCGCTACGAGCGACGCGCCGACCTCCATCAAGGCCTGCTCGAACTCGCCTGCGGAATCATCTGTCTTCGACGGCTTCTGAGGGCAGTCGAAGCGCAGCAGTAGGCTCCTGACGCGTGACCTTTTCTCCTCACGGTGTACCTGCGCCACTCCGCCATGAGCCCAGCCCGGAGGCCAGGCAAGAAGCGGACGACGACGCGTTGGTCAAAGCTCTGCAGGCTCGCGCATGGGATCCAGGCCTGCGATTCGACCGCGCGGACGTCCCTGTCGCGTGGATCGTCGAGCGTTATGGCAAGCCCCGGTTGGAGCGGATGCGAGACGACATAGTTTCGTATGGCAGTGACGGGACGGTTGAGCTCAAGGCCGAGACCGAGGAGGTGACCGACTACTACGCCGACGCTCCTCGCGGGCCGCTGTTCCCTCCGATCTCCCTGTCAGAGGTCGAGAAGGCAGAGCGGAGAATCGGACGCCGTCTTCCCGAACTGCTTCGGCGCCTCTACACCGAGGTCGCCAACGGAGGATTCGGACCCGATGGCGGGCTTGCCTCCCTGACCGACGGCAACCGGGCTCCAGGGCACTTGCGCGACTGGCCGTGCGCGGCCAGCGTCCACGAACGCAACCTGTCAGAGGGCATGCCACCATCGTGGCTCTTCCTCACCTACGGCGGCTGCACGATGGAATGGCATGTCTCATTGAGCGCAGTCGACAACCCAGTGCTTCTCTACGACGCCGACGGCTACACCTTCGGGGAAGGCCCTCATGACGGTCTTCGCCATGCGACCGCCTCACTACGGAAATGGCTGTGGACCTGGGCTGACGGCGGCGACGTCTGGGATGAAGTCCTGTGACTGCTCTTACGAGCAAGAGTGACGTCGCATCCCACGTCCAGCTCATTCTGAAACGGTCAGTTAGCCGGCCTGTACCCGACACCCGTGGGCACCGTCAAGTCCCGAGTCCTCGGAACATGACCCCGCGTTGCCCGTCGGGCCTACTTGAAGTACGGGCCTCACCGGAAACGAATCGAGGCAGCACGGCAAGGGCGGAAATTTCCTCGCAGAAAACTATTTCCCTCCTCACTGAACCGACGGATATCCCGGCACCGCGGTCCCGGCAAAAAAGCCGGTCCGCCGGTTGTCTCCCAAATTTCCGGGGAATGTCAGCAAACCCTTGTAGAAGGAGAAAACTCATGACCCGCGACGTTCGCACTCACAACGAGGCCCGGCCCAAGCGGCGGCCTTGCCGTCGGGCTTGTTGTTGAAGGTGCTCAGGTTCGTGTCGTCGATCTGGCCATAATCGGAGCAGGCACTCACCTTGGTGAAGACGCTGTAGTAGCCCTTCTCCACGCAGTCCTTGACGCCAAAGGAGACCACTCCGGCGAGCCGGCCGCCCACCACGAGCGGGCCGCCGGAGTCGCCGTTGCACGTCGCGCTGGTACCGGTGTCGCTCCCGCTCTGCGTGCCCGCGCAGACCATGCGCCCCGCGACGAAGGCCGAGTCGTAGACGCTGGAGCAGGTGCTGTCGGATTTGATGGACAGCGTGGCCGTCCGCAGCGTCTGGGAGATGTCCTGGCTGGTGGAGCTGGTACGGCCCCAGCCGTAGACCTTGGCCTGGGTGCCGGCGGCGTACGAGCCAGTGTCGCCACCGCCGACCATCTTGATCGGCGTGGCCTTGACCGGGACGGCCAGGGTGAGCAGGCCGAGGTCGTACTCGTTCCTCCCCGCCTCCTTGTCCACCGGGTCGTACCCCGGTTGCCACCACTGGCGCAGTACGGCCGTGGCCTGGCCGCCGTGCAGGTCCGTGGTGCCGGTGGAGTCGGTGGAGTCGGTGGTGGGCAGCTGGGCGGTACCCGTGACGACGGCTCCGTGGGCCTGCCAGTTGTAGTCCCTGTTCCCGTTCCTGACGCAGTGGGCGGCGGTCAGGATCTTCGTCGGCGCCACGACCGAGCCACCGCAGAAGAAGTTCAGGTCGTCGCTGGTGTCGGTGGTGCCGTAGTCGTCGTGGTACCAGAGCTGGGCCATCCACGGGGCCGTGCTGATGGTGGTCTCGGTGCCGCCGATGATCTTCGGGTCGATGGTCGACGTGCTCGTGCCGGCGCTCAGCGACGACGTCTGGTCGTCTGACCCGCGGTGTCGTCACCGGCGAGAGCGCCCGCGACGCGCTTTTCCAGCTCGGCCAGGCTGGGCGCGGAGATGCTGGGCAGAAGTTCAAGGGCGCGATCGTACGCCTGCCCCATTCCGCGCAAAGGGCCGCCCCGTCACCTGCGTGACGGGGCGGCCCTCGGCGCTACTGGCCCTGCTGACCTCAGTCGTTGCCGTTGCCCGGCGACGGCGTCGTCTTCTGGATGTGCAGCAGGAACTCCGCGTTCGACTTCGTCTGCTTCATCTTGTCGAGCAGCAGCTCGATGGCCTGCTGCTGGTCGAGCGCGTGCAGCACACGACGCAGCTTCCAGACGATGCCCAGCTCGTCGCTGCCGAGCAGGAGCTCTTCCTTACGCGTACCGGACGCGTCGACGTCCACCGCCGGGAAGAAGCGCTTGTCGGCGAGCTTCCGGTCGAGATTGAGCTCCATGTTGCCGGTGCCCTTGAACTCCTCGCTGTTGCGCTCCGCACGCGGTGATTGGGTGTCTGTCTGGCAGGGGGCCTGACTCGGTGGGGTCTGCGGAGGGCCTGTGGGTGCCGCTGACGCAGGCCGAGCCGGTGGATGCGGCGATCTCCGGTACGGCGGGAAGGAGTTCACGGCCGCGCACGCCGTCGATGCTGACGTTGAGGGTGACGACACGACGCCCACTTCGTCCGCACCGCGCACACCGCGCGCACCGCGGCAGCGTCCCATCTCCTGGTCGGCATCAGGCTTCCGCTCTCCGCCATCGCATGACGCTCCGGCTTCACGGGACCGTGGGAAACGTGCGTCGGGGACGCGTCCGCAGTGGAACGGAGGCGTCCCCGAGGTGTGCGCGGGGGCGGGGTCAGGGCAGTGGGATGCGTACGACCTGCGGGTCGTGGTCGCTGAGCTGGCCGGCGAACTCGGAGTTGACGTGGACGACGTCGTAGCCGTACGCCTTGGCGGCAAGGCCGGACGACAGCAGGATGTGGTCGAGCACCTGAGAGTTGCCCTCGTAGTCGTAGGTGTACCGCTCCGCGGCGGGAAGCGTGCGGGGCAGGTCTACCAGGGCGTTGTTCGCGGTGAGGATGTCGGCGGTCTGGGAGAACTCGAAGTCGTTCAGGTCGCCCAGCACGATCACCGAGGCGCCTGCGTCGACGGCCAGGATCTGGTCGACGAAGTTCTTCACCACGGTGGCCTGGTTGTGCCGCTGCGTCTCCGAGGAGCGGGTGGGCGGCTGGGCGTGTCCGAACAGTGGCTGGTCGCCGCCCTTGGAGTTGAAGTGGTTGGCGATGACGAAGACCGTCTTGCCCTTCCAGGTGAACTCACCGGCCAGCGGCTTGCGGCTGGCGGAGAACGCCGAGTTGGTCGGGTCGATGCGGCCGGGCGAGTACTTCAGCGACGGCACGCCGCCGGTGTTGACGACCGCGTTCGCCCTGGTGGCCGTTCCGCCCGAGCGGTCGACGAAGGCCAGCCCGCGGTCGGTCCGGTACAGGAACACCTGGCGGATGTTGCCGCCGGGCTCGCCGCCGTCGGTGTCGTTCTGCGGGTTGATCTGCCGGTAGCCGTAGCTCGGGCCGCCCGCTGCCGTGATGGCGCTGATCAGCTTGCTCATCGTCTGGTCGCAGGCCACCGTGCTGTCGTCCGTGGCACCGCTGTTGTCCTGGACCTCCTCCAGGGCGACCAGGTCGGGCGACTTGAGATTGGCCACGATCTGCGCGGCAAGGCCGCCGAACTTCGACTGCGGGTCGGACGGATCGAGGTTCTCGACGTTGAACGTGGCGGTGGACAGCTCGTCGGCGGTGGGCGTCGCAGTGGTCTCCGGCGTGATGCCGCCGCCGGTCACCGAGGGGGTGCTGGTGACGAGCAGCTTGAAGTTGCCGAAGGAGTAGTCGAGTACGCCGGTGGTGGCGCCGGACAGGGTGTCGCCGACGTTCGCGGTCGGGGTGGCCGCGAGCACATCGTCCAGCAGCACCCGTTCCGGGTTGGCGTCGTCGGGCCGCAGGACGATGCCGCCGCGGTTGGTGCGGGTCGTGCTGCCCTGCGGGACGACCGGGATCTCGCCGTAGCTGCTGCGCGGGCCGACCACGGCGGCATCGTCGATCTCGACGCGCATTCCCTCCATCGACTCCCAGAAGTCGATGCCGTCGCTCGCCGGGTCGAACACACCGCTGTTCTCCACGTCTCCGGTGGCGTCGTCCTCGATCGCGGAGGCCGGCGGGACACGGCCGCCTGAGCCGACAAGGCTGGGCGAGGGCAGCGGCGTACCGCTCGCCACGACCGTGACCGTCGGGGCGGTGATCTCGGTGGTGGTCAGGTTGTTGGTGCCGCTGGTGCCGCCGGGGCGGTACTCGCTGACGGTCCCGTCGACGGTCACCGAGTCGGCGACCGCGACCGTCGGTGCGGTACTGGTGTAGACGAAGATGCCCTCGCTGGTCGCGGGGTCGGTGTCGGGCTGCGGGTCCTGCATCCAGAAGCCGGTGGTCGACTTGGCGGTCACCACACCGGATACGCCGCTGGCCTGCCGGCCGTTCAGTGGGGAGAGGTGGGAGGTGCCCTGGATGTCGCGGATGCGGGTGGCGCCACCGCCGCCGCCACCGCTGGAGCTGGAGTTGCGCGGGTTGGGCGCGGTGACGGTGAAGTCCGCCGAGTTGTCGTCGGTGTCGGTCGTGCCGCCACCGTTGCGCAGTGCAGCGGTGGTGTTGGACAGGGTGCCGGTCGGTGCGCTCTCGTAGGAGCCGGCGCTGCTGCCGTAGCCCACGAAGTCCCGCACCCCGGCCTGGGTCGCGCAGCCGGTGGCGCACGTCAGCGCGGTGGTGCTGGTGACCAGGGCCACCTTCGCGGACGTCGCGCTCATCGCGATGGTGCCGGTGGCGTCCGGGGTGGGAAGCGACGCGCCGCTGCCCGCACCGGCGGCCTCCTGCACCAGGTAGTACTGACCCGGCGCGATACTGCCCGACAGTGCCGTCTTCGACCAGGTGGAGCCGGACGCCGAGGCGTACTGCACAGTCCAGCCGGACAGGGGCACCGTGCTCGTGCCGCGGTTGTACAGCTCGATGAAGTCATGGGTGTACGGGGCTCCCGAGTTGCCTCCGCCGCCGTAGACCTGGCTGATCACGATGTCCGGGGAGACCGCGTACGCGGCGCCTCCGGACGGTGCCAGCAGACCGCCGACGACGGCTGCGGTACCCACAACCGCCGCGCAACGGCGCACTGTTCTTCTCCCTGGCCGCATTGGATTTCCTCCCAGCTGCAGGCGAAACCGACGCGGGGAACTTTGACAGCGGAAGCCGCACCTACGCGCGTCAGCCCGCCAACCTCCGGTGAACAAATGCGTAAGCGGAAGACATCGGTTGCCCGTGGCCGCCGGTGGTGTTGCGATCGACCGCGTCGAAGGCACGTACCAGGGCGCTGTCCCGCACGCTCGCAGCCGCGGCTGCACGCGTCGCGGGCGAGGTGGTGTTGTGGGTCGCCTAAGTCTCAGTGACCGATGTCGTGGTCGCCCGCTTCTACGAGTCCGCTCTCGTAGGCGAAGATCACGATCTGGATGCGGTCACGCAGACCGAGTTTGGTGAGGATGCTCGACACGTGCGATTTGACGGTGGCGGGCCCGATGAAGAGCTGGGCGGCGATCTCCGAGTTGCTCGCCCCCCGCGCGACGGCGGCCACGATCTCGCGTTCGCGGTCGGTCAGTCGCTCCAGCCGGCCCGCCACGGTGGTGCTGACGACACGTCGCTCCGCGAACTGGTCGATGAGGCGCCGGGTGATCGACGGTGCCAGCAGCGCCCCGCCCTCGGCCACGGTGCGCACGGCGGTGGCGAGCTGCTCGGGGGGAATGTCCTTGAGCACGAAGGCGCTGGCACCGGCACGCAGCGCCTTGTAGACGTACTCGTCCGGATCGAACGTGGTCAGGATCAGCACCCGCACGTCCCAGTCCGCCTCCCGCAGGATCCGGGAGGTGGCCTCGATGCCGTCCATGCCAGGCATGCGGATGTCCATGAGGATCACGTCCGGACGATGCCTGCGTGCCGCGTCGACGGCCTCAAGTCCGGTCCCGGCCTCGGCCATGACCTCGATGTCGTCATGGACCCTCAGGATCATGACAAAGCCCCGTCGGACCAGCGCCTGGTCATCCACCACGACGACACGGATGCTCACGCGGGCTCTCCTCCCGTGGGCAGATGGGCGGCCAGCCGGAATCCGCCGCCGGGACGCGGGCCCGCATCGAGGCTGCCGCCGAGGAGGAGTGCTCTCTCCCGCATGCCGACGATCCCATGGCCGGGCACACCGCCGTGGGCACCGGCGG
Source organism: Streptomyces sp. NPDC001530 (assembly GCF_042894545.1). Lineage (NCBI taxonomy): Bacteria > Bacillati > Actinomycetota > Actinomycetes > Kitasatosporales > Streptomycetaceae > Streptomyces > Streptomyces sp. NPDC001530. The sequence continues at coordinate 125,512 of NZ_JBIAVS010000021.1, forward strand.
ACACGGACTGGACGGCGGCTCCGCGACCGTCGTCGAGCACCTCGATGGTGAGGCCGCCACTCTCACAGCTCAGGCGCACCTCGGTGTGGGTCCCCGGTCCGCTGTGCTTGAGCACGTTGGTCAGTGCCTCCTGGACGATGCGGTACGCCGACAGCTCCACGCGGGCCGGGAGAGCAGCCTGGACACCGCCGGTGAACGAGACGTCCAGACCCGCCTCGCGGACCTGCTCGACGAGCTGGTGAAGGTCGGCCAGCCGGGGCTGGGGGCCCAGCCGGTCGCGGTCGGCGTCCGGCCGCAGTACTCCCAGCAGGTGACGGAGTTCGTCCAGCGCCTGGCGCCCGGCTTGCTCCACCGCCGCCATCGCTTCGAGGGCCTCCTGGGGATCGTCGGCGGCCACCATCCGGGCCGCACCCGCCTGCACCGTCATCATGCTCACCCGGTGGGCGACCACGTCGTGCAGTTCGCGGGCTATGTGGGTGCGCTCCTCGGCGACGATCCGGCGCGCCTCGGCGGCCTGCTCCTGGCGGAGTCGGGCGGCGCGCTCCGCACGCAGCCGCAGACGCCGGCCGATGTACCAGGCCACGAACATGACCACGGCACCGAAGCCGATGTCCCCCCAGGGAGAGGAGTTCAGCAGGCCGTCGATCACGAGCGCGGCGATGGCCGCGGCGATGGCCGCTGCGGTGCAGAGGCGGCTCCGCCGGGTGTCCGCGGCGTATCGCCCGGTGCTGTACAGCGCCACGATCACGATCCCGCCGGCGTTGGAGTAGCTGCTCCCCAGCGTCGGCCCCCAGGCGACGAGTGCCACGTACAGGACCGCGAGGGGTTCGCGGCGACGCCAGTAGAGCGCCCCGCCGGCCACGGCGACCAGCAGCAGGAACGGGACGGGCACCTCGGTGATCGGGCGGACGCCGAGCGCATCGCCGGGTGCCTCCTCCACGAACACCATGGCCAGGAGCATGGCGGCCGCGAGGACGGCGTCCGCGCCCCGCGGCCACCGGGCGAAGGGCCCGCGGAACCTGACCGGCACGTCGCGGACCAGCGTCTGTGAAGGCAGCGCCGTGCGGCTCATCATCGCTCCGTCAAAAGGCTTCCGGCGCCCTGGCGTTGGTCATCAGGGTGCACCGGGCAAGCCATCGTAGGCCCAGGTCGCAGGCGCAGTCACCCACCTGTGGGCGGATCCCCGGCTCCCCCGTCAGGGGGTGGTGCCACCGCGCTGTCCCCGTCCCGCGCGGGAGCACCGAACCCGTCCGGTGGCGGGAGACAGCACCGGCGCCCGAACCCACGATGGAACCGCTCACGACTCCCGCTTCCGAAGCGCGCCACGCACCGGCGGCGGACGGCGGCCATCTCACGGGGGAGCCCACACAGCCATGAACCGATTCACCCGTCGCATCGGCAGCGCGAGCGCTCGCCGGCCATGGGTCACCATCGCCACCTGGGCGGTTGCCCTCCTCCTCGTGCTGCCCCTGGCCGGCACGGTCGGCGGCTCGTTCGTCGACGACCTGGTCGCTCCCGGCAGCCAGAGCGAGGAGGCGATGGATCTGCTCGAAGAGCGCTTCCCGGAAGCGTCCGGTGGCACTGCCATGGCGGTCTTCGCCGCGCCGGAAGGAGAGCGGCTGGAGCACCACCGGCCTGCCGTCGACGCCGCGGTCGCCCGGATCGCCGACGTGGAGCACGTCGCCACCGCGGCCGATCCCTTCACCGCCGACACGCTCTCGCCCGACGGACGTATCGGCTTCGCCCGGATCACGTTCGACGTGCCCGCGATGGACGTGGACCCCAAGGAGATCGAGGCTCTGACCGACGCGATCGAGCCCGCACGCGGGGACGGCGTCGTCGCCGAGCTGGGCGGTGACGCCGTCTTCATCAACGCCGAGACGGAGACATCGGGTGCGGAGGCGGCGGGCCTGCTGACCGCGCTCGTCATCCTGGTGGTGGCGTTCGGCACGATCGTGGCCGCACTGGTGCCGATCGCGCTCGCCCTGGTGGCCGTCGCCGCCGGCCTGGGCAGCGTCATCCTGCTGGCGAACGCGATGGACGTCTCCACCGCCGCCCCCACGATCGGCGCGATGATCGGCCTGGGCATCGGCATCGACTACACGCTGTTCATCATGGCCCGTCACCGCGAGAACCGCGCCGCCGGCCAGGACAACGCCACCGCACTGTCGAACGCCATGGGGTCCTCGGGTGCGGCCGTCCTGTTCGCCGGCGGCACCGTCATCGTGGCGATGGCCGCTCTCGCGCTGACCGGCCTGGGCTTCCTGACGTCGATCGGCCTGAGTACCGCCCTGGTCGTTCTCTTCGCCGTGGCGACCGCCCTGACGTTGCTGCCTGCCCTGCTGTCGCTCCTGGGCGACCGTGTCCACAAAGGGCGCCGCCGGGGCCGCAAGCGCCCGGTGAAGAAGTCCGAGGACACGGCATGGTGGCATTTCGCCCACCGTGTGTCCGGCCGGCCGTGGCGCTACCTGCTCGCCGCATCCGCGGTGCTGCTCGCACTGGCCGCCCCCGCGCTGCGCATGGAGACCGGCTTCCCCGACGCCGGCGACGACTCCACGAGCACCACCCACCGCCGCGCCTACGACCTGCTGGCCGAGGGCTTCGGCCCGGGCTTCAACGCTCCCCTGCTGATCGTCGTCGACCTGACCCGCCCGGGTGCGGACGCCGAGGACGTCCCCGCACTGTCCCGGCGCATCGCCGCCGACCCCGGCATCGCCACGGTCGGCGAGCCGCAGACGTCCGCGGCCGGGGACACCGTCGTGCTGCCCACGCTCCCCACCACCGCCCCCGCGGATGCCGAGACCTCCCGGACCCTTGAGCGCGTCCGTGACCTCGTCCCCGACAACGTCGCCGTATCCGGCCTGACCGCCATGACCGACGACCTCACCGAGCAACTCGCCGACACCCTGCCGGTCTTCATCGCCGCGATCCTGGCAGCGTCGTTCCTGCTGCTGATGGTGGTGTTCCGCTCCGTCGCGCTGCCACTGAAGGCCGCCGTGGTCAACCTGCTGTCCATCGGCGGGGCGTACGGCGTGGTGGTCGCCGTCTTCCAGTGGGGCTGGCTCGGGACCGTGTTCAACCTGCAGGACACCTTCCTGATCGCCTCGCCCATGCCGACGATCTTCTTCGCGGTCCTGTTCGGCCTGTCCATGGACTACGAGGTGTTCCTGCTCTCGCGCGTCCGCGAGGAGTACGAGGTCACGGGCGACACCACCGAGTCGGTGGCACGCGGCATGGCGGCCACGGGCCGTGTGATCACCTCTGCCGCACTGATCATGACAGTGGTGTTCCTCAGTTTCGTCGCCAACCCGTCGCCGCTCGTCAAGATGATGGGCCTGGGCCTGGCGACCGCGATCGTGCTCGACGCGACGATCGTCCGCATGGTGCTCGTGCCCGCGGCCATGGCGCTGATGGGGCGCGCGACCTGGTGGCTACCGCGCTGGCTCGACCATCGGCTGCCGCGCATCGGGGTCGAGGACACCGACCGGCAGCCTCGCCCCGAGCGGGTGCTCGCTCCCGCGCCCGGGAGCCACTGAAGCCACGCCCCCGCCGTCCCGCAGCGCCCCCCAACAATCCACCGATCGGCGAGAGTTCCTTATGGAGAGTTCCTTATGAAGGCCGTCGTCCAAGACCGGTGTGACTCATCCGACGTCCTTGAGGTCCGGGACGTCGAACTGCCCGCACTGCCGGCCCGGCAGACGGACCCGAAGGCCGGCGCGATCAGGCGTACGCGCCGCTGACCGGTGCCACCGCCTGCAGCCGGAACCGGGGGTCGGCGCCGTCCTGGAACTCCCGGGCAAGGCCCAGCGCAGCCGAGGCCCCCTGTGAGAATCCGGTGACCAGCACCTCGTGTCTGCCGCCCGGCCGTCGGCACGAAGGTGCGTGCGGCACGCAGCATGTCCCAGGCTCCCGCGTCGTCGCCTTTCCGTTCGGCTGTGACCTGCGGCGCTGACAGCGTACGCAGGTGGTCGACCGAGACCAGCTGCCCCCGCGAGGGCTTCAGCCCCACCCCCGTAGCCAGGGCAGGGGCGCCTTTCGCGTCACCCAGCCGGCCGCGATAGCAGCGCGTGCCGCTCTCAGGCCCACGAGGGTGAGACGGCCAGTCGCTTCCGCGAGCCGGGCTGTCAGCCGGAGACGGCCTTCGCCCAGCCCTGGGCGACCGTCTTCCTCGCCTTCTCCAGTTGCGCGTCTGTCGGGAACTGCGGCGTTCCCTCAACCGTCGGCAGCCGTGCGGCGGCGGCCTCGTCGAGGGTGCCGTCCTTCTTCATGGCGTCCATGAGCACCGGGCGGGCATAGCCGCCCAGCCGGAGGTTCTGGCCCTCTGCGCTGAAGAGGTACTCCTCCCACAGGCGGGCGGCCGCCGGGTGCGGGGCGTTCTTGTTGATCGCCAGCGCGTAGTACTGGGCGAAGCTGCCGTCGAAGGGGATCGAGACCTGCCAGTTCACACCCTTGCTGCGGAACCGGTCGGCGTAGTCGAGGTTGACGTAGTCCCAGTCGATACTGATGGGCGTCCGACCGCTCTCGACCGCGGCCGAGGTGGACTCGAGGGGGTTGAAGTTGCCTCTCTTCTTGAGCTCGGCAAAGAAGTCGACACCGGGCTGGATGTCGTCGAACGACCCCTTGTTCGCCAGGGCGGCCGCGTACACGCCGGCGAAGGCGGTACCGGACCGGGTGGGGTCGCCGTCGAGCGCGACCTTGCCCTTGTACTGGGGTTTCAGCAGATCGGCGAAGGTCCGGGGACAGGTCTTGACGAGCTCGGCATTGCAGCCGATGGAGATGTAGCCCCCGTAGTTGTTGTACCAGCGGGCCCGCGAGTCCTTCTGACTGCTCGGGATCGAGTCGTACGCGGCGACCTTGTACGGCGCGAGCAGGTTCTGCCGGGCTGCTGCCCGTGCGAACGTATCCCCTACGTCGATCACGTCGGGGGCATTGTGCCGGTCCCTGCTCTTCTTCATGGCATCGATCTCGTCCTGGCTTGAGCCCTGCGGATTGTCGACCGTGACCTTGATCCCGTACTTCTTCTCGAAGCCGTCGATCAGGCCGCCGTAGTTGGCCCAGTCACGCGGAAGCGCGATCGCTCTGAGCGTGCCCTCCTGTTTCGCTGCGGCGATCAGCGCGTCCATGCCGCCCACGTTCTCGGCAGAGGTGGCCACCGACGGCTTCTCGGGTCTGGCGGTCGGTGTGTTCTCGCAGGCACTCAGGCCCAGTGCCGCGAGGGCGAAGCAGCCGAAGACGGCCGCTGCTCGGGCGCGGGGTGCGGTCACGACGGCTCCAGGGGGTGGAGATAGGGAACGAGGGTTCTCACCGTCTGGTCGGTGCACGGAGCGTCGGGTCACCGGAGTGAACGACCCGGTGCCGCCGTGCCGTCCTGCGCCGAGGTGCGGCGCGAGCCGCTGTTGTCGCCGCGCCATGGGCTACGCAGCGCGGTCGTGGAGTTCCGGAAGCTGCCGAGGACCGAGAGCCGCGGTACTCCAGTCTGCGCACACGCGGTCCGTCCGGGCACTGGCAGCATCCCGCACGCGGTCCGAAGCGGCGGGCCCTCCGCTGTGACTCCTCGCCTCCTAGATCTACTGCGTCGACGAAGTGGTCATCGAGGCCAGCGTACCCGGCAACCTCGATGACCGAATCCCACCCGAGGAAGCCTGCGATCAGCGCCTTTCCACGGCGGAACCGCGGCCTCCGTGTGCCCCGGGCCCCAGTCGCGCCTGTGCGGCGCGCCGGGCGGCGGGCAGGTCGCGCGATGTGCACGATCCCCTCACAGCGCCGTGTCGTCCATGCCCCATGCCCCCTCGCCGAGCAGGATCTCGCCGAGCCCTTCCGCCCCGGGCGTGGCGCCGTCGTGGAGGGGTTGTTCGGCCCAGATGACTTTGCCGGTGGGCGTGTAGCGGGTGCCCCAGCGTTCGGTGAACTGGGCGACCAGGAAGAGTCCGCGGCCACCCTCGTCGGTGACGTTCGCCCGGCGCAGCCGGGGCGAGGTGCTGCTGCCGTCGGAGACCTCGTAGATCAGGGTGCCCGCGGCGGAGCCGCTGATCGGCACCGTGTGGAGCAGCCGGACGGTGATGGGCTCGGCGCCGTAGCGGATGGCGTTGGTGATCAGCTCGCTGAGGATGAGCTCGGCGGAGAAGGCGATCTGCTCCAGGCCCCACTCCGTCAGCCGGCGGGCGCAGGCGGCGCGCACCGGGGCTACCGCCGCCGGGTCACGGGGCACGTGCCACTCGGCGACCTGCGCCGGGTCGAGCCGGCGGGTGCGGGCCACCAGCAGCGCGATGTCATCTTTGGGCTGGGCGGGCAGCATGGCCTCCAAAACCGCCGCGCACGTGGCCTCCGGGGTGCGATCGGGCCCGGTCAGAGCACCGCGCAGGGCCTCCAGGCCGGCGTCCAGGTCGCGGCCTCGGTCCTCGATCAGGCCGTCGGTGTAGAGCACCAGCCGGGACCCCTCGGGCACGGTCAGCTCGGCGCTCTCGATGGGCAGGCCGGTGCCCAGCCCCAGTGGCGGGGAGACGGGCACCTGAAGGAAGTTCACGGTCCCGTCGGGATGGACCACCGCCGGTCCCGGATGGCCCGCGGTGGCGATGGCCAGCTGCCCGGAGGTGGGATCGTAGACGGCGTACTGGCAGGTTGCCCCGGCGATCCCCTGCCCGTCGTCCCCGGCGGCGGCCTCGTCGGCGTCGATCTGGTCCACCAGCTCGTCCAGTCGGCCCAGCAGCTCCTCCGGAGGCAAGTCCAGGCCGGAGAAGTTGTGCACGGCGGTGCGCAGTCGGCCCATGGTCGCCGCCGCGTGCAGGCCGTGGCCGACGACATCACCGACCACCAGCGCCACCCGGGAGCCGGACAGCGGAATGACGTCGAACCAGTCACCGCCCACCCCGGCCTTGGCCGGCAGGTAGCGGTAGGCCACCTCAAGGGCGGACTGCTCGGGCAGCCTGCGCGGCAGCAGGCTGCGTTGGAGGGTGACGGCCATGGTGTGTTCGCGGGTGTAGCGGCGGGCGTTGTCGATGCACACCGCTGCCCGGGCGGCCAGCTCCTCGGCGAAGGACACGTCCTCGCCCTCGAACGGCGAGGAGGCGTGCGCCCGCCAGAACTCCACACTTCCCAGCACCACCCCGCGGGCCCGCAACGGGACCACGAGCAGGGAGTGGATGCCGTGGTCGAGGATCCGCTGGGCACCTTCGGGGTCCTGGGCTCGCCAGCCGTCGAAGGTGCTCAGGTCCCTCACCAGGACCGCTCGGCCGTCGGCCATCCCCGCGGAGACGGGGTGGGTGGCGACGAACCGGATCAGTTCGCCGACGGGGTGGAGAGGATAGTCCTCGTCCAGACCCGCGACCGCGGTGAGGCGCATCTCGGTGGTCCCACCGGAGGACTCCTCGCCGTGCAGGACCGGGTCCAGCAGCTCGACGGTGACGGCATCGGCGAACCGGGGCACCGTCACCTCCGCCAGTTCCTCGGCGGTGCGTTTCACATCCAGCGTGGTGCCGACCCGCACCCCGGCGTCGTAGAGCAGTCTCAACCGTTCGCGCGCCCTCTCCGCCCTGACGGAGAGGGCTTGCAGCTCGGTGGTGTCCCGTAGCGTCACCACGCTGCCGACCGGTCCGCGAGGTGCGGTGAGCCGCTTGTTGGCCGCCAGTAGCCGGTCGCCCGCCAGGTGGACCTCGTCGGTGGCCAGGCGGTCGGAGGTCAGCAGTTCGGCAAGGTCCTCCTCCAACCCCAGTTCGGTGACGTGGCGCCGCTCCGCGTCCGCCGGCAGGTCCAGCAGCCGCCGTGCCTCGTCGTTGGCCAGAAGCAGCAGGCCATCACCATTGATGATCAGCACGCCTTCCCGCACGGCGTGCAGGACCGCGTCGTGGTGCTCGTACATCCGGGCCATCTCGACCGGACCCAGACCATGGGTCTGCCGCCGCAACCGGCGGCTCACAAGGGCCGACCCGCCTGCGGCGATGACAAGGGCACCGGCAGCGCCGCCGAACAGGACCCGCAGCTGCCGGTCCACCCCGTGCTGGAGCTTCTCGACCCTGACGGGAGCGGAGACGATGGCGACGACCGAGCCGTCATCAGCCCTGACGGGGACCGCCGAGATCACGGAGAGCCCCAGGGAGCCTTGGAAGGTCCTGGTGAACGCCTTGCCGGTCGCCGCCTCCGCGTAGGGGCCGATGACGTGTTTCCCGATCTGATTCGGGTCGCTGTGGGTGAGGGTGATCCCATCCAGCCGGTACACGATGATGGCATCGACGCCCGCGGCCTTCCGGGCCGCCTCGGCGCGCGGCTGCAGCACCGCGGTCGGGTCGGGGCTGTTGATCGCCGCCACGACCCCCGGGGAGTTCGCGAACGCCTGCGCCGCGGCAAGCGTCCGGTCCCGGGCATCCGTCATGCTGTCGCGTCGAGCCTGCACCACGAGAGCCACCAGCGCGGCGGCGACGAGCAGCACCACGACCGTCAGCTGCAGGAGGAAGACCTGGCCGGCGACGCTGCGCACGCTCAGCAGGGAGCGCAGGCGCCGCGGCGGCCGCCGCGCCTCTCCCCCCTGATGCGGCCGGCCGTGCTCCTGTCGCCCTTGGTGGCCTTGTCCCGGACGAAGATGCCGACCGGGATATGGGGTCCTCCTGCGCGCATCAAACACCCCACGCCCAGATTGACCCGGTATTGCGCACATACACCATTTGTATCGCTCTAGGTCTCCGACGACGAGGTGACCGGGGCGGGCCGGACTGAACAGCGGTGGCGGCCAGTGCCCCGGGTACCGTGCGCGACACGACCGGCCGGGGCCGCACGGCACGGCGGTAGAGGCCCGCGACACGCTGGGGGGCATCGGCACCATCACGGCCGGCCGGGAACCGGCACACACGGACCGGGGAAGCCTCGACAACCACCCGTTCTTCTCCGGCGAGGGCGCACGAGGCGTTCCTCAGGTGGCGGACCACCCCGGACCGGTGCGCGGCGCGCTGGTCAAGCGGTTCGCTGCTCACCGAGCACAAGGCGCACCTCGCCCACCTGGTCACCGTCGAGACCGGGGCCCCGGCGGGTCTCAGCCATGTCGTGCTCGGTGCGGCGGAGACTGGCCAGCGGCTCGTGGACTCCCCGCTGGTGCCGCTGATCAGCGCGACCGGTTCGACCCGGATGGGCCGCGCGGTGGCCCCCGGGTGGCCGCCCGGTTCGGCCGCGGCATCCTGGAACCCGGCGGGAACAACGCGGCCGTGGTGACGCCTTCGGCGGACCTCGATCTCACCGTGAACGCCGCCGTGTTCCCCGCCGCGGGCACGGCGGGGCAGCGGTGCACCACGCTGCGCAGGCTGATCGTGCAAGAGGACGTCGCCGACACCGTCGTCGAGCGGCTCACCACCGCGTACGGCCGGCTCCCGATCGGCGACCCGTTCCAGGAGTCGACCCTGGTCGGGCCGCTCGTCAGCGAGGCCTCGTACACGAGGATGCGCTCGGCTCTCGACCGCGCGGTGGAGGAAGGCGGCACCCTGTGCGCGGGCGGCGAACGGCAGCTCGCGGAGGCGGCGCCGGGCGGCTACTACGTCCGCCCCGCCCTGGTGCGGATGCCCGCGCAGACCGCAGTCGTCCGCGAGGAGACCTTCGCGCCCATCATGTACGTCCTCACCTACCGCGACCGCGACGAGGCGATCCGGCTGCACAACGACGTACCGCAGGGGCTGTCGTCCGGGATCTTCACCGCCGACCAGGCCGAGGCCGAGGCCGAACGGTTCCTGGCCGCCGACGGCGCGGACTGCGGCATCGTCAACGTCAGCACGGGCAGTCGGGGGCGGAGATCGGCGGTGCCTTCGGCGGCGAGAAGGAGACGGGCGGCGGCCGCGAGTCCGGCTCCGACGCCCGGCGGGCGTACATGCGCCGCGCGACCAACACGGTGAACTACTCGGGGCGGGTGGCGCAGGCGCAGGGAGTGGACTTTTCGCAGTAGTGCCCAACCGAGCGTGAACCGGGGGGACTTGAACGGCCGCGGTAGCTCGGCAGCGTCATGAGCGTCACAGCGGAAACGTTCCACCGTCACCTCGGGAATCGGCTCCGAAAGTGCCCGAGTTTGATCACTTGGGATATTCGGGCGGGGTGCCGCACGGGCGGGCACAACAATGCGCGCATGGCCGATGACTGGAAGCGACAACTGGACCGGCTGCACGCGGGGTTGGTGCGACGGGACGATCCGGCCGCGTGGGTGGCCGAGGCGGATGCCGTGGACGCCTCCCTGCGGTATCCGCACTTCGCCTTGCGCGGCCCGGTGTTCGGGCTTGCCGCGCAGGATCCCGAAGTCGGCGAGGAGTGGCGGTTGGTGCAGCCGATGACGAACGGCATGCCGCAACTGGTACGGGACGGTTTGAACTCCTTGCTCTGGTTCAGGGCCAAGGACGACACCGACGACCCGGCCGTACGGCGTGAGGTGCTGGCGGCGGTGGCGGTGCTCGAACGCGAACCGGTGGACGAGTTGAGTGTGCTCGGTGTGCGCTACCGCGTGGTGCGCGGCGACGAGTTCGCCCGCAGCGGGCCGGACGGGCTCGAGCCGCCGCGGCCCACCGACCCGGAGCCCGCCGAAGTGTCCTGGGAGGGCCGGCCCGCGACGCCTGAACCGGACGTGGGGTTCGTCTTCTCGCCCGGCGAGGACGAGGGACTCATGGCGGGCGCTCTGAAGATGGCGATGCGGGAGTTCGCGTACACCGGCGCGCGGTTTCCCGCCGAGGTCCGCGCGGACTCCGAGCGGGCCGTCACGAGCCACCCGGACGTGGTGCTCCTTCCCGTCGGCTTCGGCGTGGTGGAACAGAGCACGGGCGGGTGGGAGCCGTGCGGCGCGCTCGCGCCGACCCCGCACGACGCGCGGCGGCTGCTCTACGACGGGTTGAACGAGATGTGGCCGCTGTTGTACCGGTTCGGAGAGGCGAAGCGGGCGCGGTACGCGCGGGCCGCCGAGGAGTTCCGGGTCGCCGGCCGCGCCCATGAAATCCGGGTGGACGACCGCCTGTTCAGGATCTGCCGTATCGAGCGGACGGCCCGGTTCGGCCCCGACGGGCCGGAGCCGCCCCGCCCCTCCGACCTGGACGACTACGGCCCCATGAAGATGCACCCGACCATGGACGAGGACGGCACGCTCCACTACGAGGAATGACCCGGGGGCACGAAGAATGCACTCGGGAGTACGAAGAACGACTCGGGGGCGGCCTCGGTGAGGCCGCCCCCTGAATCCCGCTCCTGTGCCTCAGGTCACGCCTTCGCCCCGGACGCCTCCGGCTCGGAGTCCGATACGACGTCGGCCTCCGGCTGCCCGGCGGCCACCGGGCGTACGGGGATGAGCGCGGCGACGGCCGCCGCCGCGAGGCCCACACCGCAGCCGATCAGCATGGCGACCCGGAAGCCGCTCTCGGACGGCAGGGAGTAGACACCGAACTTGGTGGTCATCTGGGCCAGGACCACACCGATCACGGCGGCGGCCACGGAGCTGCCGATGGAGCGCATCAGCGTGTTGAAGCTGTTGGCCGAGGCGGTCTCCGGCGGGGGCGCCGCGCCCATGATGAGGGCCGGCATCGAGCCGTAGGCGAAGCCGACGCCCGTGTTGCAGACGATGGTCACGACCAGCAGGGCCCAGGGGGAACCGGAGCCGATCAGCGGCAGCGAGACGCCGTACCCGAGGGCGATGATGAGGGCGCCGACGATCAGGGTGACCTTCGGCCCCTTCGCGGCCGACAGCTTGGCGCCGATCGGCGACATCAGCATCATCATCAGGCCCGCGGGGGCCATCCACAGGCCCATGGCCAGCATCGACTCGCCCAGACCGTAGCCGGTGGCCTCGGGCAGCTGCAGCAGCTGGGGCACCACCAGCGACTGGGCGTACATCGCGAAGCCGATGAGGATCGAGGCCGCGTTCGTGGTCAGCACCTGCGGGCGGGCGGTCACCCGGAGGTCGACCAGCGGGTCGGTGATCCGCAGTTCCCACCAGCCCCAGGCCAGCGGGATCGTCGAGCGCGTCCCCGACCCCGAGGGGGGCATCGCCCGCAAGTTCGCCATCACCGCCGAGGGCGAGCGCCGACTGACCTCCGACCGCGCCGAGAACCTGCACGGCCTGGAGAAGGTGATGGAGGAATGGGCGCCGGAGGAGGTGGCCGAGTTCGCCGCGTATCTCGGCCGTCTGAACCGCGACATCGAGCGCCTGGACGGGCGCCCTTGGCCGCGCCGCTGACCGCCGCGGCCCTGCCCCTGGGCCACATATCCGGGCCTGCGTCCTTCCAGAAATGATCAATTCCCGGAGGGACACTCGCTCGGATTTCCCTTTCCGGGGCGGGAATTGAGCTTCCCTTTCCGTGACGTTGCGCACTCCTTGGTGGGGACACCTAGGCAACTGTCGATTTGTCGTCGACAGTTGAGCCCGGCATTCCCCCCACTCCCAAGGCACCGAAGGCTCTTGCTCCATGCGCAATTCGTCCGACGTCCCCGTACAGCCCCACGCCGTCACCGTCGCCGAAGTGATTCCGGGTGATCTTCTCGCCCTCTCGGAACAGGACGTGGCGGAAGACAAGTGGCATGTGGTGATGCACACCCTCCCCGAGACCCCGCACACCATTCGACTGACCCTGCGGCCGCCACTCGGGGGAATGGATCACGACGAGGTATTCGAGCGCGGTCATCGGGTGACCGTGGCCTGTCGGCGTATGGATGTCACCGGAATTCCCGAGATCACGTCGACCGATCTCACCAGGGTGGAATTCCGCGACGGCGATCGCGTCACCTCGCTGCGCGCCGTCGACCCCGGGGCCGTCGAGGAGTCGTACACCCGCCGGTGGGGCCGCTGGCACCGGGACCTGGAGAGCCGGGCCGAGGAGCCCGTCTCGGACGCCGGGCTGCGCGAGCACGCCGCGCGCGCCGTCGCGGAGGGGCATGTCGTACGGCACCTCCCCCGGCCACGTTGTACGGCCACCGGCGGCACCGCGCCCCGGCGGGTCGTCGTCACCGGGCTCGGGGCCGTCACGCCGCTCGGTGTGGGAGTGGAGGAGCTCTGGCAGGGGCTGGTGGAGGGCCGTTGCGGGATACGGGAGTTGGAGGGCGAGGAGTTCGCCGAACTGCCCGTTCGCGTCGCCGGGAGCGTTCCCGTGGACCCGGCCGAACTGCTGCCGAGGCCGCAGGCGCGGCGGATGAACCGGGCCGCGCAGTTCGCGGTGCTCGCCGCGCGCGAGGCGTGGCAGGACGGCGGTTTCGACGTGGCCGGTACGGTCGAGAGCGGGCTCGACCCCGAGCGGGTCGGCGTCAGTGTCGGCGCCATCCTCGGTGACGCCTCCGTGCTCGTCGGCGGCGACCGGAAGCTGCGGGACAAGGGGCCGCGTGCCGTGTCGCCCCTGACCACGCCGATGACCGTGCCCTCGCAGGCCGCGTCCCAGGTGTCCCTCGCGCTGCGGATCACCGGCGAGGCCCGCACCGTGACCAGCGCCTGCGCCTCCGGCACCGAGGCCATCGGGCAGGCCATCGACCGTATCCGGTACGGGCATGTCGACGTGGCCCTCGCCGGTGGCGCGGAGGCCGTGGTGACCCCGGCGATCATGGCTTCGTTCGCCGCGATGCGCGCGCTGTCCACCCACGAGCTCGGGTCCACCAGCCCCTCCCGGCCCTTCGCCAAGGACCGCGACGGCTTCGTGAACGGCGAGGGCGCCGGATTCCTGCTGCTGGAGTCCGAGGAGCACGCTCGGGCGCGCGGGGCACGCGTCTACTGCGAGGCCGCCGGGTGGGGGCTGTCCGCCGACGCCCACCACATGGCCGCGCCCGACCCCTCCGGCAGTGGCGTCGCCCTCGCCCTGCGGCGGGCCGTACGGGACGCGGGCGCCCACGTCGTGGACGTCGTGCACGTCAACGCCCACGCCACCGCTACCACCGACGGCGACCTCGCCGAGGCGAGCGCGTTGCGCGCGGTGCTGGGCGCGGACGTCCCGGTGACCGCGCTCAAGGGACACCTCGGTCATCTGCAGGGCGCGGCGGGCGGCGTCGAGGCCGTCGCCACCGTGCTCACGCTGCACCACGGGCTCATCCCGCCGACCATCGGCTGCGAGGACCAGGACGACGCCATCGTCCTGGACGTGGTGACGAACAGCCCGCGAGCGCTGCCCGCGCTGGGCGACCTCGCCCTCAGCAACTCCTTCGGATTCGGCGGCCACAACGCGGTGCTGGCGCTGCGGAGGACCGCGTGATCGGGGTCGGGCGGCAACACGGGCCGCACGCCGCCTGACGGTGCGCCACGCGGTGCCTCAACCGCACCCCGAGGGTGGCTGGTTCGTCGAGACGTGGGCTGCGCCGCAGGCCTTTTGTTTCTTCCCCCCTTCGCCCCTACCCGTCCCGTATCTGGGGGCTCCGCCCCCCAGACCCCCGTGTCGCGCTGACGCGCTCGTCATCACACGCCGGACAGGCCAGAAAAGTGCCGGCCGGGGGTGAAAGTTTTCAGCCCCGGCCGGCGAAAGATTCAGCCCCTCCGGCGCTTGAGGAGCGGGGTCTGGGGCGGAGCCCCAGGTCGGGATGGGTAGGGGCGGAGGGGGCGAGACAAGGCATCGCGTGTCTCGGCAGCGTCGCGAGCGCTCAGGCGGACGTCCGTTTCCGTGGGGCGGCCTTCTTCGCGGTGGTTTTCTTGGCCGCCGTCTTCTTGGCGGCCGTCTGCTTGGTCGCCGTCTTCTTGGCGGCCGTATCGGTGGTCGACTTCTTCGCCGTGGTCTTCTTCGCCGTGGTCTTCCTCGACGTCGTCTTCTTGGCCGCCGTCTTCTTCGCCGCGGAGGTCGACTTCTTGCCGCCGACCTCCTTGGGGGCCGTACGGGCGGACTTGCCGGCTGGCGTACGGCGCCGGGACGGAAGTGGCGTGACCTCGGCGGCCTCCTCGGCGGCTTCCTCGCCACGCGACTCCTTGGCGGCGCGCACGCTCTTCTCCAGGGCGGCCATCAGGTCGAGCACCTTGCCGCCGGTCGGCTCCCCGGCGGGGACGGCGGGGGCCTCCATGCCGGCGGCCTTGGCGGAGATGAGTTCCTCGACGGCCTCGCGGTAGTCGTCGTGCAGGTCGGCGAAGTCGACCTCGCCGAGGGTGTCCATCAGGGCGTCCGCCAGGTCCAGTTCCTTGTCGCGGACGGTGACGCTCGTGTCCGGGGCAGCCTCGTCGGTGGCCCGGATCTCGTCCGGCCACAGCAGCCCGTGCATGGCGATCACGTCGTCGACCACGCGCAGCATGCCGAGCCGCTCCCGCCCGCGCAGCGCGAACTTCGCCACGGCGACCTTCCGGCTGCGCTTCAGGGCCTCGCGCAGCAGGACGTACGGCTTGGCGGCGGGGACGCCGTTCGCGGACAGGTAGTACGCCGTGTCCATCTGGAGCGGGTCGATCTGGTCGGCCGGCACGAAGGCCACGATCTCGATGGTCCTGGCGGTCGGGATCGGCAGCGCGGCCAGGTCCTCGTCCGTGATCGGGATCAGCGTGCCGTCCGCGTCCTCGTACGCCTTGCCGATCTCCGGGGTCGAGACCTCGCGGTCCTCCAGCTCGCAGAACTTGCGGTAGCGGATGCGGCCGCCGTCGTCGAGGTGGATCTGGCGGAAGGAGATCGAGTGGCTCTCGGTGGCGTTCACGAGCTTGATGGGGATGCTGACCAGGCCGAAGGAGATGGCGCCGTTCCAGATGGATCGCACGTGCAGCACCTTCCTGACATGGAGACATAGAGATATGGAGACATGGATTCGCGAGGTACGTGTGGAAAAGAGGCGTGTGCGAGAACAGGAAAATACTGGCTGAATCCAGGCTAAGCGGACGTTCCCGGTGCCACATCCCCTGGCGCCCTCCCCCGGTGCTCCCGGGCGGCCCCGATTCCTTTCAGTCACTACGCGGCCGAGGCGACCGGCCTGCTGCCGGGCACCCACCTGCGGAACAAGGAGGAGATCCACGCCGCCATGGCGGCCGCCTCCGCCGGGCCGCTCAAGGGCTCGCGGGCCGTCCACGACGTGCAGAGCGTTCGGTTCCCGGGGCCGGGGACGGCATCGCCCGGATCGCGGTGTTCGGCGGACCGGCGCTACTACCCGCCTTCGGACTCCGTGCGATCCATCAGCCCGAGACGTCACAATCCGGACGCTTTATTACCCTTTCGTGGGATTCTCGACCTATGACGCCGATCACGGAGGTGGAGGGGCGGAGGCTCGCGCTCAGCAACCTGGAGAAGGTGCTGTATCCCGCGACCGGCTTCACCAAGGGCGAGGTGCTGCACTACTACGCGACCGTCGCGGACTCGCTCCTCGCGCACCTGCACAACCGGCCGCTCTCCTTCCTCCGCTACCCGGACGGGCCGGGCGGGCAGGTCTTCTTCGCCAAGAACGTGCCGCCCGGCACGCCCGCCTGGGTCAGGACGGCCGAGGTCCCCCGCTCGGAGGGCCCGGCCCGTATGGTCCTGATCCAGGACCTGGCCTCGCTCATGTGGGCCGCGAACCTCGTCACCGAGTTCCACACGCCCCAGTGGCAGGTGGACGCCCCCGGCGAGGCCGACCGTCTCGTGTTCGACCTCGACCCGGGGGCGCCCGCGACGATCGTCGAGTGCTGCGAGGTCGCGCTGTGGCTGCGCGAGCGGCTGGCCGCGGACGGGATCGAGGCCTACGCGAAGACGTCCGGGTCGAAGGGGCTGCATCTGCTGGCGGGCCTGGAGCCGACGCCCTCCAGGGAGGTCACCGCGTACGCGAAGGAGCTCGCCGTCGAGGCCGAGCGTGCGCTACCGGGCCGGGTCGTGCATCGGATGACGAAGAGCCTGCGGGGTGGGAAGGTCTTCGTCGACTGGAGCCAGAACGCCGCGCGGAAGACGACGGCGACGCCGTACACCCTCCGTGCCCGGGCCGAGCCCACGGTGTCCGCGCCCGTGACCTGGGACGAGGTCACGGAGTGCACCACCGCGACCCGACTCGCCTTCCGTGCTCCTGACATCGCCCCTCGTCTGCGGCGGTACGGCGACCTTCTGGAGCCCCTGCTCAATCCCCGCCATGCCGGCCCGCTGCCGTGACCTGGCGTGGGCGCCTTCCTGGGTGGGCCAGATCGGTTTTCGCCCCCTCCGCCCCTACCCGTCCCATGCCTGGGGCTCCGCCCCAGACCCCTGGGTGGTTCTTCGGCTGCGGGTGGGTGGGGGCTGGGCGCGCAGTTCCCCGCGCCCCTGACGGGGTGCCTGTCACACCCGTAGCCACGTATGCCGGTCCCGGGCTATCGCGTGGAGGGCCTCCACGTCCGCCGGTTTCAGGACGCCCCCCAGGCGGGCCAGGGAGGCGAGGTCGGTGTCCTGGAGGATGCGGACCTCGCGTGGGGGTGCCATGACCTCCAGGTTGGCGGGGCCGGCCAGGGCCAGGACGGGGTGGACCTCGGCCGTCAGGGCGTAGGACGCGCGGTCGGCGTCCGCGCGGACTCGGCGTAGGAGTGGGCGCGGCTCGTGGCGGCCGACCGTCACCATGGGGTCGGCGACCAGGACACGCTGTTTGCGCGCGTACAGGGTGCGTACGGAGAAGAGGCCGCCGGGGCCGATCACCATGTGGTGGATGCGGTCGCCGCCGGGGAGCGGGATCGAGTGGAGGGTGTGCCAGCCCGCGCCCTCCAGCTGGTCCAGGGCCTCGCCGACGGCCTGCTCGGCGGCGAGCGCCCGCCGGCGCGGATCGGGACGCAGTCGATGCGTCGGCCCCGGATCACGGTCGAGGGCGATCACCAGCGCCTCGCCGGGCCGGTTCGGCGCAAGGTCGTCGTCCGGGTGCAGGGTCAGCCGGGCCAGCTCCGCCGGGGTCGGGACGGGGGGTGGTCCCACCGTCACCGGGCCGGTCAGGAAGGGCCCCAGCGCGTCGAGCACCTCCTCGCGCCTGTCCTCGCTGAGCAGGTTGACCCGGGCCGCCTCACGGTCGTACCAGGCGACGTTCCTCCCGTCCGTCAGACAGACGTACAGCCGCTCCTGACCGTGCCGCCAGGTCGGTATGACGCGCAATCCGTTCATGCACCATCACCCCATGACCATGGGAACAGGCGGGGTGCTCCAGGGGCAAGAACCCGGTTACCTTTGGGAGGAGTTGGGAGAGTTGGGAACTGGGTGGGAGGCGCCGTTGCGGACTCGTGGAAGGCAACCCGATGTACCCGCTCCGGACAGCCCGTGGAGCGAGATCGTGCCGGGCCTGTGGATGGGCGGGCACGCGTTCGCGGGGCACTCCGGCGAGCCGGAATTCGCTGTCGCACGGGATGAGTTCGACCTGGTCCTGACCCTGTTGCGGCTGCCGGGGCACGGTCCGGACCCGGGCGTCGAGCACCATGTGTGGCCCATCCCGGACGGCCCCCTCGACGGTACGCAACTGGCGGGTGTGATGCGACTCGCGCGGGCCGCGGACGACGCCCTGGAGGACGGCCGCCGGGTTCTCGTGCGCTGCTATCACGGGTACAACCGTTCGGGGCTGGTCGTCGCGCACGCGCTCGTCCTCGCTGGGCACAGCACCGAGGACGCGATACGGCTGATACGGGCCCGTCGCTCTCCGTGGGCGCTGCACAACGAGCTGTTCGTGGAGTACCTGCGGGCGGGGCTGGCGACGGCCCGCCTGCTGGAGGAACTCGCGGAGCCGTGACACCACCGCACCGCCCGCTGACCTGCGACCGCACGGCCCGCCCTCCCGCGGCTCACCACCCTCTCCTCATCCGACCCAGCCGCCCCAGCCGCCCCGCGCGCGCAGCCGACAGGCTCGCGCGCAGCCTTCGGCGCCGCCCGCCCGCTGTCCTGGTGGCGACCCTGGCCGACTGCGGCGACAGCGGCGACCTGCGCGCCGCGGGGGCCACCCCCACCGCTGTCGGCGCCACCACGCTGTGGCCCGAGCTGCCGCCCGCCTCCACCCCACCCTCGACTACGGCGAGGCGGACACCGAGACCGTCAAGGGCGTCAAGGGCGCTCTCGGTGACCAACCAGACCGTCGGCGAGGCCCGTGGCCGCGCGCTCGACTCACCGACGTGACGACGCGGTACGAGGCGGGAGACCGGCTGCCGCCGGACGCGGGCGTCGACCTGCCCGGGCTGCCGGCCCGGCTGCGGCAGTCGGCGGCGGACGGGAGGCGCGGCACGATGGCCGGCGAGCACGACGGACGCCCAACCATGTGGGCGCCGGCCCGCGGAAGACGGACGCGTGCCGGCCGTCCAGTACGACTCCGCGCAGGGCGCCCACACCATCGACGCCCTGGACCGGGCGATCGTGTGGCCCCTGGCGCCGGCGATCGGCGCGACGCTGCTGGTGGGCTCGTTCGCGGTGACGCGGGTGACGCGGTGGCTGCACGCGATGGCACACGTGGCGCGGCGGATCAGCGCGGGCGACCTGGACGCGCGCGTCGACGACCCGCGGACGCAGGATCCGACGCGCCCCCAGGACGGGGTGGCCGCGGTCGCCGGTGCCCCCGACACGATCGCGTCCTCGCTGCAGAGCAAGCTGCTGAGGGAGCAGCGGTTCACCGCGGATGTGGCGCACGAGCTGCGCACCCCCGCTGACCGGGTTGCAGGCGGCGGCCGAAGCTGCTGCCGCCGGGCGGCCGACCGAGCTGGTGCGCGACCGCGCGGCCGCGCTGGGCACGCTGACCGAGACCTGCTGGAGATCTCCCGCCTGGACGCGCGGAGCGAGCGCCTTGAGCTGGACTCGGAGGTGCTGGCTCCACCGGCCGGGCGGGTGATGCGGGCGTCGGGCACCGACACCGAGGTCCGGGTCGTACGGGACGCGCGGGTGGCGACCGACCGGCGCCGGCTCGAGCGGGTGCTCGGGAATCTGGTGGCGAACGCGCACCAGCACGGCAAGGGGCCGGTGGTGCTGACGGTCGACGGCCCGGCCGTGCCCGTGCGGGACCATGGCGAGGGCGATCCGGAGTACCTCGTGACGCACGGGCCGCAGCGGCTTCCACACGGAGGGCGGTTTCGAAGGGGCACGGGCTCGGGCTGACGATCGCGCTCGGCCAGTCGGAGGTACTCGGCGCGCGGCTGACGTTCGCCAACGCTCCCGGCGGCGGCGCGCCGACGACCCTGACGCTCCCTCAGCACGGCCTCCCCGCAGGACCGTCCGGAGCAGCCTGAAGGACCGTCCGGGGGGCCTGAGCACTTCCGCGTCCCCGATGGCTCACTGTGACCTGCGCGCACCCACCCCCGCTCCTAATGTGGCGATTAGTCAGGTTCGCCCCCCTTCCTGGAGGAGCCCCCATGTCTCTGCGATCCACGTACACACGTCTCGCCATAGCTCTCGCCGCCGGCAGCCTCGTCGCACTCGCCGGAGCCACCCCGGCCCTCGCCGACGAGGACCGGGACCCCGGGAGCGGCGACGACCGCCAGCGGAGCGAGGGCGGCGACGGCGGCTTCGGCAACGGGGGCGACGTCCGTTTCGGCAACGACGACGAAGGTGGCGACGACGACCTCGACGACCCCGACACCACCAGAGGCAGAGTCAACGTGGACGGCGGGCTGGCCCTGCGCACCCGCCCCGATCGCGACAGCAGACTGGTCCGTATCGCGAGGAACGGCGAGATCGTCCGCATCTACTGCCAGACCTGGGGCGACCGCGACGACGATCTCTGGTACCTGGTCACCGACGGCACCTGGGCCTGGGGTCCGGCGCGCTTCATCGAGGCCTCCAGCACCCCGCGCTGGTGCTGAACAGTCGATCCTGAGGTGCACCGGAACAGCCCGTTTATCACTAGATAACGGGACATCAGGTCCGCCACTTGCTACGTTCCGGACATGATTCACCCCGGAATGCCCGGAACGACCGTGGCAGCGGACCGGCCCACCCCCGCTGTACGCCTGCCCCGGCGCCGTGGCATCGAGTTCACCCTCATCGTCGTGGCCGTCCTGCTCTGCGTGTACGGCTACTGCGCCGTCGGTTTCGCCAGAAACGGCAGCGTCCCGCCCGGCGCCGCCGGCTACGGCGCCGGGCTCGGCGTACTCGCGCTCCTCGCGCACGTCGCGGTGCGGCTGCGGGCGCCGTACGCCGATCCGCTGCTGCTCCCCATCGCCGTACTCCTCAACGGACTGGGCCTGGTGCTGATCTACCGGCTCGACCTGGAGACCCCGGGCGACCGGGCGGCCCCCATCCAGCTGATCTGGTCGACGCTCGGTGTCGCGTTCTTCATCGCGGCCGTGCTGTTCCTGCGCGACCACCGTGTGCTCCAGCGCTACACGTACGTCTCCGTCGTCACCGCCCTGGTCCTGCTGCTTCTGCCGATCTCCTTCCCGGCCGTGAACGGCGCCCGCATCTGGATCCGGATCGCCGGATTCTCCATCCAGCCGGGCGAGTTCGCGAAGGTGCTGCTCGCGGTCTTCTTCGCCGGATATCTGGCCGCCAACCGCAACGCGCTCGCCTACACCGGCCGCCAGATCTGGCGCTTCAAGCGGCTCCAGCTGCCAACCGGCCGCGTGCTCGGGCCGATCGTCACGATCTGGCTGCT
The DNA here is from genome assembly GCF_042894545.1 of Streptomyces sp. NPDC001530. Classification (NCBI taxonomy): domain Bacteria; kingdom Bacillati; phylum Actinomycetota; class Actinomycetes; order Kitasatosporales; family Streptomycetaceae; genus Streptomyces; species Streptomyces sp. NPDC001530. Next base: position 146,923 of record NZ_JBIAVS010000021.1, read on the forward strand.
GAGCGTGCTGGTGCTGGTCCTGGAGCGGGACCTCGGAACGTCGCTGCTGTTCTTCGGCCTGTTCGTGATCCTGCTGTACGTCGCCACGGGCCGCACCGGCTGGATCGCGGTCGGGCTGCTGCTGGCCTGCGTGGGCGCGGTGGCCGTCGGCTGGCTCGAACCGCACGTCCACAGCCGGGTGCAGGACTGGCTGCACCCCTTCGCGTCGATCGAGGCGGGCCTCGGCCCCAACCAACTCGCCCAGTCACTCTTCGCGTTCGCCGCCGGCGGGATGTTCGGCACCGGCCTCGGGCTCGGCCACTCGATCCTCATCGGCTTCGCCGCCAAGTCGGACTTCATCCTGGCGACCGCGGGCGAGGAGCTCGGCCTGGTCGGCCTGTCGGCGATCTTCCTCCTCTACGCCCTTCTCGTGGAACGCGGTTACCGGGCGGGCCTCGCCCTGCGCGACCCCTTCGGACGGCTTCTCGCGCTCGGCCTCGCCTCGATCGTGGCGCTCCAGGTCTTCGTGATCGCGGGCGGGGTGACCGGCCTGATCCCGCTGACCGGGATGGCGATGCCGTTCCTCGCACAGGGCGGTTCCTCGGTCGTCACCAACTGGATCATCGTGGCCCTGCTGATCAGGATCAGCGACTCGGCGCGCAGTCAGTACGACGGGACGGCGGCGCCGTGAGTCCTCGGGAGGTCGCGTCGTGACCAAGTACATTCGCAGGGCCGCCGGGTTGTGCACCGTGCTGCTCGTCGCGCTCCTGGTGAACGCCAGCCGTATCCAGGTCTTCCAGGCCCCGTCGTACGACGACAATCCCGCCAACCGCCGCCAGACGATCGCCCGTTACGACCAGCCGCGCGGTGACATCGTGGTCGACGGCAGGACGGTCACCGGCTCCACGGACACGGGTGAGCAGCTCCGCTATGAACGGACGTACAGCAACGGCCCGTTGTACGCGCCCGTGACCGGCTTCGCCTCTCAGCTGTACGGGACGACGTTCCTGGAGAACGCCGAGGACGACATCCTCTCCGGCGCCGACCCGATGCTCGCCCCGCTCCCCCTGTGGAACGACATCACGCGTGCCCAGAACCCCGGCGGCAAGGTCGTCACCACGCTCGACCCCCTCGCGCAGCGGAGGGCGTACGAGGGACTCGGCTCGCGGCGGGGCGCGGTCGCCGCGATCGAACCGTCCACCGGCCGGATCCTCGCACTGGTCTCCACACCGTCGTACGACCCCGCGGAGCTGTCCGGTACGGGCCCGGCGGTGAAGCGGGCGTGGCAGCGGCTGAACGAGGACGCGAGCAAGCCGATGCTCAACCGGGCGATCCGGCAGACGTATCCGCCGGGGTCGACGTTCAAGGTGGTGACGGCCGCGGCGGCGCTGGACGCGGGCGTGGTGACGGATCTCGACGCGCCGACGTCGTCACCGGACCCGTACAGGCTGCCCGGCACGAGGACCTTGCTCACGAACGAGGCCGAGGACTGTGAGGACGCCTCGCTGCGCTATGCCTTCGAGTGGTCCTGCAACACGGTCTTCGCGAAGCTGGGGGTGGACGTGGGCCTCGACGCCATGACGCACACGGCGGCGAACTTCGGCTTCAACGACCGGAAGCTGCGGATCCCCTTCTCGGTCGCCCCCAGCAACTTCGACACACGGCTCGACCATGCCCAGCTGGCCCTCTCCTCCATCGGGCAGTTCGACACCCGCGCCACTCCCCTCCAGATGGCGATGATCTCGGCGGCCGTGGCGGGCGGCGGTTCGGTCAAGTCGCCGTACCTGGTGGAGAAGACGACCACGAAGGGCGGCGGCACGGTCTCCGCACACGGGCCGCGGACCCTCCACCAGGCGATGAACCCGACGACCGCGCTGCTCATGCGCGAGCTGATGACCGACGTCGTGGAGGAGGGCACCGGCGCGAAGGCCGCCATCCCCGGCGCCACCGTCGGCGGCAAGACCGGCACCGCCCAGCACGGCATCGACAACTCCGGTTTCCCGTATGCCTGGTTCATCTCCTGGGCCCAGGCCGACGACCAGATGGAGCCCGCGGTGGCCGTCGCGGTCGTCGTCGAGGACGCGGCGGCCCGTCGCGGGGAGATCAGCGGGGGTGGAGACGCGGCGCCGATCGCCAAGGCGGTGATGGAGGCGGTGCTGAACTCGGCCTCCGGCGGCGGACCGGGTTCCGGCGGACGCTGAACTCATCCGCCGACCGAGGCCGTTGAGGAGTCCGGCTGCTGGACGAGGCCGGCCGGCAGGGCTACGTAGGCCGTGACGCCTGTGCCCTGGGTGGGGCGCAGCTCGACATGGGCGGCGAGGCGGGTGGCGAGGGCGCCGACGACGTGATGGCCGAGGAACCGCGTGGGGGTGGTGTGCAGGGAGCCGGCCTTGCCGGACAGCACGGCGTTGGCGTGCGCCAGCCGTTCCGCGGTCATCCCGATCCCCCGGTCCACGACGGCGAGGCAGTACTCGCCGGCGTCTCGCCAGCCGTAGATCTCGACGGGCTGCTGGGGCGGGCTGAACATCAGCGCGTTCTCCACCAACTCGGCCAGCAGATGGGACAGTTCGGCAACGCAGTGGCCGCGGACGTGGCACGGCTGGATGTCGGCGACGGCCACGCGCCGGTACTGCTCGACTTCGGAGACGGCCGACTGGACCACCTCGGCGACGGTGACCGCACGGGACCAGGAGCGGGTCGGGGACTCCTCGCCCGCCAGGACGAGCAGGGACTCGGCGTTGCGCCGCATGCGCGTGGCCAGGTGGTCGAGTTCGAACAGCTCGGCGAGGGCGTCCGGGTCGATTTCCTGGCTCTCCAGGGTCGTGATCAGGCCGAGCTGGCGGTTGAGCAGCGTCTGATTGCGACGGCCGAGGCTGGCCAGGGACTCGGTGCTGTTGCGGCGCAGGACGGCCTGTTCGGCGGCGAGTCCGACGGCGGTGCGCTCGACGTTGCGCAGGGCGGCGACCAGGCGGGTGATCTCCCGTGCGCTGCCCGGGAGTTCGGGTTCCCGGGGTCCGTCGGGGAGCGGGGTGTCGGGGTCGGCTTCCTGGATGCGCCGGACGGCATCGGGCAGCCTGCTCCCGGCGACCGCGTCCGCCTCGTCGGCGAGGGCGCCCAGGGGGCGGGTGATGGAGCGGGCCGAGATCACGGCGAGCGCGGCGGCCACGGCGAGGATCAGCGCGCCGAGGGCCAGGAAGCCGCCGAGCTGCCGGGTGGCCGCGTCACCGGTCTCGCCGGCACGGGCGCGCACGTCGCCGCCGAGCCGCTTCTGCACGCCGTGCAGGTCGTCGACGAGTGTCGTCATGTCGGCCCACCAGCGGGCGGGGGCGACGTCGAGGGCCGATCCGTCGACACCGCGTTCGGCCCTGTCCTCGTAGCCGGTGATCCTGCGGGCCGCGGCCGTCTTGAAGGCCGCGTCGAGCGCGGACTCCTGGGCGGAGGTGGCGAGTTCGCGGAACTGGCCGAGAGCGGCCACGCGGGTGGCGCGGATCTCCGTGAAGTCGAGGTACTCGCCGCCGCGGAACCGCTTCGCCGCGAACACGCCGTTGAGGGAGCCGCGTTCGAGAGCGACGGCCTCCGTGGCGCGTGCCAGGGCCTGCAGCGCCTGCACGCCCTGGGCGATACGGCGGTCACCGCTCGGCGCGTCGGCGGACTCGGCGTCGATGAGGGCGGTGACGGCCTTGGTGTAGGTGGTCAGGGCGGTCTCGCGGTCGATGGTGCCGGAGTCGGCCTCGGCGCGCAGGGTGGCGAGGCCGCCGAGCGGCACCTGGGCGGCTTCGAGGGCGGAGGAGGCCGCACCCGGGAGATCACCGCTCTCTTCGGAGAGCGCTGCTCGCAGCGCGGAGCGGGCGTCATCGGTGCGGCTCCGCTGTGCGCGCACATCGTCCCGGTACTCCTCGGCGCCGCCCAACAGGCCATTGGTGAGCCCGCGTTCGCGCTGTAACTCCCGCACGAGATCCTGCACACGCAGCAGGACACCGACGTGCGCCTCGGTCTCCCTGGCGGCGGACCAGTCGGCGGCGCGGTCGGCGACGCCGAGTCCCGTGAGCGCGAGCAGCAGGCAGGTCGGCACGGCCAGGACGATGGCCATGCGACCGCGGATGGAGTTCCAGCCCGGAAGGGTGGGAAGGGTGGGAAGGCGAAGGGTGGTCAGTACGTTCCCCGTCATGCCCAGGGAGGCTAAGGGCGGGCCGGTCAGGGAGCCGTTTCCCGTCCGTAAGGGGTCGGTTCCCAGGTACTCACGAGGCCGACGGGTGTGCTGTGAGAGGCGGACATTGCTCGCGTGGTGAGACGGGGGGTGGGATGCCGCCTCCTGCCGACCTATCGTTCGGTTCATGACGGAACCCGCCTCGTACGAACTCGCCCAGGTCAACATCGCTCGTCTCAAGGCACCTCTGGATTCACCGCAGTTGAAGGACTTCGTCGACGCCCTGGACCCCGTGAACGCCGTCGCCGACACCGCGGACGGCTTCGTCTGGCGCCTGCAGAGCGACTCAGGCAACGCCACGGATGTACCGGTCTTCGGCGACGACTGGCTGATCGTCAACATGTCGGTGTGGCGGGACACGAACGCGCTGACGGCGTTCATGTATCAGGGCCGGCACAGGGAGTTGCTGTCCCGCCGCCGCGAGTGGTTCGAGCGGCTGAAGGAAGCGGTGACGGCCTTGTGGTGGGTACCGGCGGGGCATCGGCCGACTATCGCGGAGGCGGAAGGGCGGCTGCTGCACCTGCGGACGAACGGACCGACGCCGTACGCCTTCACCTTGCGGACGTCGTTCCCGGCGCAGGGGACGGAGCCGGTGTCGTCGGCGGTTCCGGAGGATCTGGGGTGCTCGGTCTAGCGGCGACGGTTGATCGCGGTGAGGTCGATGTCGATGGGGAACGGGACGGTCAGCTTGAGGCGGTTGTGGAAGATGCCCGTCAGGCCATAGGCCTGGGTTGCGGGGTCGAGTTCGTAGACGTAGACCACCGGAAGGCCCTGGTTCTCCTCGACGCGCCAGTAGTGCGGAATGCCCGCCTGCGCGTACTTCCGTGGTTTCACCTCTCGGTCTCGGTCCTCGGAGTCCTCGGAGACGATCTCTACAGCGATCACCACATCTTCCGGCCGGTACCAGGTCTGCTTCGGACCGGTGTCGGCGCCCGCACGGAACACCAGGACGTCGGGCTCCGGCCTATTGCGCTTGTTGAGCTTGATGGTCATCTCATGGATGACGTCCAGCCCCTCCGGCACCTGATCCAGCAGGGCGTTCACCAGCAAGAGCATGGCGCGTGCATGGAAACGAGTCTGCGGACTCACGAAGACAAGACTCCCGTCGATCAGCTCCGTGTGCGGAGGAAGGTTGGGAAGCTCGTCGAGGTCGTCCGCCGTCCAGCCGCCCTCCGGCGGACGGGGCCACTCGTAGTCGTCGTCCAGCCCGTATTCGCGTGCGGCGCTCATGATCGCTCCCATGTGCTGGAGTCTGCCTGGCTCAGTCAGCGTACCCAGGACGAACGCCGATTCGGCGCTCCATCGAGTGATCACCAGGCCTGCCATTGCCGCCTTGATCAGCCCTCCGTCCCCGCCTCGATCGCCTCCCTCACCTCCGCGACCCGCTCCCGTTCCTCCACCGCGAAGCGTTCCGCATCCAGTTTCTCGGCGATTTCCTCGTCCTGGGCCATCAGGAGGTCGAGGTTCGAGTTGCCCATCTCGAAGACGCCCATGTCGACGTAGGCCTGCTGGAGGCGTTTGCCCCAGAGGCCGATGTCCTTGACGCAGGGGACGATGCGGCTGAAGAGCAACTGCCGGAAGAGAGCGAGGAATTCGGACTGCTCGCTGTATTCCTCGGCCTCCGCCTTCGGGATGCCGAAGTTCTCCAGGACCTCTACGCCGCGCAGGCGGTCGCGCATCAAGTAGCAACCCTCGATCACGAATTCCTCGCGTTCGCGGAGTTCGGCGTCGGAGAGCTGTTGGTAGTAGTCGCGCAGGGCCATGCGGCCGAAGGCGACATGGCGGGCCTCGTCCTGCATGACGTAGGCGAGGATCTGTTTCGGGAGGGGCTTGTCGGTGGTGTCGCGGATCATGCCGAAGGCCGCCAGAGCCAGGCCCTCGATCAGGACCTGCATGCCCAGGTACGGCATGTCCCAGCGGGAGTCGCGCAGGGTGTCGCCGAGCAGGGACTGGAGGTTGTCGTTGATCGGGTAGAGCATCCCGATCTTCTCGTGCAGGAAGCGGCCGTAGATCTCGGCGTGCCGCGCCTCGTCCATGGTCTGGGTGGCCGAATAGAGCTTCGCGTCGAGGTCGGGGACCGATTCGACGATGCGCGCCGCGCACACCATCGCGCCCTGCTCACCGTGCAGGAACTGGCTGAACTGCCAGGAGGCGTAGTGCTTGCGCAGTTCGCCCTTGTCGCGGTCGGTGAGCTTTGCCCAGTGCTTCGTGCCGTAGAGAGACATCGACTCGTCGGGCGTGCCGAGCGGGTCGTACGGGTCGACGTCGAGGTCCCAGTCGATCCGCTTCTGGCCGTCCCACTGCTTGTCCTTGCCCTTCTGGTAGAGGGCGAGGAGCCGCTCGCGGCCGTCGTCGTAATCCCAGCTGAACCGGGCCGCGCCGCTGGCGGGCACCTGCCAGAGGGAATCTCCAGGGTCCTTGGCGTACAGCTCTCGGGTCGACATACCGGCAGGCTCACATGAGGTAGACGCGTCGTCAACAAGTCGGGCGCAAGGGATTGACGGTCTTGCTGACAAGCAGTCTCATAAGACGTGACCGTCGGTAACCCCTGTAGATCCCGTACGACGAGGTGGGAACAGCCATGACGACCGTGACGGAAGACGAACTCCTTGGTCTCCGCGACGCGCTCGGCCTGCTCAAGGACCGGGAGCAGGTGGCCGAGCGGCTGCTCGACTCCTCCGCCAAGCACTCCTTCGACCCGGACAAGGAGCTGGACTGGGACGCGCCCTTCGAGGAGGGCAAGTGGTTCTGGCCGCCGGAGCTGGTGTCGCTGTACGACACCCCGCTGTGGCGGCGGATGAGCGAGGAGCAGCGGATCGCGCTGTCGCAGCATGAAGCCGCCGCGCTGGCGTCCCTCGGGATCTGGTTCGAGATCATCCTGATGCAGCTGCTGGTGCGGCACATCTACGACAAGGCGGCCACGAGTGCGCATGTGCGGTACGCGCTGACCGAGATCGAGGACGAGTGCCGGCACTCGAAGATGTTCGCCCGGCTGATATCGAGGGGCGGGACGCCGTACTACCCGGTGAGCCGGGCGCATCTGAACCTCGGGCGGCTCTTCAAGACCATCTCGACCACGCCGGGGTCCTTCACCGCCACGCTGCTCGGTGAGGAGATCCTCGACTGGATGCAGCGGCTGACGTTCCCGGACGAGCGGGTGCAGACCCTCATCCGGGGGGTCACGCGTATCCACGTCGTGGAGGAGGCGCGGCATGTGCGGTACGCCCGGGAGGAGCTGCGACGGCAGATGGTGACGGCTCCGCGCTGGTCCCAGGAGTTCACGCGGGTCACCTCCGGGGAGTTCGCGCGCGTCTTCTCCGTCGCCTTCGTCAATCCCGAGGTGTACACGAATGTGGGGCTCGACAAGCGGGAGGCCGTGGCGCAGGTGAAGGCGAGTGGGCACCGGCGGGACGTGATGCAGACCGGGGCGAAGCGGTTGACGGACTTCCTGGACGACATCGGGGTGCTGCGGGGGGCCGGGCGGCGCCTGTGGAGGTCGTCGGGGCTGCTGGCGTGAGTTTTTCGCCCCGTCCGCCCCTGCCCTCCTCCAAGCTCTCGGTTTCGCTCGAGCAGGGGACCCCCATGGCCCCTGGGGACTGCCGCCCCGAGACCCCCGCGATCGGCCTGAACGGCCTCCGCCTCAAACGCCGCAGGGCTGAAATCAGCCCCTCCGGCGTTTGAGGCGGCGGGGGCCATTACACGGTTACGCTGCCGATATGACCTCCGAGGTTCCGACCCGCGCGTACCGACGGCTGAGTGTCGAGGAGCGGCGCAGTCAGCTGCTCGAGGCGGCGCTGTCCCTCTTCGCGCACCGCGCGCCCGAGGAGATCTCGCTGGACGACGTGGCGGAGGCGGCGGGGGTGTCACGGCCGCTGGTGTACCGGTACTTCCCGGGCGGCAAGCAGCAGCTGTACGAGGCCGCCCTGCGGACCGCGGCCGAGGAGCTGGAGCACTGCTTCGCGGAGCCCCCGGAGGGGCCGCTCACCGAGCGGCTGTCCCGGGCGCTCGACCGGTATCTCGCGTTCGTGGACCAGCACGACGCCGGGTTCAGCGCCCTGCTGCAGGGCGGGAGCGTCGTCGAGACGTCCCGGACCACGGCCATAGTGGACGGGGTACGGCGGGCCGCCGCCGAGCACATTCTCGATCATCTGGCGGTCGACGAACCCGGGCCGCGGCTGCGGATGACCGTACGGATGTGGATCACCGCCGTGGAGGCCGCCTCGCTGATCTGGCTCGACGAGGACAAGGAGCCGCCGCTGGACGAGCTGCGCGACTGGCTCGTCGAACAGTTCGTGGCGACGCTCGCGGCGAGCGCCGGCCGCGATCCGCAGGCCGCGGGAGTGGTGAAGGCCGCGCTCGCGGTGGAGACGGCGGACGGGGCCGTGGGCGCGATGGCCCGTCGTGTGCTGCCGGTGATCGGGGATGCGGCGCGCCTGCTGTGACGGCTGGGACAGATGAGACAGATGCGACCGTGGGGTTTGTGACACTGGTGGCGTGAAGAGCGAAGACACTCCCTTTGTGGGCGGCCCTCTGGACGGGCGCGTGCTGCCCGTCCTGCTCGGGCCCACCGGGCATCCGCCGAAGACCTACCGGGTTCCGGTGCCGGACGCGGCCGGCGGGCCGCCCACCGTGCTCGTCTACCGGCGCGTCCAGGCGGGCCGGAGCAATCGGCTCGGGCTGCATCAGGGGTGGAAGTACGAGTACGACCCCGAGGGAAAGCGGGCGCACGGGCTGAAGTGGCCCTGGTCGAAGGCCGAAGCCAAGACCGAAGCCAAGGCCGACGGCCAGGGCGAGGGCGAGGGCAAGGGGAAGAGTGACGCCCCAGGCGACGCCACGCCGGACCCCCACGCCGACGAGTGACCTTCTTGGGCTGAACCGGCCAGTCGGCGCGCGGTCGGCACACGGCCGCCCCATCCTGCCGGTGCAAGGTGGACATACCACCCCAGCACCGGAGGTGATGACGTGTCAGGAAGGCTTCTGCGTCTGGCTTGTACGGCGGCGGTGGCGACCGGGGCGCTCCTCGTGCCCACCCCCGCGGTGGCCGTCCCGGAACCCGGCCCGGGAACAGGCACGGCCGTCGGCAAGCCCGGACAGCGGTCCGTCGCCGGGCTGCTGACGGACCTTCAGCGGCTGTACCGGGACGCCGAGCGGGCCACCGAGGCGTACAACTCGACCACGGAGAACCTCAAGAAACAGCGCGCCGAGGTCGCCCGGCTCGACGCCGGCCTCGCCAAGGCCCGCCGCTCGCTGCACGACAGCCGCGGCGCCGCGGGGCGGCTCGCCCGGCAGCAGTACCAGAACAGCGGCGAGATCTCCTCGTACGTACGACTGCTCCTCGCCCGTGATCCGCAGCACGCGCTCGACGAGGGGCACCTGATCGGACAGTTGTCGCAGGAGCGGGCCGAGACCGTGGAACGGGTGGCCGGGAGCGAGAAGGAGGCCGACACGCTCGCACGTGCGGCCCGTAAGTCGCTCGACGATCAACTCACCCTCGCCGCACGGCAGAAGAAGGACCGGGACGACGTACGAAAGCGGCTCGAGGACGTCGAGAAACTGCTCTCCTCGCTGACCGTCGACCAGCTCTCGGAGATGGACAGGTTCGAGAAGTCGGGGGCGGCCAAGGCACAGCAGAAGTTCATGGCCTCGGGGGCGCTCAGCAGCGTACGGCGACCCTCGCGGGAGGGCGCGAAGGCGCTGCGGTACGCCGTACGGCAGATCGGGAAGCCGTACGAGTGGGGTGCGGAGGGCCCGAAGTCGTACGACTGCTCGGGCCTGACCTCGCAGGCCTGGGACCACGCGGGGCAGCCCATCCCCCGGACCAGCCAGGAGCAGTGGGCCCGCCTCCCGCGGATTCCGCTGAGCGAGCTGCGCCCCGGTGACCTGGTCATCTACTTCCCCGAGGCCACCCACGTCGCCCTCTACCTGGGCGACGGAATGGTGGTGCAGGCACCACGGCCCGGGACGAAGATCAAGGTCTCGCCGGTCGCCGCCAATCCACTGCTGGGTGCGGTGCGGCCCGACCTCAGTAGGGAGCCCCTGCGGCACTACACACCGCCGAAGCTCCCCAAGAGGGCCACGAGGGGATCAGACGGTGGCTACAGCGCCGCTAAGGGGCGCGGGGCGTGACATGAGTACGTCGGGGCTAGGGCGGTCCCCTGACCAGGTCATCTCCGCTAGACCCACCGTCTCGGTTTCCGTCTCATTCGTCGGCGTACGCCGGAGTTCGTCGGCGTTCGCGAGCCGCTACCGGCACGGTGCGTCGAACGGTCCTGAACCCGGCTGAACGGCTCCGGATCGCACCCTGACCAGCGTGAACAAACCTGCAAAGCGAGGTGCGTGGGTTCGATTCCCTCCACGGCCTCCCGTGCATTGACAGGGATGTTGAGGCTGTTCATCGGATAGGTCGGTCTGATCACCGAGTAGGGCCGGTAGTCAGGCTTGTCGGTGAAGGACGCACTCAGCGGCGTTGAATAGTCGTCAAGCTGGGTGAGGGGGCCGATCCCGGCGAACAGGCCGACAGTGCGGACCATCGAGGCGGTGCTGTAGAAGGTCGAGTCGACCTTTCCCGTCTGGGTGTACGGGCTGATCGCCAAGGCGAGCGTCCGGTGGGCATCGATGTGGTCGGGCCCGTTCTGGGCCTCGTCCTCGGTGACAAAGATGGCGGTGTCCTTCCAGAACTGTGAGTGGGACACCGCATCCACCAGCCTGCCGAGGGCGTAGTCGTTGTCGGCCACCATCGCTTTGGGAGTGGGCTGCCCGGCCTTGGTGCCCAAGGTGTGGTCACTGGGGAACTGGACGAACTGCACCGTCGGCATGTCGCCCTTGGTCACATATCTGCGGAAGCTCTTCAGCCATTGGTCGACCCGCGGGGTCATACAGTTCTTCTTGGTGGGGACGAACGTTCCCGACGAGTCCGGACAGCCCAGCTCTGCCTGGAACTCGTGGTCGGTCCGGGCATCGAGCACCGGATCCGCGGCGTGCGCCTCGTCCCCCTGACGCCTCACATAGAAGCCGAAGTTGGCAAAGCTCACGCCGGCCTTGTCGAGGCGCTGCCAGAGGTAGGAGTTCTTGGCGGCCTGCGCAGCGTTCTCGGGGGCGTTGTTGCCGCCGGGGTAGACACCCTTGCGACCGGAGTAGGCTGCGGGCCACATCTGCTCCGCGTAGGGGTTGGAGTTGGCCTGGACCGCCCAGTTCCAGCCGCTGGCGCTGGCCTTGCCATCGGCATAGAAGTTGTCGATGGTGGTGAAGCGCCGCGCCAGCTTCCGGGTGTTGGGCGCCGACTCGTCCCCGAACAGGTTGAGGCCGGGGTCGCCGTTTCCCTTCCCCAGACTGCCGAGCACCTGGTCGTAGCTGCGATTCTCCTTGACTATGTAGATCACATGCTTGATGGGAGTCTCTTCTCCGGGCTTGCCCGGCACGACGGCACCACCGCCCCTGGTCACCGGGGCGTTGTTGCGCTCCACCTGGCGGGTGTACGCATCCAGTTGTTCGTCCCGGTCCGGCACATCCACGCTGCTCAGCGTGCCGGCGACCATCGACGCGAGCTGCTGGCTGGGGGACGTCCGGCTCAAGCGCTCGGGGTTGGGGTATCCGGGACCGTTGTTCGGGCCCGCCCCCAGCCCCTTGGCATTCGTGATCCACAGGCGTCCGTTGTGCCAGATGACCGCACTGGGGTACCCGCCGGTAGGAATCCGCCCCAGAACCTTGCCGCTGGTCGGATCGAGCACCGAAACGCTGTTGTTGCCGGAGTTGGTGACAAAGAGCCGCTTGCCCACAGAGTCCAGGGTCAGGCCCGTGGGGTTGCTGCCGACGAGAGCCTTCTTGGACGGCGATACCGAGAAACTGCGTATCACGCTCTTGGTCGCCAGATCCACCACGCTGACGCTGTCGGCGTCGCCGTTCGCGACATACAGCTTCCGGCCGCACGCGGAAAGCACCGACTTGTTCGGATGCAGACCCACCTTGATCCGCCCAGTCGTCCGGGGCGCCGAGCCCGCCACATCAACGATGTCCACGGTGTCGGCACCCTGGTTCGACACGTAGGCCGTTCGCCCGTCCTTGCTGAGTGTCACCCACACCGGCCGACGACCTGCGGCGACGGTCTGCACCCGCCCGCTGACGGTGTCGGCGACCGTCACGGCGTTGCCGAGCTGATCGGCGACCACCAGTTTTCTTCCGTCCGGGGTGACGGCCAGGCCGGCCGGGAAAAGCGTGACGGCTTTGCCCTCCGGGGACTTGGTGGGCAGCTTGATGGGATCACGTTCGGTGAGTCGGCCACCGGCAAACGACAGCACCCGGATCTTGGAGTTCGCCGCGGCACTGGCGTATGCGGTCCTGCCGTCCGGACTCCACGCCAGGCCGATGTACAGCGCCTCCGGCGACGGATACGACAGTGTCTGGACGACCTTGTTCGTCCGGATATCGACCAATTGCAGGCTCTGTACGCCCTGACCGTTGTTGGTCACCAGCAGATAGCGACCGTTCGGGTGAAGAGCTGCGTTCAGGGGGAGGTCCCCGAGCCGGCTCTGGTCACCCGCTGGTGTGACCCGGTATCCAAGGGGCGTGATTGCAGTGCCGTCCTTCCTGGGACCGGCGGTCTTGATGGCGAGCTCGGAGGACACGATCCGCTTCGTTGCCGCGGCCGACGAAGCCTCGGCTCGGGCAGATGTGGCACTGGTCGGGTCCCCGAGCGCCGAGGCGGTGGCGACAGTGGCTATGGCTGCGCCGCCGATCGCGAGGGTACAGAAGTTCGACCCGGCCATTGTCTTCTCTCCTACTCCGCAAGGCGGTGTGACGTGCGTTCAGAGCTAAGAGGATTGTCCCTGCTGATACCGAGCCGCTCTCGCCCCAACGGGCATTCAGGTGAGTCAGCGAAGAGTTCATTGGCGACCTCTTGGCGGTGACCGGGGGCGGTGGTCCCCGCGTCCGGGACTTCGCTCGGCTCCGGGATCACGCCATCATCCGGACCCTCACGGATGGAGTGCGGGCCGAGGAACTCGGCAACATGCGCGTCCAAGACGTACGACTTCGAGAACAGCCTGTTGGAAGTCGTCCCGCTCAAGGGTGAGCGCAACTCCAGAGAGCAAAGCTTGGTGGACATCCCCACTGCCCAGTGGGGATGTCCACCACGTCTGGTGTGGCAATGTGGGGCCGTCTGTGGGCCGTCCGAGGGTGGCCGACGACGACCAACAACAACGGTTGGACCGCTGGTCAGAAGCCCGTCATGCCCCAGTCACCGAAGCGAGGTACGCTCCGGTCTTCTCCGGCTCATAGAAGAAGTTCTCGAAGTCGGCGGGGTCGTTGAACCCATTGGCGAACCGATTCGCCACGGGGGGGAGCTGTCCCGCGGCCCCGATCAGGTTGAGCACGTGCTCCGGAGGAGCGCCGAGCATCGCGTTGGTCCACTTGGTGACGTGCTGCGCGGTGTCCCAGTACCGGTCGAACGTCGCCTGCATCCACTCCTCGTCGAAGGGCTTGTCGCCCTGTTCGAGGATCGAGGCGAGGTACGCGGCCGCGCACTTGGACGCCGAGTTGGAGCCCTGTCCGGTGATCGGGTCGTTCGCCACGACCACATCGGCGACGCCCAGGACGAGGCCGCCGCCGGGGAGACGGCCGATCGGGTTGCGGACGGTGGGGGCGTAGCGCCCGGACAACGTGCCGTGCGCGTCGGTCAGTTCGACCTTCGTGGCCCGCGCGTACTCCCAGGGCGTGAACCGCTCCATGAGTTCCAGGGTCAGGGAGAGGTGCTCGGCCGGGTCCTTGACGCCGTTGAAGACGTCGAGCGGGCCGCCGGGTATGCCCTCCCAGAAGAGGATGTCGGCGCGGCCGGAGGTGGTGAGGGTCGGCATGACGAAGAGTTCGCCGACGCCCGGGACGAGGTTGCAGCGGACCGCGTCGTAGTCGGGGTGCTCCGGGCGCGGGCCGAGGCCATGGACGTAGGAGACCGCCAGCGCGCGCTGCGGCTCGCTGTACGGGGAGCGGGAGGCGTCGCGGCCGAACATCGACACGAGCTCGCCCTTGCCCGCCGAGACGAGCACCAGGTCGTACGTACGGGAGAAGTAGTCGAGGTCGGAGACCGCGGCGCCGTGGATGACCAGCTGGCCGCCGCGCTGCGCGAACGTCTCCATCCAGCCGGCCATCTTCACCCGCTGGTCCACCGACTGCGCGTACCCGTCGAGGCTGCCGACCCAGTCGATCGCGCGCTGCGAGGGGCCCGGGTCGAAGGAGCCGGGGGCGGCGACCGAGACGCCGAGTCCTTCGATCTTCGGGGCCTGGGACTCCCAGAAGTTCAGCTGGAGATCGCGCTCGTGCTGGAGTGCCGTGTCGAACATGCACTGCGTCGACATGACACGGCCGGTGCGGATCTCGTCCGCCGTCCGGTTCGACATCAGGGTGACCTCGTACCCGTGCGACTGGAGTCCGAGGGCGAGCTGGAGGCCGGACTGGCCGGCTCCGACGACGAGTATCTTCCGCATGCGCGTCCTAACTCTGCGTACGTTTCATTCGGGGCTCACGTCGAGCGCGTGCCCCACCAGTGCGAGCAGGGTCTCGACCACCGAGATCCGGCGCCTGGCGTCCATGATCATGACAGGTATGTGTGCGGGCACGGTGAGGGCCTCGCGCACGTCCTCGGGCTCGAACCGCTCGCTGCCGTCGAAGTGGTTGACGGCGACGACGTAAGGCAGTCCGCAGCTCTCGAAGTAGTCGAGCGCCGGGAAGCAGTCCGACAGGCGGCGGGTGTCGGCGAGGACCACCGCGCCGATCGCGCCGCGCACCAGGTCGTCCCACATGAACCAGAACCGCTGCTGGCCCGGCGTGCCGAACAGGTAGAGCACCAGGTCGTCGTCGAGCGTGATGCGGCCGAAGTCCATGGCCACGGTGGTGGTCAGCTTGTCCGGCGTGCCGGTGAGGTCGTCGGTGTCCTCGCTGGCCTGGGTCATCAGCGCCTCCGTCTGGAGGGGCGTGATCTCGGAAACCGCGGTGACCAGCGTGGTCTTGCCGACGCCGAAGCCGCCCGCCACCACGATCTTCGTGGCTATCGGGGCACGGGTGCGGTCCGTCTGCCAGGCCTGCAGGTTCTCCTCTTCGTCGAGGAGGGGGACGACGCCCGGGGCGGCGTCAGAGACGACGGAGTCCACTCAGCACCCTTTCCAGCAGAGCGCGGTCCGGCTGTCCCGGGCCGTGACCTGTTCCGTACACACGGATTCTTCCCTGGTCCGCCAGGTCGCTCAGGAGCACCCGGACCACGCCGAGCGGCATCCTGAGCAGCGCGGCGATCTCGGCCACCGTGCGCATCCGGCGGCAGAGTTCGACGATGGCCCGCATCTCGGGCATCACCCGGTTCGTGAGCGAACCGTTGGTCAGCTCCTTGCGCTCCTCGGGGGCTTCGAGCGCCGCCACGAACGTCTCCACGAGGAGGACGTGGCCGAAGCGGGTGCGGCCGCCGGTGAGCGAGTAGGGGCGTACGCGGGCGGGCTTGCGGTCGCCGCCGCGGACGGGGAGCTTCTGGGCCTTGTCAGACGCGCTGCTCATCGGGCACTCCCCGTCGACTCTGCTTCCAGCGATTTTCGGAGCTCGATGCGGAGTTCGGGGGTCAGCACGTGTCCGGCACGACCGACGAAGAGCGCCATGTGGTACGCCACCACGCTCATGTCGCAGTCCGGGGAACCGTGCACGCCGAGCAGCGAGCCGTCACTGATCGACATGACGAAGACGCTACCCTCGTCCATCGCGACCATCGTCTGCTTGACGCCGCCGCCGTCCATCAGCTTGGCGGCGCCGATGGTGAGGCTGCCGATGCCGGAGACGATGGTGGCGAGGTCGGCGGAGGAGCCCTTGGGGCCCGTGGGCCGGTCCGTGTCGGCCGTCCTCGCCTCCGCGTTCCTGCCGGGGTCGGAGGAGAGCAGCAGCAGGCCGTCGGAGGAGACGACCGCGACCGACAGGAGGCCCGGCACCTCCTCGACGAGATTCGTCAGCAGCCAGTGCAGGTTACGGGCTTCACTGCTCAGGCCGAAGGTACTGGGCGCGGTCAACTGCTTGCCTCCTCGACTGTGCCCCCCGATGCTTCTACGTCCTGTGCGTTGAGCGTCCGTGGCGCGTTCACCTCCGCCGTCTGTTCGGCGATTTCCGCCTCCACGTCGCGGCGGCCTTCCTTCGCGCCCCGGTGGAAGCCGCCGAGCCTGCGGCGCAGGGCATCGGCGTCCACACCGCCCGTGCGCGGCCTCGGGGCCGGCGCGGGCGCGGAGATCTTCGGCGTCCGCTTGGGCAGGCCCTTGTCGGTGAGCCGCGGGGGCTCGTCCGGAACGCGCTGGTCCGGGACGCGCTGGTCCGGGACGCGCTCGTCCGCGGCACGCTCGTGGGTGTCGGGGCCGATGGCGTACGGGTCGGTGGTGGTCTGGGCCGGGAGGACCACTTCCGGGGTGGGCTCGGGAGTGGCCACTTCCGGAGTGGGTTCGGGAGCGGCGGCTTCCGCCCGGGGTTCCGGGACCAGAAGCTCCATCGTGGTCTCGGGGGTCGGCTCCGGTTCGGGCGCCGACTCGAGCGTGGGCTCGGGTTCGGGAGCGGCCGCCTCCGCGAGAGGCTCCGGGGCGTCGTCGCGTACGGCCTGCGCCTCCGCCTCGGCCTCCGCGGAAGGCTCTCGTACGGCGTCTCCCCGCGCGGAGGGCTCCCGTACGGACTCTTCCCCCGCGGAAGCCTCCCGTACGGCCTCTTCCGCCGCCGCGATCAGCGGGTCCTCGTCCGCCGCGCCCGCGGGCTCCGCCGCCGTCAGGGCCGAACGGCCGTGCAGGACATTGGAGTTGGCCTCGGCGTCGGCGCCGGGCAGCGACACCGAGAGTGCGCCGCCGACGTGCCGGGTGGCCGTGGGGACGGTGTCCGCGGGCGCGGCGGCGAGCAGCGCCTTCGGGAGGACGACCACGGCGGCGACGCCACCCTGCTTCTGCTCGCGCAGCTGCGCGCGCACGCCGTGCCGGTGGGCGAGCCGGGCCACCACGTACAGGCCGAGCCCGAGGCCCTCGCCGCCCTCCAGGTCGTACGCGTCCTCCGGATCGAAGTCCGCGAGGCGGGAGTTGAGCTGGCTCATCCGCTCGGCGGTCATGCCGATGCCCTCGTCCTGCACGGAGAGCATCACCTCGCCGCTCTCCAGGAGCCAGCCGGAGACCTCGACGGAGAGGTCCGGCGGCGAGAACGACGTGGCGTTCTCCAGCAGTTCGGCCACGAGGTGACTGATGTCGTCGGCGGCGAACCCGGCGAGGTGCGCGTGCGGCGGCAGCGCGGCGATGCGGACCCGCTCGTACCGCTCGATCTCACTGACCGCGGCCCGTACGACGTCGACGAGCGGGACGGGACCCGCGTGGTGCTGGATGTGCTCGGCACCCGCGAGGACGAGCAGGTTCTCGCTGTGGCGCCGCATGACGGTGGCGAAGTGGTCGAGCCTGAAGAGGGTGGCGAGGCGGTCCGGGTCGTGTTCCCGCTCCTCCAGGCCTTCGATGACGCCGAGTTGGCGCTCGACGAGGCCGAGGGTGCGCAGCGCGAGGTTGACGAACGTGCCGTGGATGGTGCCGCGCACCTGCTCCAAGTGGGCGGCGGCCTCGGCGAGTTCACCGCGGAGCTTGTCGCGCTCGTCAGCCATGAGCTGGCGCTGCCCGATGAGGTGCTTGCGGTCGCCTTCCAGGGTCGCGAGCCGCTCGTGGAGCGCGGCGGCGTGCGCGTGCAGCGCGTTGACGGAGCGGACGACCTGGGCGAACTCGTCGTTGCGGCCGGTGAACTTGACCGGTTCCTGGGCGCCCGGATCGGCGGCCAGCCTGGCCGAGCCGATCCGCAGCACGGCCAGCGGGCGGGTGAGGCTGCGGGCCATGGCCATCGAGACGCCGACCGCGACGAGCAGCAGCGTGCCGATGAGGGCGATCCGGATCTCCAGCGCGGTGACATCCTCGTCACGCAGCTGTGCGAGGTCCTTGGTGCGGTGGTCGTTGAGGGAGGCCTCGGCGCCGCGCATCAGCTCGATACGGGCCGACAGGGCCGCGTCCAGCTTCTTGGTGCTGGTGTCGAGTTCGGCGCCGGAGAGCGTCGGCTGGTCGGTCAGGCGCGCGAGGTAGGAGTCGGCGGAGGTGACGTCGGGCCCGGTGACCGTGGAGTCGTACGAGGCCTTGGCGGCCTTGGGGGCGACCTCGCGGAAGTCGGCGAGGGCCGCGTCCGAGCGGAGCCGGGCCTGCTGGGCGGCGGCGCTCAGCGCGTCCCGCTGCTTGGTGTCGGCGGCCGACGAGGTGCTGGTGGTATCCGGCAGGCCGGTGATCGGGTCGATCGTGGTCTGGGTGGTGCGCGGGATGTTGAGGGCGGCCAGGAGCAGTCCGCGGGCGGCGGCGGACTGCTGGACGGCGGAGTCCAGCTCGGCGAGGGCGTGTGCGCCGGAGCCCGCGCGGGGCGGCAGCTGGTCGGCCAGGTCCTCGGCGAGGGCGTGCAGTTCGGTGATGGCGGCGGAGTACGCCTGATGCGCTTCGAGAGCGGTGCTCTTTCCGGTGAGCGCCGCTCTGCGCAGGGAGGCGATGGAGTCGAGGTCCTTCAGCAGCGGGGCGGGGGCGTCCTCGTCCGCCCGCAACTCCTCGACCTGCCGGTCGACGCGGGCGCCGCGCTGCTCGGAGGGGGCCTTGGCCTTCGGCCGTCCCGCGGCGATGTACGAGGTGACTTCGTCCCGCTCGTCGGCCAGCGAGTGCGCGAGGGTCAGCGCCTGCTGGGTGCGCTCCGCGAGCGTCACCAGGTTCTGGGAGTCGTTGAGTTGCCCCGAGGCGGCCATCACCGTGGGGGCTCCGGCGCCGGCGATGGCGGCCGCGACGACGGCCACGGCGACGATCAGCCGGTTGCGTACGTGGGCGGGGCGGCCCCTGCCCGCGGAGTCGGCGGCGTCGCCGGTGGCGCCGCCCCCTGTGGAAGTAGAGGCCGTCTGCTTGCCTGTGCGCCTCGGCCGCGTCTTCTGCACCGGTGCTCGCATTCCTGACTCGTGTACCCAATGGGCCCGGGTGACGTTCCGTCAACTGGCGCGTCCGCCCGGTACGGCTCCCGACCCTCCCAGTGCCGGTGGGCAGTGGTCCCGCATCATCTGACCCGCCACCCGAAGGAGTGAACCCCGGACGGGAGTTGCCGGGCAAGTTCCTCCGGCGTGTGCGACGGCCTTGACCGGCGGGTCGGTTGGACGTCGGCGACGCGCTTTGGCAGTATTCGCCGCCACGCTTCACCGGAGCCGATCATTCCATCCCAAACCCGGCGGTTGAGCTGCGCGTCCGCACCGGTTCGGCGACCGATGACAGCCTTTCGTGGACCTTGTGAAGGGCTCGTGCAGACTGGCTGGATGCGCACCGAACTCGTCTCAGAGCCCGGCGACCCGGACCGCCCCAATGAGGACTTCGCATCGGTCGGACTTCCGGCCTCAGGACAGGGGGGTTCACTGGTCGTCCTGGACGGCGTGACACCCCCTCAGGGCGACTACGGCTGTGTGCATTCGGTCGCCTGGTTCTCCGCGCGCCTCGGCGGATCCCTGACCGAACTGTCCGTTTCGCTCAGGGATTTGACCCTGTCGGAGATCCTGTCCCGGGCCATTCGCCGGGTGGCCGACGCCCACGCCGACACCTGTGACCTTTCTCACCCGCGCACACCCCAGGCAACCGTGGTTCTCGCCCGCTGGTCCGCCGCCGAGGTCGAGTACCTGGTCCTCTCGGACTCGGCCCTGCTGGTGGAGTCCCCCATCGGCGAGGTGACGGCGCTGCTGGACGACCGCCTCTCCCGCCTCCCCCGCACCTCCCTCGCCACGGACGCCGTCGCCGACACGACCGTCCGCAACAAGGAGGGCGGCTTCTTCACGGCCGCGGCGGACCCCTCGGTGGCCTCCCGCGCGGTGACGGGCACGCTGCCGCGTACGTCCGTCCGCACCCTGACCGCCCTCACGGACGGCGCCACCCGCTGGGTGGAGAAGTTCCACGAGGGCGACTGGACCGCCCTGTTCACCCTCGTACGGAAGGAGGGCGCACAGGCGCTCGTCGACCGCGTACGGGCGCTGGAGGCCGCGGACGCGCAGGAGCGGGTGCATCTGCGACGGAGCAAGACGCATGACGATGCGACGGTGGTGTACGTGGAGCTGTGAGCCGGTGAGCCCGGCCCGGGACCCGGGAAGCGCAAGCCGGACCGGGACCGGCGGAGAGTGAGCCGGCCCGGGACCCGCGAAGAGTGAGTGAGCCGGCCCGGGACCCGCGAAGAGTGAGCCGGCCCGGCGGCTACCGCTGCTGTTCCATCCCGACGTTCAGCTGGTGCAGCAGCCGAGCCAGTTCCGCGACCTCGCGGGGATCCCAGCCCGCGAGCTGTCGGACGTAACGGGCGCGTCGGGCCTCGCGGACCTTGCGGAAGCGGACCCGGCCCTCCTCCGTGAGGTGGACGAGCCAGGCGCGGCCGTCGGCGGGGTCGGGCTCGCGGGCGACCAGGCCGAGGTCTTCGAGGGCGCGCAGCTGGCGGGACATGGTGGCCTTGCCGACGCCGATGTAGGCGGCGAGTTCCGTGGCACGCTGACGGCCGCACTCGTCCAGCCGCACCAGGAGTCCGTACGCGGAGGACTCCAGGTCGGGATGGACCTCGCGGGCCATCTCCCCGGAGGAGGCGCGGGCGCGCCGCAGGAACACGGTCAACTCACGTTCCAGCGCGGGGAATTCCTGGTCCACACCACTTCCCGACGCCGCGGATTCGACACGCTGCCCGCCGCCGTTTCCGTTGTCGTGCACGTCAGCACCCCTGACCCGGTTTCCCGATCCTGAAAGTTTCCGCCGAAATCCGCCATTGCCGCAGCTCCGCCAGTATTTCGCAGGCGTAGACCAACGGCAGCCTCCGGGCCCCCTTCCCACGCCGTCTTCTCCGTGCGTAGCTTCTTTACCAGGCAATTACTGGCATGCCCACGCCATTCCACAAGTCGACGAGGACTTGCCCCCCACCTGACCGTGCGCGTGCCATCAGCGCTCCCCAGCATTCCCCCCACCGAGCACCACCGTGCACCACCGATCTCTTCGGAGGCACGACATGCCCGTGCACAGACACAGACCCCACGGACTCGCAACGGCCCACCGCCTGCGCCCGCTCGCAGTGGGAATCCTGCTCACCGCCTTCTCCCTGCTGTTCGCCCTCCCCTCCTCCGCCTCCCCCAAGCTCTCGGCTTCGCTCGAGCAGGGAGGTACCCCCGCCACTCCCGCCCGGGGCTCCGCCTCCATGGGCATGGGTGTCGTCGCGCACGACGGGCAGGACGGTACGCCGAGCAGCGGTGACGCCACGCAGACGGAAGGCGTGGACGTCTCCGGCCACCAGGGCAACGTCGCCTGGTCGACCCTGTGGAGCAGCGGGGTCAAGTGGGCGTACACCAAGGCGACCGAGGGCACGTACTACACGAACCCGTACTTCGCCCAGCAGTACAACGGCTCGTACAACGTCGGCATGATCCGCGGCGCGTACCACTTCGCCACCCCCGACACGACGTCCGGCGCCACCCAGGCGAACTACTTCGTCGACCACGGCGGCGGCTGGTCGAAGGACGGCAAGACGCTGCCCGGCGCGCTCGACATCGAGTGGAACCCGTACGGGGCCGCCTGCTACGGCAAGACGCAGAGCGGCATGGTCAGCTGGATCAGTAGCTTCCTCACCCAGTACAAGGCGCGCACCGGGCGCGACGCGGTGATCTACACGGCCACCAGCTGGTGGACCCAGTGCACCGGCAACTACGGCGGCTTCGCCTCCGCCAATCCTCTGTGGATCGCGCGGTACGCCTCCGACGTGGGCACGCTGCCGGCCGGCTGGTCCTACTACACCGCCTGGCAGTACACGTCGTCGGGACCTACGGTCGGGGACCACGACAAGTTCAACGGGGCGCTCGACCGGGTGCAGGCGCTGGCCAACGGTTAGTGCCCGCCCGCCCAGCTCCTTCCTCTGTGGCACGCGACATCGCGTGCCACAGAGGTCGGATCACGGAGCGGTCGGCTGGGTGGCGTCTCCCGGGCGCGGAGCCGGCAGCGGCGGGGCGCCGCCCGGCGCCGTCAGCTGCCGGGCGGGCAGATACGGGCGGGCGTGCTGCGCGCAGAGCCACAGGGCGTCGCCCTCCGGGGTCACGACCTTGTTCAGGTCTCCCCAGCGCCGGTCCGGAGTGTGCCGACCTGCCCTCCCGTCAGTCCCTCGTTTCCCGATGTGCGAGGACAAGTTCGATCCCCCCGTTCGGCCCCACCCCCCAAACACGGGACGGCCCCCGCCCCGGAGCCTCAACTCCGTTGCGGGGGCCGCCCGTTACCGGTGAGCGTCCCTCACGCCGCCACCGGCATCTTCGGGCTCGCTCCGTTCGTCGCCGGGGCGAGCGCCAGCTCCAGGACCTGGCGGACGTCCGTGACGGCGTGGACGTCGAGCTTCTCCAGGACCTCGGCCGGGACGTCGTCCAGGTCGGGCTCGTTGCGCTTCGGGATGATCACGGTCGTGACCCCGGCCCGGTGCGCGGCCAGCAGCTTCTGCTTGACCCCGCCGATGGGCAGGACGCGCCCGGTCAGGGACACCTCGCCGGTCATCGCCACGTCCGTACGGACCAGACGGCCGGACAGGAGCGAGGCCAGCGCCGTCGTCATCGTGACGCCCGCGCTCGGACCGTCCTTCGGGACCGCACCCGCAGGGAAGTGGATGTGCACGCCCCGGTCCTTCAGGTCGCCGACCGGCAGTTCGAGCTCCGCACCGTGCGACCTGAGGAAGCTCAGCGCGATCTGCGCCGACTCCTTCATCACATCGCCCAGCTGACCCGTCAGGGTCAGACCCGCCGCGCCCGTCTCCGGGTCGGCCAGCGACGCCTCCACGTAGAGCACGTCGCCGCCCGCGCCCGTGACGGCCAGACCGGTGGCCACACCGGGCACCGCCGTACGGCGCTCGGCCGGGTCCTGGGCGGACTCGGGCACGTGGTGCGGCCGGCCGATGAGCCATCGCAGATCGGCGTCGGTCACCGTGAACGGCAGCTCACGCTCGCCCAGTTCATGCTGGGCCGCGACCTTGCGCAGCAGCCGCGCGACGGCCCGTTCCAGGTTGCGTACGCCGGCTTCCCGCGTGTACTCGCCGGCGAGCTTGCGCAGCGCGCTCTCGTCCAGCGTGACCTCGTCCGTCTGCAGACCGGCCCGCTCCAGCTGGCGCGGCAGCAGGTGGTCCCGGGCGATGACGACCTTCTCGTCCTCGGTGTAGCCGTCGAGGCGGACCAGCTCCATACGGTCGAGCAGGGCCTCCGGGATGGCCTCCAGGACGTTCGCCGTCGCGAGGAACACGACGTCGCTCAGGTCGAGCTCGACCTCCAGGTAGTGGTCCCGGAAGGTGTGGTTCTGCGCCGGGTCGAGGACTTCGAGCAGCGCCGCGGCCGGGTCACCGCGGAAGTCGGAGCCCACCTTGTCGATCTCGTCGAGCAGGACCACCGGGTTCATGGACCCGGCCTCCTTGATGGCGCGGACGATACGGCCGGGCAGCGCGCCGACGTACGTACGCCGGTGGCCGCGGATCTCTGCCTCGTCCCGTACGCCACCGAGGGCGACGCGCACGAACTTGCGGCCCATGGCGTGCGCGACGGACTCGCCGAGCGAGGTCTTGCCGACACCGGGCGGGCCGACCAGCGCGAGCACGGCACCGCCGCGCCGCCCGCCGACCACGCCGAGCCCGCGCTCGGAGCGCCGCTTGCGCACCGCGAGGTACTCGGTGATCCGCTCCTTCACGTCCTCCAGGCCCGCGTGCTCGGCGTCGAGGATCGCCTTGGCGCCCTGGATGTCGTACTCGTCCTCGGTCCGCTCGTTCCACGGCAGTTCGAGCACGGTGTCGAGCCAGGTGCGGATCCAGCTGCCCTCGGGCGACTGGTCGCTGGACCGCTCCAGCTTGTCGACCTCCTTGAGGGCGGCCTCCCGGACCTTCTCGGGGAGGTCGGCGGCCTCGACGCGGGCCCGGTAGTCGTCGGACTCCTCGGCGTCCGAGGACTCGCCGTTGAGCTCGCGCAACTCCTTGCGCACGGCTTCGAGCTGGCGTCGCAGCAGGAACTCGCGCTGCTGCTTGTCCACGCCTTCCTGTACGTCCTTGGCGATGGACTCGGCGACATCCTGCTCGGCGAGGTGCTCGCGGAGCTGCTCGGTGGCGAGCTTCAGGCGGGCCACCGGGTCGGCGGTCTCCAGCAGCTCCACCTTCTGTTCGATGGACAGGAACGGGGAGTAACCGGAATTGTCGGCAAGGGCGGAAACGTCATCGATCTGCGCCACGCGGTCCACGACCTGCCAGGCGCCACGCTTGCGCAGCCAGCTGGTGGCCAGGGCCTTGTACTCCTTGACCAGGTCGGCGACCCGGCCGGGCAGCGGGTCCGGCAGGGTCTCGTCGACCCGGGTGCCCTCCACCCACAGGGCGGCACCGGGACCGGTCGTCCCCGCGCCGACCTTCACACGCCCACGCCCGCGGATCAGCGCGCCCGGGTCGCCGTCGGCCAGGCGGCCGACCTGCTCGACGGTGCCGAGCACACCCGTGCCCGCGTACGTCCCGTCGATGCGGGGCACCAGCAGCACCTGCGGCTTGCCCGGCGTCGAACGGGCGGCGGCCTGGGCGGCCTCCACCGCCGCGCGCACATCGGTGTCGTTCAGGTCCAGCGGCACCACCATTCCGGGCAGCACGACCTCGTCGTCGAGCGGCAGCACGGGCAGAGTGAGCGGTGTGGACGTCCTGGAGTCGGCAGCCATGATCTTCCTCTCGACAAGCAAGCAAGTTGAGCTACACCGACTCAATGCATGTGAGCCTCTGGATGTTCCCCGGGGGGCGTTCGCTCTGAGCGATCGACTCGTGACGGTCACTTGGCGGCTACCGCGTCCGCCGGGCAGGAGGGGGCGGACCCCGGGGATGACCCCGGGAGGGATGAACGTCTTGCCCCACCCGGGCGTCACAGTTGGCGTCACACTGCGGCGGTCGGTGCTCACCCCACCGTCTGTTACTGCCTCGCTCCACCGTCTGTTACTGCCTTGGGGGGCATCATGCGGTCCGTCACACTGCTCGCGATTCTCGGCCTGTCCGCCGTGGGAGTCGCCGGAGTCACCGGATGCGGCAGCGAATCGGCGTCCGGAGGGGGCGGCGAGGTCCGCGACCGAGGCCATTCCGCCGACCCTAAGCGCGCTCGTCAGGTCGCCGAGGCCTGGGAGGGATCGGAGGCGGCGCGGGTGTGGCAGAAGGGGTTCCACCCCCTGGGCGACACGGTTCAGTTGCCCGAGGGGGCGTTTCACGACGAGGACGACAAGCACGCGTACCTGACCCAGAACTTCGAGCTGCGCGGATCTCTTCCCGACGCGCCGAAGAAGGGCGGAGAGGTCCGGTGGCGGGGCGGTGACTCGCTCGCCCTCCCGGTCACCTCGGCGCGGGCGGCGTACGAGACGCTCGCCCGGGGCGCGAACCCCGGCCCCTCCCTCACCGTGACGGGGGCCCGGCTCAGCACCATGACCCTGTTGACCAGCCGGGGTCCGGCAACGGTTCCCGCCTGGCATTTCACCGTCAAGGGGTACGACACCCCGCTCAAGCGCGTCGCGGTCGTCCCCTCGAAGGCGCCCCGGTCGCCGGTCACGTCCGTACCGGCGGGCGAGGACGGGCTGTGGCCGCTCGCGGGGCCGGCCACGGTGGCGGCGGACGGCCGGAGCGTCACCGTGCGGGCCGAGCACGGATCGTGCGACGACGGCCCCGCCGTCGACGCGCTGGAGACCGGCGGGAGCGTGGTCTTCTCCGCCTCGATCCGCGGCGGCTCCGACGGGCCGTGCACCTCGGACCTGCGCTTCGAGAACGTGACGGTGAAGCTGGACCGGCCGGTCGGCGACCGCATGCTCCTCGACGCGAGCACGGGCCGCCCCGTGCCCTGCACCCGTCTCAACTCCAGCTCATCGAACAGGGGTTGAGGTAGGGCAGGTCAGGCCGGATCAGTTCGAGGCAGCGGCTGTTCGGTCCAGATGATCTTTCCGGTGCTGGTGTAGCGGGTGCCCCAGCGGTCTGTCAGCTGGGCGACGAGGAAGAGCCCGCGTCCGCCCTCGTCCTCGGTCCTGGCTCGGCGCAGCCGGGGCGAGGTGCTGCTGCCGTCGGACACCTCGCAGATCAGCGCCCGGTCACGGAGCAGCCGCAGCTGGACGGGCCCGGTCGCGTGCCGGATGGCGTTGGTGACCAGTTCGCTGGCGACCAACTCGGTGGTGAAGGCCAGCTCGTCCAAGTCCCATGCGGACAGTTGCCGGGTGACCGCGGCGCGGGCGCGTGTGACGACCGCCGGGTCGCTGGGCAGCTCCCACTGCGCGACCCGCTCCGGGCCGAGGGCGCGCGTACGGGCGACGAGCAGGGCGACGTCGTCCCTCGGGCAGTCCGGGAGCAGGGCGTCGAGCACCGCCTCGCACGTCTCCTCAGGCGGTCGGCCGGCCGAGGCAAGGACGCCGCGGAGCCGTTCGAACCCGTCGTCGATGTCGCTGAGCCGGTCCTCGATCAGACCGTCGGTGTAGAGCACCAGCTGGCTGCCTTCCGGGAGCTCCGTCTCGACGGTCTCGAACGGCATGCCGCCGACACCGAGCGGCGGTCCCAAGGGCAGATCGACGAACTCCGCGGTGCCGTCGGGGCGGACGATCGCGGGCTGCGGGTGCCCTGCACGGGTGAGGGTGCAGCGCCTGGACACCGGGTCGTAGACGGCGTACAGACAGGTGGCGCCGACGGCCCCGGCGTCGAGGTCGGCGTTGTCGTCCTCCGCCCAGCCCTCGCCCCGGTAGAGCCGCCCGACCAGGTCGTCGAGGTGGGTGAGGAGGTCTTCGGGGGGCAGGTCGAGGGAGCAGAAGTTGTGCACGGC
Source organism: Streptomyces sp. NPDC001530 (assembly GCF_042894545.1). NCBI lineage: Bacteria > Bacillati > Actinomycetota > Actinomycetes > Kitasatosporales > Streptomycetaceae > Streptomyces > Streptomyces sp. NPDC001530. The sequence continues at coordinate 173,970 of NZ_JBIAVS010000021.1, forward strand.
GGTACGCAGCCGGCCCATCGTGGCGGCGGCGTGCAGACCGTGGCCGACCACGTCGCCGACCACCAGCGCCACCCGGGCGCCCGACAGGGGGATGACGTCGAACCAGTCGCCGCCCACCCCCGCGTGCGCGGGCAGATAGCGGTACGCGACGTCGACGGCGTTCTGCTCGGGCCGACCGCGGGGCAGCAGGCTGCGCTGCAGGGCGAGGGCGGTGTTGTGCTCGCGCGTGAACAGGCGGGCGTTGTCGACGCAGACCGCCGCACGCCCTGCCAGTTCCTGGGTCAGGGAGACGTCGTCGTCCTCGAACGGGGCCAGCTTCTCGGAGCGGTAGAAGCTCACCACGCCGAGGGTCACCCCGCGGGCCCGCAGCGGCACCGCGATCAGCGAGTGGATCCCCGCCGCGAGGGCCCCCTCGGCGCCCGCCGGATCCTGGGCGATCCAGCCACCGGCCTCGGCGAGCACCGGCTCGAGCACGGGCCGCCCGCTCTCCAGGCAGCGGGCCTGCGGTGTGGCCGGGATGTACCGGACGGGGTGCCCGACTCCGTACCAGTACGGTCCCTCACGGACAGCACCGAGCGCGACCCTGCGCAGGGCGGTCCCGGCGCCGGCCGACCCCGGCTCGTCGCCGCGCAGGACCCAGTCCGGCAGATCCACGGCGACGAAGTCGGCGAACCGGGGAACGGAGACCTCCGCGAGTTCCTCGGCCGTGCGGGTCACGTCCAGAGTGGTGCCGATGCTGAGGCCGGCGTCGTGCAGCAGCTCCAGCCGCCGACGGGCCAGGACGGCGAGCTGCCCGACGCCGGGCTCGCCGACGAGCAGCCAGCCGTCGGCGCCGGCTCGCTCGGCCTCGGCCTCGGTCTCGATCTCAGTCTCGGTCTCGGCCTCGGTCTCGGCCTCGGTCTCGGCTCCCGCCTCGGTCCCGTCCTTGGACGGCATTGGAGCCGCGACGGCCTCCACGGTGGTCGTACCGGCGGCGGGCAGGACGGCAGTGGCCGCCTCGGCTGTGGCGCCCTTGACGGGCGCGGTGGGCACACCGGCCAGGGGCACAGCGGCCGCCGCGGAGGCCGCAGCCGCCGTGGCGATCGCGGCGGGTTCCGGCAGTGTGTCCGGCGTGACCTGCGTGGTCTGCGTGGCCGTCGTCGTCGGCGTGACCGTCGGCGTCGACGTCGGCGTGGGCTGCACGATGTGTCGCAGTCGCGGGCTGCCGAGGATGCGGGCCTCGACGACCACGCCCACCTCCCCCGTCGCGCCGATGACCCGACGACGCAGCAGCGTGGCCACGCGGCCTCCGGACAGCGTCACCTGGTCGAGCCTCCGGTGCGGTGAGGCGATGAGTTCTTCGGCCTTCTCCCGCAGGACGGCCCTGTCGACACGGTCGATGCGATGGCCGTTTCCCCCGTCGCGGGAACCGGCCTGCGGCTGCCGTTCCTCGGACAGGTTCGCGCGGTGGGCCCGCCGGTAGGCGGCGAGCAGTGCCCGCTCCCGCTGCGTGCCCTGTTCCAGGAGCCGCGTCTCGATCTCCCCGACGGCCTCACGGACCAGGTTCAGCATGGCGGGGTCGGCGTCGCGGCGCAGGCAGGTGAGGTCGACGATGCCCTCGATGCGCCCGCTGAAGGGATCCCGCACGGGCGCGCCGGCACAGGCGAAGGGCTGCATGCAGTCGGCGAAGTGTTCGCGGCCGAAGACCAGGCAGGGACGCCGCTCGGCCAGCGCGGTGCCGATGCCGTTGGTGCCCGCGATCTGTTCGGCGAAGCCGAATCCGGGGGCGAACTGCACCGCGTCGAGACGCGCGTTCAGCGCCGGGTCCGCGCCGCCCCGCTGGATCACCCGGGCCTTGGCGTCGGCGAGCACGACGGTCACGTTCGCGTCGGAGAGCGCCGACGTCAGGCGGTCGAGCACCGGGTTGGCGGCCTTGAGGAACCGGTCCTCCAGGCCCAGGTCCTCGGCGTAGGGGACCAGGAGCCGGTTCGGCGCAAGGCCCGCGGACCGGCAGCGCTTCCACGAGTCGAGAATCGAGTCCCTGACCTCCGGCCCGACACGGGCTCCAGCGAGAAAGCGCTCGTAGGCACCGACAAGCCCGCCGATGTCGTCCGATGCGACGGGCATCTGGACCACTTCCTTCCCCGAAGGCGTTCCCGTCGCTCACCGACGTCCGGCTTGTCGGCTGGGAATTCCTTCAGGAATTTCACGCTAACACTCCGCGACACATGGTGACGCAATTCACAAAAACTACGGTCCGTACTCTTCCGCCGCACCTCGCCCGGAGCCCTCTCCCCCGCGAACGCCACAGCTTCGCAAGGGCACCGCGACACCACCGCGACGGCATTCACAGGCAACGCCCGCACACTGCAAGCTCATTCACAGCCGGCGGGGCCGTACGACGGGGGCGAACAGGAACATGGGGGACGAAATGAGCGAGGAGCGGCGGGGGCGGCCTGGGCGACGCGGGGTGATCGCCGGGGCCGGGGCGGTGGTGGCGGCGGGGGTCGGCGCGGTGGCCGTACGGGCGGCGACGGGTGGGCAGGGGGACGGAGCCGACGGCAAGGCGCCGGTGGCGCGCACCGCCGCGCCCGTCGTCAGCCGGGCCCCCGCCACCCCGCCCGAGGCATCACCACGTGCCCGGCGCTCCGACCACCGGCCCAACATCCTGGTCGTCGTCACCGACGACCAGCCCAAGGAAACCGAGTGGGCGACCCCGGGGACCCTCGACTGGCTCGGCGAACACGGCGTGACCTTCGAGCGGGCGCACGCCACCACTCCGCTCTGCGCGCCCTCCCGGGCCTCGATCATGTCGGGCCGGTACGCCCACCACCACGACGTCCTCGACACCCGCCACCCGGAGCGCCTCGACCAGAACACCACCGTGCAGCGGCAGTTGCGCGAGGCCGGCTACCGCACGGGGATGTTCGGGAAGTACCTCAACTACTGGCGTACGGGCGTCAATCCGCCGCACTTCGACGAGTGGCTGCTGCAGGAGCCGGTCCGGTACTACAACGGCCACTACAACGACAACGGGACCGTCCGGAACATCCCCGACTACAACACCACCGTCATCAAGAACCGGACCCTCGCCTTCATGGAGCGCTCCCGGGGCGACGAGCGCCCCTGGTTCGCGTACGTCGCCACGCGCGCGGCACACGAGCTGAACGTCCCGGAGAAGAAGTACGCGGGGACCCGGGTCCCGGAGTGGGACGGGCGGCCGTCCGTCTTCGAGAGCGACAAGGCCGACAAGCCGCCGTTCCTGCGCGCGGGCGCGGCGCACCATTCGCTCGCCGACGGACAGGCCCTGCGGGCGCGGCAGCTGCGTACGCTGCTGTCGGTCGACGACGCGATGCGGGACTTCCGCGACAAGCTGCGCGCGCTGGGGCAGCTCGACAACACGCTGGTGCTGTTCACGAGCGACCACGGCCTCCTCTGGGGCGACCACGGCTGGCTGCGCAAGTCGGTGCCGTACCGGCCGAGTCTGGAGGTGCCGTTCCACCTGTCCTGGCCGGCCGGCGGCCTCGGCACGGCCAGGATCGACGACCGGCTCACCGCGCACATCGACATCGCGCCCACGCTGCTCGACGCGGCCGGGATCGAGCCGGACACCCCGCACGACGGCCACTCGCTGCTCGGCACGCATGACCGTGAGCATCTGCTCGCCGAGTGGTGGTGGAACCGCCAGGACAAGCAGCCGATCCACAGCTGGGCGTCGTACATCGGCAAGACCGAGCAGTACACGGAGTACTACGACCTGCGCCTCGACGAGCAGGGCCGCCTGCCAGGCGGCGCCCATGACACCGCCGTCCTCTTCCGCGAGTACTACGACCTGCGCACCGACCCGTACCAGCTCACCAACCGCCTCCACGGGGCAACCGCCACGCAGGAGCGCCGACTCGGCATCCCGGAACTGGCACGACGCCTCACGAAGGCCCGACGCGCCTGACCGGCCGGTCCGACCGAAGAGGGGCGCGAGCGGTTACGGGACGGCGGTCCCCAGGCCGGACGCCGTCCGGTGATCACGGACGGACCCCCGCGCCGTCCGCCAGCGCCGTACCAGCGGCCATGTCGAGACTCCGAGCGCCAGGGACATCACGTGCCCCCAGTCGGTCATCGGGTCGGTGAAGGCGATCAGGTCGCCGACGAACATCGTGCCGAAGGCGACCAGTACCGGCCAGCGCAGCCACGGTGTCAGCAGTCCCGCGAGGGCACCCACACTCGCGGCGACGCCGAAGCTGATGCCGTAGTCGAGGCGGTGCAGCGAGCTGTCGGGCAGATGGCCCGCCAGCACCGAAATCCCGACCGGGACCTCGGTGGCCAGCGTGGCGACCACATGGCCGAGCAGGAAGACACCGGCCGTCCGCAGCCCGCCTATCCGCCGCTCCAGCGCGGTCAGCACGAGCAGGAACCCGATCGCGTACGGCGACGCGACCCCGCCCACGATCCACAACGCGCTCGCGACCAGTACCAGCACGGGGTTCTGTACGAGGTGCGCGACGTCCGTGCTGGATCCCTGGTGCAGGGCGTGTACGAGGGAGGGGTCCGCGTAGTCCGTGATCAGCGACGTGACGACGAGGACAGCCGCGTACCCGAAGGTGAAGGGCGTTCCGAGGGGGGTGGGGAACAGCCGCCAGGGGTGGAGGGTACGAAGCCGCCGCAAAGCGAGGACACCCAGGGAGGCGGAGCCGCTCGCAGCACTCCGCCCCGTCGCGACGGGATTCGGCGCCGTGGCCGGTTCGGGTGTCGCGACCGGTGCCAGTACCGCAGCCGTGGCCGGTTCGGGTGCCGCGACCGGTGCCAGTACCGCAGCCGTGGCCGGTTGGGGTATCGGGCCCGGGGCTGGTGCCGCCGTACCTGGTTCGGGCGTCGGGCGCGGGGTCGTCGTGCCCGGCTCGGGCGTCGGACCCGGAGCCGGTGCCCCCGTGCCCGGGCGGTCCGGCGCCGTGACGGGACCGCCGCGCTGCCGGGGCAGTCCGTCCAGCAGTGGCGCACCCGTCTCCGGGTCCGTGAGCGAGGCCTCAGCCCGCGCGGTCGCACTCGGGTCCACGGTGCGGCGCTCCTTCCGTCACGCACCACCCTTCGTGTCCCGCACGTCGCTGTCTATGACCGACGCCACGCGAGAGGCGATTCACAGCAACTTCCAAGACACCTCAGACGTCCGCCGGCAGCCCCGTCCCCTGCGTCGTGATCGAGCGAGCTCTGACCGGGAGCTCCTGGTGACCGCGGGGTGCCTGATCCCACCCCGGACCGTGGGGGACGGCCCCCGGGTGACCCGTGAGGTGGGCGAGGCCCCGTTAATCCGGTCGCCCGTCCTGGTGAAACTGCCAGGATGGGGGCCATGACTGCCTCGTACGACACCCCTGTGGTCATCGATCGCCGAGAAGGCCCGTACGGCGAGGTCGTGCTGCGGCGACACGGCGCGCTGCTGCAGATCATCGCCAACGGGTGCTTCCTGATGGACACCTCCGACGGCCGCTCGGAGCGGTTGCTCGTCGACGCCGCCCACGGCGCCCTGGACGGGCGCCCGCGGCCGAGCGTGCTGATCGGGGGCCTCGGCGTCGGATTCTCACTCGCGCATGCCGCCGCCGACTCCCGGTGGGGGCGTATCACGGTCGTCGAACGCGAGCCGGCCATCATCGAATGGCATCTCGACGGACCCCTGTCCGCGCTCTCCGCCGAGGCCCTCGCCGATCCGCGTACGGAAATCGTCGAAGCCGATCTGGTGGCGTACGTCAATGAGATTTCCGCCACGTACGACGCACTGTGTCTCGACATCGACAACGGGCCCGACTGGACGGTCACCGAGGGCAATGAGGGGCTCTACTCACAGGCCGGACTGGCAAGCTGCGCAAGGGTGTTGAGGCCCGGCGGGGTGCTCGCGGTGTGGTCCGCGCAGCCCTCTCCGGAATTTGAAGGATCCCTATGGAATGCCGGGTTCCAACGGGTGCGTACCGAAGAGATCCCGGTTGCCCGGGGCGTTCCGGACGTCGTGCACCTCGCGGTAAGACCTGGATAGCCGAGGCACGGTGACTGCCCGTACTCTGCTTCCCTGACGCCGATCATTCAAGCGTCAAGCGCAGTCATGGGATCACCCCACGGATTCCGGAAAGCACACTTCAGGGGCGGGCGATGGAGCAGACACACACCTCCCACAACGGCACGGCGGCGACACCCGGCGCGCAACGCCGGGTGTTGGTGGTCGAGGACGACCCGACGATCGTCGACGCCATCGCGGCCCGCCTGCGTGCCGAGGGATTCCTGGTGCAAACCGCGGGCGACGGTCCGGCCGCCGTCGACACCGCCGAGGCCTGGCAGCCCGACCTGCTGATCCTCGACATCATGCTGCCCGGCTTCGACGGCCTGGAGGTCTGCCGCCGGGTGCAGGCCCAGCGCCCGGTGCCGGTGCTGATGCTCACCGCGCGCGACGACGAGACCGACATGCTGGTCGGGCTCGGCGTCGGCGCCGACGACTACATGACGAAGCCGTTCTCGATGCGTGAGCTGGCCGCCCGTGTGCACGTCCTGCTGCGCCGGGTCGAGCGGGCCGTCGTGGCCGCCTCGACGCCGCGCAGCGGGATCCTGCGCCTCGGCGAGCTGGAGATCGACCACGCGCAGCGCCGGGTGCGGGTGCGCTCGGAGGACGTGCATCTGACGCCCACCGAGTTCGACCTGCTGGTGTGCCTCGCGAACACCCCGCGCGCCGTCCTCTCGCGCGAGCAGCTGCTCGCCGAGGTGTGGGACTGGGCGGACGCCTCCGGCACCCGGACCGTGGACAGCCACATCAAGGCGCTGCGCCGGAAGATCGGCGCCGAGCGGATCCGTACGGTCCACGGCGTGGGCTATGCGCTGGAGACCCCGACTCCCTGAGCCGGGCCTTCGTCGTGACCTTCGTGAGGGGGCTGATGTGATGAGCGGGCTCGGGGAGCACGGGGACGGCGAGCACGGGCCGAGAGGGACCGGGGCCGGCGAGCACGGCTTCGGGGAGCACAGGAGCGCGAGCCCCTGGGGCGGCGTGCGGCCCTTCTCGATCAAGACGAAGCTCGGCACGCTGGTCGTCGTCTCGGTCTTCATCACCACCGGTCTGCTGATGATCGCGGTGCGCACCGAGACCGAGCTGCGCTTCATCACGGTCTTCTCGATGATCGCCACACTGTTGATTACGCAGTTCGTGGCGCATTCGCTCACCGCCCCGCTGGACGAGATGAACGCGGTCGCGCGGTCCATCTCGCACGGCGACTACACGCGCCGGGTGAGCGACAGCCGCCGCGACGAGCTGGGCGACCTGGCCGAGACGATCAATCTCATGGCCGACGAGCTGGAGGCCCAGGACCGCCAGCGCAAGGAACTCGTGGCGAATGTCTCGCACGAGCTGCGCACCCCCATCGCGGGCCTGCGCGCGGTCCTGGAGAACGTCGTGGACGGCGTCTCGGCCGCCGACCCCGAGACGATGCGTACGGCGCTCAAGCAGACGGAGCGGCTCGGACGGCTCGTGGAGACGCTCCTCGACCTGTCCAGGCTGGACAACGGCGTCGTCCCCCTGCGCAAGCGCCGATTCGAGGTGTGGCCGTATCTGTCGGGCGTGCTCAAGGAGGCCAACATGGTCGCCTCCGCGCGCGCGGGCATCGCCTCCGGCTCCGGCAGCCACACCCGCACCGACGTCCATCTGCACCTCGACGTGTCCCCGCCGGAGCTGACCGCGCACGCGGACCCGGAGCGGATCCACCAGGTCGTGGCGAATCTCATCGACAACGCGGTCAAGCACAGCCCGCCGCACGGACGGGTGACGGTGAGGGCGCGGCGGGGCGACCGGCCGGAGTCGCTGGCTCTGGAGGTCCTGGACGAGGGGCCCGGCATTCCGAAGTCGGAGTGGCACCGGGTCTTCGAGCGGTTCAACCGGGGCGGGGTCCCCTCGCCGCACGGTCCGGGCAGTGACGGCGGTACGGGGCTGGGCCTGGCCATCGCGCGCTGGGCCGTCGATCTGCACGGCGGCCGGATCGGTGTGGCCGAATCCCAGCGGGGTTGCCGGATTCAGGTCACCCTTCCGGGACTTCCTTCTCTGCCAAGTTGACGTAAAGTTCGAACCGGAGCCACAAGATCCATCGGCGTCCGCACTGGCGGACACGTGTGATCAGGCAGAGGGCCGCGTGAGTCGTACCGCGACCCCGCATCGACGTACCCGTTCCGGGCCGGAACCCCGCTTGTTTCCCGCCATTTCCACAGCCGAAACACGGTTTCCGAGGTGATCCGATGTGACTTGCGCGACGTTGGACGGGCCCGGCCTGACCTTCTCGGCCATGGAGGCGTAGCCTTTATTTCCGCTGTCCATCACCTTGTGAAGCGGAAGAGGGCGGTTGCCGCCGTGTCGCCACAGTCCCCCAGTAACTCGAGCATCTCGACCGATGACCAAGCCGGGAAGAACCCCGCCGCTGCGTTCGGTCCCAATGAGTGGCTCGTCGACGAGATCTATCAGCAGTACCTCCAGGACCCGAATTCGGTAGACCGAGCCTGGTGGGACTTCTTCGCCGACTACAAGCCGGGCGCCGCTGCCGCCTCGGCTCCGGCGGGTACTGCGGCTGCGGGGGCCGCAGGGACCACCGCGGCGCCTCCGGCCGCTCCGGCCCCTGCCGCGCCCGCGGCGCCCGCAGCCCCGGCTCCGGCGGCTCCTGCCGCCGCCGCGCCCGCTCCGGCGGCCGCTCCCGCGGCCCCGAAGCCCGCTGCCGCCGCCCCGGCTCCCGCGAAGGCCGCCCCGGCCGCCGCCAAGCCGAAGGCCGCGCCCACGGTCGCGGCCGAGGCCCCCGAGGGCCCGGAGCTCGTCACGCTGCGCGGCCCCTCCGCCGCCGTCGCGAAGAACATGAACGCGTCCCTGGAGCTGCCCACGGCCACGTCCGTGCGCGCGGTCCCGGTGAAGCTGCTCTTCGACAACCGCATCGTCATCAACAACCACCTGAAGCGCGCCCGGGGCGGGAAGATCTCCTTCACCCACCTCATCGGCTACGCGATGGTGCAGGCCATCAAGGCCATGCCGTCGATGAACTACTCCTTCGCGGAGAAGGACGGCAAGCCGACCCTGGTCAAGCCCGCGCACATCAACTTCGGCCTCGCCATCGACCTGGTGAAGCCCAACGGCGACCGCCAGCTGGTCGTCGCGGGCATCAAGAAGGCCGAGACGCTGAACTTCTTCGAGTTCTGGCAGGCCTACGAGGACATCGTCCGCCGCGCCCGTGACGGCAAGCTGACGATGGACGACTTCACCGGTGTCACGGTCTCCCTGACCAACCCCGGCGGCCTCGGCACCGTCCACTCGGTCCCGCGTCTGATGCCCGGCCAGTCGGTGATCATGGGCGTCGGCTCGATGGACTATCCGGCGGAGTTCCAGGGCACCTCCCAGGACACCCTGAACAAGCTCGGCATCTCGAAGGTCATGACGCTCACGTCGACCTACGACCACCGGGTGATCCAGGGCGCCGCCTCCGGCGAGTTCCTGCGCATCGTCGCGAACCTGCTGCTCGGCGAGAACGGCTTCTTCGACGAGATCTTCGAGGCCCTGCGGATTCCGTACGAGCCGGTCCGCTGGCTCAAGGACATCGACGCCAGCCACGACGACGACGTCACCAAGGCCGCCCGCGTCTTCGAGCTGATCCACTCCTACCGGGTCCGCGGCCACGTCATGGCCGACACCGACCCGCTGGAGTACCGCCAGCGCAAGCACCCCGACCTGGACATCACCGAGCACGGGCTCACCCTGTGGGACCTGGAGCGCGAGTTCGCGGTCGGCGGCTTCTCCGGCAAGTCCCTGATGAAGCTGCGCGACATCCTCGGCGTGCTGCGCGACTCGTACTGCCGCACCACCGGCATCGAGTTCATGCACATCCAGGACCCGAAGCAGCGCAAGTGGATCCAGGACCGCATCGAGCGCCCGCACACCAAGCCGGAGCGCGAGGAGCAGCTGCGCATCCTGCGCCGCCTGAACGCGGCGGAGGCCTTCGAGACCTTCCTGCAGACGAAGTACGTCGGCCAGAAGCGCTTCTCCCTCGAGGGCGGCGAGTCGGTCATCCCGCTGCTCGACGCGGTCATCGACTCGGCGGCGGAGTCCCGTCTCGACGAGGTCGTCATCGGCATGGCCCACCGCGGCCGCCTGAACGTGCTCGCGAACATCGTCGGCAAGTCGTACGCGCAGATCTTCCGCGAGTTCGAGGGCAACCTCGACCCGAAGTCGATGCACGGCTCCGGCGACGTGAAGTACCACCTGGGCGCCCAGGGCACCTTCACCGGCCTGGACGGCGAGCAGATCAAGGTCTCGCTGGCCGCCAACCCGTCCCACCTGGAGACGGTCGACCCGGTCATCGAGGGCATCACCCGCGCCAAGCAGGACATCATCAACAAGGGCGGCACGGACTTCACGGTCCTGCCGGTCGCCCTGCACGGTGACGCGGCCTTCGCCGGCCAGGGTGTGGTCGCCGAGACGCTGAACATGTCGCAGCTGCGCGGCTACCGCACCGGCGGCACCGTCCACATCGTCATCAACAACCAGGTCGGCTTCACCGCCGCCCCGGAGTCGTCGCGCTCCTCCATGTACGCCACCGACGTGGCCCGCATGATCGAGGCGCCGATCTTCCACGTGAACGGCGACGACCCCGAGGCCGTCGTCCGCGTCGCTCGCCTGGCCTTCGAGTTCCGCCAGGCGTTCAACAAGGACGTCGTCATCGACCTGATCTGCTACCGCCGCCGCGGACACAACGAGTCCGACAACCCGGCGTTCACGCAGCCGCTGATGTACGACCTGATCGACAAGAAGCGCTCGGTGCGCAAGCTCTACACCGAGTCCCTGATCGGTCGCGGCGACATCACCCTCGAAGAGGCCGAGCAGGCGCTGCAGGACTTCCAGGGCCAGCTGGAGAAGGTCTTCACGGAGGTCCGCGAGGCCGTCTCGCAGGCGCCCGAGGCCCATGTCCCGGACGCGCAGGCCCAGTTCCCGGTCTCCGTGACGACCGCGGTCTCCCAGGAGATCGTGAAGCGGATCGCCGAGTCCCAGGTCAACATCCCCGACCACGTCACCGTGCACCCGCGCCTGCTGCCGCAGCTGCAGCGCCGGGCGTCGATGATCGAGGACGGCACGATCGACTGGGGCATGGGCGAGACCCTCGCCGTCGGCTCGCTGCTGCTCGAGGGCACCCCGGTCCGCCTGTCGGGCCAGGACTCCCGCCGCGGCACCTTCGGCCAGCGTCACGCGGTGCTGATCGACCGGGTCACGGGCGAGGACTACACCCCGCTCCAGTACCTGTCGGACGAGCAGGCCCGCCTGAACGTGTACGACTCGCTGCTCTCCGAGTACGCGGTCATGGGCTTCGAGTACGGCTACTCGCTGGCCCGCCCGGACGCCCTCGTGATGTGGGAGGCGCAGTTCGGCGACTTCGTCAACGGCGCGCAGACGGTCGTCGACGAGTACATCTCGGCCGCCGAGCAGAAGTGGGGCCAGACGTCCGGCGTCACCCTGCTGCTCCCGCACGGCTACGAGGGCCAGGGCCCGGACCACTCCTCGGCCCGTATCGAGCGCTTCCTCCAGCTGTGCGCGCAGAACAACATGACGGTCGCCCAGCCGACGCTCCCGTCGAACTACTTCCACCTCCTGCGGTGGCAGGTGCACAACCCGCACCACAAGCCGCTGGTGGTCTTCACCCCGAAGTCGATGCTGCGTCTGAAGGCCGCCGCGTCGAAGGCGGAGGAGTTCACCACGGGCGGCTTCCGCCCCGTCATCGGCGACGACAGCGTCGACGCCGCGGCGGTCCGCAAGGTCGTCTTCTGCGCCGGCAAGCTGTACTACGACCTCGAGGCCGAGCGGAAGAAGCGCGGCGTCACGGACACGGCCATCATCCGCATCGAGCGCCTGTACCCGCTGCCGGGTGCCGAGCTCCAGGCGGAGGTCAACAAGTACCCGAACGCCGAGAAGTACCTGTGGGCCCAGGAGGAGCCGGCGAACCAGGGCGCCTGGCCCTTCATCGCCCTCAACCTGATCGACCACCTGGACCTGGCGGTCGGCGCGGACGTTCCGCACGGCGAGCGCCTGCGCCGCATCTCGCGGCCGCACTCCTCGTCCCCCGCCGTGGGTTCCGCGAAGCGGCACCAGGCGGAGCAGGAGCAGCTGGTGCGTGAGGTGTTCGAGGCCTAGGCCTCCGGCACCGCAGCACGACAGGGGCCCGGCCCCGAGTCCACGGACGTGGACTCGGGGCCGGGCCCCTCGGCATATCCGGAGCTCTGCGTACCCGGAGCCCCGGAGCTCGGTGTATCCGAAGCTCGGCGCGTCCGGAGCGACGGAGCTCCGCGTATCCGGAGATAACTCCCCTACTTTACAATCTACTTGACTGAAGATGACTGCTGCTGTTGAACTTGACCTGTCGGGAAGTCGGTCGAGGAGACAGGACAGCGATGGGGGACGACAGCACAGTCGGCATCATCCTGGCCGGCGGCCGGGGGGAACGGGCCAAGCCCATCACCCTGCAGTCCGCCGACTACATCCGCAGCAAGGCACTCATCCCGTTCGCCGGCAGACCGCTCATCGAGTGGATCGTCGAGACCTGCCGTGACCAGGGCATTCGCTGTTTCTACGTGGTGGCTCAGGGAGCGGAGAACCGCAGCCAGATCAAGCTCGTGCTGGGCCACGGCGAGCGGTACGGCGTCGAGATCGACTACTCACGTGCCCGTTTCGACCAGTACAACGTCGGCTCCGGAGCAGCCACGCTGCACAACCTCGAACAGTGGAACCTCACCGGGTCCGCGCTTGTCATGCCGGTTGACTCGCTGTTCGACTTCTCGCTCGACCAGCTGCGCACCGCCCACGAGGCCGCCGACGCGGTGGTCACCGTGGCCGCCGTCTCCCGCACACCCGAGGAGATCGCGGGGAAGTACGGAGTCATGCGGACCACATCGGACGGACTGGTGTCCGGCTTCCTGGAGAAGCCCCAACTGGCCCGCATCCACCAGGAGTTCCCCCCCACCGGCGCACCTCGGGGACCGCACACCCTGCCCACCAACGCGGGGATGTATCTGATCGACTGCGCCCGGCTGCGGCTCGCCGCGCGCACCCCCGAGCTGATCCGCCTGGCCCAGCAGCGCCTCGACTGGGGGCACGATCTGCTGCCCTGGCTGGTCGGGCACGACCAGCGGGTGGCGGTCGAACCCATCGCGCGCCTGGGCGACCTGGGCAGCATCGGCGACTACCTCGGCACGCTCGGCGATGCCCTGAACGGCCGCTACCCGTACATGAACCACGCGCTGGGCGCCCCGCTCAGCGAGGATCCGCGCTACTGGATCCACGAGACGAGCCTGCGGACCAAGGACAGCGTGACCGGCACGACCCTCGCCCAGAAGATCGCCGAGGGCAGCGTCGTCCTCGGCCCCGGGGTGCGCATCGGCCGCCATGCGGAGATCGGCACCGGCGTCCACCTCCAGTACACGGACATCGGCGACGGCGTCGACGTCGGCGAGGGCGTCAGGCTCGACCGGACCGTCCTCGGGGACGGCGCCCTCATCGGCCCGTACGCGCGCATCACCGACTCGTACATCGGGCCGATGGCCCAGGTGCAGTCCGACCGCCGGGCACCGGTCCGGCTCGAACAGCACACAGCTGTCGGGGACGGCGCGTATCTGTGGCCGGGGACCCGGCTCTCGGGGGTCAGCGTCTATCCGCGGCTGCGCGTGCCCGCCCTGTCCGGTGTGCCGGCCGGAACCCAACTCACCAGCTCCGACGACATCTTGCAGTGGATATGAAGCCCGTCACCCGTCAGGAGAGCTCCGTGAACAGTCCGATCGCGGTCATCGGCGGAACGGGCCGGGTCGGCCGGATCGTCACGCGCCAGCTGATCGAACGCGGCGAGACGGTCCGGGTGATCGGCCGCAGCACCCTGCGGGCCCGGCGCCATCTGCCGCCCCTCGCCCAGTTCTTCCTCGGTGACATGGGGGAACCCGAGACCCTGCGCACCCCCCTGCACGGCTGCGCCGCGGTCGTGCACGCGGTGGAGCCGGGCCCCGACAGCCCGGCGGGCGCCCCGGAGACCGGGGTGGTCAACACGCTCGCCGCGCTGCTGGGCGGGGCCGCGTCCGGGAGCCCGCGGTTCGTCCTCCTCGGCCGGGCCGGCGAGGACGCCGTACGCGCCTCGGGGCTGCCCTACACCGTCGTACGCCCCGGCCGGCGCACCGCACTGGACGTCGCCGAGGCCTGCGTCCAGGCCCTGTTCACCGGGCTCGGCCCACGACACCCCACGCCGGACCGCGCCCTCGTGTGAGCGAGCGCGGCCGGGCGACCGGCACGACCACGACCACGACCGGAGAGACCAGCGAGACCGGCAGGACCGACCATCCGCACATCAGCTAGGCAGTGACCAGGGGTGACGGGATGACTCGCCGTCCCTGTCATGAGACCCGGGAGAGACCATGACCGAGGCGCCGGACATCACCGCAGGACGTCCGCAGCCGCTGGGCAGCACCGTGGACGCCGACGGCGTCAACTTCTCCGTTTTCTCCGAGCACGCGACACGTGTCGACCTGCTGCTCTTCGACCGCTGCGACGACCCCGAACCGTCCCGGACCATCCAGCTGCACCCGGAGACCCACCGCAGCTTCCACTTCTGGCACTGCCACGTCAGGGGCATCGGCGCCGGACAGGTCTACGCGTACCGCATGGACGGTCCTCGTGACACGAGCAAGTCGGGCGCCCGCTTCGACCACCGCAAGGTGCTGCTCGACCCGTACGCCCGCGCCAACATCAACAGCCGCTGGGAGCGGACGTACGCCATCGGTCTGGAGGACAACGTCGCGCACTCCATGCGCAGTCTGGTCGTCGATCTCGACGACTACGACTGGGAGGGCGACCGGCCGCTGCGGCTCCCGATGGCGGACACCGTCCTCTACGAGATGCATGTGCGCGGTCTGACCGAGTCGCCCACCTCGCGGGTGGACAGCCCCGGCACGTTCTCCGGGGTCATCGAGAAGATCCCGTACCTCAAGGAACTCGGCATCACCGCGGTCGAGTTGCTGCCCGTCTTCGACTTCGACGAGACACAGATCCTGCGCACCGGGCCGGACGGCACCAAGCTGCCCAACTACTGGGGCTACGACCCGTACGGCTTCTTCGCCCCGCACACCGGCTACTGCACCTCGCCCCATCTCAACACGCACATCAGTGAGTTCAGGGACATGGTGAAGGCCTTCCACCGGGCGGGCATCGAGGTCATCCTCGACGTCGTCTTCAACCACACCAGCGAGGGCAACGAGTTCGGCCCGACCATCAGTTTCCGCGGCCAGGCCAACGAGGCGTACTACCACCTGTGGCCGCAGGACCGCAGCCACTACATGGACTTCACGGGGTGTGGCAACGCTGTCAACGCCAATCACCCCTTCGTCGCCAAGTTCATCGTCGAGTGCCTGGAGTACTGGGTCACCGAGCACCACGTCGACGGCTTCCGCTTCGACCTGGCCTCGGAGCTCTCGCGCGGCGACAAGGGGTACGAGATGGCCGTGCCGCCCGTCCTGTGGGCGATCGAGCTGTCCAAGGTGCTCGCCGAGACGAAGATCATCGCGGAGCCCTGGGACGGCGGCGGGCTCTACCAGGTGGGCCGCTTCCCGGGGAAGCGCTGGGCCCAGTGGAACGGCCCGTTCCGGGACGACGTACGCCGTTTCGTACGCGGCGACGCCGGGCTCGTCGGGGAGGTCGCCAAGCGGCTCGGCGGCTCGGAGGACCTCTTCGGACCGCAGAACGAACTGCCCACCAACAGCGTCAACTTCATCACCTGCCACGACGGCTTCACCCTCAACGACCTGGTGTCGTACAACCAGAAGCACAACTACGCCAACGGCGAGGCCGAGGCCGACGGCGCGAACGAGAACTTCAGCTGGAACTGCGGGGTCGAGGGCCCGAGCGAGGAGCACGATGTCGAGCGGCTGCGGGTGCGGCAGATCAAGAACCTGCTGTCCGTGCTGCTGCTGAGCCGCGGTGTGCCGATGCTGCTGGCCGGTGACGAGTTCCGCAACAGCCAGGGCGGCAACAACAACGCGTACTGCCAGGACAACCCGACGTCATGGCTGGACTGGGACCAGGCGGAGAAGGAGCAGGAGACCAAGGACTTCACCCGCCGTCTCATCCAGCTGCGCGGGCGCTACCGCACCTTCCGCGAACCGCGGTTCTTCAACGGGCACCTCAACACGCGGGGACTGCCCGACGTCACCTGGCACGGCACCCGTCTGGAGCAGCCCGGCTGGGAGGACACCAACGCCCGTGTGCTTGCCTGCACGCTGGGCGGGTTCGACGGCGATCCCGATCTGCATCTGATCCTGAACATGTACCACCTGGGCCTGGACTTCGAGCTGCCCCGCGTCCGTGGTCACCGGTGGCACCGCGTCCTGGACACGGCACAGCGCGGACCGCACGACATCCTCCCGGCCAGGCGGGAGAAGCCGGTCGACGGCCACTCCTTGCACGCCCACGGCCGCAGCGTCGTCCTCCTGGTCGCCCTTCCCGACCCGGAGGACGACGCCCGGTGAGCGAGGGGGGCGTGGCGGGTCTCAGCCTCCGGAAGACCGCCGTTCCCAGCCGACCTTGGCGAGGTCGAGGTCGCCGAGACCCGGGACCCCGTAGTTGGCGAGGCCCTTGCGCACCGCTATCACCTGGGGGCGCTGGTAGAGCTCGACGTCATGGCCGAGGCGCCAGATCTCGGCGTCGGCCTGGTTGTAGAGTTCGGTGGCGCGGGTGCGGTCGAGGGTTCCGGCGGCCTTCTTGAGCAGGCCGTCGAGCTTGGCGTCGGAGACCCGGCCGTAGTTGAGGAAGGCCTGCTCCCCCTTCGGCTGCTGGTAGATCGACACCGTGGAGCTGGGGTAGGTGAGTCCGGTGAAGCGGAACATCACCATGTCGAAGTTGCCCTGGAACAGATATTTCGCGGCGTAGTCGTTGGCCGGCACCTTCGTGATGTCCACGGCGATGCCCGCCTGGGCGAGCATCTGCTGGATGAGCTGGGCGAGGTCGAGGCCGAGGCGGTTGGTCGCGGTGCTCAGCACGAACCGCAGCCGCAGTTCCTTGCCGTCCTTGACCCGCGGCTCGCCCGCGCCCCGGCTCTTCCAGCCCGCCCGGTCCAGGATGCGGCGCGCCTCCTTCAGGTCGTACGTCCCCCAGGGCGAGGAGTGGTCGACGTACCCGGGCTGGTTGGTCATGAAAATGTGGTTGCCGAGCAGCGGGACGCCGATGGGCAGCCCTTCGGCGGCGACCTTCGCCAACGCCTCGCGGTTGACGGCCCGTTGGACCGCGTGCCGGACGTCGATGTCCGCCAGGGGGCCGCCCGCGCCGTTGAGGGAGACATGGACGTCGTCCCAGGACGAACCGGTCCTGATCTCGCTGTCCTTGGCGTCCTTGAGCTTGGCGTAGTCCTCGGCCGTCGCCGCGTTGACCGCGTCGATCTCGCCGTTCAGGAAGGCCTGCTGGGCGGCGTCGGGCAGCAGCGTACGGAAGATCACCTTGTCCAGGCGCGGCGGAGTGCCCCACCAACGCGGGTCGGGCACGGCGGTGACGGTCTGCGCCGTGCGGTCCATCGACGCGATCTTGAAGGGGCCCGCGCTGATCGGGATCCGGTTGATCCAACCCCTGTTGAACCGCTCGGGAGTCGCGATGGCAGGGGCCGGGAAGAGCGGGGTGAACAGCCGCTGCCAGTCGGCGTACGGGGTGCGGAAGACGACCTTCACCTCGTGCGCGTCCGCGCCCTGGCGTACGTCCTTGATCCGGTCGTATCCGGACGGGTCCGCGATGTGAAACCGCTCGTCGCCGGTGCCCAGCGCCCGCCACTGGGCCGCGAAGTCCGCGGCGGAGAGCGGCTTTCCGTCCGACCAGCGGGCCTTGGGGTTCAGGTGGTAGGTGACGGTCTGCGGGGCGGTGGAGGTGACCGCGGCCGAAGCGAGGTAGTCCGGGTTGGCGTGCGGGACACCCTTCGCGTCCAGGCGGAAGAGGACGGGCTCCACCAGGCTGTCGATCTGCGCGACCTGGTCGAGGGCGCCGTCGGTCTGGTTGAAGTTGTACTGCGTGGCCCACTGCGGGGTCGCGAGGGTGAAGGTGCCGCCTTGCCGCAACTGGTTCAGGGGACGGGAGTTGATGTCCTGCGTGCCGTACTCGACGGCCTTCGTGGGCGTCCCGCCGTCGGGGTGCACACCACCGGACGAGGTACATCCCGCTAACACGGCCGTCACCGCCAGACCAATCGCTCCCCAGGTCCGCCGCAAACGCCCCACACCAGCTCCTTGATTGACGGTCGGTCAACTAGGCGAACTGATCTACGATTCACGTGCTGAGACCATAGCATTGCCGAGTGTCACGCCGATGGACCGCTGACCCCCCGACCACGAGGAGGAGTCACATGATCGGCCGCCTGTCTCAGCGTCTCATCCACAGTGCACTCCTGCTCCTCGTCGCCACTCTCCTCTCATACCTCGTCAGCTCCACCGCCCTCAGCCCGCGCGCCTACTTCGCCGACCGCCGGCCCACCCCGCCCACGGCCTCGGTGGACCGCGAACTCGCCTCGCTGGGCCTCGACGACCGCACCCCCGTGCTCGACCGGTTCGGGCACTGGTCCTGGCGGGCCCTCCACGGCGACCTTGGACGCACCATCGACGGCGACTCGGTCAACGCCGAGTTCGGCCGCCGGGTGGGGGTCTCGGCGCGGCTGCTGCTCATCGGCACGCTCGTCGGCACCGGACTGGGTGTCCTCGCGGGGGTCTGGGCCGCCGTGCGCCGGCGCCGGCTCGTGGACCGTGCGCTGACCGTCTTCTCCTTCCTCGTCCTGTCCGTGCCCACCTTCGTGCTGGCGCTGCTGCTCAAGGACGGCGCGCTCCAGCTCAACCACGCGGTGGGCCATACGGTCATCCGCTACACCGGCGAGCGCACCCCCGGCCGCTCCGGCGGACTGCTCAGCCAACTCCAGGACAGGGCCGCCCACTTGGTGCTGCCAGCCGCCACGGTCGCGCTCGGCTCGATCGCCGCCTACAGCCGTTACCAGCGCGCCGCCACGCTCGATGTGCTGGGCTCCGACCATCTGCGCACGGCGCAGGCCAAGGGGCTCACCCCCGGACGGGCGCTGCTGCGGCACGGGCTGCGGACCTCACTCATCCCCATGACCACGTTCTTCTCCTTCGGGTTCCTGACCCTGTTCACCGGCTCGGTCTTCGCCGAGCAGATCTTCGGCTGGCCCGGCATGGGCAGCTGGTTCATGGACGCGGCGCAGAAGGGCGACGTCAACTCCGTGGTAGCGGTCAATCTGTTCGCCGCCGTGACGGTGCTGCTCGCCGGCCTGGTCGCCGATGTGCTGCTCGTCGTGCTCGACCCGAGGGTGCGGCGCGGGTGACGTCGCAGCTGCGCGGGCTCGCCCGCTCACCCCGCGCCGTCACCGGCGCGGTGCTGATCGTGGCCCTCTTCCTGCTGGCCTTCGCCGGCCCGTACCTCACCCCGTGGAGCCACAGCGACGTGGACTACACCGCGCTGCGCGCCGCGCCGGACGCCCGGCACTGGTTCGGCACCAACCGGATCGGCCAGGACGTCTTCGCGCAGACGGTGCGCGGTCTGCAGAAGTCGCTGCTCGTCGGGCTCTTCGTGGCCCTGTTCAGCACGGGGCTCGCCGCCGCGGTCGGCACCTGCGCGGGGTACTTCGGCGGCTGGACGGACCGGCTCCTGATGTTCCTGGTCGACCTGCTCCTGGTGCTGCCCTGCTTCCTGGTCCTGGTGGTCGTCGCGCCGTCGCTGCGCGGGGCGGGCTGGATGGCGTACGTGGGACTGCTCGCCGCCCTCGGCTGGATGATCACGGCGCGGGCGGTGCGGGCCATGACGCTCTCCCTCAAGGAACGGCCGTACGTCACCGCCGCGCGCCACATGGGCGTCGGGCCCTTCCTGATCATCCGGCGCCATCTCGTCCCGCACATGGCGTCGTTCCTGATCACCCACGCCACGATCGCGGTGGCGGCCGCGGTGATCAGCGAGACGGGTCTGTCGTACTTCGGCTTCGGGGTGCAGCCGCCGGACGTGTCCCTGGGAACCCTGATCGCCGACAGCACGGATGTGGCGCTCACCTATCCATGGATGTTCTTCTTCCCCACCGGTCTGCTGCTCTGTTTCGTCCTCTCGGTGAACCTCGTGGGCGAGGCGCTGCGCGACGCGCTCGACCCGGTGGCCGTCCGAGCGGAGGTGCGTGTATGACCGGGACCGCGATCCTCGAAGTCCGGGATCTGCATGTGTCCTTCGAGGGCGGTCGGCGGGCCGCGCCGCTGCCCGTCGTGCGCGGGGTGGACCTCACCCTGCGCGCGGGCGAAGTCCTCGGCCTCGTCGGGGAGTCGGGGGCGGGCAAGTCCGTCACCGCGCTGTCGGTGCTGGGTCTGCCGCCGCCCGGCGCGGTGGTCCGCGGCTCGGTGCGGCTGCTCGGCACCGAGCTGGTGGGGCTGCCCGTGCGGGACCTCGCGCGACAGCGCGGGCGCCGGATCGCCATGGTCTTCCAGGATCCGCTGACCGCCTTCACCCCGGTGCTGCGGATCGGCGACCAGATCGGCGAGGCGGTACGCATTCACCAACGGCCCCGTCCGACACGGGAGTCGGCACGGCTGCGCGCCGTGGAACTCCTGGAGAGCGTCGGCGTGCCCGAGCCGGGCCGGGCCGCGCGCGCGTACCCGCACGAGCTCTCCGGGGGGCTGCGGCAGCGGGCCATGATCGCCATGGCCATCGCCAACCGCCCCGACGTCATCGTCGCCGACGAGCCCACCAGCGCGCTCGACGTCACGGTGCAGGCGCAGGTCCTCAACGCGCTGGCGACCGCCCGCGAGGCGACCGGCGCCGCACTGCTCCTGGTCAGCCACGACCTGGGGGTCATCGCCGGGGCGGCCGACCGGGTCGCCGTCATGTACGCCGGGCGCATCGTGGAGTCGGCCCCGGTGGACGAGCTGTTCGCGCACCCCCGGATGCCGTACACACGAGGCCTGATCGGCTCCGTCCCCCGCCTCGACGGCGTCACCCCGCTCACCCCGGTCCCGGGCACCCCACCCGCCCCCGGCGCCGCCGGTCCCGGCTGCTCCTTCGCCCCGAGATGCCCCCTGGCAAACGAACACTGCGAGCGCGCGGAGCCGCGGCTGACGGAGGTGAACGAGGCGCCCGTGGCGAACGGTTCGCCCGCGAGGGGCACGGGCGCCCGGGAGGTCTCGAAGCGGACGGGCGGAGAGGAGGGGGATGCGTCAAGGCAAGTGGGGGGAGTCGAGGGGGGCGCGTCAGGGCCCGCGAGCGGGGTCGAAGGCGACACGTCAGGGCCCGACCCCCGCGGCGCTCACCTGGTCGCCTGTTTCCGGGGCGACGCCGTGGCGCGGCACACCGTGGACGAGCTGTTTCCCGCGTCTGTGGCGTCCGGTCCGGACGGGCGTGTGGAGGGCGGGGCGGAGCCGGTGCTGCGGATCACGCGGCTGGCGAAGAGCTACCCGCTCCCCCGTCGGGCGGCCGTACGCCTGTGGGGGCGCCGTTCCGTGGACGCGGACGCGCTGCACGCCGTCGAGCGGGCGGACCTCGACATCCGGCGCGGCGAGACGGTCGGTCTGGTCGGCGAGTCGGGCGCCGGGAAGTCCACGACGCTCGCCGAGGTGATCGCGCTCGCCACACCCCAGGCGGGCCGGATCGAGATACTCGGCCACGACACGGCCGCACTGCGCCGGGCCGATGTCCGGCATCTGCGGGGCCGCGTACAGCTCGTGCTGCAAGATCCAATGGCCGGCTTGGACCCCCGGATGACGGTGGACGCCATCATCGCCGAGCCGCTGCGCGCCCAGCGGGCCGCCAAGGAGCACATCGCCGCGCGTATACCGGAGTTGCTCCGTCAGGTGGGTCTCGACCCCTCGGCCGCCGGGCGCTACCCGCACGAGTTCTCCGGCGGCCAGCGGCAGCGCATCGCCTTCGCCCGCGCCCTGGCCGTCCAGCCGGAGCTGCTCCTGCTGGACGAGCCGGTCTCCGCGCTCGACGTCTCCGTACAGGCGGGGATCCTCGACCTGCTGCGCCGGCTCAAACGGGAACTCGGCCCGGCCTGCCTCTTCGTCTCGCACGATCTGGCGGTCGTCCGGCAGATCGCCGACCGGCTGGTGGTGATGTACGGCGGCCGTACCGTCGAGTCCGGGGGCGTCACGGAGGTCTTCACCCGGCCACGACACCCGTACACCAAGGCCCTGTTGTCCGCGGTTCCGCTGCCCGATCCCCGCGCGGAGCGCGCCCGGGAGCGGATCATCCTGCCCGGGGATCCGCCGCGCGCCGGACGGCGCTCGACCGGCTGCCGGTTCCGTACGCGCTGCCCGGTGTACGCGGCGGCGGCCCCGCAGGCGCGGATGCTGTGCGAGCGGGAGACGCCCGAGCCGGTCGGCAAGGGCGCCGCCGACCCGCATGTGGCGGCGTGCCATTTTCCGTACCTGGACGACGAAGTGCCCCTCCGGCGCCGTGTGGCGTCGAAGGGGCATCCCCGGTTCGCCGATCAGTTCACCGATCCGGCGTCCTGATCACCGGGCGGACTCAGTCACCGGGCGGACAGCACATCCCGGTAGACCTCCATCGTCCGCTCGGCCGCACGATCCCACGAGAAGTTCTCGACCGCCCGGTCACGGCCCGCCGCTCCCAGGGCCGCGGCCCGTACGGGATCGTCGAGCAGGTCATTGACCGCCGCGGCCAGACCGGCCGCGAACTTCTCCGGATCCCGTGGCTCGCCCGAGGCATCGGAATGTGCCTCGAACGCGACCAGTGTTCCGGTCGTCCCGTCGTCGACGACCTCCGGGATCCCACCGACGGCGGACGCCACGACGGGCGTACCGCACGCCATGGCCTCCAGGTTCACGATGCCCATCGGTTCGTACAGCGAGGGGCACACGAACACGGCGGCGTGTGTCAGCAGTTGGCGTACGGACGTCGTGTCCAGCATCCCGTCGATGCGGAACACTCCGTCACGCACATGGCGCAGTTCCTCGATGAGCCCCGCCACTTCGGCGGCGATCTCCGGTGTGTCCGGCTGACCGCAGCACAGCACGAGCTGGGCGTCCGGACGCAGGTCGAACGCCGCGCGCAGCAGATGCGGCAGACCCTTTTGGCGGGTGACCCGCCCCACGAACAGAACGATCGGCTTCTCCTCGGCGATCCCGAAGCGACGCAGTACGTCGGTACCGTGATCGGCTCGGTAGACCACCGGGTCGATGCCGTTGTGGATCACCTGGACCCGCTGCGGGGAGACCTCCGGATAGACCCGCAGGATGTCCTCCCGCATCGCCGAAGACACCGCGACGACCCGGTCGGCCGACCGGACGGCCGTGCCCTCCATCCAGCAGGACAGGGCATAGCCGCCTCCCAACTGCTCGGCCTTCCACGGGCGGAGTGGTTCCAGGCTGTGCATCGTCATGACGTGCGGCACCCCGTGGAGCACTCCCGCGAGGTGGCCGGCCATGTTGGCGTACCACGTGTGGCTGTGCACGACTCCCGTACCGGCACAGTCATCCGCCATCGCCAGGTCGGCACCGAGGAACTTCAACGCCCCGTCGGCGTAGGCGAGTTCCTCCGGTGGCCGGTAGGCCGTGACGTCACGCTCCGCCCTGGGTCCCCCCAGGCATCGCACCCTTACGTCCGTGAGCCTGCGCAGGCTCCGGGTCAGTTCGCTGACGTGGACACCCGCTCCGCCGTAGATTTCGGGCGGGTATTCGCGGGTGAGGATGTCTACGCGGGGTCGTGTCGTCATTGTCAGCAGCAACCCCCAGGGCCATTTTCAGACGGAGTCGGGGTCACGAATGCAGGCTGACTGCTCGACCCGGATGGCGATGACGCCAGAGTGAATCCCGCGGCGAGGAACCCAATCATGACAGCCAAGACCGCGACGAACAGAAAGATCCGTCCCTTCATTACTTCACCTTTCGAATTCCGCGGCGAATTGACTCGATGAGTCAAGTTCATATTACTCACGCAGTCAAGTATTGTTTTAGCAAAAGATGATCTTGCCCCGGAATCGGAACATCGACATCCGCCTTGAGGGCGAACTTCCTGGCCGGCGAGTTAAACTCGGCGTCAGTTATGCCGCCTCAAGCCCGAACGCCCCGGTTGACTTTTTGACAGGAGATCGTCAAGCTGGTAACTTGGCCTTGTAATCTGGACTGTGATGAGCTCCGGAAGGAGTCCAGGTGAACCACACCGAGGCGCACACCCCCACAGGCCTTGGGGAACGCATGAGGACACTCCGCACGAGGAGCGGGCTGAAGCAGCAGGACCTGGCCTCGCAAGACATATCGATCAGCTATATCTCCCTGATCGAATCGGGGAAGCGCACTCCGTCGGACGCGGTGCTCTCCGCCATCGCCGACAAACTCGGCTGCTCCGTGGAATACCTCCGGACAGGGCGGGACGGGCACGAGCTCGGCGAGACGCACCTCAAGCTGGCGTTCGGCGAGATGGCACTGCGCAACGGCGCCAACGGCGAAGCCCTCCAGACCTTCAGCGAAGTCCTGGCCCACCGCTCGGTCCTGGACGCCTCGATGACACGCCGCGCACTCGTCGGGCAGGCCACCGCGCTGGAGAAGCTGGGCCGCCTGGAGGCCGCGATCCCGATCCTTGAGGACCTGACCCACGACCCCGCGCTCGCCGCCGGCTCGGACGAGTGGTGCCGGATCGCCGTCGCCCTGTGTCGCTGCTACCGGAACTCCGGTGACATCACGGTCAGCATCGAGATCGGCGAGCAGGCCTTGGCCAAACTGGACTCGCTGGGCCTCGATGTGACGATGGATCACATCCAGTTGGGCTCCACGCTCATGGAGTCGTACCACATGCGGGGCGACCTCACACGGGCGTATCTCCTCGGCGAGCGCCTCCTCCAGGCCGCCGAAGCGGAGGGCTCGTACGCCGCACGAGGAGCCGTCTACTGGAACGCGGGGCTCGTCGCCAACTCCCGGGGCAAGCTGAACGAGGCACTCGCCCTCGTCGAACGGGCCCTGGCCATGATGGCCGAGGGCGACAACCAGCGCCATGTCGGCATGCTCAAGATGAACTTTGGCTACCTGCTGCTGCAGAGCGACCTGCCCGACCCCGACCGCGCCAAGGAGCTGCTCGAATCCGCCCAGCAGTCCCTGGCCGAGGTCGGCAACGCTGGTGAACTCGCCAGTTGCGAGATCTCCCTCGCCGATGCCGAGAAGGCCCTCGGCCATTGGGACGAGGCAGTGGCGCACGCGGAGCGCGCGCTGGGGCTGCTCGGCACCGAGCCCCGGATCCAGTCCGTGGCCGCACGAGTGACGCTCGCTGAAATCCACTTCCTGAAACAGGAACCGGAACGAGCGCTCCAGTACCTGAAGGCCGCAACCCGCCAGCTGCAGCACTTCCCCCCATCCCAGGAGTGCACCCTCAACTGGCGCTACATCGGTGACCTGTGGCAGCGCCACGGCGAAGACGTCAAGGAAGCCCTCAAGGCCTACGACATGGCACTCTCCTCGGCCGGTGTGGCCCGCACCCCCCACCTTCAGGTGTCCCTCGCCGACGACCGGCGATAGCTGCGGTCCCGTCCACGTCCGGAACATCTCTCACGTCACTCCTCACGAGCCGCTCCCCCGCCTTCTCCCGGGAAGGCGGGCCGGAGCCAGCACACCGCCAGCGGCGGCAGGGTGAGCACCGCGCTCTGCGCGTGCCCGTGCCAGGCCGTCGGCTCCGGCCGGATCACTCCGCCGTTGCGTACGTTGCTGCCGCCGTACGCGGCGGCGTCGCTGTTGAGGACCTCCCGCCAGGCGCCCGCGGCCGGCAGTCCGACGCGGTATCCGGTGCGGACGACCGGCGAGAAGTTGCAGACGGCCACCAGCGGGCGCCCTTCGGCGTCGTAGCGCACGAACGACAGGACGTTGGCCTCGGCGTGCGAGCCGTCGATCCAGGCGAAGCCGGCCGGTGAGGTGTCGAGTTCCCACAGGGCGGGGGTCGCCGTGTAGATCCGGTTGAGGTCGCGGACCAGGGAGCGTATGCCCCGGTGGTCTTCGTGCGCGGGCCAGCCCTCGTCCAGTACCCACCATTGCGGGCCCGCGTCGTGGTCGAACTCCGCGCCCTGTCCGAACTCCTGTCCCATAAAGAGGAGTTGCTTTCCGGGGTGGGCCCACATGAATGCCAGACAGGCCCGCAGATTCGCCCGCCGCTGCCACCAGTCCCCTGGCATTTTGGCCACCATGGCTCGTTTGCCGTGGACGACTTCGTCATGGGAGAGAGGGAGCAGGTACTTCTCGCTATAGGCATAGACCATGGCGAACGTCATGTCGTCGTGGTGATAGACGCGATGCACCGGGTCGCGCTCAAAGTAGTCGAGCGTGTCGTGCATCCAGCCGAGGTTCCACTTCAAGTCGAAGCCGAGTCCGCCGAACCCATCCGGGCCGACCTCGAAAGTGGGCCGGGTCACACCCGGCCATGCGGTGGACTCCTCGGCGATGGTGAGGGCGCCCGGCACCCTGCGGCGGACGGTGTCGGTCAGCTCCTGAAGGAAGGCGACGGCGGCCAGGTTCTCCCTCCCACCTCGCTCGTTCGGGCTCCAGCCCCCCTCCGGACGCGAGTAGTCGAGGTAGAGCATGGAGGCCACCGCGTCCACGCGCAGCGCGTCGATGTGGAACTCGGTGCACCAGTGAACCGCGTTGGCCACCAGGAAATTACGAACCTCTCTGCGGCCGTAGTCGAATTCGAGGGTCCCCCAGTCCGGATGGTTGGCGCGCCGCGGGTCGGCCGGTTCGTAGAGATTCTCCCCGTCGAAGCGGGCGAGCGCGAAGTCGTCCCGGGGGAAATGCGCCGGAACCCAGTCGGCGATGACACCGATCCCGGCGGCGTGCAGGGAATCCACCAGATGCCGAAAGTCGTCGGGATCTCCCAATCGGGCGGTGGGGGCATAGAACCCGGACACCTGATATCCCCAGGAGCCACCGAAAGGATGCTCCATCACCGGCATGAACTCGACATGAGTGAATCCCAAGTCCCGTACATAATCGGGAAGTTCCACGGCGAGCTGCCGATAGGAGAGGCCGGGGCGCCACGACGGCAGGTGCACCTCGTACACGGACATCGGGGTCGACCGGCAGTCCTGACCGCCGCGGCTCGCCATCCACTCCTCGTCCGTCCACGTGTACGTCGAGGTATGGACGACGGACGCCGTGGCAGGCGGGCACTCGGCGGCGCGGGCCAGCGGGTCGGCCTTCTGGACGAGGCGGCCGTCGCGGGTGCGGATCTCGTACTTGTAGCGGGTGCCGGCGCCCACCCCCGGCACGAACAGCTCCCAGATCCCGCTGGATCCGAGCGAGCGCAGGGGATGCGCGACGCCGTTCCAGCCGTTGAAGTCGCCGATGACGCGCACTCCTTGGGCGTGCGGGGCCCACACGGCGAAGGCGGTGCCCGTGACGCCGTCGAGGGTCAGTACGCGTGCGCCGAGCACCCGCCACAGCTCCTCGTGGCGTCCCTCGGAGATCAGGTGGAGGTCGAGTTCGCCGAGGGTGGGCAGGAACCGGTAGCCGTCCTCGTGCACCTCCTCCCGCTCCTCGTAGGTCACGAGCAGGCGGTACCCGGGGACCTCGTCGACCGGCAGCGCTCCGGTGAACAACCCCGCCTCCTGGTGGGCCAGTTCGACCCGGGTGCCCTCGTCCGTCACCACGGTGACGGCGCGCGCGAGCGGACGGAGCACGCGTACGACGACTCCGGAGCCGTCCTCCGCCCGGTGGGCGCCGAGCACCGCGTGCGGGGCGTGGTGCGCGCCGGCGACCAGCCGGTCGAGCTCGGCTTCGGCCAGCCGGGGGTCCGGGAGTCCGGGCCCGGGCCCGGCGGCGAGCGTGTCGACGTGCCGTGTCTGCAGCAAGGGTGGGGGTCCTCTCGGGTGTGGGTGGGGGGCTGGGGCTGGGGGCTGGGGTTATACGGGGCGGTGCGGGTGGGGTGGCTTTTCGCCCCCTCCGCCCCTGCCCTCCCCCAAGCTCTCGGCTTCGCTCGAGCAGGGGGGACCCCCATCGTCCCTGGGGCTCCGCCCCAGACCCCGGGGTCGTTCTTCGGCTGCGGGTGGGTGGGGGCTGGTCGCGCCGTTCCCCGCGTCCCTGGCGGGGCGCACCACTCAGCCGCCCCGTACGCCCGCCAGTCGATGCACCGCCGTCAGCGGGATGCCGAGCCAGTCGGGGCGGTGCCGGGACTCGTACACGGCCTCGTACACCGCCTTGTCCGCCTCGAAGGCCCGCAGGGGCACGGGTTGGCAGCGCGGATCGGTGCCCCCGGCCTCGGCGTACCCGGCGATGAACGCCCGGCGGTTGCGGACCGTCCAGGCGTCCGCGCGCCGGAGGTGCCGCAGGCGGAGCCCGGGAGCCGGGCCGGCGGACCGTTTCCGCACGGCGGCGAGCCCGGTCCGCGCGGCGTAGTCGAAGGAGCGCAGCATGCCCGCGACGTCGCGCAGGACGGACTGGGGACCGGCGCGTTCGGCGGCGGAGCGGTCCGGCTCACCCTCGAAGTCGATCAGGCGCCATCCGTCCGGCGTAGGCAGCGCCTGCCCCAGGTGGAGGTCGCCGTGGACGCGTTGGGCGAAGACGGGGCAGCCGCGTCCGGCGTGGCGTGCGTAGTCGTCGTAGAGCGCGCCGATGCGGCCGCGGTAGCGGTCGAGGGCGGGCACTTCGACGGCGGCCAGTTTGAGCCGGCGGTTCATCAGCCGCGCCTCTTCGGCCACTTCCTCGGGCGTGACCCGGATCCGTGGGAAGGCGTCGGCGAGCAGCGTGTGCACCTCGGCGACGGCGCCGCCGAGGGCACGCGCCTGCGCGGTGAAGCCGCCGGTCGCGGGAACCGTGGTGCCCGTTCCGTCGATGCTGTCGCTCGCCTGCCGTACGGCGGTCTCCCAGCCGTCCGCCGCGACGGGCAGGAACTCCTCGAAGAGGCCCAGCACCAGACCCTCGCCGCCGGGGGCGTCGGTGTACAGCGTCCCGTGCAGTTCTGGCGTGCGGGTGCAGTGCCGCTCGGTGAGGGCGCGCAGGGCCTCCACCTCCAGGTGCGGTCCGGGCTCGGGGCGCCGGTAGATCTTGAACAGCAGCCGGTCCCCGTACACCACCGCGCTGTTGCTCTGGTCGGCGCTCAGCAGCCGCGGTACCAGACCGACGGGCAGCGGATGCGCGGACGTGAGCTCCAGGCGCGGGCCGCCGCGCCGGTCGCGTGCGGCCAGCGAGCGCAGCAGCACCCCCATCAGCGCGGGGTCCTCCGTCGCCTCGTACACCGTCCAGCCCTGCCGGCGCCCCTCGGGCACGGTGGCGATGGCCGCGCCCGCGAGCCGCGCCGGCAGCTCGGGGCAGAGGCCGAGGAAGAGCTGGTACAGCTGCTCGGTGCCGTCCCGGTGCCGGGTGCGGAGCACGGCGTGCACCAGGACGGGCGCGTCGTCGTGGACGACCGAGACCACGACCGGCCGGATGTCGTCCAGGGGGCCGCCCCCGGCGCTGAACCAGCGCCGGGTCTCCAGCCAGGGGGCCAGCACCGGCAGCAGGGGTTCGAGCACGGGCTCCGCGACGGCGACGCCGGCGCTGACGCTGACAGTCATGACGCCTCCCCGGAGCCGAGCGGAACCAGCAGGTGCGCGGGCGCCACCCCGGGTTCCAGTCGTACGTAGGTCTGGGGACCCCAGGCGTGGATCTCGCCCGTGAGTTCGTCCCGCACCTTCAGCGAGCCGTCCTCGGGCAGGCCGAGCGCGGCCAGGTCGAAGAAGACCGTCGCCTCGCTCGTGTGGTGCGGGTCCAGATTGACGACCGCGAGGACGGTGTCGGCGGACCCGTCGGGACGTACCAACTGCTTGGAGTAGGCGAGCACGTGGTCGTGGTCGGCATGATGGAAGCGCAGGTTGCGCAGTTCCTGGACGGCCGGGTGGGCGCGGCGCAGCTGGTTGAGGCGGGTGATCAGTGGGGCGATGGTGCGGCCCTCGGCCTCGGCCGCCGACCAGTCGCGGGGCCGCAGCTCGTACTTCTCGGAGTGGCGGTAGTCCTCGGTGCCCGCCGCCAGGACGTCGTTCTCGCACAGCTCGTACCCGGCGTAGACCCCCCAGGTGGGCGCGAGGGTCGCGGCGAGCACGGCCCGTGTCTCGAAGGCGGGCCGGCCGCCGTGCTGGAGGTAGTCGTGCAGGATGTCCGGGGTGTTGACGAACAGGTTGGGGCGCAGGAAGTCGGCGCTCTTCACGGCGAGTTCGCTCGCGTACTCGGTCAGCTCGCGCTTGTCGTTCTTCCAGGTGAAGTAGGTGTACGACTGCTGGAAGCCGGCCTGGGCGAGGGCGTGCACCATGGCCCGGCGGGTGAACGCCTCGGACAGGAAGATCACGTCGGGGTCGGTGAGGCCGATGTCGCCGATGACCCGTTCCCAGAAGGCGACCGGTTTGGTGTGCGGGTTGTCGACGCGGAAGATGCGCACGCCCAGGTCCATCCAGTGGCGCAGCAGCCGCAGGGTCTCCTCGACCAGCCCCTCGAAGTCGGTGTCGAAGGAGAGGGGATGGATGTCCTGGTACTTCTTCGGCGGGTTCTCGGCGGTGGCGAGGGTGCCGTCCGCGCGCTGGGTGAACCACTCGGGGTGCTCGGTCAGCCAGGGATGGTCGGGCGAGCACTGGAGCGCGAAGTCCAGGGCGATTTCCAGGCCCAGCTCCCCCGCCCTGGTGACGAACCGGCGGAAGTCGTCCAGGGTGCCGAGGTCCGGGTGCACGGCGTCGTGCCCGCCGTCCGCCGAGCCGATGGCCCAGGGGGAACCCACGTCGTGGGGCCCGGCGGTGAGCGTGTTGTCCGGGCCCTTGCGGTGGGTGTGCCCGATGGGGTGCACCGGTGGCAGGTACACCACGTCGAAGCCCATCGCGGCGATGGCGGGCAGCCGCCGCGCGGCCGACTCGAAGGTGCCGCTCACCGGCGGCTCACCGGGCCGCAGTACCGCGCCCTCCGAGCGCGGGAACATCTCGTACCAGGAGCCGACGAGCGCGCGGCGCCGCTCGACGAGCAGGGGCAACGGCCGGGAGACGGTGACCAGTTCACGCAGTGGATGGCGTTCCAGCGCGGCGACCACCGCACGGCCGGTGGTCGCTTCGAGCCGGCGGGGGGAGGGGCTCGCTTCGTCGCGGAGCGCCCCGGCCACTGCCGTCACCGCCTCCCGGCGGTCCTTGTCCGGGATGCCGAGGGCGGCCCGGTCGTGCAGCAGGGCCCCCTCCGCGAGCGTCAGCTCGACATCGACCCCGGCGGGAATCCTGAGGTGTGCGTCGCGGCGCCAGGTGGCGACCGGGTCGGCCCAGGCCTCGACGGTGAACGTCCACAGACCGGGACGGCCCGGCCCGACGACGACCGTGGCCTCCCAGCGGTCGGCGTCGGCGTCGACGAGGGCCATCGGGGTCCAGGGGCCCCGGCGGCCGGACGGGTCGTACAGGACCACATTGGCGCCGACCTCTCCGGCGCCCTCGCGGAAGACGGTGGCGCTGATCGTGAGGGTCTCGCCGCGCACCGCCTTGGCGGGCACCTCGCCGCCGCGCACCTGGGGGCGGATGTCCCGGATGGGGATGCGCTCCTCCGTCGTCGGGTGGGCCCGCGACGGCACGACGGCGGTCATGAGCCGCTCCTCACCGGTGCCCGGCGTCCTGGGACGGCCGGCCTCTCCTTGCTCGCGATGAGGTCGATGATCGTGCGGGCGAACAGGTGGCAGTGCTGGCCGGTGCGCGCGGTGACGAGGTCGTCGTGGACGACGACGTCCTCGTCGACGTACTCGCCGCCCATGTTGCGCAGATCGCCGAGCAGGTTGTTGTGGACGACCGCGCGCCGTCCGCGCACCAGCGAGGGCAGCGGCGCGGTCAGCCACATGCCGTGGCAGATGATGCCCTTGACGATGGCCGGGTCCTGGAAGGCGCGGCGCAGGAACGCCGACGCGGGCGGCAGCTTGTCCGGGTCCTCGGTGTAGCGGAGCCGGTCGGAGACCATCCCGGAGGGGACGATCACGGCGGAGAACTCCTTGAGGGCGAACTCGTCGATGTCCTCGAAGGACTCGGACACTTCGAAGGGCATCCGGTGCTCGTGTCCTTGGAAGGTCATGGTGTCCTGCCCCCAGAGCCGGGAGAGGAAGTGGACCTCGGCGCCCTCCTCCGGGAAGCGGAACTGGTAGTAGAGAATCTCGGGCTCGTAGAAGTCGCTCTCCATCAGGACGGCGATCTTGTGGCCGGAAAGCCGCACGGCTATTCCCTCCCCCTACCGGTGACCAGGTCGATCAGGAACGGACCTTCGGTGCTCAGCGCCTCGGCGACCGCGGCGGCCGCCTGGTCGGGCTTCTCGACGCGCACGGCCGGTACGCCGAGTGAGCGGGCGAGGCCGACGAAGTCGATCGCGGGGGTCGACAGGTCGAAGATCTCCGGCTGCTCGTGGGCGGCGATGTCCTGCGTCTTCCAGTACTCCTCGATGTTGAGTTCGAGGAGCTTGTAGCTGCTGTTGTTGCAGATGACGAACTTGGCGCCGATGCCGTGGCGGGCCGCGGTCCACAGCGCCTGGATGGTGTACATGGACCCGCCGTCGCCGGTGAATCCCACGACCGTACGGTCCGGGAACGCGAGCTGTACGCCGAGCGCGCCGGGGATGCCCACGCCCAGGGAGCCGCCGCGGGTCTGGAACCAGTGGCCGGGACGGTTCGGCGGCAGATGCCGCGAGACGTCCGGTGAAGCGGTCAGCGCCTCGTCGAACACCACGGCGTCCTCGGGGAGTTGACGCGCGAGCTCCCGCAGGAAGGCCGTGGTCGGCAGGGCGTCGGGGGCCGGCTCCGACTCCTCCACCTGCCCGGCGGCCGCGATCTGCGCCGCCCGCTCGGCGGACCTGCGCTGCAGCCACTCGGCCGCGCGGACCTGGCTCTCCTCGCTCATCCGCGCCTGGAGTGCGCGGGTGAGTCCGGCGAGCGCCCGTCGGGGGTCGGCCACGAGGCCCAGGTCGACGGGGAAGTTCTTGGCGATGGCGTCGGTGTCCAGGTCGATGTGGACGACCGGGGCGCCCTCGGCGAAGACACCGTCGAGGACCGGATAGACCTCGGGCAGCGCGTACGTGCCCACGATGAGCACGGCATCGGCCGCCCCGGTGACGCGCCGGCTGGACTCGCCGAACATATGGCCCAACTGGCCCGCGTACGCCGGGTGCTGGGCCGGAAGGTTGACCTCGGCCCAGTCCGCGCCCCACACCTCGGCACCCCACACCTCGGCCAGCCGCCCAAGCTCCTCCGCGGCTTGGGCGAAGTGGACGCCGTCCCCGGCGATGACGAGCGGGCGATCGGCGGTGGCGAGGAGCCGTGCCGCCCGGTCGAGCGCCTCCGCGTCGGGCGTGCTCTGCGTGACGGGGTACGACGTCGGCACGGCCGCCTCGGCGGTGTCCCGGTCCATCACGTCGGCCGGCAGCACCACCAGGACGGGGCCGTACGGGGGCGTCGCCGCCACCTTGAACGCGCGGCGCAGGATCCGCAGCGTGGACTCGGGGTCCACCACCCGGGTGGCCCACTTGGTGACCGGCTTCGCCATGCCGACCAGGTCGGCGGCCATCTGCGCTTCCATGGCCTCGTAGCGCAGGCCCGCCTCACCGGCGATCACCACCAGCGGGGCGTGGCCGCGCAGGGCCTGGTAGAGCATGCCGATGCCGTTGCCGAGGCCGACACCGGTGTGCAGCTGGCAGACGGTGGGCGTGCGGGTGGCCCGCGCGTAGCCGTCCGCCATGCCCACGGCGGTGGCCTCCTGCAGCGCGAGGACGTATTCGAGCTCTGGGAAATTGCGCAACTCGTCGAGAAAACCCTGCTCGACCGTGCCGGGGTTGCCGAACATGTACCGGACCCCGTCGGCCCGCAGCTGTTCCAGGATCGCGACCCGCGCGGGCCTGCTGACCATGATGCGTCCACCTCTCGTTCGGAACTGCTGTGCCCGATACGTCAGCTGGTGGCCTTGAAGCCCCACTGCCGCAGGCCGTTCTCCAGCACCTCGACGACCTTCTCGCCGGTGAGGTAGGAGTCGGGGGTCGAGCGGCCGGTGATGAACGGGTAGTCGACGATGACGGACGTCGTCTTGCCGAAGTTGCCGTGGAAGGCACCGTCCGGGCCGGTCGCGTCGCGCAGGATGTACTCCAGCGGGTACGGCGGCGGGCCGATCACGAAGTCGGTGCCCATGAAGCCGGTGCCGTCCTTGTAGTCGTACTCGATGCAGTGTCCGGTGACGTGCTTGCCGCGGATGATGGAGACGCGGTCCTCCTGGTCGCGGGCGAAGGCCAGCGCGGTCACCCCGTAGCACTCGGCGGCGATCGGCAGGTCCAGCGCGTAGAAGGCGAGGATCAGGTCGTGCACCCGCCAGTTGTTGGCGAGGTCCACGATCGGGCCGCTGCCACCGACTATGAGCAGCGCGTCGTAGCGGCTCGCGATCTGCTCGCGGATCTGCTCCAGGCGGGTGTTGTACGCCTCCCAGTCCCGGAGGAAGTACGGCTTGCTGCGGTAGGGCCGGTCGGGCAGCCAGGACGACAGGTCGAGCGGGTCGTCGAGGCGGGCCGAGGTGTCGATCGCCCGGACCTTGTCGGCCATCTCGGGCGTGGTGACCGAGCGGCCGAGGGGCGGGTCGATGTAGTCGGGGTCCATGCTCGGCGGCAGGGCCACGGGACGCTTTCCGGTCGGCGTGGCGAAGCTGATGTGGTACCCGGCCTTGTCGAAGGTCTCCAGAGGGCCGATCAACTCTTCGCCCCAGTACCCGTATTCGGACAGGACGACGAGGATTCGCTTGCTCATGGGGATGTCCTCTCGTTCGGTTCGGTCCGCGAACCGTCGAACTCATGTCTACGTTCCGCGAGTTCGAAGGGGCCAGGAGTGCGCAAGGTGATGGCCCCATATCGGCAAGTGGCCGGAAACACTTCCGTAAATCGGCCATTTGCCTCGTGCCGAGCCGTCGCGTGCGCGTTCCCCGGAGGCCGGTGCCGAGGTCAGTCTGTGTGTGCGCCGACTTGGCGAGGTACACCCGCTGTGGTGCGGGAGCCCGTTCCCGGTGGCACGTCCGGCCAAGGATGAACCCGACTGTGTGCCGACCGAAAGGATCCCCAGCCATGCCCGACACCCCGAGCGCGGAACTGAGCCCCCGCCAGGTCCTGGAGGCCTACCACCAAGCGATCGTCGAGGCGGACGCGGACGCCGTGGCCGACCTGTACGCGGTCGACGCCGTACACGAGTTCCCGTTCCTGTTCCCCGGTGTCACCGACTACCACGGCCGCGAGGAGGTCCGGGCCGGGTACCGGGCCGCCTGGGAGCAGAGCCCCGCGCGGACGGAGAAGGTCGTCGAGGTCGCCGTCCACGCGGGCAAGGATCCCGAACTCCTCATCGCGGAGCGGTTCTTCGAGGGCACGATCTCCACGACCGGGCAGACCTTCCTCGTCCCGAGCATCCTCGTCCTGCGCGTCCGGGGCGGCCAGATCGTCCACGCGCGCGACTACATGGACGGCCTCGGCACGGCCAAGGCCATGGGCGCCCTGGAGTACGTGGTGAGCGCCCTGGGGGCGAACGCCCAGTAGCCCCCGGGCTCCACCGAGCCGAACCGCACCGCACCGGGCGGACACGAAGGTGTCCCGCCCGGTGCGGACGCATGCGCCGGTGGGCCCTACGGGGTTTTCGCCCCCTCCGCCCCTGCCCGTCCCGTACCTGGGGGGCTCCGCCCCCCAGACCCCCCTAAAAGATTGCGCAGTCCCCAGCGCCCCTGAAGGGGCGCGGGGAACTGCGCGACCAGCCCCCAGCCACCCGCAGCCGACAGGCTGGCACGGGACGGGCAGGGGCGGAGGGGGCGAAAAACTCCCCCCAGCCCCCACCCGGGCAAGGGAGTGCCCCCGCCGGCCAGGAGGACGGGACGGCGGGGGCAGTCAGGTGACCACGCGTTTCCTACGACGTGGCCCCCGAGGCGTGCGGCTCGTCCACCGTCACCTCACGCGCGGGCGCGCTCTGCGCGGCCGTCACCGGACGCGTACGCGTCGCCAGCCAGCCGACGAACGCACCCAGGACGATCAGCCCGGCCGCCACGAGGAAGCCCAGCCGGAATCCGGCGGTGAGCGCGGAGTCGTCCACCGGCCCGTCCGCGATCCGGTTCGTCCGCCAGGTCGCCACCGAGGCGAGGATGGCCAGCCCCAGCGCGCCACCGATCTGCTGGCACATGTTGATCATGCCGCCGGCGATGCCGGAACGCTCCGGCTCGACGCCCGACACGGACGACACCACGAGCGCCGTGAAGGCGAACCCGCTGCCGACGGCGAGCAGGAGCCCCGGACCGAGGATGCTCTTCAGGAACGACCCGTCCGTCGACAACTGCGCGAACCACAGGAAGGAGGCGGCGGTCAGCCCGAGTCCGATGACCAGGACGGTGAAGATGTGCAGCCGCCCCATGAGCCGGCCGACGACCACCTGGGAGGTGATCACCTGCCCCACCGCGATCGGCAGGAAGCACAGACCGGCGGCGATCGGACCGTAGTTCAGCACCCGTTGCACATAGATCGTGACGAAGAAGGTCATCGCCACGGCGCCCGCGGAGAACATCAGCATGATGGCGTTCGCGGCGGTCAGCCCCCGCACCCGGAAGATGCTGAAGTCGACCACGGGTTCGGGCACATT
The DNA here is from genome assembly GCF_042894545.1 of Streptomyces sp. NPDC001530. Lineage (NCBI taxonomy): Bacteria > Bacillati > Actinomycetota > Actinomycetes > Kitasatosporales > Streptomycetaceae > Streptomyces > Streptomyces sp. NPDC001530. The sequence continues at coordinate 210,574 of NZ_JBIAVS010000021.1, forward strand.
GAGCTCGATGAACACGAAGGCGACGAGCAGCACCGCCGCGGTGGCCAGCGCGATACCGGCGCGCCCGTCCCAGCCGTGCTCCCCGATCCGGACGAATCCGTAGATCAGGGCGGACAGTCCGGCCGTCACGCTGATCGCGCCCAGCGCGTCGAAGTGACGTACGTTCCCGCTGCGTTCGGCCTCGGTGAGCAGGCGCAGGCCGACCAGGGCGCCGCCCAGCGTGAGGGGCACGTTGATCCAGAAGACCCACTCCCAGCCCAGGGCGTCGGTGAGCACACCGCCGAGCACCACGCCGGCCGCGCCACCCGCGGCGGCGACGGCGCCCCACAGACCCATCGCCCGGTTGCGCTCCCGGTCCTCCGGGAAGGTCACGACGACCAGGGAGAGGGCCGCGGGCGACATCAGCGCACCGCCCAGGCCCTGCGCCGCGCGTGCCGCCACCAGTTGGCCGCTGGTGTCGGCCATTCCGCAGGCGAAGGAGGCGAGGCCGAACAGGGTCAGGCCGAGCAGGAAGATCCTCTTGCGGCCGAACAGGTCCGCCGCCCGCCCGCCCAGGAGCAGGAAGCCGCCGAATGTCAGCATGTAGGCGTCGACAACCCACTGGAGACCGTCCTGGGTGAACCCCAGCGGGGCTTGCATCGACGGTAGCGCGATGTTGACGACGCTGATGTCCAGGATTACCACGAACTGCGCTATGGCCAGCAGGGTGAAGACACCCCAGCGCCGGTCGATTACCGATTTCACGGCTGTCATACGCTCCTCGAATTCTGAACTCTGCCCGGTGGGACGGGGCCGCCTTCCGTTACACCCCCTCGGGCAGCAACGGCTCCACGTTCGGGTCCCAGACGACCGAGATGTTGAAGTGCAGGTGCCGGATCTTCAGGAACATCCGGGAATAGAGAGCGACGAACATCTCGGGCCCACGGGCCGTCGTGATGTCGCCGAGGTCGAAAATGGTGTCCTCGCCCCAGCCGAACTGGCCCAGCAGCGCGGCGACTTCGTCCTTCGCCAACTGGTCGTCGCCGCTCAGGAAGACATTGTGGTGACCGGACAGCAGCTTCGGGTTCACCATGATGTCGCAGTTCATGGTGTTGAGCGTCTTCACCACCCGCGCCGACGGAAAGCGGCGCTGAATGCGCTCACCGAGGCTGTCGTCGTTGAGAATGCCGAGCGAGGGCGGTTCCACCTCGCTGGTGATGACCAGCGGGTTGGCGACGTCCATAATGATCTTGCCGTCCAGGTTCTCGTCACCTGCGGCTTCCAGGACGTCGAGCGAGATGATGCCCCGCGTGGCGTTCACGACCACGGAGCCGAAGGCGGCGGCGTCCGCGAACGTACCGCCGCTCGCCGCCTCACCGTTCTCCTCGACCCACTGCAGCAGGCTCTCGTTGTCCGACGTCCGCGATCCCAGACGCACTTCATGTCCGACTTCCACCAGGCGAGTAGCTATGGCCTTTCCGACCATTCCCGTGCCCAATACGCCGATGCGCATGCTATGCATCCTTCCGGTTGTCCGGCATACGAAGGCGATATCGCCCGCTCCTATTGCTAGCACCGGAAATCCGAGGTCATCGCCGGTCACGGCGGCCGGACGGGAACTGCGTCAAGTCGTCGGCGGTGCTTCCTGAGGACGCCCGCCCGCGAGGCCGTCGCGGGCGGCGCGCGTCGGCGTACTCCGTCCGGGCCATCGGACGGTGCGGCCTGACGCGGACCGTGCGACCTGACGCAGTGCGGTCTCCTCGCGCGGCGCTACGCGGGTTGCGGCAGCTCAGCCGCCTAGCATGCGGCCGAGTTCTACAGAGGAGGACAGACATGCTCTACCAGCTGCTGGGGCAGACGGGGCTGCGAGTGTCCGAGTTGTTCCTCGGCGCGATGACGTTCCACGGGCGGGACCGCGACGACACCGCGCACAAGGAATACGCACGCATCGTCGAAACCTATGCGGAGGCCGGCGGAAATGTCATCGACACCGCGGTCAATTACGGGGAGGGGGAGAGCGAGGAAATTCTCGGCGAGTTACTCGGGAAGGACCGCGACCGATTCGTTCTGTCCACCAAGTACACGCTCTACCGCGACGCGTCCGACCCCAACGCCTCCGGAAATCACCGGAAGAATCTGAAACTCTCGCTGGAAACCAGTCTGCGCCGGCTGCGGACCGACTACATCGACCTCTACTGGGTGCACATCTGGGACCCGAACACGCCGATCGAGGAGACGATGCGCGCCCTCGACGACGTCGTCCGCTCCGGCAAGGTCCTCTACCTCGGCATCTCCGACACCCCCGCCTGGGTGGTGGCGCGCGCCAACACGCTGGCGGAGCGGCACGGTTGGACCCCCTTCTCGGCGATCCAGGTGCCGTACAACCTGCTCAACCGCGATGTCGAGCGCGAGTCGCTGCCCATGGCCGAGGCGATGGGGCTGTCGGTCGCGGGCTGGGGCCCGCTGGCGAGCGGCGCCCTCTCCGGCAAGTACACGCGGCCGAACGGGCAGCCGCAGGGCCGGACCCGGATGTCCGCGCAGGACCTCAGTCCGCGCGATCGTGCCGTGGCGGAGGCGGTGGCCGACGTGGCGGACGAGGTGGGCGCCACGCCCTCCCAGGTGGCGATCGCCTGGACCCGGGCCCGTTCCCGGGCCGTGCATCCGATCGTGGGCGTCCGTACCGTCGACCAGCTCACCGACAACCTGGGTGCCACCGGGGTCTCGCTCTCCGCCGAGCAGTTGGCCAGGCTGGAGGCGCCGACCGGGTTCAGCCGCGGCTTCCCGCTCGACTTCATCGAATCGACGGCCCAGTGGGTCTACGGCACGGTGGGCCACCGGGTGGTCCCGCGGAGCCGTTGAGCACCCGCGGAGCACAGACAGCCGTGGCCGTGCGCACACACAGCGGTGGGCCGGAAGGTCTCCCTCCCGGCCCACCGTCCGGCCGCCCGCTGACGGGGCGCGGCCGGACCGCTCAGGCGAAGAACTCGTTGTACTCCGTCGTACCGGTACCGAAGATGGATCCACGGCCCTCGACGATCTTGCCGTCCCGCCAGCGCATGACGTGCACCACGTCGATGTCGAGTTTGCGGGACGAGTCGCCGGCCCGCGTGGCGGTGTTGTGCGTCAGGTCGACGCTGGTGTCGCCCTTGACCAGGGTGAGCGAACGCTCCATGACGAAGGAGTTGTCGGCGAGCGCGCCCACCTCCCCCATGAAGGCGAGGAAGGTGTCGAGACCCTGCTTGAGGCCCGAGACCGGCGCCTCGCCCGGGACCAGCCACGTCATCTCGGCATCCCAGTACTTGTCGATCTCGGCACGGTCGCCGCTCGCCAGCGCCTCGTAGGCGGCGATCACGCGCGCCTCGTCGAGGCGGTTGGCTATCTGCTGGTTGGAGATGGCCTTGCCACCGGCCACCATCTCTTCGTCCGCGACGACGCCGCCGATGGACCAGGAGCCGGGCTTCACTTCCCGGATGAGGGAGAAGATGTTCGGCTTGGTGATCTCACCGAAGACATCGACGACTACGTCGGCGAGCCGGGTGATGACGTCCGACTTCTGCTCGTTGTCGGCGAATCCCTCGACCAGGGTCAGCTCGATGATGGGCATGTGTCTCTCCTGTCTGCGTTCCGACCTATCGGTGCGGGCCTGCTGATAGGCCCACCTGTCCGGACCTGTTACTTGGCCCACCTGTCCGGAATGGGGGCCAGGTCGTAAGCGGCCCAGAAGAAGTTGTCGGCCGCGTACTGGTCGCTCATATAGACCTGGACTTCCGCGATACGCCCGTCGCGAATGCGGTAGTGGGTGCAGTTCAGCGCGTCCAGCCGGGCGCCCCGGGACTCTCCGTATCCGCGGTGCACCTCGACCACGGTGTCGTCGCCCCACGCATCGATCTGAACGATGTCCACCTTGATTCCCGAGTTCACGAGGCCGCCGAAAAAGGCGATGACCTCGTCCGGCCCGTGTTTGACCCCGCCGACCGGATTGCGTCCGGGCAGCGTCCACACGAGGTCCGCCGAGAAGACTTCTTCCTTCAGAAGGCCCAGGTCTCCGGTGTTGAAGAGCTCATACATCCGCTCGACCAGCGCCACATTCCGCTTGGCCGGCTCATCGTCGTGCGGCACAGCATCTCCCTTCGGCACTGCGGTGTTCCGCCGTTCAGCAGTGAACGTCCGGAGCGAGCCGTACCGCGACAACTTGAAAGTGCTTGCCCCACACTTCTGGGAGTCCGCGAAAGCGCGCGGGTGCCGAATTCTCAGGTCGACTGGGGTTCGAAGTCCCAGTAGGGGCGGTTGCGGGAGCGGGCCGAGATGGTGTGGACGTGCTGGGGGCCCAGCGTCGCGGCGAGGTCCGTCAGCGCGCCCTGCTCGATCTCATCGGCCTGCTGTCGGTCCCGGAGGGCTCGCAGGTCCGCGGCGAGGGCGATGCGTGCCGAGAGCGTCAGCGGATGCGTGCGGCCGAGGACCTCGGTGGCCCGGGTGACCGCGTCCTGGCTGAGCGCGGCGGCCGACTCGGGATCGCCGACGAGGTTGCGCAGCGCGGCGGCGTTGATGGCGCAACCCAGCGTCCAGGGATGGTTCTCCCTCACCGCGGCGGTCATGTCGGCCAGCGACTGTTCGATGACCACGTGCGCCTGGTCCCGTTCGCCGACACTGCGCAGAACCAGGGCAAGGTTGGCGCGCACACCGGCGACGAACGGATGGCCGGCCGGAAGCATCACTTCATAGCGGGCGACCACCGACTCGCCGAGCTCCCGGGCCTGGTCGATGTCACCGTGCTCCCGCGCGAAGCAGCTCATGCTGCCCGCGAAGATCAGTGCCAGCGGGTGCGTCTCGCCCAGCACGCGCTCGCCGCGTTCCAGCACACGGGTGAGGAGCGCGCCCGCCGCGGCGCGGTCGCCGCTGCGGTAGTGGCACACCGCCAGGCTGTGCTGGGCCTGGAGCGTCTGCGGGCTGTTGGCTCCCATCACCAGGCCGTGCTCGCGCACGTTCTTCGTCTGGATCGACTCGGCCTCGGTGTAGCGGCCGAGGAGACGCAGATCCGTGGCGAACGAGAGCTCCGAGCTCAGAGTCCACGGATGCCGTTGCCGCAGCAGCATCCGGCGTTCCTCCATCGTCTGCCGGTCGATGTCCAGGGCCTCGTGGTACCGGCCGAGCAGCCGGAGCGATACTCCCCAGTTGTTCTGGGCGCTCAAGGTCCGCGAGTCCTGTTCGCCGAGGAGTCCGCGATATGTCTCCACCAGTTGCTGGGAGAGTGCCAGCGCCTCGTCGTAGCGGCCCAGGCCCCGTAGATCGGCGGCGAGGCCGCCGACCGCTCGCAGATGGCCCAGGTCCTGGGGCCCGCGTTCCGCCCGCAGGTGCGTGACGGCCGCGCGTGTGAGGGCCTCGGTGCGCTGGTAATCGCCCACTGCGCGCAGCAGGTTGGCGTAGTGGTGGGTCAGCTCCCAGATACGGGGGTGGCTTTCGCCGAGCAGAGTCCGCCAGGCCTCCAGCGCTCGTCCGCCGAGCTTGATGCCCGCGTCGTACTCGCCCGAGAAGTACATGTACCGAAGACAGTTGAAGAGCAGACGTTGCACGGCCGGGTCCTTGCTCTTCAGCACGTCCGCGTACTTCAGGTGCGGAACGATCTCCGCGTAGCCGGGCCATTCCCTGGTGTCCGTGGGACGCCCTGGATCGGCCGCGGCGAGGGCCCGGCGGACCACGTCGACGTACTCGCGGCGGACGTCGTCGGGCATGTCTCTGTGGACGATCTGGTGGACCATGCGGTGCAGGTAGAGGGACTCGCCGGAGGACGCGGACTCGTCGGTGGCCGTCTCGTAGAACTCCAGGCGGACGACCGAGTACTGGCGGAGCTGGTTGATCGCCTTGTTCCACAGCAGCGGGTCCCTCAACAGCTCTGTCAGGGCGGGCGGCAATCCGTCGTGGGGCATCTCCTTCAGAAGGCGTACGGGGATGAAGCCGGGCGCGAAGAAGGTGCACAGGCGCAGCAGGTCGACGGACTCCGGGACGGTGTCGCGAAGCTTGTTCAGCAGTATTGACCACGCCGTCTGGAAGGCAAGCGGAAAGTCGGCGGAGACCTTGACGACGTCCTGGTCGATGCCGCCCTCCAGGAGGGCGATGTACTCCCGGACGGAGAGGTCCGAGTCATTCAGCCACCCCACCGTCTGGTCGAGCAGCAGCGGCAGGTCCTCCAGGGCCTCGGCAAGCTGGTCGGCCTCGGCCTCGCTGAGCCGGGGCGCCCGGCGGCGGATGAAGGCCACCGACTCGTCGCGGTCGTAGACCGGCACTTCCAGCAGCTT
>NZ_JBIAVS010000022.1:0-208687 GCF_042894545.1 Streptomyces sp. NPDC001530
CAGATGTACGGCAGAGCAGGCTTCACCCTGCTCCGCCACCGAATCCTCCTCGGGTAACGTCACCCTCCGCTACCACCGAATGTGAGCCAGGGTCGAAAACATGACAGCCGCCCGGACGCCTTCGGATGTCACGACTGCCCGAACTGTCCCATGTTCGCGGATCAGCAGTCCGCCGTTCGTCGTGCGCTCAGCTCGAACCGCCGCCCGCGCTCGCGATGCTCATCCCATGTTCCCCTTCAACGACCTGGACCCCTGACCGAAGTTCTCGTCGGTGGCGATGTCCGCGTCGAGCCTCCAGCCCAACGCCGTGTAGAAATCCTTGGCCCGGTCGACGTCGGACACTGGCACCACGACGACTTTAAGTTTCATGTCCATGACTTGCTCCTCCCGCACTCGTAGAAGATGCCGATGCGACGAGATTCGCGCGGTCGGCCGCCGATTCGCGCCAGGGAATCTCACCGATAGACGGCCGGGGAAATTCCCCGGGGGGAACGCATCGTGTCCGAGCGTGAGGGCGGTGCGTTCGGGAGTTCTCGCAGTTCTACGGCGAGAACCTGGGCGTGGAGCGGGCGAGCATCTCCCTCACGGGCGGGGAGAAGCCCCGGCTCAGTGTCAACGGGAAGACGCAGCTCGAGTTCAAGGCCCTCCGCGGGCCCGACGGCGGACCGACGACGGTGAAGAACACGATGTTCGGATTCGCACCCGAGTTCACGATCGGCACCACCACCGGCAGCTCGCAGGCGTTCGGCCTGTCCTTCGAGCCGGTGTACGGCGAAGTGTCCGACTACACGTTCACAAGCGAACAGCCCGAGGGTGTGCGCCCACCGGTCGCGCGTAGCCGCGCAGGACACCGTGGCGTCGCACACGGTCAGCACGGGAGGCCGGTCACGTCTCCTCCCCCGCAGGCGCCGCCCCGGCTGCTGGCAACGGTGTTCTCCCGCGCGTCCTTGAGGCGATGCGTACCGATCGCACTCCTGGTCGGCACCGTGCTGTCCCTGGTCAATCAGGGTTCCGTCACGCGTCGGGCGACGCCGACGTGGCCACGGCCGTGCGCGTGGCGGTGAATTTCGTGGTGCCGTTCTGCGTGTCGAGCGCGGGATTCTTCAGCTGCCGACAGGCCGCATGGAGGGGGAAGCGGCAGCCGCTCAGGGCGCCTGCCCCATCATCTGGTCCATCGACGGAAACATCTGGTCCATCGACGGATCGGACATCTCCAGGCCGGGCAACAGCCAGTCCTGGAACGGGGCGAGCACGGCCAGGACGAGGAAGGCGAGGCCCACCGCCCAGCTGAGCCAGGGGCCGCCGCGCCACAGCTTCTCCAGAAAGATCACCACCGCCAGCCCCGCCATCGCGGCCACGTTCATGAAGCCGAGCGGGATCAGAACGATCATCAGGCCCCAGCAGCAGCCGACGCAGTAAACCCCGTGGTGAGCACCCACCCGCAGGTCCTTCGCCCGGGGCCGGAAACGCGCGTACCGCAGCAGCTGGAACATCGGGTTGCGGCAGTGCCGCAGGCAGACCCGCTTCAGGGGCCCGAACTGCTGCAGTCCCGCGAGCAGGAACGCGGCCGAGCCGATCCAGCGGCCCGCGTCGGGATGGCTGTCCACCAGCCGCCCGCTGGCCGCCAGGGCCCCGTACGCGAGGAGCCCGAACCCGGCCCAGGCGATCAGGTAGCCGCCGACGAATTCCGTGATGCGCAGCGCACGGACACGGCCCGCCGTGCTGCGGCTGATCGCCTGGACCCAGGTGAGAGCGACGGGTGCCAGCGACGGCAGCATCATCGCTGCCATCATGACCACCCACAGCAGCAGGAAGAGCGGAAGCGCCAGGCCCATGGTGCCCGGCTCCATCCCCATGTCGCGGGACTGGGCGATCGTGAGTATCCACGCCAGAGCGGCGATCAGCACCATCAGAGTCCAGCCGAGGGCCAGGTCACGCCTGGGCAGGAGGATTCCCGGCCGGGTGGGTGCCGGTGCGGCGAGATGGAGATGCGGCATCGCATGCCTCCCAGGAGCACCCGCCGCGGAGAGCGACAAACAGTCCGAAGACCTCTCCAGCAGATCACAGAATCGGAGGGCTCAAAAGCGGGGGCTTGGGGAGTGTGCTCGCGCCGGTCGGAGCGGTATTCGGATGGGACAGCCGTGGGAAGGCCGAGGGCTGCGGCGCCGCGGCAGGGGCGTCAGCCGGTTCGGTCCGCCCAGGTCAGCGGGCCGGACGGGTGAGCGCCTCCAGGGCGAGGTCGGTGAGCGCGGGTTCGATCGCGGTGCGCCGTGGCATGACCGCGCCTCGGAAGCCGTGCGCGTGCAGCAGGGTCATCAGCCACCACGCACCGGCCTCCGCATCCAGGTCGAGGCGGATGTCGCCGGCCTCCTGTCCCCGCCGCAGCAGATCGGCGATGGCGGTGGCGACATGACGTACGGAGCGCCGGGCCGCGTGGTCGATCTCCGGCCCGGCGGAGTGCGTCGTGGCGTCGGCGAACAGCACGCCCAGTGAGCCGCGGGAGTGCAGGCGGTCGATGTGGCCGGGGGAGAACCAGTCGGCGAGCAGCTCCGGAACCGGCTGCCCCGCCTCGACCGCCTCCCGCAGTTGTCCCGCGATGGTCGCCGCAGCCCTCTCCAGGACGGCGGCGAACAGGGCTGCCTTGGTGCCGAAGTTCTGGAAGACGACCGGCTCGCTGACGCCGACCCGGCGGGCGATGTCGGAGACCTTGCCGCGCTGGTAGCCGTGCTCGGTGAAGATCTCGGTGGCGGCGTCGAGGATCACCGCGCGGCGCTGCTCGGCCGTCATACGCGTACGACGAGTCGACGCCGTCACGGTCGGGGGCAGGGACTCGCGCGGCGACGGGGCGGGTGACTGGCTCACGCCCTTCAGGCTAGCCGCTCTTGCCCGCTTACTTAGTGGCGACTAAGCTCGAACCAACTTCTTAGTCGTGACTAAGTAAGGAGCCTCTCATGGCGCTCGGACACCTCCTGCACGGCAGCCATGACCCGGCGGCGCCCGGCGCCCTCGGGAACGCCCGCGGATACGAACTCTTCTGCAAGGTCGTGCTGTTCGGCCGACGGCGACGGATGTACGGGCAGCTCGTCGCGCTCAGCGGAGCCCGCCCCGGCGACCGCGTGCTCGATGTCGGCTGCGGCCCCGGCTACCTGACCCGCATGATGGCGCGCGCGGTCGCCCCGGACGGCTCGGCACTGGGCGTCGACGCGGCGCCCACCATGATCGGGTACGCGATCCAGCACACGCGCGAGTCCCACTGCACCTTCGTCCAAGGGCTCGGTGAGGCGCTGGACCTGGCGGACTCCTCCTTCGACGTCGTGGTGACCAGCCTGGCCGTGCACCACATCCCGGCGGACAAGCGGGCGCGTGCCGTCGAAGAGATGTACCGGGTGCTGCGGCCCGGCGGCCGCGTCCTCATCGCCGACTTCCGCCCTCCGTCCGGCAGGACGGCGTGGCATCTGGTGGGGCGGGCCGCAGGCCCGGAGATGGCGCACAACCCGATCCACATCCTCGGACCGCTCGCCGAATCGGCCGGATTCACGGAACTGAGCGGCGGAGACGTACGGCCGTTCCTGGCCTACGTGCGTGGCGTGAAGCCCTGACCTGCGCCGCTGCGGCCCGCCTCAGACCGGCACGTGATGGCCGATGCCAGGTGCGGGTCCACCTCACCGGGGACCGGGGCGGGATCGACGTGGCATCTCGCGTCGGCACCGCTGCGCCGCGACACCGACTGCGTCACCCTGTGCGGAGAGATCCTGGCGATGCCCGCCGAATCGCCTGCTTCGGACGGGTGCCGGCTTCGGACGGGTGATGGGCGTGGACCGGTCCCCCTGCTCAGGCGCCTGAGGGAGCGGGCCGTGGGTGCGTTTCGTACATCCGGATCGCAACGATCAGCCCGGAGGCCGCGGTAAGGGCGGCGACGGCCCAGATGGCGGTCGTGAGGCCGTAGGCATCGGCGAGGACGCCGGCGAACAGAGCGCCGATGGCGAAGCCGCCGTCGCGCCACAGGCGGTAGACGCCGACGGAACGGGCCCGCCAGGCGGGGTGCGCGACGTCGCCGATGACGGCCAGCAGGGTCGGGTAGACGAGGGCGGTGCCGAGGCCCAACAGGACCTGGGCGGTGGCCCAGACGCCGAAGGTGGTGCCGGTGGCGACCAGGGCGATCGCGGCGGCCTGCAGCAGCATGCCGGTGGTGATGAGGTGTTTGCGGCCGATGCGGTCGGACCACCAGCCGGTGAGGAGCTGGCCTGCGCCCCACACGGCCGGATAGAGGGCGGCCAGGACGCCGATCTGTCCGATGGACAGGCCGTGGGCGGCGAAGAGCAGGGGGAAGATGCCCCAGGCCAGGGCGTCGTTGAGGTTGTTGACCAGGCCGGCCTGACTGGCGGCGGACAGGGCCTTGTCGGTGAAGCTGGTCCGGCGGGCGATCTGTGCGGTGGTCAACTCCCGCTCGGTCAGGTCCTGTACGGGATGCAGGGCCGCTTCGGCGCGGGCGTGGTCGCGGGTCTCGCGGACGACGAGGGTGGACAGACCGAGGCCGAGCGCGGCGTATGCGGCGCCGAGCAGGAAGGGCTCGGGGCGTAGCCCCGCGTGGTCGGCGATGGCGCCGGTGGCCATCGCGGTGACGGCGACCGCGCCGTATCCGGCCGCCTCGTTGAGGCCCATGGCCAGGCCACGGCGGGCGGGTCCGGCGAGGTCGATCTTCATGATGACGGTGGTGGACCAGGTCAGGCCCTGGGAGGCGCCGAGCAGGATGTTCGCGGCGACGATCCAGGCCCAGCTGGGACCCCAGGCGAGCATGACGGGCACGGGCAGGGCGACCAGCCAGCCACCGACCAGGACGGGCTTACGGCCGTGACGGTCGGAGAGGGTGCCGGCGAAGAAGTTGGTGATCGCCTTGGTGGCGCCGAAGGCCAGGATGTAGGTGAGCGCGGCGGTGTAGGCGGTGAGGCCGAAGACCTGGTCGGCCAGCGGGGAGAGCACCGTGCGTTCTTGGCCGAGCATGCCGCCGACCAGGGCGTTGACGGCGACGAGCAGGGTGAACTGGGCGAGGTTGGCGCGCAGTCCGAGCCGTATGCCGCCGGGGGCGGTCGTGGTCACGCGCCCTCCTCGAGCGCGCGTCCGGTGGTCTTGGCCCAGTCGGCGGGGCCCCCGGCGAGGACGGCGAGGCCTCGATGCCCGGCGCGCCGCAGGAGGCTGGCGGCGGTCATGGCACGTTCGCCGTGTCCGCAGGCGACCACGGCACCGGTTGGTGCCTCGTCACTGCGGGCGGCCAGTTCGCCGAGTTCGATCCCCAGGGCTCCGGGGATGTGTCCGGCGAGATGCTCGGAGTGCTGGCGGATGTCGAGGACCGGGCGGTCGGCGATGCGGTCGGCGGTGAGGAGTTCGATGGCTTCCTGCTCGCCGCCGTCAGCCGTCCAGGCGCACATGTCCAAGTGGCCGCTCAGCCGCTCGTACCCGATCTTCAGGGCCTGCCAGGTGAGTTCGGTCAGGTCCTGGCCGGGTGCGGTGACGAACACGAGCGGAGTGTCATCGGGCAGCAGCCAACCCAGCCAGGTGGCGAACTGGTCGCGCAGCGGGATGGAGACCGCGCCGGGGATGTGTCCGGCGGCGAAGTCGGCGACCGGGCGGACGTCGACGAGCTGTGCGCCCTGGCCGAGCAGGCGGCGCACCTCGGACGCCGAGAGCGGGGCGAGGGTGGTGGCGGCATCCAGGACTTCGGGCCCACGCCGGTTGATCTCACCCAGCCGGTCGAAGTACGCCGGGTAGGAGCCGAGGCTGTCCAGCAACCGCCGTACGAAGGTGTCCTCGTCCGGCGCGGCGAGCAGGGCGTTGGCCCGCTTCTGGTCGCCGATGGTGGTGGTGCGCTCGGCGCCCGGCGGTGCGGAGCAGAAGGAACCGGCGCCATGGGTGGGCCACACCGCCGTCGCGTCCGGGAATTCGGCCAGCCGCCGCAGTGACCGGTACTGGGCGCGCGCCAGCTCCTCCGCGCGGTCGGCGCCGAGCAGGTCGGTCCGGGCCGCGGAGCCGACGATCAGGGAGCCGCCGGTGAACACCCCCAACTCCCGCGTGCCGTCCAGGAGCAGGAAGGACAGATGCTCGTCGGTGTGGCCGGGGGTGGCCAGGGCCCGCAGCGTCAGGCCGCCCAGGTCCGCCTCGTCGCCGTCGACGAGCGCGGCGTGCGGGAAGGCGCGGTGCCCGGCGGCGGAGGCCAGCACAGTGGCGCCGTCGTCTGCGGCGAGCTGGAGCGCGCCGGTGAGGAAGTCGGCGTGCAGGTGGGTGTCGGCAGCGAACGCGACGTTGAGCCCGCGCCGCTCGGCGGCGGTGCGCAGGGCACGCAGGTCCCGGCTCGCGTCCACGCCCAGCGCGCGACCGTCGCCGAGGTCGACGAGATAGGCGCTGTTGCCGAGCCCGGTGTCGACCAGCGGTATGACGTGGTCGTCGGCGAAGCCCATGGGGTCCTCCAGGTATCACGGTACGGACCGGGTGGCCTCCACGCTCACCCACATCTACAATATTCCATGGATTTATGGAGGATGCCATGGGAGACACCGCGCGCAAGACCGCGCTGTACGACGCCTTCGCCCGCACCGGCAAGGCGCTGAGTAGCGGAAAGCGCCTGGAACTGCTCGATCTGCTGGCCCAGGGCGAGCGCACCGTCGACGCCCTCGCCAAGGCCGCCGGGCTGAACCTGACCACCGCCTCGGCCCATCTGCAGACCCTCAAGCAGGCCGGACTCGTGAACACCCGTCGCGACGGCGTACGCATCCACTACCGGCTGGCCGGAGACGACGTCGCCGCCCTCTACGCCCTGCTGCGCCGGGTCGCCCAGGCCCACCAGACCGCCGTCGAGCCCGCCCGCACCGCCTACCTCGGCACGGACGACGCGGAAGAGGTCGACCGCGAGGAGCTGCTGGCCCGCGCGGCGGCGGGCGAGGTCGTCATCCTCGATGTGCGTCCGGCACAGGAGTACGCCGCCGGACACATCCCCGGCGCCCTCTCCATCCCGGTGGAGGAACTCGCCGACCGGATCGCCGAGTTGCCGCCGGAGACGGAGGTCGTGGCGTACTGCCGGGGCGCCTACTGCGTGCTGGCCTACGACGCCGTACGCCTACTGCGCGAGCGAGGACGCCGAGCCATCCGGCTCATGGACGGGATGCTGGAGTGGCGGCTGGCCGAGCTGCCCGTGGAGACGGAGACCGCCGCGTGATCCCCGCACACCCGGGCCTGGCGGACGGGCCGGTGTTTCTGGACTACGCCGGTGTACCTGGACTACAACGCCACACCGCGTAACCGCCGAGCGGACCGGCCGACCAACGCAGCTCACGCAAACGGTATGAGAGCGGTGGCAACGGGGACTGGAGCGGCCAGCGAGCAGACGCTCCAGGTCTGGCAAAGCGTCGTCGCGCCACATGGGGGTACCTGATCAGCGTGGCTCCACCCCGCTCGGCCTGGACATGCAAAAGCAGCTCGTACTGGGTTGGGCCGGCCACACCAAACAGAGGCAGCATGGAAATACCGGTAGCCAGTGACCGAGCGTGAAGCGGTGCCTGGACAGGTCGGCGCGTCCTGCCTGCGGGCGAAGGAGGATCTGGGATGACAGCAGAATCCTTCCAGCCCAGCGGTGACGAGTCCGGCCCCGAACCGCCCCGACCGACCGGCCTGCTGGACGTGCTCAGCGTCGCCGCGGTGGTTCTGGACGCCGACGGACGCATCGTGTTCTGGACCCCGCAGGCCGAGGAGCTCTTCGGCTACACCGCGGAAGAGGCCCTGGGCAAGTACGCAGCGCGACTGCTGATCCACCCGGACCACCTGCAGGCGGTCCTGAGTCTGTTCGCGGAGGTGCTCGCGACCGGCCGGAGCTGGGCCGGCGCCTTCCCCATCCTGCACAAGGACGGCAGCACCCGCCTGATGGAGTTCCGCAACATGCGGCTGCTGAACGACCTCGGGGATGTCTACGCCCTCGGTATCGCGGCCGACCACACCCTGCTCCAGCGCGTCGAGACCGACCTGGCCCTGTGCGAGCGGCTGATCAACCAGTCCCCGATCGGCCTGGCCCTCATGGACCCCGACCTGCGCTATCTCCTGGTCAACCCCGCCCTGGAGCGCATCGACGGCATACCCGCCGAAGACCACGTCGGCCGCCACCTGAGGGAGACCCTGCCCTTCCCGGACGTCGACACCATCGAGTCCGCTCTGCACCAAGTGCTCACCACCGGCACCCCGCTGCTCGACCAGTACCACGTGGGCCGCCCCCTGACCGACCCCGACCACGATCACGCCTGGTCCCTCTCCTTCTACCGGCTGGAGGATCCCGGCGGGCGCGTCCTGGGTGCCGCCGCCTCGGTCGTCGACGTCACCGAGCGGCACCGTGCGGCCATCGAGGCCGACCGGGCGCGACGTCGCCTTGCCCTCATTGCCGACGCCTCCACCCGCGTCGGCACCACTCTGGAGGTGGAGCAGACCGCCCGCGAACTGGCCGAGATCGCGACCCCCGAGCTCGCGGACGTGGTCGCCGTGGACGTCCTCGACTCCGCCCTGGCCTGCCGCCGCACACGCAAACCGGACAACGGCCCGGAGCTCTTCCGCGCGCTGGCCCTCAAAGCGGCCCATCCCACTCCGGCCCTCCGCGCCGCCGACCCTCCCGGTGACCTCGCCGCCTACGACGGCGACCGCCTGGTCACCCTGTGTGTCCACACCGGCCGACCGGTCCTCGTGCGCCACGTGGGCGAGCAGGATCTACCGCGCATCGCCCGCGACAAGGAGGCCACCACGCTCCTGGCCCGCGCCGGCGTCCACTCCTACCTCGCCGTGCCGCTGATCGCCCACGGCGAGGTGCTCGGCGCCCTCGACCTCAAGCGCACCCGCAATCCCCTCCCGTTCGACCAGGACGACGTCGTCCTGGCCAGTGAGCTCGCCAGCCGCGCCGCCGTGGCCATCGACAACGCCCGATGGTTCCAGAGCGTGCGCAACACCGCCCTCACCCTCCAGCGCAGCCTGCTGCCCGACCACCCGCCGCACCACACCGGCCTGGAACTCGCCTCCCGCTACCAGCCCGCCCAGGCCACCAGCGAAGTCGGCGGTGACTGGTACGACGTCATCCCCCTGACCGACGACAAGACCGCACTGGTCGTCGGCGACGTCATGGGCAACGGAATCGACGCCGCCGCCACCATGGGCCGACTGCGCACCGCCACCTGCGCCTACGCGGACCTCGACCTCGCCCCCGACGCTGTGCTCCAGCACCTGGACAAAATCACCTGCGACCTGGAGCACTACATCGTCACCTGCATCTACGCCGTGTACGACCCCCATCGCGGGCAGTGCCGCATCGCCAACGCAGGACACATGCCGCCCGCGCTGGCCCGACCAGGCCACGCCCCCACACTGCTCGACCTGCCCACCGGAGCCCCGCTCGGCGTTGGCGGCATCCCCTTCGAGACCACCACCGTCGACCTCAGCCCCGGCGACCTGCTGGTCCTCTACACCGACGGCCTCGTGGAGACCCGACACCACCCGATCGACGACCGTCTGAACGTCCTCCTCAGCTTCCTCGACGAGCCCCACCGCCCCCTTGAGCAGACCTGCGACCTCCTGCTGTACGGCCTGCGCCACCCCGACGACCACGACGACGTCGCGCTCCTCGTCGCTCGGGCCCTTTAGGTCACACGACGGCCGACCACCGTCCGCTCAATCTCACTCGTCGTCGGCAGCACCGGTCGTCTCAATCTCCAGTACACCGTCGTCCTGCAGGAGTTCGGCAGTCAGATGCCGCGCGTCGCCCGTGCCCTCCAGTCGCAGCAGCATGTGAGCAGCGGGATCGGTCCACTCCGGCAGCCGTTCAACCTTGACTACCAGTCCGAGAGTCCCCCGCCACAGGCAATGACGCGGCCGTACTCAGATGTGCAAGGCTGGGACGGCGGAAGCGGACGCCCACAGAAGGGGGCGGGAGGCGCACAATGCGGGACGCGTATCACGAGGAGCTTGACTCGATCAACGACGGTCTGGTCGAGATGGCGATGCTGACCGGCTCGGCCATCGGCCGGGCGACCACCGCCCTCCTCGATGCCGACCTCCAGCTCGCCGAAAGCGTGATCTCGGGCGATGAACGGATCGACGGCCTCCAGCGCGACCTGGAGGACAAGGCCATCGCGCTCCTGGCGCGCCAGCAGCCGGTCGCCACGGACCTGCGGGTCGTGGTCACCTCGCTACGGATGAGCGCGGATCTGGAACGTTCGGGCGACCTGGCCCAGCACCTGGCCAAACTGGCCCGCATGCGCTTCCCCGAAGCCTCCATACCCGCCGACCTCCACCGCACGATCCTGGAAATGGGCCAGCTCGCACAGCGCCTCATGGCCCAGGCAGCGGAAGTACTGATCACCAAAGATGTCGACGCGGCTCTCCAATTGGAGCAGGACGACGACCGCATGGACGAGCTGCACCGCGCCGTCTTCCAGCACCTCCTCGACGACCGCTGGAAGCACGGCGTCGAGACGGCAGTCGACGTCACCCTGGTCGGCCGCTACTACGAGCGCTTCGCCGACCACGCGGTGTCCGTCGCCCGCCGCATGGTCTACCTGGTCACCGGCGAACACGCGGACGAACTGCTAAGAGACCCGCCAGTCGCCCCGTGATCCCGCACCCACAGCCCCGCCGGGGGGGGCACACGAGCACGGGAAACGCACAGACCGGTGAGGACTACGGATGTTTTCGCTGTCCAGCGCACATCTCGCCGAGAAGCCCCAGGCCAGCACACCACCGCTGCCAATCTCTGCATCAATGGCAGGACGACTGACTGCACCGAGTTGGTGACACTGAGTCGCCCGTGTGGTGCCGTCTACCTCCAATCGTCCAACGACACCTGAGGACCGTTCGAGAGGTAGCGGTGAAGGGCATCGGCGGTGGTGTCCACGAACTCCTCGGGGATGGCGTCGGCGTCGACCCAGCAGACCTGCGCGTGCTTGCGCGGCTCGCGGTTCTCGGGTTCCCCCGTCCATTCGTGGGTGGCGAAGACGACGGTGAGGAAGCCGTTGGGGCTCGACGCCCCAGGCTCCGTGGATGATGCGGACGATGTCGGCTGCGACCAGTGTGCGAGGGCTGATCGGAGCGAGGTGATGACCTTGCGGGTGCGGTCGGAGGTCATGCCCGCCATGAGAGTCAGGGCCTGGGCCCAGGCGGCGACGGCCTCTTCGGCGCGGGCCTGGGCGGCGAGGCTGTCGCCGAGGCCCGCGTAGGTAAGGGCATCGACGCGCTTGTACTTCTCGGGGTCCCAGCGGGTGAGGGCGTCGCGGTGCTGTTGCTCGGTGCCGATGTGGTCGGTGAGAGTGCGGGCGGTGTGGCTGGCCACAGTTCCGGCTGGTGAGGCGTCGCGGCCCTGTCACACTGGAACGTCCGTCCGGTGCCCCACGTGGCCACCACGACCATCCGCAGCGTTCTGGCGACAGGGCTTCCGCCCAGGCTCCAGGCAGGTGCCAGACATCGAGGTGTCAGAAGGGAATCAAGTCTTCGACCGCAGCTACCTCTCCGAAGCCTCCATGGCCGAACTCCTCACCGCCAAACCGACCAAGGGCGACCACCAGCTTCCCCCACAGCCGGAACCGAATCAGCTCGACCGCTGACTACACCACAAGCCGGGACACCATCCGCGCCTGAGGTCGTCATGGACGTCCTGGTACGCGTCTGCCGGTACTCCGGCTTCAGTGAATCTGCACATCGAATGCGCAACCGCGTCTCGGTGCGCGATGCATCTGCACAAGGGATGCCGGATGCCGCTCTGTTGGTGTGGAGTGTCCTGTTCGGAATCTTGGTGGCAATGTCATTCGCGTCCCAGTGCCGCGCGGCATGTAGAGAAGCTGTCCTCAGACTGTGTGCGCGCCTGCACGGATGTGCAGCCTGCTCGTTCAACTTCCTGGGTGTGTATGCCGGTTGATTGGATGCCTGGCGTGCTCCGTGCTTTGATCTCTGCGCCGCGGGGCCCCGCGCGAAAGTCTCCGTAAACGGCTGTCGCACGCCTGCGGCCGAGGCCCGCTATCTGTCCCCAGCGGGGCCGCCCCCCTTGTGGATCACCATACGAAGGGAAGTTTCATCATGAACTCCGCTCCCCAGGTTGAGACCGTTGAGATCTCCGACGCCGAGCTCGACAACGTCTCCGGCGGCCTGAACCCGCACGCCAGCCTCGTCGTCGGCCCCACGGCGATCAGTGACGCGGATGTCCTGGCCCAGATCGACGCCGCCAAGAACGAGGCCCTGGGCGCCGCCGGCCAGTACAACCAGGTCGGCGTCAGCGCCTCCCTCTGATCCGCAGCCCGAACTCCAGTCGGTGAGCCCCGTCCAAGGTGTGGTTGGGGTGTTGGCGGATGGAGGCAGTGCGGAAAGGCAAAGCTCCTGGCAGCAACGGCCTCTTGACCGAGATCACCCGTGTCTGCCAGGAGCTTCGCGTGCTTGTTCACCCGTCGTCGATCTGTCTGGCCGCCCGTGGTACCTGAGGGTAACTCCGCACCCGACTGCACGAGAATGGGACACGGGGGTGACGCCGGCCAGCCGTCAAACCCGCAGCGGCCAGGGCCGCATCGCGGGCGCGGCCATCACGCGGGCCCAGGAAGGCGACGAGATCGCCTTCGCGGTCGCGTACCGGCTCGTGCAGGTCGGCCTCCTCGAGCCGCTGCCGTTCGGCGCCCGCCGTGCCGCTGTCCGCCACCATCGCCAGCCTCGTCGCAACCCGGCATTGCTCCCGGACGCGGACGTCCCAGACGGGGCCGCAATGGCTGGGCGGCGGAGGGTGGGCCTCCCTATCCCGCAGCGGCAGGCTCGGGGGTCGGGGCGGTGGTCGGCGAGTGGGTGAGGTCGTAGGCGCTCTCCGCGTGCAGGTGGACGTCGACGCCCTCCTGCTCCACCTCGGGGCGGACCCGCAGGCCCATCGTCTTGTCGAGCACCTTGGCGATCAGCCAGGTCACGCAGAAGGAGTACGCCAGTACGGCGAAGGCGCCGACCGCCTGCTTGCCGAGGAGAGAGAGGCCGCCGCCGTAGAGGAGGCCGGCTACGCCGTTCGGGGCGTCGGCCGTGCCGAGGATGCCGACCAGCAGAGTGCCGGTGACGCCTCCGACGAGGTGGATGCCGACGACGTCGAGGGAGTCGTCGTAGCCGAACTTGTACTTCAGACCGACGGCGAGGGCGCAGACCGCGCCGCCGATCGCGCCGAGGACGAGGGCGCCCACCGGGGAGACCGCGCCGCAGGACGGGGTGATGGCGACCAGTCCGGCGATCGCGCCGGACGCGGCGCCGAGGCTGGTGGAGTGGCCGTCGCGGAGCTTCTCGACGAGGAGCCAGCCGAGCATCGCGGAGCAGGTGGCGGTGAAGGTGTTCAGTACGACGACGGAGGCGGCGTTGCTCGACGTCAGCGCGGAGCCGCCGTTGAAGCCGAACCAGCCGAACCACAGCAGGCCCGCGCCGAGCATCACCAGGGGGAGGTTGTGCGGGCGTTCCTGGCCGCCCTCCTTCTGCCAGCCGATGCGCTTGCCGAGGACGAGGATCACGGCCAGGGCCGCCGCGCCGGAGTTGATGTGGACGGCCGTACCGCCGGCGAAGTCGATGGCGCCGAGCTTGTTCACGATCCAGCCGCCTACCACGCCCTTGCCGTCGAAGGCGAACACCCAGTGGGCGACCGGCAGATAGACCAGCGTCACCCAGATGCCGGTGAAGGCCATCCAGGCGCCGAACTTGATGCGGTCCGAGATCGCACCGCAGATCAGGGCGGCGGTGAGGGCCGCGAACAGGGCCTGGAAGGCGGCGAAGACCGAGAGCGGGATGACGGCCTTCGGGTCGTCCTTCATGACGCCGCTCAGGCCGAAGTACTCGGAGACGTCACCGAGGATTCCGGCGCCTCCGATCGAGTCGCCGAAGGAGGCCGAGAAGCCGTAGAGGACCCAGATGCAGCCGACCAGGGCGACGGCCCCGAAGGTCATCATGATCATGTTCAGGACGCTCTTGGCGGCGACCATGCCGCCGTAGAAGAGTGCGAGGCCCGGCACCATCAGACAGACGAGTGCTGTGCTCGCGAGCATCCAAGCGGTACTTCCGGTGTCCATGCGCACACTCCACAGAGAAGTCCAGCAGAAGGAAACGATGTTTCACCGCAGTAGACCGAGGGTGCGTTACAGGACAGCTGCATGGCCGGTTAAAGCCGGGTTTCAGTGCTGCGGGCTGTCCCCGAAGGCCGTCACCGTCAGGAAGCGGATCGGCAACTCGACCAGCCGCTCGGGGCCGTGCGGGGCCTCGCCGTCGAACTGGAGGGCGTCGCCGGGGCGCAGGGTGTAGCTGGACTTGCCGTGGCCGTAGACCATGACGCCCTCGAGCATGTAGATGATCTCGGTGCCGGCGTGCTGGAAGAGCGGGAAGACCTCGCTCTGTTCGGTCAGCGTGACCAGCAGGGCGTCCATCCGTTTGTGGGTGCCCCGCAGTGAGCCGAGCTGGGCGTACTCGTGACCGACGCGGGTGCCGCGCCGCACGATCCGGGCGCCGTGCCCCGCGGGGACGAAGACCGCCTCGCGTTCGTCGTCCATGCCGCGGAACAGGGCGGTGACCGGGACGTCGAGACCGCGCGCGAGCCGGGAGAGCGTGGTGAGGCTGCACGCGGTCTGGGCGTTCTCGATCTTCGACAGCATGGCCTTGGAGATGCCGACCCGCTGCGCCATCTCGCCGACCGAGAGCCCGGCCGCCTGCCGGTACTCGCGGGCCCGGACCGCGATGATGCGCTCCAGCGCCTTGTCGTCGGAGTCGTCGCCGTCTTCGTGGTGCTCGGTCACCGGCCGATCCTAGCCCGCACGGCCCAGCCGGAACCGAGGGTGGGGCTCGGCGCGGCCCGTGGCGAGGTCGGCGGCCATCGCGCCGACGAGCGGGGCGAACTTGGCGCCGTGACCGGAGCACGGGGAGACGATGACGAAGGGACCGTGGCGGTCGAGGACGAAGTCCTCGTCGGGGGTGGTGGTGTAGAGGCAGGTCGCTTCGGCCACGGGGTCGGGCTCGAGGCCCGGGAGCCGGTCACGGACGAAGCCGCTCACCCGCGTCCGCGACGACGGGTCGACGACCCCGTTGCGGGTGCGGGCGGTGGTGGGGGTGCCGCGGTCGTGCTCGGCGACCTTGACCGCGGGGAGCGGGCCGCCGTCGCTTCCCGACGGCAGGCCGTAGAGGTGCAGCGCCCCGTCCCAGATCAGGGTCGGCCACTTGACGGACGGGTCCCGCTGCCGGAAGTGGAAGACCTGCTGCTGGGTCACCTGCAACGGCGGCAGGGCGACGGGCAGTTCGAGCTCGGGCAGCCAGGCGCCGGCCGCGATCACGACCGTGTCGGCGACGACCTCGCGGCCGTCGTCGGTGTGCAGGAGCACCTTCTCGCTCGCCCGGGCGTCGATGCCGGTGACGCGGGTGCCGATGATCGCTTGCGCCCCGTGTTCGATCGCCCGTCGTACGCAGGCCGCGACCGTCTCATCGGCGTCGACCACGCCCGCGTCCGGGTGATAGAGCACTGGGCCAGTGATGCGGATGTACGGCCAGCGCTCCAAGGCGGCTTTAGGGCCGAGGAGTTCATGGGGCACTCCGGCCGCACCGAGGAGGTCGGCGATCGCCTTCGCGTCGCGTTCCTCGCCCATGTCGAGGCCACCGGTCGTGCGCAGCAAGGGAGTCGAGCTGTCGTCTTCCAGTTCCCGCCACTGTTCGTACGCCTGTCCGGTCAGCCGGACGTAGAAGGGGTCGGCGTACGCCCGCCGGAAGATCCGCGAGCTGCCGTGCGAACTGCCGTGCTTGTGGCCGATGTCGTACGCCTCGATCAGCGTGACCTCGTGGCCGCGCCGGGCCAGTTGCCAGGCGGTGGCCGCGCCCATCAGTCCGGCGCCGACGACGGCGATCACAGTCCCTCCCCGGGGATCCAGTTCGTGCCCGCGAGCGGGACGCGGGCCATGGCAGCGGACTCGATGGTAAGGGCAACCAGGTCCTCGGGCTCCAGGTGCAGGAGGTGGGCCTTGCCGCAGGCGCGGGCGAGGGTCTGGGCCTCCATAGTCATCACGCGGAGGAAGTTGGCGAGCCGGCGGCCGGCCTCGGCGGGGTCGAGGCGGGCGGCGAGGTCCTCGTCCTGGGTGGAGATGCCGACCGGGTCGCGGCCGTCCTGGTAGTCGTCGAAGTAGCCAGCCGCGGAGCCGAGTTGGCGGTACTCGGCGTCGTACTTCGGGTGGTTGTCGCCGAGCGCGATCAGCGCGGCCGTGCCGATCGCGACCGCGTCCGCACCCAGGGCGAGGGCCTTTGCCATATCGGCGCCGCTGCGGATGCCGCCGGAGACGATCAGCTGGACGTCTCGGTGGACTCCCAGCTCCTGCAGCGCTTGGACGGCTTGGGGCAGGGCGGCCAGGGTGGGGATGCCGACGTGCTCGATGAAGACGTCCTGGGTGGCGGCCGTGCCGCCCTGCATGCCGTCGACGACCACGACGTCGGCGCCGGCGTGGACGGCGAGCTTCACGTCGTAGTACGTCCGTGTCGCGCCGACCTTCACATAGATCGGCTTCTCCCAGTCGGTGATCTCGCGCAGCTCGAGGATCTTGATGGCGAGGTCGTCGGGGCCGGTCCAGTCGGGGTGGCGGCAGGCGCTGCGCTGGTCGATGCCGACGGGCAGGTTGCGCATCCCGGCGACCCGTTCGGTGATCTTCTGGCCGAGCAGCATGCCTCCGCCGCCGGGCTTGGCACCCTGGCCGAGGACGACCTCGATGGCGTCGGCGGCGCGCAGGTCGTCGGGGTTCATGCCGTAGCGGGACGGGAGGTACTGGTAGACGAGGTGCTTGGAGTGGCCGCGTTCCTCGGGGGTCATGCCGCCGTCGCCGGTGGTCGTCGAGGTGCCCGCCTCGCTGGCACCGCGGCCGAGGGCCTCCTTGGCCTGGGCGGACAGGGCACCGAAACTCATACCGGCGATGGTGACGGGGGTGGCGAGCCGCAGGGGGTGCTTGGCGTGCCGAGTGCCGAGCACAACGTCCGTGTCGCAGCGTTCGCGGTAGCCCTCCAGCGGATAGCGGGACATGGAGGCGCCGAGCAACAGCAGGTCGTCGAAGTGCGGGAGTTTCCGCTTGGCGCCCCAGCCGCGGATGTCGTAGATGCCGGTCTCGGCGGCGCGCTGGATGGCGTGGATGGTGGCGCGGTCGAAGGTCGCCGACTCGCGCAGGCCGTGGGATGCGGGTTCCATGTTCTTCGAACTCCCTCAGTACGCGGCCGAGTTGTCGACCTTGAAGTGGTACAGCTCCCGGGCCGATCCGTAACGGCGGAACTCGGTGGGGTCCTCGTCTCGCTCGGCTGCCTTGAGCAACTCGGCGAGCTCGGCGAGGTGTTCGGCGCGCATCTCCTTCTCGACGCAGTCGGCACCCAGGGACTTGACCGTGCCCCGGACGTATATCCGGGCCTCATAGAGGGAGTCACCCAACGCGTCGCCCGCGTCGCCGCAAACGACCAGGCGCCCGGCCTGGCCCATGAAGGCGCTCATGTGGCCGACGTCTCCGCCGACGACGATGTCCACGCCCTTCATGGAGATGCCGCAGCGGGCGGAGGCGTCGCCGTCGATCACCAGAAGACCGCCATGGGCGGTGGCGCCGGCGCACTGGGAGGCGTTGCCTCGCACCCGGACGGTGCCGGACATCATGTTCTCGGCGACTCCGGTGCCCGCGTTGCCGTGGACGGTGACCGTGGCGCGCTGGTTCATGCCGGCGCAGTAGTAGCCGACGTGACCTTCGATGTCCACGGCGAGATCCTCCCGGATCCCGCAGGCCACGGCGTGCGCGCCGCGCGGATTGAGGACCCGCCAGGACGTCGCGTCGGGGGCGTGCAGGGCCTGGTTGAGTTCCCGTACGGGGGTCTCGGCCAGGTCGATCAGCGTCGCCATACGTACACCTCTTCCGGCTCGGGTTCGAAGATGCGGGCGTTCTCGATGCCCGGCAGGACGTCCAGCGCCCGGTACTCGGAGGCCATCGCGACCCACGCGTCGGTTTCGGCGACGAGCGCCGGCTTGCAGGCGATGGCGTCGCGGACGACCGCGAAGGAGTCGCTGGTGGACACCAGCAGCGTGTAGAAGCCGTCGAACCGCTCGCACAGCAGCCGCAGCGCCTTCTCCAGGTCGGCGCCCTGCTCCAGTTGGTGGGCGATGAAGCGGGCGCCGACCTCGGAGTCGTTCTCGCTGTCGAACTCGACGCCCTGGGCGCGCAGTTCACGGCGGATGGTGGCGTGGTTGGCGAAGGAGCCGTTGTGCACCAGGCACTGTCCGGGGCCGACAGAGAAGGGATGGGCCCCCTCGGGTGTGACGGCGGACTCGGTGGCCATGCGGGTGTGGCCGACACCCTGCCATCCGGTGACGGTGGAGAGTCCGAAGGCGTCCGCCAACTCCACAGGGTTTCCCGTGCCCTTGAGTACGGCCATGTCGGGGCCGGAGCCGATGACGGTGGCGTGGGGCAACGCGGCCGGGATGGCTGTGAGCAGGTCGGTGTCCCCGTGCACCACCGTGGTGGCGTCGGCCGCGACGGCCACGGCACCGGGCAGCGCCGCCTCCGCCTCGGTCGGCGTGACCCCTAGCAGCGAGACGACGGCGCGTCCCGGCGGGGACAGCCGCGGGTCGCCGTAGACCGCGACCCCCGCCGAGTCCGGCCCGCGTTCGACGACCTGCCCCAGCATCGCGGTCAGCAACTCGCCGAGCCGCGGTTCAAGAGAGGACTCCCGTAGATGGAGCCCCACGATTCCGCACATCTCAAGTCCCTTCAGAAGGCGGTCAGATAGCGGTCGAGCTCCCAGGGGCCGACCGTGGCGTGCCAGTCGAAGAACTCCTCGCGCTTGAGGTCGGCGAAGTACCGGCTCACCCCGGTCCCGGCCGCGTCCAGCGCGCCGCTGATCACGTCGTCCGCCTGGAGGGCCTCGACGGCATGCAGCAGGGTGGGCGGGAGTTCCGGGCCCTTGCCGGCCGCGCCGGGCTCGCCCGGGTCGAGGCCGCGTTCGATGCCGTCGAGGCCCGCGGCGAGGGCGGCGGCCGCGGCGAGGTAGGGGTTGGCGGCACCGTCTCCGCCGCGCAGCTCGATGCGGTTGCCGTCGGGGACGCGGACGAAGTGGGTGCGGTCGTTGCCGCCGTAGCCCGCCATGCGCGGCGACCAGGTGGCACCCGAGCGGGTGGAAACCGCGCCGGTGCGCTTGTACGAGTTGACCGTCGGCGCGATGACGGCCTGGAGCGCCCGCGCGTGCTCGACGATCCCGGCGACGAAGGAGTAGGCGAGCGGGGAGAGACCGAGCCCGCGCCCGTCGGTCGCGTCGGGAAAGGCCGGCTCGTCGCCCCGCCACAGCGACATGTGCAGGTGCATGCCGGTGCCGGTGCGGTCGGTGAACGGCTTCGGCATGAACGTGGCCGTCATGCCGCGCTGTTCGGCCAGCACCGACACCAGGTACCGCATGGTGATGACCCGGTCGGCGGTGGTGAGGGCGTCGGCGTGCTTGAAGTTCTGCTCGAACTGGCCGTTGCCGTCCTCGTGGTCGTTGGCGTAGTTGCCCCAGCCGAGGGAGTTCATGGCGCTGGAGACCGCGGTGAGGTGGTCGTACATCCGGGTCAGGCCGCGCGCGTCGTAACAAGGCTGCGGCGCGGTGTCCTTGGCGTCGGCGACGCTGAGCACTCCGTGCTCGTCCCGGTTGACCAGGAAGTACTCGACCTCGGCGCCCACGGCCAGGGACAGCCCCTGGGCCGCGGCCCGCTCCAGCAGCCTGCGCAGGATGACGCGCGGGGCGTAGGGCCAGGGTTCGCCCTCCACGTACGGGTCGCAGTGGACGAGGGCGAGGCCGGGCTTGATGAAGGGGACGGGTGTGTACGAGGCGGCGTCCGGCCGGGCGATGACGTCGGGGTCGCTGGGCTGCTGGCCGAGAGCGCCGGCCGCGTACCCGGCGAACCCGACGCCCTCGTCGCGGAGTTCCTCGACGGCTTGGGCCGGGACGAGCTTGGCGCACGGCTTGCCGGTCAGGTCGACGAAGACGGCCAGCACGAACTCGATGCCGTCGGCGCGGACCAGCTCGGCGAGATCGGGGGCGTCCGCTGCTGGGTCGGTCGTCATGGGGCCTCCCTGGTCACGATGGAGCGTCTACTGTGATGAATCATCGTTGCATATGAGTAGACACCCCTGGAGTTACGGGAGCATTTCAGCGATGGAAGGTCCCCGTAAGCCGAAGGGAGGCCCCCGCAAGCCGAAGGGCCGGGCACCGCCCCCGAAGAGGCGGAACCCGGCCCTGAATCACCGTCAGGAGATGGCGGCGGACGGCTCGTTGGCAGCCAGATCGGGCGAACCGCCGGACGGCCCCCGCACCCACAGCGGCTTCAGGCGGTACGTCAGCAGGTACAGCACCGCACCCGCCCCGGCGGCGACGAGGAGCTGCTGGAGGGCGCCGCGGCCCGGCTGCTGGCCTTCCGGGGCAACGTTCCCGAGGTGGAGCGCCTGGCCGACAACATGCGCGAGGCCGACGAGGCGGTACGCAAGGGCGACGCCGAGCGGTCGCCCAACTGGTCCACGAGTTCCACGACCTGATCGTCGCCGGAGAGGACAACACCAAGCTGGAGGCGCACTACCTTCGGACACTTACGAGTCCGCCGCACCGGCGGCCGGCGGCTCACAGCTGCCCCCGGACGGCGACAGGTCCCGAGACGCCCGGCACCGGAGTCGTGCGCCCGCCACCCGTGTCCACAGTGACCTGGCCACCCCCGAAGCCTCGGATCACCAGTCCCGCCAACGGCGGAATCGCCGGCTCGTGCCACGCTCCCGGAGCACAACGACCGGCTCCCCGGACTTGAGTACCGTCGTTCCCCACATACGAATCGATCCAAAGCACCGTGTCCCCCTCGGCCCTCCTGCGCGGCCACTCCGACGGGACAACAGGCATCGGCACAGACATCCTTGACACTAGGTCAGTTTTCCCGGCCCGATGAGAGCGAGCGCCCTTTTCGGCCACGCCTGCCTCGATCGGTCCACACAGCATCCACGGACGTCCGGCCCCCGGACCGAACGAGTCTTCGGCAAACCATCCAGGTCAGGCCGTTGGGCAACCGGCCGCGCCGAACACTCGCGGGCTCCGGCGGAACGACGTCGACCAGAACTCATGAACAGCGCTTCCGCCACTCGTCCCGTAGACCAAAGGACTCGCACCCGAACCGTGGTACGTCACCTCAACCGCGCCTCGCCCGTCGCGTGCCCCCACGGCACACGCGTCCCCATCGGGTGGACCCTCGCCTGGGGGTGCGAAATCCGAGCGGGACTCAAACGGTGAGTCAGAGTACGTTCCGCCATTCCGGGCGGACCAACGATGCCCGGCGCCGACCAGAGCCGTCGCCTCACTTGTGTCCGGCGGGCGGTGCCCTGGACGGCTGGACGTGCCGTCACTCATTTCCCGGTGCGACGCCACGGCCGGAACCGTCGCAGTCCGCTCCTCACCGTGCGTGCTGCCGTCCGCCCCGAACCCCTGCCCGGCGACCTGGACCGGCCGGAGGGCAGAGTCGCGATGCGATCGCTGTGGCTCGTGGTGAACAGCTGAATCGCGAGTGCGCCCAGAGCGATCATCGCCAGGAGCATGATGACGGTCGCGAAGGTCTCCATGCCTGTCACATTCCTTCCGCCGGAATCGGCACGCGGTCGAGGCCGACCGATGCGGGGCTGCGAGAGGCCGTACGACGGGCGTCCTGCCCGCCTTCGGAGTCCCAGACTCGCTCCCGGGCAAAGTCCCAGTCGGCCTCGGCCGCGGTCCGGAAGAACTCCGCCTCCTGGATCAGGCCGCTCGCGGTGAGACTCCACGAGGGATCCGTGGCTGTGGTCATCAGCCGAGCGGCTGTGACGGCACTGGTCCCGGGCGGGATCACCAGGAGGTCCCAGCGGCCGACGGTGTAGGAGAACAGAAGCAGTTTGTGCGGGTCCTGCTCGGCCCTGAACCAGCCGACCTTCACCACATGCCCGTGGACAGGGACCGTACGGGGGATGACCGGCCAGCACGGGGGGTTCACGGTGACGTGCGTGATCCGCCCCCACAGCGGGTCCAGAACCGCGACGAGCGCCGGAAGTTCAGCCGTCAGATCGCGGGAGCGCGGCCACCATGCGCCGTCGATCAAGGCAGGGGCACTGCCGGTCGGCGCCAACCGGAGCCGAAGGAGCGGCGAAGCAGAAGAAGGGACCCGGTCTTCGACCGCAGGCTTGTGGAACATGGTTGCGGTCATGACGCGGACCCTGCCCCGGGCCGGTCTGCACCGGCCCGGCGTTGTGACTCGCCGAGAGCGACACGAGCGGGAAAGCCCATGTACGAAGTGTTCTCGGTATTTGCAGAGTACTCCCGGCCAGGGCCCGACAGAGGTTTGCAGCCGTACGAGTTGAACGGCACGCGGCAAGGTCGTGGTCGTCCGCTGCCACCCGTCGCCGTCAGCGGAGAGGACGCCGCCGGGCGCGCCGGGACAGCCGCACGGCGACTACGGTCACATCGGCCACGAGAACCACGATGCCGATGATCAGCAGATAGCCCAGACCTTCGGCTGTCGCGCCGATGATTCCCAGGACGACGGCAACAAGGACGAGCAAGAGGAAGTACGCCACGACTCGGACACCTCCCTTGGACCGTGCCGTCGCTCAGCGGCGTGCAAGCTTTCGTTCGCCGTTCGTGCCCGGCTGGTACGTCATCCCGTAGTGCTGGAAGATCGCTTCCTCCTGCTCGGCGGGCAGGATGTCGTCCGTGCCGATCGAAGGAGCCTTCCTGACCAGGCTCCTGGTGTAGGCGATCTTTACGTAGCCCGGCCCCAGGAGTGCGTCGTCGAGGGGCACGAAGACCAGGCGCCGGCGAGTCGGCAGCCCGGTCCGTACGGTGACCACGGCCGGTTCGTCGGTGGCGGTATCCACGTAGACCGCTTCGAGCACGCCGATCCTGTGCCCCTTCGGGTCGACGACGTCATGGGTGCGCCACTCTCGGATGTCGGCTGCCTGGATCATGCGCTGTCCCTCCTGAGCGGGACACCGGTCGACGCGAGCCGCGTCCCTTGGAAGGCCGCGGCCTGGCCGGAACCGGCAGTACGGCTGTGACAACGACTCCGGCGCAAACACGCCGGAGTCGCCCTTCCGGGCGGCTGCACGTGAGAGTGAGCCAACCCACGATCCATGCTACTGCGGCTGGTGCGGCTCGCACTCTTGATGGATACGCCAGTGCGGTGGATCCATGACCCGCTCACATGCGCAGCAGCCGTTGCGTGATCTCCCGGTACCCCCTCAGCGCGAGCCGGAGTCCGTCCGACTGCGTATCGGGGTCCGGGTCCTGCCAGCCCTCGTGGAGGACGCGCCGCCGTTCCGCGAGGGTGTTCGTGAGACGGACGACGGCTTCGTCGAAGGAGTCCTCGGCCTCTTCCAACGCCTGACGCGGACTGTCGGCGAAGGTGTTGAGGGCGTGCTGGAGGCGCGGGGTGCTCGGCCCGTTCGTCCGACGGGAGCAGCGGCTCCGGGCCCGGAGTGCGGCGTCCGGTGGAGCCAGAGAGTCTGTCCGGGGGCTGGTGAGCACGTGTCTGGTCGTACATGACGGCGGACCGGAGATGACGGCGCACGCGGTCCGCTCCTCGCGCTGTGAGCTCAACTCTCCGGTGCCTTCGCCCGGGCCAGGCCGCCGGACGCCTCTGCTGGGTGTCCCGCCCCGTGCATCCCAAACACCGGCCCGGCATTTCCTCGACCGTTCTGTCTTGTCCGTCGCCGAGGGTTTTCAGGGCAGCGTGGGCGTGCGGGCCGAGGTGACGCGCGAGGAGCGGACCGACCGGGCGCACCGGCGGCCCGGAGCCGCACCCCGATCGGACCATCAGATCGGGCCTCAGGTCTCGATCGTGTACGGGCCCCGATCCGGGCGTGGTTGAGGGCTGTGGTCGGGTAGGCGTCCCAGACCCCGGAGGCTTGTCGCTCAGCACCGATGACGGTGGCGATCGGAACCTTGGTCCGGTCACCCGGCGCATCGCCCTGGGGGGAACCCGGCCGTTTCAAGTCCGGAGCAGAAGTCGCCGGATCGGTTGCCGCTCCGCCTCCGCCGCACGTACACCCGACCGCGCCGGAAGCGCGCCACGAGGGGCCGGGAGCCCGGCGTCCCGCCTGCCTCGCTGCCCGGACGGTCTCCTGCGCTGTACAAGCTGTCCGGTCGAACAGGTCGTAAGGCATCCTCGCGGAGCGCCGGCAGACCTCGACGGACAAGGCGACGGACAAGGCGTTCGAGGCATTCCGCCGCCACGCCCGCGCCCGTCAGCTGCGGCTCCGGGACCTGGCCGGGCGTGTCGTCGACGGCGCCTTCGGCGCCTCGGCCACCCCCGTGCCGGCCGCCGCCCGGGCCGAAGTCCGGCGACGCCGGGACGCATCCGGCAGCGAGTGACGCAGGACGCGGCCCCACATGGACGCATACTGGCGCCACAGCGGCGCGCTCACGTACGTGATCCCGTGCCGGGCGCAGATCTCGCGCACCCGTGGCGCGAGTTCGGCGTAGCGGTTGCTGGGCAGGTCGGGGAAGACGTGGTGTTCGATCTGGTGGCTCAGGTTGCCGGTGAGGACGTGGAGGAGGAAACCGCCCTCGATGTTCGCCGAGCCCTGGATCTGGCGCAGGTACCACTGGCCGCGCGTCTCGCCCTCCAGCTGCTCCTCCTCGTACGAGAAGGTCTGGACGTCGCTCGGGAAGTGGCCGCAGAAGATCACGGTGTGCGCCCAGATGTTGCGGAGCCCGTTCGCGGTGACGTTGCCCAGCAGGCAGGGCAGTGCGGACGGCCCGGCGAGCAGGGGGAAGAGGACGTAGTCCTTGGCCGCCTGGCGTACGGCCTTGCGGGCCAGGCCGGCCAGGTCGCTGAGGAAGGCTCGCACGCTCTTGCGGCCGGACGGCACGGCGTCCGCCTCCAGGTCGTAGAGGGCGATGCCCCACTCGAAGACGGGGGCGAGCAGAGCGGTGTACAGCGGCTGGAGGAGGTGGCCCGGATGCCAGCGCTGGTCCGGGCTCATGCGCAGGATCGTGTAGCCGAGATCCCGGTCGAGGCCTACGACGTTGGTGTAGGTGTGGTGCAGGTGGTTGTGGGTGTGTTTCCAGGCGTCGGCGGGGGTGAGGAAGTCCCACTCCCAGGTGGTGGAGTGGATCGCCGGGTCGCCCATCCAGTCCCACTGGCCGTGCAGGATGTTGTGGCCCAGCTCCATGTTCTCCAGGATCTTGGCGGTGGTCAGCATCGCGGTGCCCGCGAGCCAGGCGGGCGGAAAGAGGGATACGGCGAGGGCGGCGCGACCGCCGGCCTCCAGACCGCGCTGGGCGGCGATCACCGTACGGATGTAGCGGGCGTCCTCGGCGCCGCGCGCCGCGACGACCTCGGCGCGGATCCGGTCGAGCTCCTCGCCAAGCAGCTCCGTGTGATCTTCGAGCGACTTAAAGGGTGTGACAGGTACGGCAGTTGTGGACATCGCAGGTTCCTTGAGGGGCCTAGAGAGCGAGGGCGAGCGGACCTGCCGCACCATTGACGCAGGTCTGGATCAACTCGCCTGGTTCACCGTGCAGTTCACCGGTCCGCAGATCGCGGACACGGCCGTGGACCAGCGGGACGAGGCAGCCGAAGCAGATCCCCCGGCGGCAGCCGTACGGCATCGCCACACCCGCCGCCTCGCCGGTCTCCAGGAGGGGGACGGCCGCGGCCGAGTCGGCCTCGACGCCGCTGCGGTCGAACCGGACCCGGCCGCCGGTCGTGCCGGCGCCCGGCGACAGCACGGGGGCCAGCCGGAAACGCTCCACGCGCAGCCGCTCACCGGCCCCGGCCGCCGCCCAGTGCCGCTCCAGTGCGTCGAGCAGTCCGTCCGGACCGCAGGCCCAGGTCTCCCGGTCGTACCAGTCCGGACAGAGCACGCCCATGTGCTCCGGGACCAGCCGGCCTGCGGTACGGGTGTACCGCGCGTGGACGCTCAGCCAGGGCAACCGAGCTGCCAGCCCGGCCAGTTCGGCACGGAAGAGGAACTCGTCCGGGCCGGGTGCGCTGTGCAGGAGTACGACGTCGGGGGCGGGCCCGGAGAAGCGGCGGCGCGCGAGGGTGCGCAGCATGCCCGCCACCGGGGTGATGCCGCTGCCCGCCGTCACCATCAGCATCCGCGGCGGCAGCGGATCCTCCGGCAACGTGAACTCGCCCTGCGCGGGGCCGAGTCGGAGCACCGCCCCGGGACGGGTCCGGTGCACCAGGTGCGGGGAGACCCGGCCGCCGGGTTCCTCCTTGACCGTGATCGTCAGTGTCCGGCCCGGCGCCTCGGGGGGTGAGGTGATCGAGTACGTACGCCAGTGCCGTACGCCGTCGATCTCCACCCCCACCGGCAGGTACTGCCCGGCCCGGTGCGCCGCCCAGCCGCGCCCGGGACGGATCTCCAGCGTGGCCGCCTCGGCGCACTCCGGCCGCACGGCGACCACCCGGCCCGCGGGATGGCGGGCGGACAGCAGCGGGTCGATCAGGCCGAGGTAGTCGTCCGGGGCGAGGGGACTCACCAGAGGGCTCACGAGAGCACTGGTGATCCGGCCCGCCACCGGCGGCACACGGCCGCCGCCCCACTCGGCGAGCTTGTCAGCAAGATCGACGAGAACGGCGAACAAGTCGGCCGTCGTACCGGAGACGGCCGACAGCGTCGACGGGGTCGGCGCGCGCAGAACCGGCATGGGATGAAACCCCTTTCTCACCACAGGGCACACGCAGCCGCCGGGCGCGTCGGGCGCATCACCAAACGCTAGCTCGCCGGGCGCATCACCGCATCACGTACTCGGGTTCGCCTCGGTCACGTACGTCGGCCGTCGGGTGGACGGCCGCAGCCGGCGTCCCGCCAGAGAACCACAACGACACGGCCCTCGGCGGACGAGGAATCAGATTCCGCCACCCCATACGTCCCTCCCCCACCCACGCCGAGCGGCACGCACGATCCCGCCCCGCGCACGGGGAAGGACCTCGCGAGCAACGCGTACGAACACCGCGCCCGTCCGACGCACCATGGCCGAATCCCGTCTGAGCACACGCCGTGTCAGTGCCCGTGCGGCCCGACGCACGCCAGTCCCCGGGCGCTGGGCGCAACCTGCTGAAGACGGTCCTGGACCACACCTCCGGGCGCCGCGACTACTGCGGCGGCTGTGCTTCTTTCGGGGTGACAGTGTCACTGACCGGCAGGCGCCGACATGTGCAGCAGCCGTTCGGCGATCCCCCGGTACTGCCTCAGCACGAGCCGTAGTTCCTCGGTCTCCGCTGCGGTGTCCGGGTCCTGCCAACTCTCGCGGAGAACGCACCGCTGTTCCGTCAGGGTGTTCGTGAGGTGGGTGGCGATTTCGTCGAAGACGGCGTCGGCCTCGCCCACAGCCTGGCGTGGGCTGTCGACAAAGGTGCTGAGGGCCTGTTGAAGGCGCAGGGTGAGCTTGTCCCGTTCGCCCTGCGGGAGCAGCTCCGAGCCCGGCCGGCGAGGGGGTCCTTCGGTGCTCGTGCCGGGCTCACGTGGTGCGTGAGCAGATTCGGTGAGAGGCGTCTGCGGGGCGCGATGCGTCCCGGGGTCCGGGCTTTCGGCCTGGGGCTGCTGTGCGTGTTCGGCGTTGTGCGACATCAGGTGCTGCTTCCCTTCGCGTGGCGTCGGGTCAGTGGCCACGGCGCGTGGCCGTGGTCGTCGGGGGACGGCGGGCTGCGCCGGTCCCGGTCGGCCGGCTCTTCGATGACCAGTGCCTCGAAGAGGCCTCGGGCTTCGACCATGGCCTCCCGCATCTCCTCGGTGCCGCTCTGGCCGCGGGCTGCTGTGTGCATGCTGCGGTAGCCCTGGACGAAGTAGGCGTGGTGGACGGAGAGGGCGGCCAACTGCTCCTCGAAGTGCTCGCCGTCGGGGAAGCCGCGGTCCCTTGCCAGATGCGCCAGCAGCGCGTCCGCCTCGGTGACGGCCTTCTGCGGTGACTCGACGAACTGCTCCTGGACGGCGGCCCACTGAGCCACGTACTGCTCGCGGGCCTCGGGCGACAGCGGCTGTTCCCGGAGGGAGCCGTGGCGCCTCACGCGCTCGCCGAGTTCCCGCTCCGCAGCCCGGACATCACCACTTTGACGGGCGATGGCACGCCCGTACTCGGGCCCGAACTGCCGCTTCAGCCCGCGTCCGCCGCTACCCCGGACTCGTCCACGTCCGGTGTAGAGGAGGGTGGCCAGGACGATGACGATCACGACGATGACTACGACGGTGAACATGGCTGCCTTCTCTGGCTCTCGGTTCGTGAGTCGGTCTGCTTCATTGGCGTCAGTTCCTGTCGGATCATTGAGTGTTGAGGCCCGCCGGGTGGTGTCCGCGCGACGTGGGCACCACCCGGGGGCGTTTGTGGTCAGCGCCTGGAAGCGTCCTTGGCCTTGTCACCGGCCTGCTTCAGGTTTCCCGAGACCCGGCAGGTCCTGCCTGGTGGACTACCGGCGCCTGCCACCACCGCGCCCCCGCATCGCGAAGCCGGCGATCCAGACGACCAGCAGTACGGCGGCGACCCACCAAAGGATCTGCATGGTGAAGCCGAACCCGAACACCACCAGGATCAGCAGAAGGAGAAGAATCCAGATCATTTCGCCGGGCCTCCAGATCGCGGGGATTTCCTGAGTTCCGCGGGGTCCGGGCGAAGCGGGTCGGTGGAATGCTGCCGCCGAACAATCCTCGGTGGCATATCCCTGCGCCGTGCCGCCAGTCAACGCCTGACGACCTCCCCTGTCAACGCGGTGTCGACACGGGGGAGTTCCAGGTGCTTGGCAGGGGCCACTGGGGTGAACAGAGCCTCGGCGGGTGCTTCGACCGGCTCGGCCGACGGCGACGGCAGGACGCGGTCCTCCCACCACGACAGGGCCATCACGACGGGGAGCAGGACGAAGGGGGTCGAAGCCGGAACGATCAGCGCGTACATGCGTACCGCCTGCGGTGGGATGCGTGCGACGCCGCGGGCGGCAGATCGTTGCCCGCTTGAGGCGCATCGAGGCTTCGCCGGGATCGCATGGCGACGGCGAGTGCGGGAGCGGCCCGTTGGTGGCGAGGCAGGTTCCGGCACCGATGCGCAAGGTGCGCCCCCGAAGGAGCGCGAGAGGTGATCGACGCTGCCGGGGGCTCGGGCCGTACCGCGCACGCTAGCCCTCGCCGCGCTCCCTGAACAGACGGCAAGTGGCCATCCGCTCCGGGTGCGAGACCGTTACATGTGGCGCTACCAGCAGTCTCTGGGCAGGGCTACGCTGTTCGAACAGGCCCCGGCCCCCGGCAGTGATGCTCTGTTCCGCTCCGGGGAGGCCCGCCGTGTTCGTCTTGCTTCTCGTTCTCATCGTGGTCCTGTTCGGCTTGAGCTCCCTCAGCCCCATCTGGTGGGTGGCCGCGGCCTCGGCCGTGCTGGTGTTCGGCGCCGCCCAATACGGGCGCGGTGGTGAAGGCGGGGGCTGGGACCGTGGCGGCAGTTCCGATCCCGGGGAGTACCGGGACTATCGGAAGCGCCGGGACCGCTGGGACCGCCGTCGGCATCGGGCGCGCTGGAGGCGCGAAGTCCGTCGGGACAGCGAGCACCGCAGGTGACCGACACACGGCCTGCCCCACCGGTCCGGTGCGGCCGGCGAACGGCAACTGGCGTGCCGCTGACCGCCTATGGAGGATGACTGCGTTGTGAGGTACGCACCATGCACCAGGTGACCACGCCCCGTGAAGAGCAGCCGCTGTTGACGGCTGTGGTTTCGGCGGAGGATGCGGCTCTGCTGGCCGAGGTCGTCGAACTGCGCGCCAGGAACGCGCAGTTGAGACGGGCGCTGGCAAGCCGTGCGGTGATCGACCAGGCGCGCGGCATGGTGATGGCCCTGGCGCCTTGTTCCAGTGAGAGGGCCTGGGATCTGCTGGTGGACGTGTCGCAGCACTGCAACATCAAGCTCCGGGACGTGGCTGCGGCTCTGATCGCCACGACGAAGGACGAGGCGCTCCCGGAACCGATACGACAGGAGCTGCGCCAGGCACTGCCGCGCCTCCATACGGCGGACCGGAGATGACGGCGTGCGCGCCCGGCGGACGGCCTGTCGGCTCCTGGCCCGTTCGGCCCGGTCAAGTGCTGTCGGGGGGTGGGAGGGGCACGCTGGTGTGTGCGGTGCCCGAGGCGCCGGAGGGTGCGGTGGCGGGCGTCGTGGAGGTGGCGCTGAGGGCGAGGAGCGCGACGTCGTCCGCGGGTCCTGCGGGGAAGGTGTTCAGCAGCGCGGTGAGGTCGCTGACGATCGCGGTGGCGCCGAGGGCTCGGTTGGTGGCGGCGTGGTGGGTGAGGTGGGAGGCCAGGCCGCTCTCGCCGAACCGGGCGCCTCGGGGAGTACGGGCCTCGGTGAGTCCGTTGCTGTAGAGGAAGAGCGCCTCGCCGGGCAGGAGTTGAACGTCCCGGAAGACGAAGTCCGCCTGCGGCAGGGCGCCGACGAGCATCCCTCCGGCCAGGTTCACCGGTTCGGCCCGGGCGACGGCTCGGGAGGGCCCGTCGCGGCGGGCGGGCCGCAGGTGGTGGGCCGGGAGGTGGCCGCCTCCGGCGAGGGTGATGGCGAAGCCGCCCGCGGGCTCGGGGGCGAGGGTGCCGAAGACCAGGGTGCAGAAGCCGCTGCCGTCGGACGATGCCGACAGCAGAGCCGAGTTCAGCGCCCGCAGTACGGCACACGGGTCCGGTTCCAACAGGGCGGTGGTGCGCAGGGTGTAGCGGATCAGCGAGGTGAGCGCGGCAGCCGGTGCGCCCCGGCCGCTGACGTCACCGAGGAAGAACGCCCACCGCCCGGCGCCGAGCGGGAAGACGTCGTAGAAGTCGCCGCCGACGTCGTGGACCGAAGCGGTGGTGTAGTGGCAGGCGGCCTCCAGGCCCGGCACTTCCGGCAGTGCCGGGGGCAGCAGGGTGCGCTGCAGGGTGGAGGCGTACGCGGCGATCTCCGACCCGTCCCGCTCGGCGCGCTCCCGTGCCGCGTGCTCGACCTCCACCAGTTCCCGTTCCACACGGAGCATGCGCAGGGCGGACAGCCGCAGTTCGAGTTCGTCCATCACGAGCGCGGCCAGGTCGGTCAGGGCGGTGGCCTGATCCGGTGTGATGTGGCGCGGCTTGGTGTCCAGGACGTCCACGGTGCCAAGGCGGTGACCGTCGCTGGTGGTGATCGGGGCGGCGGCGTAGAACCGCACCCGAGCCGGACCGGTCACCAGGGAGTGGGCGCGGGCAACCGGGTCGTCGAGGGTGTCGGGGACGACCAGAGGGCTGCCGGTGATGATCGCCGAGGTGCACAGCCCCGGGTCCCGGCCGATCTGCGTGACCCCCGCCAGACCGTACGCGGCCTTGAACCAGACCCGGTCGGTGTCCACGATCGTCACCGTGGCGGCCGGAGCGTCGAACAGGCGGGCGGCCAGCGCGGCGATCCGGTCGAAGGCACCGTCGGGCGGAGTGTCCAGGATGTCGTAACGACGCACCGCAGCGATCCGCCGCGCCTCCTGCTCCGGAGACAGATCCACCTGCTCCTCCACGCCTCCGCGCGCCGTGTCCGGCCGGTGCGGGCGGCTATTCGGGCCGTTGGGTCCGGTCGTTGTGGGTGAGGCCGTCCGGGTGTTCCTCCGTGCGCTCGCCAACAGGAAGAACCAGTACTCGCAAGGCCGTTGGGCCGGGCAGGCGGTGGATCTGCCCCGCCTCCTGCCAACCCCAGTCCTCGAATGCGGCACAGACCGAACGGGCGGACTGATCCACCAAGGTGACGCCGAGTGAAGCCTGGTGGTCGGCGAGCAGCCGCTCCTGCAGGCGGCGGGCGAGCCCGCGGGAGCGGGCGTGCTGGTGCGGATGGACGACGGTTTCGAGGATCGCGAAGACATGCCCGGACGCGGTCAGTTGCTCCAGGTTCTGCGGCAGCGGCCCGTCGAACCCCTGCCACCAGGAGCCGTCACGCGGCACGGGGAATCCGAAGACACAGCCGGTCAGGGACCGGGCCTCGGCGACCAGCATGTCGAACCCCGGCAGCCGTACGTCGTGCGCCAGGCGGTGCAGGAACTCCTGCCGGCGGCGGAACTCCTCGCCGGGCGGGGCGGCGGATGACTCCACGTACAGATCCGCCAGGTCCTCCCGCAGCCCCTCAGCCTGCCAGCGGTTCAGCCGGCGCAGCCGCACCACGTCCATGGCGGACGGCTTCGAGCCTTCGGGTTCGTGCGGTTGCCGCGGGGTGCGCATGGGGCGCCTCGGTTCAGGAGACCGGAACGTGCGGGAGTGCCATCGTGGCCGATGTGCCGTGCGGCGCCTGGGTCTGGGACGTCTGTACAGCAGCATAGCCCCGGATCGGCGCCGCGCCGGGGCCCGTTGGGGGCACGGGGCCACTGTGGCGCCGGCAGACGGACGCTGAATGAGCCGACCAACTTGTCGAGGACGAAGAGGAACGCGGCGACGAACCGGATTCGCCCGCACACCACCCGTGGGCAGCCGCAGTCGGGGGGGCGGAAACCCTGTTTGAACACGGGCTGTCCGGGAAGCCGTACGTCTGCTTCAGACCGGAGGCACGCCCGTGGGGGCAGCGGTCGCTGCTCCCCAACGTGCTGCGGTCTGCCGGCTCCCACGGTGAGCGACGCCACCGAACAGGCAGACACATGCCCATGCCGTACGAACGCACACAGATGCCGTACGCACGCGCGCCGAGCCCACGCAGCGCACACCCCTACGACGACGCCCCGGGCACCGACGCGGCGTTCCGCCGTATCGCCGCCCTGCCGGACGGCCCGGAGAAGACCGCGCGCTGCGGCAGGAGGTGGTGTGCGCGTGGGCGCGGATGGCCGTACGGCTCGCCCGGCGCTTCCTTCATCGCGGTGCCACGTCCTCATCGGTGTACTGGCCGGCCGGCGTGGTGAGTCGGCTGACCGCCAGGGCGTGCAGGTCACGGCGCGACCCTTCGGCCAGACGCGCCGTGGGCGCTGGTCGTCGGCTTCGGCTGTACGGGCCTGTGGCGAAGAGCTCGCGCAGCCATGGCCAAGGGCCCCGGCACAAGACCGCCTCGCGGATCCTTGACGCCGGCCAGGTGCTCCCCTGCGCCGCGGTCTGCTGCCGGCCAACCCCGCATACGCAGCGGGCGGCAGCCACGGCGGGAGCGACTACGCGAAGTCGCAGGACTGGACGGCATCCGCGCTGGACCTGCTGTACGGCCGACTGCTGGTGGGTGTCGCAGGACGCGTGTGACAACCGGCATCCGCCCGGTGCTCGCCGTACGGGTGAGCACTGCGGCGCTTCCTGCGGCAGGTGAATCTCGGCGCCATGAACCCACCACCCGACAGGGATCGTCATCCTGATGGCTGCCGTCCACTTCGACCCGCACGATGCCGGAGGCATGGACGCGACACCGCGCATCCGACCAGCGTTGACGCGAGACG
This sequence comes from Streptomyces sp. NPDC001530, assembly GCF_042894545.1. Lineage (NCBI taxonomy): Bacteria > Bacillati > Actinomycetota > Actinomycetes > Kitasatosporales > Streptomycetaceae > Streptomyces > Streptomyces sp. NPDC001530. Next base: position 33,399 of record NZ_JBIAVS010000022.1, read on the forward strand.
AGCACACCTACGTCAGGCCCTGCTCCGCTCCTCCTGTATCCGCTCTAGGCTGCACGCGGGGAAGACGGGACTGCGACCGTGTCAGGCACCAGCAAGTCTCCCCACCCAGGCTCCCAGCCCCCGAGTCGGAAACGAGGCCGGGCCGGAGCCGCATCGCCGGAGAGCGCGGCTCCAGCCTCCATCCTCCCGGCATTTTCCAGACGGGGTGTTCCCACCAGTCCCGCCGCCGCGGAGGACAGCGCACGAGGACACGGTGGAGGGGGGCCTCCCATCCTCGCGCCACGACCGCGAACCCCGGCACAGGGGCGGCGGTCGGTGGCGCGTCGGCTGTGGCGCGGAGTGGGTCAGGACCCCAGACCGGGGAGGGGTTCGGAGTCGTCGATGAAGGCGCGGGCCAGTTCGGCCAGGCGGCGGTTGTGGGCGCGGGCGTAGCCGCGCAGGGCGGTGAAGGCCTGTTCCATGTCGACGCCCTGGCGTTCGGCGAGTTTGCCCTTGGCCTGTTCGATCAGTACGCGGCTGTTCAGCGCGGTCTGCAGTTGTTCGTTGAGGACGGTGCTGCGTTGGGTGGTGCGTTGTTGCAGGAGACTGATGGTGGCGACGTCGGCCAGGGCCTGGGCGATGGGTGAGGCGGCCGGGTCGAAGGGGCCGGGGGTGGTGCGGAAGAGGTTCAGGGCGCCGACGACCTCGTCCCGCAGACGCATCGGCAGCGCCTGGACCGCCCCGAACCCGCTGTGCTGGGCCGCCACTGCGAAGCGCGGCCAGCGGGCGGTCTCCGTCCTGAGGTCGGTGACTGCCATGGGTGTGCCGGTGCGGAAACATTCGAGGCAGGGGCCTTCGTCGTTCTGGAGCTGGAAGAGCTCCAGCAGGCGTACCTGTTCGTCGGAGGCGGCCATCACGCGCAGTTCGCCGTCGCGGTCGGCGAGCAGCACGCCTGCGGCGCTCGCGTCGAGCAGCCCCACGCAGCGGTCGGTGAGCAGGCGCAGGAAGTCGATCAGATCGAAGTCGGCGACCAGGTTGTCCGCCAGCTCGACGAAGGTCTTGGCCAGGAGCTGCTGATTCATCGTGACACCCTCGATTGAGACTAGTCCCGCCGGGAAGGGGCGGAAAGTGCAGCACGTTCAGCCGGACGGCACCAGTGCGTCAGGATTCCTCGTCGGTCTGGTCAGGCTCCGGCTCCGGCTCCGGCTCCGGCTCCGGAGAGAAACGGAGCCGACGGGCCACCACGTCGGCGGCCACGTCGGCGAGTCGGCGTCCCTGCATGAAGGCGTGGGCGCGGAGCCGGACGAATGCCTCGTCGATGCCGACGCCGAGCTGGACGGTGAGCATGCCGGTGGCCTGGTTGATCTCCGCCCGGTATCCGCCCAGGTCCTCGAAGCCGCGCTCCGGCACGGGTGCGCCGGCCGGCGCACCCGTCTCGTCGATCCGCGCATCGAGCAGGAGCAGCGTCGCGAGATCGGCGAACGCCAGCGCATCGGCCAGCTCCTCCGCATCCAGCACCGTCGGCACGTCGGCGTACAGGTCCAGAACTCCCGGGCTGATCGCCCCCATCTGCAGGGGGAGCGCGAACACCGCGCGTGCTCCGGCTTCCAGGGCCGCATCGGCGAACACGGCCCAGCGATCCTGTAGTTGACCAGCCAGCAGATCAGGCGCCAGGACGGCGGAGCCGTGCGTGAAGGCTTCCACGCATGGCCCCTCGCCCAGGGTGAGCTGGAGCTCCTCCAACTGCTCGCTGACGGTGTCGGTGCTGCACAGCGGATGGCTCGCCACGGCCCTGGACATCGCCGACAGCCCGGCCCCGCCGACCGGAAGCGCGGCCACGGCCGCGGTGCACACGTCCACCACACCGACCCGGGCACCGCGTCGCGCCGCCTGCTCGGCGACCAGCATCTGGATCCGGGCCGACCGGCTGTCGGGCCTCACCCGGACCACCGGGTCCCGGCATCCTCAGCGAGTCCCTCCAGCCTGGCCGTGGTTCGTTCCCCAAGGGGGAGAACCAGCGCACGGAGCATGGTGGGGCCTACCGGCCTCCACATCTCTCCGACGTCCAGCCATCCCCAGGAGCGGAGCGCGGTGAGGGTGGGGTGATCGGCCCGGTCGACCAAGGCGGCGCCGAGCGGCGCCTGGTGGTCGGTCAGCAGCCGCTCCTGCAACCGGCGGGCCAGAGGCCGGTCCTGCGGGTGGGACCGGACCAGGATCTCGGTGATCGCGAAGACGCCGCCGGACATGGTGAGTTGCTCGATGCTGCGCGGCACTGCTGCGTCGAAGCCGAGCCACCAGAAGCCGTCGCTGCGCACCGGGAATCCGTAGGTGCATCCCGCCAGGCCGTCCGCTTCCGCGATCACCATGGCGAACCCCGGCCGACACGTGTCGCCGAAGAGACGGGTGAGGAAGTCCCGGCGGCCGGGAGGGAGGTACTCCTCAGCCGGCGCCGTTGCGCAGGACTCCCCGTACAGATCGGCCAGTTCCGCACCGAGGCGCTCCGCCGACCAGCGGTTCACCCGACGCAACCGCACCGTGTCCCCGGCGGACGACTGGCCGCCACGGGACTTGTGCTGCTGCCCCCACCCTGGCCAGGCCGTCACCGCACATCACCCGAGACGACAGGCGCAAGCGGAACAGACCGGTGCGGCCGGCGTGGTGGGGCTTGAGCGGCCGCGGCCGGGGCGTCCACGAGCGAAGGCGGCACGTGCCCGAACGGAAGACCTAGGAGCAGGAACCCGCAGCCGGCGACGCCGACGATCAGGGCAAGCATCGGCGGCGGGTGGTGCAGTCGCAGGGTCCCGCCCGCCACGGTGATCTGCTGTGCGGCGTGCAGGAAGGTATTGAGGCCGCTGCAGTCGCAGAAGGTGACGGGGGTGAGGTCGACGTCGATGGTGCGCATGTCGTCGCGCAGACACCCATCCAGTGCCGCGCGCACCAGCAGCGCCGATTCCAGATCGATCTCACCGGACAGGGTGATCAGTGCCCGTTTCCTACGGTCATGGCGGTACACGGCGAGCTGCGGGAGCGACATGACGCCTCGGTTCTGAGGACCATCCGGCAGCGGACGCGGTGATGCCGGGGTACCCGGCCCCTTGGCGCGCTCCCGGTGGGGCGTACGTTCGGCGGAGTCGGAGCGAAGGCCGGTCCGACGGCCTGTGCGACAGGACAGAGGACCCAGCCGGTTCCCTCCAGGGATGCGCCGGGTGACAGACGACAAGTCCGCTCCCCGCGCCATCTGTGTCGAGCAACGACAAGCCGCCGGGGTCTGGGACGTCCGTACAGCAGCCTAGTCCTGGGCGCGGCCCGGTGGGTGGCCGGTAACCCACTTGTTCGTGGCCGCGATGTGATGCCGTACGGGCGTGTCCGACGCGCAGCACGGTACTCGGCAAGCGGCACGAAACGCGGCGGCCGACGGCCGCCCGGGCACGGCAGTCCGTGCACCACCCGAGAAGGTGGCTTCGCATGGCGGAGCCGAACGGTTCGACCCTGCACAAGTCCGAGCCCAATGAGCCCCGCACGGACCTGGGCACGGCGCTGCACGCCGCACGGCCCGGGACTCAGGAACCGCCGGAGACCCGCGCACGGACGACCATCGCGGGCGGGGTGGTGGAGAAGATCGCCGGCATCGCCGCACGGGAGGTCCTCGGAATCCACGCGCTGGGCGGCGGATTCACTCGCACCATGGGCGCGGTGCGCGACCGGGTCCCGGGCGGGCGTCCGAGCGCGGGGCCTGGCGTCAAGGTCGAGGTCGGTGAGAAGCAGACCGCCATCGACCTCCAGGTCGTCGTCGAATACGGGGTGAGTATCACCGACATCGCCGCAGAGGTCCGTGAGAACGTGATCACGGCGGTGGAACGGATGACGGGCCTGAAAGTCGTCGAGGTGAACATCGTGGTCAACGACGCGCACCTGCCGGACGAGGACACGCCGGAGACCAGCGAGGACCGGGTGCATTAGGACCTCGCCCGGGCAGACGCGGGCGTGGCTGCCCGGAGGCAGCGGCGGTGCGCGTCCGACAGGAAGGACGTCGACCAGGTCGAGCAGGCGATCTTCCAGTGCGTCACGTGGTACGACGAAGAACGCCTCCACTCCGCGAAGTGGAGTGGGAGAACGCGCCACCCCTTTCGAGGAAGCCGACGCCGTTCGCCGAGCCAACCCCGAGGCCCAAGGCACCCCTGAGCGGATCTACTCTTGGCCCGTGACCAGCTTCGATCAGGCAGGTAGCGCGCCGCGGCCGCAATCTTTGATGCTGAGTTTCTTCGGCATCCACGCGCTGGGCCGGGACGTCGCCCTGTCGGCCAGCAGTTTGATCGATGTGTTCGGGCAGGCCGGGATCACCGAGGATGCCGTGCGGTCCACGCTCACCCGTATGGTCAAACGCGGCCTCCTCGAACGGCACCGGCGGGGCCGCAAGACGTACTTCGGGCTGACACCGCGGGCCGCCGATGTCCTGCAGGACGGCCACGACCGGATCTGGCACACCGGAGCGGTCAACCGGGACTGGGACGGCACCTGGACCCTCGTCGGCTTCTCCCTCCCGGAGGCATGGCGCAGCGAGCGGCACGATCTGCGGTCCCGGCTGGTGTGGAACGGTTTCGGCCCGCTGCAGAACGGCCTTTGGGTGGCGCCCGGCACGGTGGACGTGCCCGAGGTGGTGTCGGGACTCGGCCTCGACTCGTACCTGCGGGTCTTCCAGGGAGCCACGGCCGTCGCTCCGACCGACGCCCGTACGGTCCTGCACACGGCGTTCGACGTGGAGTCCATCGCCAAGGGGTACGAGGCGTTCCTGACCCGCTGGAGCAACGGCGCCCAGGGGCCGGGGGGTCCGGGCGCGCAGGTCCCGAGCGAGGCGGGCGCCCTCGTACGGCAGCTGCTGCTGCACACCGACTGGCTGGAACAGGTCCGCCAGGATCCGCATCTGCCTGCCGAGCACCTGCCCGCGGACTGGCCGGCGGCCCGCGCGGAGGAACGGTTCCACGAACTGGCGCGGCGCTACGAGGAATCGGCACGCCAGGAGGCGGCGCGCGCGCTGGACGCGATCACGGTGACCGCCGCAGGCGAGTGACCTCGGCAAACAGACCGGTCACCGGAAGCTCCACTGTCCCGTAGTACGCCCTGCGGACAGCCCTGCCCCTCGATACCGGGCAATCTATTGACTGCCGTCGAAAAACTGCCCTACATTCGTCGCGTTCTCGGCGCCGTCGTCCCCACGGGCGCCACCATCCCCCTGCATCCCGGGCATTTCACGCAATCCCGAATGTTCGCCGCTCAAGCCGCTCAAAGGGGAGCCCACGTGTCCACCGAAACGCGCACCCAACCTGATTCCGCCGCCGCCCCGCACCCGTCCGGCGGCCTGCCCATCGGCACCCTCGTCGCCGGCTGCTTCGCGGTCTGTCTGGCCCAGATCGCCCTCGCCATGCCGGCCACGCTGAACGGGCTCTTCCAGGAGGACCTGCATCCCATCGGTTCGCAGCTGACCTGGATCTCGGACGCGTTCCTACTGCCCGTCTCCGTCCTGGAACTGACCTTCGGCGTCCTCGGTGACCTCTTCGGCCGCAAGCGGCTGCTGGTCGGCGGCGGTGCGCTGCTCGTGGTCGGCGAGGCACTGGCCGCCGCCAGCACCGGCATCCACATGCTCTGGCTGGGCCAGGCCATCGCCGGCCTGGGCGCGGCCGCGCTGTTCCCGACCTCGCTCGCGATGATCGCCGCGGGCACCCACTCGGCCCGGGACCGCGCCCGCACCATCACGATCTGGGCCGCCGCCCTGTCCAGCGGCGGCTTCATCGCACCCGTCCTGGGCGGAATCACCGGCAACTACGGCTCCTGGCGCTGGGCCTTCATCGTCGTCACGGGCCTCGCCGTGATCAGCACGCTCCTCAGCCAGCTCCTGGCGCACAACTCCAGCGCCCCGGAGGGCCGTTCGCTCGACCTGGCCGGCCAGATCACCATCGGCATCGGCATGTTCGCCCTGCTGTACGCGGTGATCCAGGGCCCGGCGGACGGCTGGACCGCGACGCCGGTGGTGATCGCGTACGTCGTCGCCGCGCTGTTCATCGGCCTGTTCATCGTGGCCGAGCGCCGCGCCGCCTCGCCCCTGCTCCGCCTCGACCTGTTCACCAACCGGGCGTTCGCGGTGGCGTCGTTCGTCGCAGTGGTCGGCATGTTCAGCTACCTCGGCACCGCCTACGCGACCAGCATCCGGCTCGGCCCGATCCAGCACCAGAGCCCGCTGCGCGGCTCGTTCGCCTTCATCCTGCTCAACTGCTGGACGCTGCTGCTGATGCCGTTGATCTCCCGGCTGCTGGAGCGGGTCAGCCCCCGCTGGGTGCTCGGCGCCGGTCTGGCACTGATGGCCGGCGGAGACTTCATCGCCGCCACGCTGCCGGTCGACGACCGCGCCCTGACCTCACTCATCCTCCCCATCGGGCTGGTCGGCATCGGCTTCGCACTCACCGTCTCCTCGATCACCGCGACGGCCGTCAACACGGTCCCGGTCCACTACGCCGGCATGGCCAGCGCGTCAACGAGCCTGCTGCGCGACTTCGGCTTCACGCTCGGCCCGGCCGTCATCGGCGCGATCGCCCTCAGCCGTGCCGCGAACGAGTTCACCGAGAAACTCGCCGCCTCCGACCTCTCCGCCCAGGTCAAGGCGGCGGCAGGGCAAGTCGCAGCCGAAGGCGGCCCGCTCGCCGCCAACTCCGTACCGCCGTCGTCCCCACCGGGAGGCGCGGCTCCCATCGCCCTCGAAGCCCTCGGCAACGGCTACGCGATCGGTTACGTGGTCTGCGGCATCGCGGCCCTGGCCTGCTGCCTCCTCAGCGTGATCGCACTGCGCGGGAAGGGTGACGACACCGCGACGGTGGGCATCACGAAGGAAGAGGAGCCCGCGGCCGTCTGACCGACGACTGCCCTACGCGAGTGGTGCCGGCCGCCTGAACGACGACGGCCCCACGCGAGTGGCGCCGGCCTACTGGGCGGCACCACTCGCGCCCTGCCTATGGCCCTGTCTCCGTCGGCGAGTGCCGACGGGGACCGGCCCTGGGCTTGCCGGCTGTGTGGTGAGTTCCGATAGGGGCTCATTGGCGGTGCAGAGCTCGTCCACACTGCACTTTGCATGATCATGCGTAATCCTGCATACTCTTCCTATGTCTAAGGTCCTCACCTCCCTTCCCGCCGGCGAGCGCGTCGGCATCGCCTTCTCGGGCGGCCTCGACACCTCGGTCGCGGTCGCATGGATGCGCGACAAGGGCGCCATCCCGTGCACCTACACCGCCGACATCGGCCAGTACGACGAGCCCGACATCGCCTCGGTGCCCGGCCGTGCGAAGACTTACGGCGCGGAGATCGCGCGCCTGGTCGACTGCCGCGCGGCGCTGGTCGAGGAGGGCCTGGCCGCGCTCACCTGCGGCGCGTTCCATATCCGCTCGGGCGGGCGTGCCTACTTCAACACCACGCCGCTCGGCCGCGCCGTCACGGGCACCCTCCTGGTCCGGGCGATGCTCGAGGACGACGTACAGATCTGGGGCGACGGCTCGACCTTCAAGGGCAACGACATCGAGCGGTTCTACCGGTACGGCCTGCTCGCCAACCCGCACCTGCGGATCTACAAGCCTTGGCTGGACGCGGACTTCGTGACCGAGCTCGGCGGCCGCAAGGAAATGTCGGAGTGGCTTCTCGCTCACGACCTGCCCTACCGCGACAGCACGGAGAAGGCGTACTCCACCGACGCCAACATCTGGGGCGCCACCCACGAGGCCAAGACCCTGGAGCACCTCGACACGGGCGTGGAGACCGTGGAGCCGATCATGGGCGTGCGGTTCTGGGACCCCGAGGTCGAGATCGCCACCGAGGACGTGACGATCGGCTTCGACCAGGGCCGTCCGGTGACGATCAACGGCAAGGAGTTCGCCTCCCCCGTCGACCTGGTGATGGAGGCCAACGCCATCGGCGGCCGCCACGGACTCGGCATGTCGGACCAGATCGAGAACCGGATCATCGAGGCCAAGAGCCGCGGCATCTACGAGGCGCCCGGCATGGCCCTGCTGCACGCGGCGTACGAGCGCCTGGTCAATGCGATCCACAACGAGGACACCCTGGCCCAGTACCACAACGAGGGACGGCGCCTGGGCCGGCTGATGTACGAGGGCCGCTGGCTGGACCCGCAGGCGCTGATGATCCGCGAGTCGCTGCAGCGCTGGGTCGGCGCGGCCGTCACCGGCGAGGTCACCCTGCGGCTGCGGCGTGGTGAGGACTACTCGATCCTCGACACCACGGGCCCGGCGTTCAGCTACCACCCGGACAAGCTGTCCATGGAGCGCACCGAGGACTCCGCGTTCGGCCCGTTGGACCGGATCGGCCAGCTCACCATGCGCAACCTCGACATCGCGGACTCGCGCGCCAAGCTGGAGCAGTACGCAGGGCTCGGCCTGATCGGCACCGGCAGTCCCGCCATCGGCGCCGCCCAGGCCGCCGCGACCGGGCTGATCGGCACCATGCCGGAGATGCCGGAGGGTGGCGCCGAGGCCATCGCCTCCCGCGGCGAGGTCTCCGAGGACGACGAGCTGCTGGACCGCGCCGCGATGGAGTTCGGCACGGACTGACCATCCCGTCGAGCGGAAGCTCGGCACCCCCGAGGGGGATGCACCAGCGGAAAGGCCGGCACGGCGCCAACGGCGTCGAGCCGGCCTTTCCGGTTACCCGGTGCCGGTGATCAGGAGGGGCCGGAGGCGCCGTCGCACCGATGTCGTCCAGACCTTAGCTGCCCGCCATCCCCTGGTGCGGGTAACACGGTTGGCAGGCATGTCAGTCCGACGTGGGTGTGGGGGACTTGCCGCGGCCCGTTGTTGTGCTGCGGACGGCCAGCAGTGCGGCGCCGAGGTCCGCTGCCGTTCGCGGATCGGAGAGGGAACGGCCCGTCAGTTCCTCAATGCGCCGCAGCCGGTACCGGACGGTGTTGGGGTGGACGAAGAGGGTCTGTGCCGCGTCGGCGGCGGAGCCGGCGGCGGCGAACCAGTGTTCCAAGGTTTCCAGGAGGCGGGCGCGTTCCGCGGCCGGGAGGTCGAGCAGGGGTTTGAGGACCACGTCCACCAAGTGCCCCGCCTCGGCTGGAGCGGCAGCGACGAGCATGGCCAGCGGGTTGTCGTCGAACCGCGCGATGCCGGGGCCGGCGCCTGGCAGGCCGGCCAGGGCAAGCCGGGCAAAGCGCAGAGCCTGTGGTGCGTCCCGCAACGAGTGGAAGCAGGGGCTGACGCCCATGCGGGCGTCGGCGTGGGTACGGCGCAGGATGCTCAGGCAGGTGTTCTCCGCCGTCGACGTGGCCAGGGCGACCACACCGATCTGCTGGTCGGGCAAGAGCCGCCAGGCGGAGGGGAGTTGGGCCTGACGCAGCGCGGACTCCACTCCTGTCAGAGGCTCCTCGCCGGGAGCGCCGGCCGCCGCCGCGACGACCGCGTAGGGCCCGCGTTCGGGCAGGCCCAGCTCGCGGGCGGCCTCCCACAGCGTGATGCGGTCAGCGATGACGCCGGTGAACAGCGCTTCCACCAATGCCGAGCGCCGGGCCTCGCGCTGCAGGGTCAGCTCGGCGGTGGTCTCCCGGTGGGCTGCCGCCACGGCCTCCGCGTACAGGCCGAACAGCGCCCAGATCTCCGCCGACTGGGAGACCAGATGGGCGTCGGAGACCTCGGGGTGGGTGCGTGCCTCATCGAGGATCTCCGACCACAGGAGCTCGAAGCCGATCCGGTACGCGTGGAGCGTGTCAGCCAGGGGCATGCCCTGCTCGGCGCGGAGGCGGCCGGTCTCGCGGGCCGGGCTCGGGTCCGGGGCGTCCGCGCGGTGGAAGTGGCTCAGGATCAGATCCGCGTTGGCGGTGCACGAGCGGCGCAGCGAGTCGAAGGGGATCAGCGACTCCTCCTTGTAGGCATCGACGTCCGAACGGATGCGCTGCGCCATCCGCTCGCCCAGTTCCGGAAGCCGTGCGTGAAGTGCCGATGCCACACCCGAGAGATCCATTCCCGCAGCTTAATGCCCTCGTTTTGTTCCCAGGAACAATCCGGGAGGGGAGGCGCTGTCATACGGCCCATAGGCCATGGCAGCGGACGGCAGCACGATGTCGTCCACGTGAACAGCGGATTTCAACGGTGACGTTCGTGGAGGCGGGTTATGGCCAATCTGGCGGAGTTCCTGGTGGAGACGGCAGGGCGGCAGCCGGGGCGGCCCGCGCTGCGCCTGGGAGGGCAGGTCACCAGCTACACGGAGCTCGACGAGGCCAGTGCCCGCGCCGCCGCGCTGCTCCGGGCCGAGGGCGTACGACCGGGAGACCGGGTCGCCCTGATGCTGCCCAACGTCCCCGAGTTCGTCGTCCTGTACTACGGCGTGCTGCGCGCCGGGGCGATCGTCGTGCCGTTGAACCCGCTGCTGAAGAAGCGGGAAACCGAGTACCACCTGACCGACTCCGGGGCCGTGCTGCTGTTCGAATGGCACCAGGCGCCGGGCGAGGGCGCGCAGGGCGCGGCCGCCGCCACGGTGCGGCACATGGACGTCGAGCCCGGCGCCTTCGCCGGACTGCTGGCCGGCCACGAGCCGCTGATCGAGGTGACGGAGACGGACGGCCAGGACGTGGCCGTGCTGCTGTACACCTCCGGCACCACGGGCCGGCCCAAGGGCGCCGCGCTCACCCACGCCGGGCTGCGGCACAACACCGAGGTCAACGCGATCCACGTGCAGCAGATGACGCCGGACGACGTGGTGGTGGGCTGTCTGCCGCTCTTCCATATCTTCGGCCAGATCTGCACGATGAGTGTGGCCGTCCGCAGCGGCGCCTCGCTCACGCTTGTCCCGCGTTTCGATCCGCAGACCGTGCTGGACGCCATCGCCCGCGACCGGGCCACGGTGTTCGAGGGGGTGCCGACCATGTACGCGGCACTGCTCCAGCACCCGTCGGAGGCCGACGTGTCTACGCTGCGGATGTGCGTCTCCGGCGGCGCCTCGCTGCCGGTGGAGATCCTGCACGGCTTCGAGCGGCGCTTCGGCTGCGCGGTGCTGGAGGGCTTCGGCATGTCCGAGACCAGTCCGGTGGTCACCTTCAACCACCCCGACCGGCCCCGCAAGGCAGGATCCATCGGCACCCCCATCCAGGACGTGGAGGTGCGACTGCTGGACGACAAGGGCCAGGACGTGGTCCTCGGCGACATCGGAGAGCTGGCCGTGCGCGGGCCGAACGTGATGAAGGGGTACTGGAACCGCCCCGAGGAGACGGCGGCCACCATCCCGGACGGCTGGCTGCGCACCGGCGACCTCGCCCGGCAGGACGAGGACGGCTACCTCTACATCGTCGACCGCAAGAAGGACATGATCATCCGCGGGGGCTACAACGTCTACCCACGCGAAATCGAGGAGGTGCTCCACGAGCACCCGGCCGTCGCGCTTGCTGCGGTGGTGGGTGTGCCGGACGCACATCTGGGCGAGGAGATCGCGGCCGCGGTGGTCCTGCGCCCGAGCGCGCAGGCCACGCCCGACGAACTGCGGAAGTTCGTCAAGGAACGGGTGGCGGCGTACAAGTACCCGCGAGAGGTGTGGCTCGTGGACAAGTTGCCGACGGGGCCCAGCGGCAAGATCCTCAAACGGGAGATCATCACACCGGCAGGGTGAACGCCACGAGGCCAGTCACCCCCTTCCGTGTCGATCCGCTCCCCCGCCCGAAGGCGACCAGCCAGCAGAAGATGGCCCGGGTGGGCGCGGGGGCAGGCACTCACGCGGCCGACGTGTTCGTCTTCGACGACGCTGGATCTCCCCCGTTGCGCGCTATTGGGCCAGGACGCAGTCACGTGATCGCCCGGATAAGTCCTTAAACGCGCAGCGTTCTCGGCAACCCGAACAACGGGAGGAGGCTGTTGTCGCCGAAGCGGGTGATGGCGGAGATCCGGTCGTCCTCCAGGGCGAGCACCACCAGCCCGTACGCGTGGGCGATCGGGCTCTTGGGATCGCGGAGGTAACAGCCGAACGCCGGCTGGCCGTTCGCGCGCGTGGGTACCAGCCGGAGCGCCTGACCGCCCCACCAGGCGCGGGTCCGGTAGAACCGGGCGATCGCCGTGTGTCCCTGGTACTCGAGGGGCTCGGGTGGCATCGTCAGCCATGCGTCGTCGGTCAGCAGAGCGACGAGCCGCTCGACGTCGGAGCTCTCCATCGCCTCCACGAACCGCCCGACGAGCTCGCGTTCACGCGGTGAGCGCGGCAGCGGCGCCCGGTCGCGCGCGGGCAGCTGGCCCTCCAGGGCCGCACGCGCCCGCTGCAGGGCGCTGTTCACCGAGACGGCGCTGCTGTCGAGCAGGTCGGCCACCTCGGCTGAGCGGAAGCCGAGCACGTCGCGCAGCACCAGTACCGCGCGCTGCCGCGGCGGCAGGCGCTGGAGTCCGGCCACGAACGCCAGCGCCAGCGCCTCCCTCGTTTCGTAGCGGGCCTCCGGTCCCGGGGCGGTGTCCGGCAGGTCCTCCAGCAGGGCGTCCGGGTAGGGCTCGAACCAGGTCGGTTCGGAGCGGCGCGTGGGCTCGGGCACGTCGAGCGGGGGGTGGGCCGGCTGCTGCGGCTGCGGTCGGCGGCCCGTGTCGCGCAGCGCGTTCAGGCAGCGGTTGGTCGCGATGCGGTACAGCCAGGCGCGTACGGAGGCCCGCTCCTGGAATCCCCGGAGCCCGCGCCAGGCGGCCAGGAGGGTCTCCTGGACCGTGTCCTCCGCGTCCTGCACGGAGCCGAGGATCCGATAGCAGTGCAGCTGGAGCTCGCGCCGGTAGGGCTCGGTGAGCTCGCGAAACGCTTCCCCGTCGCCCGCCCGGGCACGGGCCAGGGTCGATTCGATCACCACGACATTCTCGCCTCGCCTCTTCCACTCGTCCTCCAGATAAGGACACCGTCCGGGCCGAAAAGTCATCGGTGACTTCCGTGAGGCGGCCGTGTCTCAACAAGCGACCGCAATTCCACACCGCGTTTCCACGAGGAACAAGGGAGATCGTCGCCATGACGAACATCACGGGCAGTGCAGTTCTGATCACCGGGGGCAATCGCGGCATCGGCCGGGAGCTGGTCGAGGATGCCTTGAGCAGGGGCGCGGAGCGGGTGTATGTCGGGACGCGCGAGCCGCTGGCCCACCCGGACGGGCGTGTCACTCCCCTGGCCCTGGACGTGACCGACGCGGCGCAGATGCGACGAGCCGTCGATGAAGTCGAATCTCTCGATGTCCTCGTCAACAATGCCGGCATCGCGCTCTACGACGACCTGGACGATCGTTCCGTCCTCGAACGGCACCTCGCCGTCAACCTCTTCGGCACCTACGACGTGACGCAGGCGTTCCTGCCGCTACTGATTCGTTCTCGGGGAGCGATCGTCAACAACCTGTCGGTGAACGGCCTCGCTCCCTTGCCGCTGATTCCGGCCTACTCGGTCTCGAAGGCGGCCGCGTTCTCCCTGACCCAGTCGCTGCGCGCCCTGCTGGCCGGGCGGGGCGTGCGCGTTCATGCTGTCCTGACCGGCCCCGTGGACACCGACATGACCCAGGGCCTCGATGTGCCGAAGGCCTCTGCGGAGTCCGTCGCGCGGGCCATCTTCGACGGGGTGGAGAAGGACGAGGAGGACATCTTTCCCGATCCTCTGTCGGAGTCCCTGGCCGAGGGCTGGCGCGGCGGTGTGGTCAAGGCACTGGAGCTGCAGTTGGCGGAACTCTCGGCGGCGGAGCGTGCCAAGTCCTGAGCAACGGGGCTCGGTCGACACAGGAGCCGACGGGGTGACGAGCACCGGATTCCCGACGGCGGCGGCCGCCTTGACGGTGACGCTCGGGCTCACCACCGCGTCGTGGGTCGCTGCAGTCCGGCAGATGAACGGGACGACGGGACGATGGATTCGGCGTCTCGACCCGGCTGGATTCGTTCGGGTCCTTCATCGCCCTGTGGATGTGTCGATGAGGGCGGTGATGATGCTGCCGGGCGCGGCGCCGGCAGCTTTGAGGCGTGCTCGTGCCGACGGCGGTCGGGGGCGCGCGGTGCCGCTGTTCGATCGCCGTCCTCGTCCGCGCGCAGAAGCTGCTGCCCCCCGAAGGCCGCCCTCGTTGTGCCGCCGGCGCTGGCGATCGTGGGACTCGGACTCCTGATCATCATTGCGCCCTCGTCCGTTCCCGGACTCACGCCACCGATGTGAGACGACATCGGAGGGCGCGAGCCACACCCATCTGCCATGGCAGAAGCACAAGAGAGCGAGAGACCGTGACCGACCACAAGACCGGAACACGTGAAGAGTGGCTCGCGGCCAGGCTGGACCTGCTCGATGCCGAGAAGGTCCTGACGCGACACAGCGACGAACTGGCGCGGCAGCGGCAGGAGCTGCCCTGGGTCCGCATGGACAAGGAGTACCGCTTCGAGACCGACCAGGGCACAGCGTCCCTGGAGGATCTCTTTGGCGGACGCTCGCAACTCCTCATCTACCACTTCATGTTCGGGCCCGACTACAGGGCGGGGTGTCCGTCCTGCTCGGCGATCGCGGACGGCTTCGACGGCTCCGTCGTCCACCTCGCGCATCACGACGTCACCCTCTGCGTGGTGTCGCGGGCCCCGTTGGCGAAACTGCAGGCGTACAAGCAGCGGATGGGCTGGAACTTCCCCTGGGCGTCGTCGTACGGCAGCGACTTCAACTACGACTTCGGGGTGGCGCACACCGAGGAGGAGTGGCGGTCGGGAGCCGTCGAGTACAACTTCCGCGAGAACAGGGACTTCCGGCTGCCGCCCGGCGAACTGGGCGTCCGGCTCACCGAGTTCGCGTCGACCGTGGGCACGGACTGGGACACCTACCGGCGCGAGGGACCGGGCATGAGCGCGTTCGCGCGCGAGGACGGTGTCGTCTACCACACCTACTCGGCGTACGAGCGCGGCATCGACGGCCTCTGGAGCATGCAGCAGTGGCTCGACCGTGCACCGCTCGGCCGCAATGAGTCCGGCATGTGGTGGCGCCGCCACGACGAGTACGACAGCCCGGGACCCGCACGGAGGACACCTGCGGCTTCGACCCATCTGGGAGGAACACCGTGACCATCCGCAATGCCCTCGTCATCGGTGCCCGCAGCGGCGTCGGCCGCGCCACCGCCGACGCCCTCACCGCCGCCGGAGCCCGTGTCCTGGCCGCCGGTCACGAGCGGGACGCCACGGATCCCGCGCAGGTCGTCGCCCTCCTCGACGAGGCCGACCCGGACCTCGTGGTGGTCGCCGCGGGTACGCGGCCGCGGATGGCGCCGATCGAGGAGCAGAACTGGGAGTCGTTCTCGGCGCCGTGGAACGTCGACGTCAAGATCGCCTTCGAGGTCGGCCGCGCCGCACTGGCCCGGCCGCTGCGCGCGCACTCGACCGTGGTGCTCGTGTCGAGCGGCGCCGGGCTTGGCGGCTCGCCGCTGTCGGGCGGCTACGCGGGCGCCAAACGGATGCAGATGTTCCTGGCCGACTACCTTCAGTCCGCCGCCGACGCCCGCGAACTCGGGATCCGGTTCGTTGCCCTGGTCCCGCGCCAGTTGCTGGTCGGCACCCCGATCGGTGAGGCCGCGGCCGCCGCGTACGGCGCCAGGACCGGCCAGTCGGCCGAGGCCTACATGAAGGAGCACTACCCGGTGCCGCTCGACCCCGCCGGGGTCGCCCGCGCCATCCTCTCAATCGCCTCCGGCCAGGAACACCGCCAGAAGACGCTGCTGGCCGTGACGGGCAAGGGACTTGAGGCCATCTGATCCCTGTGCCGACAGGGGCGGGTCGCGTTCTGCCTCTCAGTCCAGGGCCTCGTGGACCGACTCCAGGAGCAGCCGCACCGCGGATCCGGGAGGCGCCGGCCAGACGGCGAGCGAGGTGATCACCTCCGGTCCGGCGAGCGGACGTACGGCTACCCGCCGGACCGGCACGACCTCCGCGGCCGCGCGGTAGACCATCGTATGAAGGCGCCCCGGTGCCGATCACCGCGGAACGGGGCGCGCCCCCTCCCTTCGCGGGCCTGACGGCACTGCGCGCCCCCCGGCTGGGCGGGAACCTGCTCGGTCGCCGCGTTCTGATCAGCGGCGCCGACGGCGGTGTGGGACGGTTCCAGGTCGAGCTGGCCGCGGCGGCGGGCGCGATCGTGACGGCCGTGGCGCAGCAGGACGAAGACCTCCTCGTCCTCGGTGCCTATACGTCGTGCCCGCCCGGAAGCGCCTACCGGTCGACCTGGTGGTCGAGTCGGTCGGCGGCACCTCGGCCCTGCGCCGGACCGCCCCCATGAGACGCTCGCCGCCCTACGCGACCGCCGCATCAACGGCAAGGCCGTCCTCACCCTCCGAGACATGCGGCCACCACTGCTGATCTTCCCTATGAGGCGTGTGGATCCGGGGAGTTGGGCGTTCCGATCCGCAGAGGCAGCCCGAACCGCCGTACGAGGGCAGGGTCGTGGAAGGCGGTGACGGCGGCGACGGCCGGGCCGCGCAAGGTGATGACCTGGACGGCGAAGGCGTCGCCGTTGTGGTACATGGCGAAGCCCGGCTGCGCGTTGGCCCGTAGGGGAACCAGCCGGGTGCCCTTGTTGCGCAGTCTGACGGCAAGCAGCCCGATGACGCTGTCGCGGCCGGCGAACCACGACGGATTGGGCGGCATCTGCCAGACCGCGTCCTCAGTCAGGAGCCGGGTCAGCGTGGCGATGTCGGCCCGCTCGAAGGCGTCGGCGTACCGGTCGAGCAGGTCGCGTTGTTCCTGCTCGGCGGGCTCGGCGATCTCTTCGATGGCCGGTTCCAGCCGGTCAAGGCGGGCCCGGGCGCGCTGCAGTGTGCTGTGCACCGCGGCTGGGGTGATGCCGAGCACATGGGCGGCCTCCTCCGCCGACCAGGCCAGCACGTCCCGCAGTATGAGCACTGTCCGCTGCCGCGCGGGCAGGTGCTGCAGGGCAGCGATGAGGGCCAGCCGCAGTCCGGCGCGCCCGGCCACGACGGCCGCCGGATCGGCCTGTTCGTCGGGGATCGGCTCCAGCCAAGGGATCTCCGGATCCCGCCGGCCCAGCGTGATGGGGTCGGTGGCCGGGCCGCCCAGCCCGGCAGGCAGCACTCGGCGGCTGCTGTGCCGCAGCGCGTTGAGGCAGGCGTTGGTGGCGATCCGGTAGAGCCAGGTGCGCAGCGAGGCGCGGCCCTGGAAGTCCTCGTACGACCGCCAGGCGCGCAGATAGGTTTCCTGCACGAGGTCCTCTGCGTCCTGCACCGACCCCAGCATCCGATAGCAGTAGGTCAGCAGTTCTCGTCGGAACGGCCCGGTCAGGCGGACGAACTCGTCGTGCGGCTGCTCGATCACGGTCACCCTGTGTTCCTCCCTTTCTTGTACAGACACGCCAGGCCTCCGGAATTCATCGGGTCCGGCCCGGCCAATTGAGCAGCGCCACCGGTCGGTACTCACATGGACAGAAAATGGGTTCTGGGGCTCGCCTCCGCGGCCTCGGTGATGGTGGCGCTCGACGCCACCGTGGTGACCACGGCACTGAGCCGGATCCGGCTGGATCTCGGCACCTCGATCGAACAACTCGAATGGACGGTGAACGCCTACAGCCTGAGCTTCGCCGTCCTGCTGATGACCGGTGCCGTGCTGGGCGACCGGTTCGGACGGCGGCTGGTCTTCACGACCGGGCTGGCGCTGTTCACCGCGGCCTCGGCCGCCTGCGCGCTCGCACCGGGCGTGGGCTGGCTGATCGCGGCGCGGGCGGTGCAGGGCGCGGGTGCGGCACTGGTGATGCCGCTCGCGATGGCGCTGCTCAGCGCCGTCTATCCGCCGCCGGACCGGCCGAAAGCGCTGGGGCTCTTCTCCGGACTGACCGGGCTCGCGGTGGTCGCCGGCCCGGTAGTGGGTGGCGCCGTCACCCAGGGACTCGCCTGGCAGTGGATCTTCTGGCTCAACCTGCCGATCGGCCTGGCCGTGATCCCGCTGGTGCTGCGCCGGGTCCCGGAAAGCCGCGGCGGTGAAGGCAGCGTGGACGCCGGCGGGCTGGTGCTGGTGAGCGGTGCCGCGCTCGGGCTGGTGTGGGGGCTGGTCCGCTCGCACGCCGCAGGGTGGGGCAGCACCGAGGTGGTCGGGGCGCTCATCGCGGGCGCGTTCTGCGGAGCCGCCTTCGTGGCTTGGCAACGGGTGGCCAAGCGGCCGATGGTGCCGCTGGGGCTGTTCCGGCTTCCCGGCTTCGCGGCGGGCAACGCGGTCGGAGTGTTCCTCTACGCCTCGCTGTACGGGTCCTTGTTCTTCACGGCGCAGTACTTCCAGACAGGGCGCGGCGACACTCCGCTGGGCGCCGGGCTGCACCTGCTGGCCTGGACCGCATCGGTAACGGTCGTGGCGCCGTTGGCGGGCAGGCTGACGAACCGGGTCGGCGCGCGGCCGCCGGCCGCACTCGGGCTCGCCTTGCAGGCGGCCGGGATGGGATGGCTCGCGCTCGTCGCCACACCGTCCGTGCCGTACGGGGAGATGATCGCTCCGATGCTCATCGCCGGGACCGGCGTGAGCATGGCGATGCCCGCCGCCCAGACCGCCGTACTCAACGCGGTCACGCCCGAGCAGATCGGCAAGGCCTCCGGGGTGTTCAACACCGGCCGCCAACTCGGCGGGGTGTTCGGAGTCGCGGTGCTGGCCCTGGTGTTCAGCAAGACCGGGAGCTACGCGGGCCCGGCCGCCTTCACCGACGGGTTCACCGCGTCGATCGCGGTCAGCGGTGCGCTGTCGCTGGCTGGAGCGGTGGCGGCACTGGCCATCCCGGGCCGCCGGATCACCCCGGCCCCCGCGCCCGACGCAGCAGTGCTGACGCCGAACCGTTGAGCTGCTGAGTCAGCCACGCAACGGCGCGTACGGCACGGAACAGCGCCGTGCCGTCCGCGCCGTGCAGCGGCACATGGTCCAGCGGTCTGGTGCCGACCGCCGTCCAGTGGGTGGTTGGCCTTCGGCGTAGGCCGGGTGCGTGGGCCTGTCTCACCGCTCGCTGGACCAGGCGCGGCGGGCGACGGGTGGCAGCACGCGACCGAACGCATGGTCGACGATCGTCAGTCGGCGGTCCCGGACACGGACCGGGTGCCTTCGGCGGACCGGGAGACAAGGATGCCCAGGCCGTCGCGGGAAGGCGTGCCGGGTTCAGCGGTCCAGACGTCGAGTTGCCGGCCGGGGTCGTTCACGCAGCCGAGGGCGTCCCAGTCGAGCGTCAGGTCGCCGACGACGGGATGGCGCAGCATCGTGCTGAAGCGGCGCATCCGTGTCTTGTGGGTAAGACGGTGCGATGGAACGCTTCCCCTCCGCTGGTGCAACCGGAGGGCGGCATCGTTGTCACGGTCGTGTGGCTGCGCGGCACGGTGATGCGGACGGGGAGAGGGCGGATGGAGCTGGAGCTTCGGCATCTGCGGGTGCTGTGCGCGATCGCCGATGCGGGGAGCGTGGGTCGGGCCGCGTCGGATCTGGGGTACTCACAACCGGCCATGAGCACCCAGCTCCAGCGGATCGAGCGCTTCTTCGGTCAGTCGCTGTTCGAGCGCGGGGTGTCGGGTGTGAGGCTGACGCCATACGGATGGGAGGTCGTTACTCAGGCACGGGACGTCCTCGCGCGCGCGGAGGCGATTGAGCGCCGTCCTGCCGGGGGCTCGGCGAGAACGCGTCGGATCCTGCGCGTGGCCGCGACCAACTCACCAGTGTTGTCGGGCATGGTGGTCCGGGTCCGAAGCCGGCTGCCGGACGTGTCGCTCACCGTCAGCAGCGTGTACGCGTCCTCTCAGATCGTCGAACTCCTGGAAGCGGGCGAGGTGGACGCGGCGATCGCCGCGGACTATCCCGGAATGGAATTACGCCATTCCGCAGCGGTGGCACATCGCGGGATCGTCACCGAGCCGACGTTTGTGGCCCTGTCGGCTCGTCACCGGCTCAGGCATCGCCCCCAGGTGGCGCTCGACGATCTGGCGGAGGATGCGTGGTTCGTGACACCTGACGACGGGGCCGGCTGGCCGGGAGTCTTCTATGCGGCGTGTGAGGCGGCCGGCTTCTCGCCGGTGGCGGTGCACGAATTCCTCGGCGACCAACTGCAGTTGCAGAACATGATTGCCGACGGTCTCGGGGTGTCCTTGGTGCAGGCGACGCTCCGGCCGACCCCGGACGTGTTGGTCAAACCGCTGATCGGCACACCGCTGTGGTGCCGCTACGTGCTGGCCTGGCGACGCGACAGGGTTCCCGACGAGGTGGCGGAGACGCTGTTCGTTTCCGCCACTGCGGCGTACCGCGAACTCATCGCGCAGTCACCGCACTTGAGGGCGTGGGCCTCGCGGACGTGGAGCGTGGCCGGTCCGTAGGGGCTGGGTTCAGGCCGCACCGGGCTGTGCGCGGCTGCCTGCCGGACCGGGCGTCCGACCGGATCTCGTGGCGACCGGCGTGGCAGGGCGCGGATGTCGTGGCCAAGGGTGTCGCAGGCCCGGATGTTATGGCCCGGCGGTGCAATGTGCTATGTCACACCCCATTGTTGGCACCGATGGGGATTGAGAAGGTGCCTCTCACGCCTCATCACCGCTTTCGAGGCGCATCTATCCGCGAAGGAGTCCAGATGCGCTACCGCTTCACCCTGCCCAGATGCGTGGTCGGTGCTCTCGCTGCCGGTGCCACCATCGCCAGCCTGCTGGCGACGCCGGCGCTCGCCGCGCCCCCGTCACCGGCTGACACCAACGCCGTTACCGGAACGCAAAACACGACGCCACCCGTGCCACCGACCGGTTCGACCCTCGGCGCCTCCGACCGGGATGTGCACGGCCGACGGGTGACTCCCGCTCAACTCCCGCCCCTCAAGGCAGCGACGCCCCCGCATGACCCGGCTGCCTCGGCCGGACCGAAGGAGTCGCCGAGGGCGGCCTCCTGCACTCCGGCCGACTTCGGCAGCCGGACCGGATCCGCGCTCGTTGCGTTCGTCAAGGCCTCGACCATGGACTGCGTCAACAGCCTGTTCACCGTCACCGGTACAGACGCGCACAAGATCTTCCGCGAGGCCCAGATGGCCACCATCGCGAATGCCTTCACGAGCGCGGCCAGGAGATACGGGGGCGACAACTCGGCCCACGTGTGGCAGCTCGTCCTGTTCCTGCGCGCCGGCTATTACGTGCAGTTCTACAACCCGTCAGACGTCGGCCCCTACGGCGCAGCCCTGACCACAGCCACGGGCCGCGGTATGGACGCCTTCTTCGCCCGCCCCCGTTCAAGGGACGTCACCTCCGCGAACGGCGACATCCTGGGTGACGTCATCATCCTCACCGACAGTGCGGACCTGCAGGACCGTTACCTGAACGTCTACCGGCGGGTGCTGGGCGCATACAACAGCTCCTACGACGCCATCAGCAGCATGGTGGCAGCCGTCAACGACGTCTACACCCCGCTGTGGCGCGGTAACTGGAACACCGCCTACGTCCGCGCGGTCACGGCCGACCCGGGAATCATCGACACCCTCAACACGTTCGCGCTCCACCACATGAACCTGCTGGGGACCGAGCGTGCCTACCTCGACTCCAACGCCGGAATGAACCTCGCCCGCTATGTCGAGCATCCCGCGCTGCAGGCCCGGGTCCGGCCGCTGGTCAAGGGCCTGTTGAACGCCTCGAAGATCACCGGCCCCACCGCCCAGCTGTGGGTCGCGGTCGCGACCCAAGCGGACTACTACGACACAGCCGGCTGCTCGTACTACGACGTCTGCGACCTGGCCGGCAAGTTGACGAAGGCGGCCCTGCCGATCACCCACGCCTGCGACGCGACGCACACCATCCGGGCGCAGGCACTGAGCGCCGCCGACCTCGACGCGACATGCGCCGACGTGCTGGCCCAGGACCCGTACTTCCACAGCATCGTCAAGGACGAGGGCCCCATACCCGGTCAGTACGTGTCAACCATCCAACTCGTTGTGTTCGCCAGCCGCGCCGACTACCAGACCTACGCCGGGGCGATCTTCGGCGTCAGCACGGACAACGGCGGCATCACCCTGACAGGAGATCCGACCGACCCCCACAACCAACCCGTTTCGGTCATGTACCAGAAGGACTACGACGACGGCTTCGTGGCCCGGATCTGGAACCTCAACCACGAGTACACGCACTACCTCGACGCCCGCGACGACATGAAGGGTGATTTCACCCAGCAGACCGCCGTTCCCGATGTCTGGTGGATCGAGGGCCTGGCCGAATACGTCTCCTACAGCTACCGCGGCATCACCGACGACCAGGCGGTCAGCGAGGCGGTCAAGCACACCTACACACTGAGCACGCTCTTCCAGAACACCTACGCAAACAGCGACGTGACCCGCACCTACCCCTGGGGCTACCTCGCGGTCCGCTACATGGCGGAGAACCACCCGGCGGACATCCAACGCATGCTCGCCCACTTCCGAGTCGGCGACTACACGGGCGGCTACGCCGTCTACAACTCCGACATCGGCACCCGCTACGACGCCGACTTCGACAACTGGCTCACCGCGTGCGCCGCAGGCGCCTGCGCCAAACCGGGCGCAGACGTCCTTCGACACGGCGGCCTCCGCCCGACGCGTTAGCCCGACCGACTCCGGCGCCAGGTCATCACCCGGCTTGTCCCCGGCAGCCGCATCTTGGCCGGCAGCGAGTCCCTTGTGTGGTCGCCCGTCCTCGGTCCGGTGCTGGGGATGGGCGGAGTCGCTGTTCTCAACTCCTGCCGCTAGGTTGCCTCTTGAGCGATTATCGGCTGACCTGGAGGACATCCCGTGACCGAGACCCCCGCCGCGTCGAGCGAGGTCCGCAAGAGAATCAAGACCGACCAGCCGCACACGGCCCGGATCTGGAACTACTGGCTGGGTGGCAAGGACAACTACGAGGTGGACCGGGAGGCCGGGGACCAGATCCGCAAGCTGCACCCCGGCATCGGCGACTACGCCCGCGCCGACCGGCTGTTCCTCGGGCGCGCCGTGCGGTACCTCGCGGGCGAGTGCGGGATACGGCAGTTCCTCGACATCGGCACCGGCCTGCCCACCGCCGACAACACGCACGAGGTCGCCCAGCGCGTCGCGCCGGAGTCCCGCATCGTCTATGTCGACAACGATCCGCTGGTGCTCGCGCACGCCCGTGCCCTACTGACCAGCACGCCGGAAGGGCGCACGGACTACCTCGACGAGGATCTGCGCAACGTGGACGCGATCCTGGAACAGGCGGCCCGGACCTTGGACTTCGGTCAGCCCGTGGCGCTGGTGCTGCTCGGCGTCGTCATCTTCATCGAGGACGACGAGGGGGCGTACGGCATCGTGCGGCGCCTCATGGACGCGCTCCCCCAAGGAAGCCACCTCGTCCTCTCACACACCATCACGCGGCCGGACATGCCCGACGTAGACGCCGCGGTGGCGTTCTGGAACGAGCACGGCACGCCGAAGCTGACGCAGCGCACCCCCGCCGCCGTCGCCGAGTTCTTCGGCGGGCTGGAACTCCTCGAACCCGGCGTGGTCTCCTGCAACCGGTGGCGTCCGGACGGCGGAGGTGACTCCGCTCCGCCTGCTGAGGTGGCCATGTTCGGTGGCGTGGGACGCAAGGCCTGATCACCTTCGGCCCGGGGCCCACGCAGTGCTGTGTGCCCCGGCCTCGGCCATGGCGGTGAGGGCAGCCCTGCGCATCGTGCTGGTTGTTGGCGCTTCCTGAAACGCTGGTCGGCGGACGGCACCTGGGACAGCATCCTCACGGCCGCCCAGGCCGACGCCGAGGGCCAGGCGGCCCGGCTTACCGCTTGCGTCGCAGCCGTGCCGAGAGATGGTGCTGCAGCGGCTGGCCGACCGCCGCGAGGTCGTGAACGAATGTGAGTGTGTCGCTGTCGGTCAGGGTGTAGCGGCGGCGGGTGGCGTTGACCTCCTTGGCAGTGGGGGTGCGGGCCACCTCGTGGGTGGAGAGGTCGACCGTGTCCTCGGCCGCATGCCCGACTGCGATCTCCGCGATGCCGGTGGGCTGGGTGATCAGCGCCTCCACCCGGCCGTCGGGCTGAAGCCGCCACCAGCCGCTCTCCCGGGCCGACGGACGCAGCGGTGCGCCGTCGGCGTCGAGCAGCCAGGCCCGGGCCTCGTAGCGCAGGAAGGGCCGGCCGTCATGGCTGAAGGTGATCTCCTGCGCGTACGCGAAGTCCCCGGCGAGCGTCGGGTACCCGCCTCGGCCCCGGCCGTGCCACGTACCCAGGAGGCCGAGCACGGGCGCGAGCAGTGCGTGCGGTGCGGGCACCTCGTCCGGCCGATATCCGTCGGGGTACGGGTACTCCGGTGCAGGGTCGAACACGATGACGCTCCTGGGGTCGGGCCGGTGCCGGGTGAAAGCCTAGGTGTTCTGTCCACGGAGGTCAGGGACGGTGAATGGTCCGGAAGCGGCGTTGATTCGCTACGTACTGAGGGTGTCGGCGAGTTGGGCCGGTTTCTGCGCGGATGGACTGCCGGATCGGCGTGGTGTACGACGAGGAGTGGTCCGTCGGCACTGGCGAGCAGGAGTCGTTCGTAGCGCAACTCCAACCGCCCCACCTGCGGATGATCCATCTGTGAGGAGCCAGAGGCTGCGCGAACGTTGTCCTTCGACGACGAGCCGACGGCAATGGGCCCGCACATCGTGTGCGTCGGCGAGGGTCGGGCCGGTGTGTCGGCGTCGAGGGCCGCGGCACGGAGGGCGGCTGCCACGCGGATGACCGGTTCGGTCGGTGGGTGGGGAAGGCGGGCCAGGAACAGGCGCCGTTGTTCTTGGGGCCCGCCACGCACCGGCAGGATCCGTACACCCGGTGGCGCGGCGGGGGCGAGTGTGGCGGGCACGGTGGTCAGCCCGCAGCCGGTGGCGACGAGGTGGAGCTTGGCCAGCCAGTCGCGGGCGGTGTGGGCGATCTCGGGCCGCTCGTCCAGGCCGGGCCACACCCCCATCAACCGGTCTTCGCCGGAGGAGGAAGCCGCGATCCAGCGCTGCCCACGCAGGTCGGCCACGTCGACGAAGTCCCCGCGGGCGAGGGGGCGGGTGGCGGGCACCGCGAGACACAGTGCACGTTCGGTGAGCGTCCGCAGCGCCAGCCGGGCGACTCGGCGTCCGGCGGGCCGAACGGTGGCGCCGAGGCCAGGAGGGCGAGGTCCAGACTGCCGGCCCGCAGGGCGCGCACCAGCGCGAGCGGCCGCCGACGCCTTCGAGGAGGGCGACCGCGTTGGAGATCACGACGTCGACCCCGCCGTGCCGTGTTCGTGAACGCTGTTGCTCGGCGCCACCCGGTGAGCCGTCCCGGCTGCCTGGCCCGTTGTCGCCCCCGCACCGCCGGGCGTCCGGCGAGTCACCGGCTGGATGATGCCACACCCCGTGCGCCCGGGCGACGAAGAACGCTGGCAGGCCTGTCCTGGCGGTCATGTCATGGTTCGGTTGAAGCCGTCATATGCCGGGGTCTGGAGTGGATCGCAACCGTGTGTGGTTGAGGTCTTCGGAGTGGTCTGCGACGACCTCGATGACTGACCGGTCACCACTCGGCCTCAAGGGCCTTGAGCAATCGGGAGGCCGCGGCCAGGTCCGGCACGTTCCGCAAGGAGGCGACGACTTGGCCGCTCGCGAACTCCCGCTGCGCGGCGGTCACCGTCGGATCGATCGCGCACTCGGCCTGCACGTAAAGATAGTTCAAGGCTGTTGCGAAAAGCATGGAGAACGAATCCAGGCTTTTGATGGCCGCGCGGCCTCCCGCATCCACATACGCGCGCGCCAATCGCCGAGCGGAATCCGCGTCGAACTGGTTCCCGCCCGACCATACATAAACGGCGCGTGCGAGCTCACGCTCCGCCGATGTGGATCCGGCGTTGTCCCAGTCGAGGAGAACCGGCCCGCCCGCACCGACCAGAACGTTCTGGGGCTGCAGATCGAGATGTGACGTCACCAAATCACCGGGGTCCGACGCGGTCACATGGTGCGTCAGTTCTGCCGCCGAGGTGGAGACGAATCGGCCCAGCGCGTCCGACCACGGCAGGCCGGCCTGGCGAATCTTCTTGTGCAGCTCTGTCCACTCGGCGTCCTGGTGGCACTCCTCGTACCAGGAGTTCGGTGTTACGGTCGCGCCCGCTCCGGCCATGTGGAGGAGTGCCAGGGTCCGGCCGAACCAGCTCAGGATTTCCGGATCGGAGGCGTCTGCCTCAGTACCGTTGACCCAGTTGTACAGCTTTACATAGGAGCCGCCCAACGAGGGAGGAAGTTGCGAGACGTATTCACCGTCGCGATTCGGGATGAATCGCGGCGACACGATCCCCAGTTTCTCCGTGGCGTTCCGCAGTGCGGCTTCTCGGTGGACCTGCTGCTTGTCGCAGCCGAAGAGAAGTTCCTTCACTGCCCATGAGGATCCGTTTCCCGCTAACTTCCAGATCTGGCCCAGTGCGCCACGGGTGACGGGCGTCATCGTCCACGGCCCGGTGCCGAGGGCATAGATGTCCGCTATGAAGTCGGCTGTGTCATGCATGCAGGTGCCTTTCCAGGTGCTGATGGCCACCGCTGGCTTCAGGGGCCCTTCCGGCTCGAGCGGCCGGGTGGTGAGGCTTCGCGGATCACCACTGGTTGTGGATCTGCGGACGGATCAGTTCGTCGTAGACGTCTTGCACGGCCTTGTGCGTGACCTGGTCCAACGGGGCCAGCGCGGCCGCGGCGGCGTTCGCGTGTGCCTGCTCGGCGTTGCGCGCGCCCGGGATGACGACGCTCACCGCCTGCTGGTCGACGATCCAGCGCAGCGCGAACTGAGCCAGCGTCACGCCCTCGGGCACCAGAGGACGCAGCCGCTCCACCGCCTCGAGCCCGGTCGCGTAATCCACGCCCGAGAAGGTCTCGCCGACGTCGAAGGCCTCGCCGCGCCGGTTGTAGGTGCGGTGGTCGTCCGCGCCGAAGACGGTCGCGGCCGTGTACAGCCCCGAAAGCAGCCCGCTGGCCAGCGGCACGCGCGCGATGATGCCGACCCCTGCCGCCGCCGCGGCGGGCAGTACCGCCTCCAACGGCTTGGTGCGGAAGGCGTTCAGGACGAGTTGGATCGTGGCGAGGTTCGGGCGGCGGATGGCGGCCAGCGCCTGCCGGCAGGTACGGACGCTGACTCCGTACGCCCCGATGGTCCCGTCCTCGACCAGCGCGTCGAGGGCGTCGAACACCTCGTCGCTCGCGTACACCGGGTCCGGCGGGCAGTGCAGTTGCACCAGGTCGAGCCGCTCGACCCCAAGGTTGCGCCGCGAACGGTCGGTCCACGCACGGAAGTTGGCGGCGTTGTAGTTCTCCGGCACCTGGGCCATTCGCCGGCCCATCTTCGTCGCCACGGTCAATTCCGGCGTGCCCGACCGCGCGAGCGACCGCAGGAGTTTGCCGATGATCTGCTCGCTCCGCCCGTCCCCGTACTCGTCGGCGGTGTCGATGAAGTCCACGCCCGACTCGAGCGCCGCGTGCAGCGTGCCGAGGGCGTCCGCCTCGTCCACCTGACCCCAGCCCGCGCCGAGCTGCCAGGCCCCGAGCCCGATCACCCCCACCTGCCTACCCGTACGCCCCAGCATCCTGATCTCCATGATCACGACTCTAGGGGGAAGGCGGGTTTGACCGCCGGGATTTTGGCGCCGGGGCCCTGCCCACAGGCCCTCGAAGTACTTGGCCTCGCCAGGCGGTGATCAGTCCTTGGCCTTGGCAGGCCGGGGCAGTTCGGCCGCGTTGGTCGTCTCGGCGAGTGCGAGACGGCCACCCTGCAGCTCGGGCACGTGGTGGTAGATGGTGGTGCGGGAGACGCCGAGGAGCTCGGCGATCGAAGTGACGGTGCTCTCCGGGCGGGCGAGCAGGTCGCGGGCATGGCGCACTTGCTCCTCGGTCATGGTCGGCGGGCGGCCGATTCGGACACCGTGGGCACGGGCGGCGTCCAGACCCTTCCAGCGTGAACGTCCTGCCGAGAACAAGGACTTCCACGACCGGTTTCGCTGGAAAGGCATCTCAAAGATCTTGGCGAATAGTCGTGCTCCCAGCACCGAAGCGGGAAGTCCCAGCATCACCGTGAACCAGAATGCAGGCAGGCCGGGCGATACGTACTGCGGGGCGATTTTTCGACCGACAATCATGACAATCGGCAAATGAATGAGGTAGAGACTGTACGAAAAGTTGCCGAGACTGCGAATGGGTCGCGTAGCCAGGAGCCACATGAGGAAGGCGGGTCTGCCCGTAGCAACCGCCGCAAGGAGCATCGTCATGGCGGGCACGACGGCAAGATCCACCCAGAAATAATGATCTACCGTCCAAACCGATCCCTTGATAGCGACGAGTGAGAGAACGGGCACAGCGGCCAGGGCCGCGAGCCAATGCCATGGCAGGCGCCGGACCTTCTCCGACGCAACAATGACGCCCGCGCCAACCAGACCGGCAACAAATACAGGGGCGAGATTCGGAGTCAGCCAGTTCACGCCCTCTACCGGGGATGCGTTTGCCGCCAACAAGCCGCGTGCGACCACCAGGGACGTCACACCCGCAACCAGGATTACTGCCCCCAGCCGCCGCCGGATCAAAAGGAGGAACGGAAAGACGAGATAGAGCTCCGCCTCCACGCCTATCGACCAGAATGCTCCATTCGGCGTTGGAGCCATAAATATGTCTTGGACTACGAGACCGTACACCAGAATCGATTTGTCGCTCGGCGGTCCCAAATGCGAGGCAGGCACCACAAACCAAGCAACCATCAAGCTCAACACGAGTGCCGCCCAGTATGGAGGCAGGATTCGCCAGGCGCGCCGACGCAGGAAACGAACACCACCGCCCAGTTGCCAACCGTTACGCGCTGGAGAGATAGCCAGGGAGAAACCGGACAGCACCAGAAAGAAGACAACAGCGAGACGTCCGTACATCAGCCAGCCCAGCCAGGAGGGACCCGAGTTGTCGGGAAACCCTGGAAAGGTGAGAAGCCAGCAGTGAAACAGGAGCACGTACAGTGCAGCCAAGCCGCGGAGCCCGTCAAGGCCCAGCACATGGTTGCGACTGTGCACTTCAAGCCGCTCCAGCGGCGGAGAGACGGGGAGTGGGGGTTCCATACTCATCCCAACGTGCCGTCCCGCGCCGATGTTCAACCGCGCGCCGATCGTCCGCCGGTACGCCTCGGAGTCGATGAACTGGCGCAGATGGAGTGTCTTGAAGACACGGCCGTAGTGCGCGAACCCATCCCACCGGCCGATCATCCGGTCACGGCTGGTCATCATGCGGAGCAGGTCGTACGTCCCCACCTTCCCAGTCTGCATGGACCCGGCGACGCTGAGCATGTCTTCCCAACGTCCGCGGTTGCTGAGGGTGCCAGTCGGAGGTTCGTTGCTACTTGAGGGCCTTGTAGCGGTTCGCGAGGGCGTGGAAGGCTTCCTTTGGCTCCCAGGGCATGTCGGGGTAGGTGCGCGCGTCCGCGAGGTAGCCGCTCTGCTCGTCGACGATCTTGACGATGCCGTAGGAGGCGAGGTCCGGGTCCGGTCCGGACAGGCGGTGCGGGGTGCCGTAGCCGGCGAAGCTGAACCAGAAGACGGAGTCGACGCCTTCGTCTTCGAAGATGGGCATGAGGTCGTCGAGGTAGCGGACTTGCTCGCCCTCGTCGCGCACCAGGTCCGGCTTGGGAGTGACACCGTCCGTCTCCATGGCCACATGCCAGCCCGCGCCGCCGTAGTCGCCCGCCCCTCGGAAGGTGCAACAGCCGACCTCCATGACGGCGACCGGCTTGCCGTGAGCGAACTCCTTGCGCAGGTCGTCGCGGTAGGTGGCGGCGTTGCGCAGGCCCCGGAAGGCGTCCAGGCCGACGATATCGAAGGGGCTCCAGTCCACGCCGTCCAGCGGGCAGGAGGCGTAGCTGACGGGACCGCCGAAGACCGGCCGCACCGCGGTGACGACCTTGCCGAGGAACGCGTTGACCTTGTCAGGGATGCCCAGGAGTGCGGCTTCGCGGCCGGGCCCGGCCAGGACCGGGACACGGGTGTTGAAGGTGTCGCCGGGCAGGTATCCGCGGGCGAACAGGCTCAGTTCGCAGCCGGTGACGAGGACGACGTCGGCGCCGTCGTGGCGCAGTCGTTCGGCCCGCTCGGCGCAATCGGCGAAGTACGGCAGCATCTGCTCGTTCGTCATCTCGCAGGGGAACGGCGAGAACCACACCTCCAGCCCGGCGGCCGCCGCATACCGCGCCGCGGTCTCGATCCGGTCCGGGTCGCCGCCCGTGATGCGGATCGCGGTGCAGTGCAGGTCCTCGGCGATGACCCGCATGTCCCGCTCGACGAGGTGGGGGTCGAAGACGGGGCGGGAGGTATCGCCGTTGGGAAAGGTGCCGGTGTCGTAGTGGATGCCGTTGCCGCGCATGACTGACGCCTCCGATCAGAATCACTGTGTCTCGTACGACGCGATCGTCGAGGCTCCAGCGGCGTCAGGGTCAAGACCGGATGGTGATCAGCCGGCGGGAACCCGGCGGCCCCGTCGCCCCTCAGGCTGCTTCGGATGACGGACAGGCCAGAAAGAGCACCTGGCGGTGTGTGAGGAGGCAGCAGGCGAGCCGAAGAGACGCTTCGTGGATGTCGGCCCTGCGCTCCCAATGACTGCCTGGACGCCACAAGCCGTGCACCTTGCCGCGCTGTCGCACTGCGGCCCGGCCGCTGCCCGAGCGCATGGACGCCAGCACCCTCGCCACATGCCGATTGGGGTGATGGACCGGACAATGGAAGGGTGATCTTCCGCCGTCACCAGGCAATCTTCTGGCCGGAATGGTCCGTATATGTGGGTATGCAGGGTTTTAGGCTCCCCGTAGGCCGCCTTCCGGACGAGGCTCTGCTGTCCGGACTGGCCACTGGCGACCCAGAACTCGCGGTTGCTTTCGTACGGCGGTTCCAGCACGCGGTCTTCGGTGTCGCCATCGCCGTCATCGGCGATCCACAGCTCGCTGAGGACATCGCCCAGCAGACGTTCGAGCGCGCGTGGCGGCACGCGCAGATCTATGACTCCCGCCGCGGTTCGGTGATGACCTGGCTGACGACCATTGCGCACAACCTCGCCATCGACGCCGTCCGATCACGTCGGCCGGAGCCGTTGGCCCCCGAGGAACTCGACGCGCTCCTCGGTGTCGTGACCGAGACCCCCGAGAAGCTCGCGCTCGCGGACGAGGCGTCGTCCAGGCTGCGGGCCGCCGTGGCACGACTGCCGCGCGAACAGGGGCGCGCCCTGGTGATGGCCGGCATCTACGGAATGACGGCTCAGCAGATCGCCGACTGGGAGAAGATCCCGCTGGGCACGGCGAAGACGCGGATCAGGACAGCGATGGGGAAACTGCGGACCACGCTCACGTCTCCGAAGCGAGGCGACCATGTCTAAGGACGTGACCTGCGAAAAGCTGCTGGCGATCGGTGCCGAGCTGGCTCTGGACGTTCTCCCGGGCCGAGAGCGGGCCGAGGCTGTCGCGCATCTGGACCGGTGCGCGGACTGCCGGGAGCACGTCGGGCAGCTCACCCTCGTCGGCGACGGGCTGGTCGGCCTGTTGCCGGGCAGCGAGCCGCCGGTCGGGTTCGAAACCCGGGTGGCACGGTCGCTGGCCCAGGCCACGGCGACGCCTGAGAGTGGCCGACTCGCGCGCGGGCAAGGTCGGAGGCGCAAGGGGTTCCTCGGACGTGTGCGGCTACGGGTCGCGTCCGCCGTCGCCGCCTTCGCGCTCGCCGCCGGGTTCGGCGGCTGGACCGTCGGCACGGCCATCGAGAACTGGGCCGCCCCTCCACGGCCCGCCGAGGTCGGGGCGGAAGTGATGGCCGCGGATCTGACGACAGTCGGCCCCCAGGGGGAGTCGGCGGGCAAGATCTTTGCCCATCCCGGATCGCCGAGCTGGGTCTACGTGTCCATTGACCTCGAGGACACCGGGATCGAGTACAGCGGGGCGGTCACCTGTCTGCTGGAGCGCACGGACGGCACCACCATGCGCGTGGGCACTTTCGCACTGCACGACGGCTACGGATCCTGGGAAGTCCCGTTGCCGGTGGAGCCGTCCACGCTCTCCGGCGCTCGCCTGACCTCGGCCGACGGCACCGTCCTCGCCACCGCGCACTTCGAAGCGGCGACATAGTCCTGGCCGTGCCCCGTCGGACCGGTGACGTTCCGGCTCCGGCGCGCCCCTGCACAACCGTCATGCTTGCGGCACGTGGCGTCGCTGCCACGGCAGAGCCGCGTCGAAGGCGGTGGCGAGTTCTGCGAGGGTGGGCCGGGCTGCCGGATCGGGCCGCAGGCAGCCGTCGATGGCCATGGCGAGGTCCCGCGGCAGGCGCCGGCGGGACCCGATCGGCGGGGCACGTTCTTCGAGCTGCGGATACCAGTCGTCCCGGCCGGTCGTGTCGTCACCGGTCTCTGCCCCCGCCTCGTCGCCGGCCTCTGCCCCCGTCTCGTCCACGGTCTCACCGCAGTCGAACGGCAGGTCGCCGGCAGCGATCTCGTACAACGTGATGCCGATGCCCCATACGTCGGTTGCGGCCGTCAGCGGACCGCCGCGCGCCTGCTCGGGTGCGAGATAGCAGAAGGTGCCGATGCCCGCTGGAGCGATGCCGGGCGGCCGCGCGACGCTGAGGTCGAGCACCTTGGCGTGCCCGCAGTCGACCACGACGTTGGACGGCTTGAGGTCGAGGTGCAGCAGGCCCTGACCATGGAGGTAGTGCATCGCGGAACACAGATGTACGCCGAGGAGGGCCACGTCCTCGGCGGCCGGCCGGCGCCGCAACCGGTGGATGAGGTGGGACAGCGTCTCGCCGGTGAGGGTTTCCAGTACGACGAGGGGCTCGGGGGATGCGAAGGTCTCGTACGCGCGGACCAGGTGCGGGTGGGTGAAGGACTGAAGCCAGCGGCCCTCACGCAGCAGCCTCTCGCACAGTCGTTCCTCGTGGCGTCGGTCGGGACGCACGACCTTGACAACGCACCGGCAGTCCCGTTCCTCGCTCCAGGCGTCGTACAGGTCGAGCCAGCCGGTCCGCGCCAGGTGTGCCAGGACCTCGTAGCCCGGCGCGGGTTTCGTTCCCGGTACCAGGGGCGGAGGCGGTGGTGCGGTGGCCCGGCTCATGACCGCACCTTCCCCTTGGGCGGAGTGGCGGCGAACGCGCTGGGAGCGTTCAGGCGGTGCAGCCGGGCGTAGGTTCCGTCGCGCGCCAGCAGGTCTTCGTGTGTGCCACGCTCGACGACCCGGCCGTGGTCGAGTACCAGGATGCGGGTGGCGTCGCGCACGGTGAGCAGGTTGTGCGAGATGACGATGGTGGTCCGCCCGGCCATGAGACGGCGCAGCGGTTCCATGATCCGCCGACCCGACTGGGCGTCCAGCCCGGTGGTCGGTTCGTCGAGCAGGAGTACGGGAGCGTCCCTGATCATCGCGCGGGCGATCGCGAGGCGCTGGCGCTGCCCACCGGACAGCGTCCGTCCGTGCTGGCCCACCACGGTGTCGTAGCCCTCCGGAAGCAGCCGGATGAACTCGTGGGCGTCGGCGGCGCGGGCCGCGGCGACGATGTCCGCCTGTGTCGCCTCCGGGCGGCCGTAGGCGATGTTCTCCCGCACGGTGCCGTGGAAGACCAGCGTCTCCTGCAGCACCACCGCGACACTGTCCCGCACCTCGGACAGCCGCAGGTCCCTCAGGTCGGTTCCGTCGAGGCGGACTGCGCCCTCATCCGGGTCGTAGAAGCGCAGTTGGAGCTTCGCGACGGTGGACTTGCCGGCGCCGCTCGCCCCGACCAGGGCGAGCGTCTCGCCGGGCGCCGCTTGGAACGACACGCCTGCGAGCGCCCACCGGGACGTGCCCGGATAGCGGAAGGAGACGCCCTCGAACTCCACATCTCCGCGGGCACGCCCGAGCCGCCGGGCTCCGGCGGCTTCAACCACCTGGGGGCGCTGGTCGAGCAACTCGATGATCCGCTCGGCGGAGGCGGACGCCGCGTAGAACGTGGTGCTGAGGCGGGACAGATCGCGGATCGGACCGTAGAGCTTGCTGATGAGCGCGAGGAAGACCAGCAACCCGCCGAGCGTCAGCCCGCCCTGTGCCAGCTTCCACGTGCCCAGCGCCATGACGGCCAACGCGCCGGTCACCTCGATGACCTCGACGATCGGCCCGTAGACGGCGCGGATCCGTGCCGACGTCATCGCCGCCCGGAACTTGCCCACGCTCTCGCGCTCGAAGCGGCGCTCCTCCCAGCCCTGCCGGTTGTACGCCTGCACCAGAGCGACGTTGCCGAGCGACTCCTCGGCGATGGCGCTGAGCGAACCACTGCGGCGCCTGCGCTCCCGTGAAGCGTCCTTGATCAGCCGCGAGAAGTGGCGGGCGGCGCCCCAGAACAGCGGCACGATCACGAGCGCGAGGAGGGTCAGATCCCACTGCAGGTAGAACAGCAGGCCGAGGAAGACGCCCACCTCGACCACGTAGTAGAGGGCGTTGGCCACGCCCGAGAGGAGGAATGTCTCGACCGCGTCGACATCGCCCGTGAGACGCGACAGCACATCGCCCAGCCGCCGTCGTTCGAAGAACCCGAGCGAGAGGCCCTGGACATGCCGGAACACATCCGCCCGCAGAGCCAGCAGGAATCGCTCGCTGACCCAGGTGGACGTCACGTCGTCGGCGAAGCCCAGCACGCCGGAGGCAATGATGATCCCCAGGTAGGCGAGTGCGATCCAGAGGAACGGGCTCAGATCTCGCGGGACGAGCACGTCGTCCACCACGATCTTGAAGATCCAGATCTCGGCCCCGTCGAGTACGGGCCCGATCAGGCTGAAGCAGAGGATGACAACCAGCCAGCGCCGGCCACCGCGCGTATAGGGCCAGAAACGCCGGAAGACCCCGCGCAGAGGCACCGGTGGTGCGGCAGCGACGACGGCATCGGGATCCTCCCCCACCGACAGCAGACGCCGCAGAACATGCCGCGGGACACGCGCCATGGCATGCGTTCCTCGAAGATCGCGGGCTCAGCGGACCGGAGTCGCGGACTCCGGCCCACTCAGCCGTGTGCGGTTACCAGTGACGGTGGTCACCGGTACGGCGACGGTGACGACGATGACGGCGCTTGCCGCTCGTGTCGTCGCGCCTTGAGGTCGTGTCCTTCTTGTGGTCATGGTCCTTCGCTGGCATGAGGTGACTGAAGATCGCCATAAGTTTCCCTCCTGGATGCATCCCCCAATGAGAGATACGTCTGCGAGTACGCACTGGATGGCGATTTCGTGATATTTCGTATGATTTCGCCCGATTCCTCGTCAGTCTGCTGCACCTCGTGGCCCAGACCTCGCGGTCCAGAGCTAGGCGCCTCGGATGCCGAGCGATGCATTCCGGTGCGTCGGGCGGGCCTCGTCCGGGAGGGCTGGAGTTGCCCTGGAGTGCACTCCAGGGTGTTCGCTGGTGCCAGAAG
This sequence comes from Streptomyces sp. NPDC001530, assembly GCF_042894545.1. Classification (NCBI taxonomy): domain Bacteria; kingdom Bacillati; phylum Actinomycetota; class Actinomycetes; order Kitasatosporales; family Streptomycetaceae; genus Streptomyces; species Streptomyces sp. NPDC001530. The sequence continues at coordinate 68,754 of NZ_JBIAVS010000022.1, forward strand.
CGCCGCGACGTCACGACGAAGTGGCGACGAGTTTCACGAGGAGCACGCCATGACGCAGAAGATCTGGTTCATCACCGGTGCCTCACGCGGCTTCGGGCGGGAGTGGGCGATCGCGGCGCTGGAACGCGGCGACTCCGTGGCCGCAACGGCGCGCGATCTGTCCACGTTGGACGATCTCGGCGCGACCTACGGAGAACGGTTTCTGCCCCTGCAACTCGATGTCACGGACCGCGACGCCGACTTTGCCGCCGTGCGGCAGGCGCACGAGCGGTTCGGGCGCCTCGACGTGGTGGTCAACAATGCGGGCTACGGCCACTTCGGGATGGTTGAGGAACTCACAGAGGCGGAGGCCCGGGCGCAGCTGGAGACCAACCTGTTCGGGGCGCTGTGGGTCACCCAGGCGGCACTGCCGTTCCTGCGCGAGCAGGGCAGTGGCCACATCCTGCAGGTCTCTTCCATCGGTGGGATCAGCGCGTTCCCGCTGGTCGGCATCTACCACGCGTCGAAGTGGGCGCTCGAAGGGATCAGCCAGTCGCTGGCCCAGGAGGTGGCACCCTTCGGCATCAAGGTCACGCTGATCGAGCCCGGTGGGTTCGCCACCGATTGGGCGGGCTCCTCGTCGAGCACGTCCGAGCAGCTGCCGGCATACGCCGCATACCACGAGCAGGTACAGGAGCAGCGCCGCGAGCGCGTCGGCACCCCGGGAGACCCACAAGCGTCCGCCGCAGCCGTGCTGGAGCTCGTGGATGCCGATGAACCGCCGCTGCGATGCTTCTTCGGTACGGCGCCGCTGGCCATCGCCAAGGCCGACTACGAGCAACGTCTGGCGACGTGGGAGAAATGGCAGCCGGTGGCGGAGCTGGCCCAGGGCTGAGCGGATGGTCTCCGGCTGACCGACGTCGTACCCACGGCCCAGGCGTAGGCGTCTCGGCTGTCCCGGCGCGTTGAAGCAGCGAGCCCGTCCGCACACCGGACGGGCCCTCGTCGTGCAGGGATCCACCAGGATCATTCGGCTGGAACAACCTCCGCACTGGCATAAGAGCGTGTCCTACGTGGTGAGACGGACGAGCCGCTTGTAGCAGCAGATCGCCGCGCCGCCAGGCTTGCCCACCGCCGCGACACCCCCGGCGGCCGCCCGTGCACACAATTCGACCAGGATTCGACCCCAGGCCCTCTCACCGCAACGACCACGCGCATCGTCACCGGCTGCTCGTCGGTGACGATGCGTACGCCGACATGCTTCACAGGCCGGTGACGACGATCTCGCGCTTGAGGATCTTGCCGGTGGGGCCCTTGGGGAACTCGGCGTGAAGGAGCGCAGCGTACATCGTCGGCACGCCGAGGAAGGACGGTGACGCCGTCCCGGGCCATGATCTCCAGAGCCCGCCGCGGTGCGAACCGCGGCAGCAGGGTCAGCGTGGCGCCCGCGGCGACGGTGGTGTTGAGCGCACAGGTCTGGCCGAAGGCGTGGAAGAGCGGAAGGCCGCCGAAGAGGACGTCGTCGGGGCCGACCTGAAGCAGCGTCCTGGCCGTGGTGGCCGTGTTGGACGTCAGGTTGCGATGCGACAGTTCGGCGCCCTTCGACTCCCGGTGGTTCCCGAGGTGTAGAGGATCAGGGCTGGGTCGTCGCCGGACCGGTCGGCGATGCCCGGCATCGGCTCGCAGGCCCGTAGCATCTCCTCGAAGGTCCCGGGCTCGGTCACCAGGCATACGGTCCCGGTCTCGGCGCAGGCCTTCGCGACCTCGTCCGCGAACGGCGGGAACGCCAGCGCGATCCGCGCCCCGCAGTCGCGCAGGGTGAAGGCCACCTCGCGGGCCTTCAGGAGCGGATTCATCGGCACCACCACGCCGCCGGCCCGCAGAACGCCGTAGTAGAGCACCGGGAAGAGCGGGACGTTCGGCATGGTCAGCGCGATCCGGTCGCCGGGTTGGAGACCGCGGACGCGCAGGAGTGTGGCGACACGGGCGCTGGCCTCGTCCAGTTGTGCGTACGTCAGCGTGGAGTCGTCGTGGCGCACGGCGATGCGATCGCCCCGGACCGCGGCGGACTCCACCAGGAACGTGGCGAGGTTGGTCATGTCGGCAGTCTCCTTGGCTTTGTGTGGGCGACCGGCGCGGCGCCGGACACGGCCGCGACCGCCGCCTGGAACTGCCGCGTCGTGAGCGGACTCCGGGGACGGACGACGTCGCGCGGCGCGACTCCGTGGCGGGCGGCGTCGGGGCCGCGACAGTCCCCGAAGGCGAGCCACAGGCGCAGCAGGTGGCGCTTGAACTCGGGCGCGTCGAAGTCCTCGAACTCAGAACGGGCGTGCAGGGTCGCGTGGTTGTTGAACAGCAGCAGGTCGCCGGGCTCGAGGTCGATGTCGAGACGGAACTCCGGGGAACCCGCCAGCTCGTCGATGAGGTCGAACAGCTCCAGGTCCGCCGGTTCCAGCCGGGGCACGTCGGGGAAGCGCTGCGCGGACTCCAGGTAGCAGCGGTGGTAGCGCAGGCTCGGCCGGCCTGCGGACCGGGCGGTGAGCGGGGCAGCGAGGTACGGGGGCTCGCCGGGGGCATGCTCCTCGCGCCGGTCGAAGTAGTGCGTACGGCGAAGGCGTTCCGCCAGATCCGGGCGGAACTTCAGCACGGCGTCGTGCACCGCCGCCGAGCTGACCAGGGAGGTGCGGCCGCCGGAGCGGGCCGCCCTGAGGCACAGCAGCGCGAGCAGATCCGCCGCGTCGGTGTGGAAGGGCAGTGCTGCCCGCGTCTGGTACCCGCGGGTTGCCGGATCGGCCATGGTGCGGCCGGTGTCCCGGACGTGGCCGAGCACGTGCCCGTCCGCGTTCTGCGAGACAGGCCGTCCCAGGTACTGGCCGAGGCCCCAGAAGACGGCGCTCGCGGCCGCCTCGCTGAGCCGGTCGACCGGGATGCCCCTGATGAGTACAAAGCCGCGTCCGTGCTCCAGTACGTCGCCGATGCGCTCCAGCTCGCCGGCGAGGGTCGGCAGCGGGAAGTCGGCGACGGTCAGCCTCAGCAGCGTGACACCGCGCCGGCGGGCCGTGGACAGCGCCTCGGAGAGTTCGGCGAGCTGCCGGGGGGACAGACGCAGGAGCCACTCGTCGGTGGCCCGCAGGTCCGCGCCGCGCCATCCCGAGGGGCCTGCGCGGAACTCGCGCGGCACGTCACCCGCTCCTGTCCTGCCGGTCATGTCCACCTCCGTACCGTCCGGCCGCGCCGGTCCCGGACCAGCAACCGCGACCGCGACGCGGGGGTCCTGGGCTGTTCAGCGGGTGTCATGCTAGGTCGCACCACGCTCCGATGCTTGACCTCAGGTGACATCAAACTTAGCTTCTGGGGACACAACCGGGAGCGACGCCCATGAAGCCTCTTGTCCGCACCGCGGCATTGAGCGGCTATGTCGAGCTGAGCCGTTTCCTCGGCATCGACCCGCAGGCCCTGATGAAGCGCGTGGGGCTGGACACCGCGGATCTCGCGGTCCAGGACCGGTGGATCTCCGGCGCGGCCACGGCCCAGCTTCTGGAGCTGTCGGCAACCGCCTCGCGTCACGAGGACTTCGGCCTGCTCCTGGCGGAGCGCCGCCGCTTCTCCAATCTCGGCCCCATCAGCCTGGTCGTCCGCGAGGAGCCCGACGTGCGCAGCGCGCTCGAGATGCTGCTTCGGCACGAGCACATGTACAACGAGGCCCTGCACACCCGGCTGTCCCAAGGAAACGGCCTGGCCACGCTCAAGGTGGACCTGCGGCTCGGTGAGGCGATGCAGGCCCGGCAGGCCACCGAACTGGCCGTGGGCGCCTACCACCGGGTCCTGCGCGGATTCCTCGACCCCCGGTGGCAGCCCCTGTCCGTGTGGTTCACACACGCCGCTCCGGCGGACTCGGGTACCCACCGGCGCCTGTTCGGTCCCGGAGTGGAGTTCGACCGCGAGTTCGACGGCATCGTCTTCTACGCCGGCGATCTCGACGCTCCCAACGCGATGGCGGACCCGCAGCTGCGGACCTACGCCCGGCAGTACTTCGAAGCCATCGCGGTCCCCAGGGACACGTCGGAGGCGGACCGGGTGCGCGAACTGATCGAAGCCCTGCTGCCGACCGGGCGCTGCTCCGTCGACCAGGTCGCGCGCAGCCTGGGCGTCGACCGCCGCACCGTGCACCGGCATCTGGCCTCCTCGGGCGAGACGTTCTCCTCGCTGCTCAACACCACGCGTGCGCGCCTCGCCGAGCAGTTCGTGGCCAATCCGCGCCGCTCCCTGACGGAGATCTCCGATCTGCTGGGCTTCTCCTCACTGAGCGCGTTCTCACGCTGGTTCCGCGAGCAGTTCGGATGCAGTGCGCGGGAGTGGCGCAACCGGCGGATCCCGCGGCAGGGCTGACGCCGCCGGGCACGCGATCCGCCGGGGGGCGGCACGCGCGACGGGCACGGCCGCGCACCCATGTCCCCAAATGACAAGTCGACCGTCACCACGAGTCAAACATCCCTCCGCGCTCGGCCCTACCTTGGCAGCACCGCGGAGAGGCGGATCGGCCTCCGGAGGGTCGTGCAACTCCCCCTAGAGCACGCTCCCTCCGGACCAGCCGAACGTACGCGGGCCGAGTGCGCCCGGGTCCTCCGCTGCCCCACTCCGATCCTCGCCAGATGTCACAGGCCCCGGCATCGTACTCCGCGATGCCCCAGCGAGTGATCACCGATCCGACGAAGGAGACGGACCGTGCATTTCCACGACGACTCACTCTTCCCTGAGAACCAGGAGAAGCTGGTCATCCAGGCCGCTCCGTACGGGCCCGAGTGGCTGCCCGGTGACGCCGATGACCTGCCGCTCACCATGGACGAGCACGTGCAGGCAGCCGTCGACTGCTACAACGCGGGCGCCACCGTCCTGCACATCCACGTCCGCGAGCTCGACGGCAAGGGCTCCAAGCGGATGTCCATGTTCAACGAACTGCTGGGCCGGCTGCGCGAGGCGGTGCCGGACATGGTGCTGCAGATCGGCGGGTCGATCTCCTTCGCCCCCGAGGACGAGGGCAGCGAGGCCAAGTGGCTCAGCTACGACACCCGCCACCTGCTCGCGGACCTCACACCGGCGCCGGACCAAGTGACCATCGCGATCAACACCAGCCAGATGAACATCGTCGAGATCATGACCGACGACGACCTCGAAGGCACCTCGATCGCGAAACCGGAGTACTACAAGGCCTACCGCGACATGGTCGTCGAGGCAGGCCCGGACTTCTACCTCGAGCACCTCAAGCGCCTGCACGCGAGCGGCATCCAGCCCCATTTCCAACTCGCCACGCTGGCCCAGCTCGAGACGGTAGAGCGGCTCATCCGGGCGGGCATCTACACCGGCCCGCTCATCCTCAACTACGTCGCCATCGGCGGCGGTTTCGCGGGCCGGCACCCCGCCGACCTGATCGAGTTCGTCCGCCGCACGCCCGACGGCGCCGTCCTCACCATCGAGAGCTCGATGCGTGCCGTCGCGCCGATGAACACGATCGGCATCGCGCTCGGCGTGCACGTGCGTGTCGGCAACGAGGACAACCTCTGGCGCCGCAAGGGCGAGCGCATGACCACCGTCGAGCAGGTCGAGCAGATGGTCCACATTTCCGAAACGCTCGGCCGCGACATCGCGACCGGCGCCGAGGCCAAGAAGATCTACAAGCTCGGCGAGTACTACGCGAACGCCGACGAGACCCTGGCCCAACTCGGCATGGTGCCCAACCGTCGGCCCGGCCGGCGTGGCTTCATGCAACGCGACGTCTGATCGCGCGTTACCCGCGTCCACGCGACAACCACACGGCCGCCGGGGCCCAACCCCCCGGCACCGGCGGCCCGTTCTTCCTCTCGCCCCACAAACAACGGAGCACAACCGTGGCGCACGCCATCCGCTTCAAGGAGACCGGCGGTCCCGAGGTCCTGCACTGGGAGGAGGTCGTCGTCGGCGACCCCGGCCCGGGCGAGGTGCGGATCCGGCACGAGGCCGTCGGACTCAACTTCGCCGACACCTACTTCCGCACCGGCCTCTACCCGGCCCCACTGCCCGCCGGGCTCGGCGTCGAGGCCGCGGGCGTCGTCGAGGCTGTCGGCGAGGGCGTGACGCACGTCGCCGAGGGCGACCGCGTCACCTACACCGGCAGCCCGCTCGGCGCGTACAGCACCGAACGCGTCATGCCCGCCGACTCCTTGATCAGGCTGCCGGACGGGATCAGCTGTGAGACCGCCGCCGCGATGACCATGCGCGGCCTCACCTCGGCCTACCTGCTGCGCAGGATCCACCCGCTCAAGGCCGGGGACACGATACTGCTGACCGCAGCGGCGGGCGGTGTCGGCCTGATCGTATGTCAGTGGGCAAAGCTCCTCGGCCTCACCGTCATTGGCACGGTCTCCAGCGAGGAGAAGGCCGAGCTGGCCCGCGCCCACGGCTGCGACCACGTCATCCACTACCGGCGCGAAGACGTCGCCCAGCGGGTGCGCGAGCTGACCGACGGCGCCGGGGTGCCGGTCGCCTTCGACAGCGTCGGCAAGACGATGTTCGCTGCCTCGCTCGCCTCGCTGCGCCGCCGCGGCCTGCTGGTCTGCTTCGGCACGGCCTCCGGGCCGGTGCCGCCGATCGACGCGATGCAACTGGCCATCGGCGGCTCCCTCTTCGTGACCCGCCCGGCGCTGGCCGACTACATCGCGGACCCCGCTGAGCGAGCCGAGCTGGCGGGCGAGCTGTTCGGCCACGTCTCCGCCGGACGCATCCGCATCGAGATCAACCAGCGTTTCGCACTCGATGACGCCGCCGAGGCGCACCGCGCGCTCGAGGCCGGGCGGACCACGGGATCGTCCGTACTCCTGCCCTGAGCACCACGTGCATCACCACCCTCTCCAGGAGGAAGCACCATGGAACAGACCCTCAGCCCTGTCGAGGGCGCACCCGCGCTGGTGCACCCGGACTCCCGCAACTCTCTCAAGGTCGAACCGCTGACCTGCACCATCGGCGCCGAGCTGATCGGCGTGAACCTCGCCGACGCCGCACGCGACGACGATCTGTTCGCCGAGATCAAGGCCCTGCTGCTGCAGTACAAGGTCCTCTTCCTGCGGGACCAGGACATCACCCGCGCCGACCACGTCGCCTTCGCCGAGCGCTTCGGCCCGCTGGAAGACCACCCCGTGGCCGGCAGCGACCCCGACCACCCGGGCCTGGTCCGGATCTACAAGGACCTGGACAGCCCCGCCGAGCACTACGAGAACGCCCTGCACACCGACGGCACATGGCGCGAGAACCCGTCCATGGGCGCCGTACTGCGGTGCGTGGAATCGCCCCCGGTGGGCGGCGACACGATCTGGGTCAACATGGTCGAGGCCTACCGCCGCCTGCCCGAGCACATCAAGACGCAGATCGAGGGCCTGCGAGCCCGGCACAGCATCGAGGCCACCTTCGGCGCCGTCATGCCGCACGAGCAGCGCCACGCGCTCAAGGCCCGGTTCCCCGACGCGGAGCACCCGGTGGTGCGCACCCACCCCGAGACCGGCGAGCAGATCCTTTTCGTCAACAGCTTCGCGACGCACTTCGTCAACTACCACACGCCCGAGCGGGTGCGCTTCGGGCAGGACTACGCCCCGGGCGCGAGCCACCTCCTGAACTACCTGGCCGGCCAGGCCGCGATCCCCGAGTACCAGGTGCGCTGGCGCTGGACGCCGAACAGCGTCGCCATCTGGGACAACCGCTCCACCCAGCACTACGCCGTGCAGGACTACTGGCCCGCCGTCCGCCGGATGGAGCGCGCCGGGATCGTCGGCGACAGACCTTTCTGACCTTCCTTCAAGAGCGCGTGAGGTGATGACAATGGAGTTGCACACCACTGCGAAGCCCCTTCCGGAGACGGCGACGACGTCCTCGTCCCGGTGGCCGGTGTCCAGGCGCTATGCCTGGGTGGTCTTCGCCCTGAGTTTCGGCCTGCTGCTGTCCGACTACATGTCCCGGCAGGTCCTCAACGCCGTCTTCCCGATGCTGAAGGCCGAATGGCTGCTCTCCGACGCGAGGCTGGGCTCGCTCAGCGGCGTCGTCGCGCTGATGGTCGGCCTGCTCACCTTCCCCATGTCGCTCATGGCGGACCGCTGGGGCCGGGTGAAAAGCCTGCTGCTGGCCGCGGCCATGTGGAGCGTGGCGACCCTGGGCTGCGCCGTGTCGGCGAGCTACGGCCAGATGTTCGTCGGCCGCCTCTTCGTCGGCATCGGTGAAGCGGCGTACGGCAGCGTCGGCATCGCCGTCGTCCTGAGCATCTTCCCGGTCGCCCTGCGGGCCACCCTCTCCGGCGCCTTCATCGCGGGCGGGGCCTTCGGCTCGGTCCTGGGCGTGTCAATCGGCGGCGCCGTGGCCCAACAGTTCGGCTGGCGCTGGGCGTTCGGCGTGATGGGCATCTTCGGCCTCGTGCTGGCCGCGGTGTACGGCCTCGTGGTCACCGAGAAGAGGCTGGCGCCGAAGGCGAGTTCCCCCGACGCCACGGACGACGCCGGCGCACGCGACAGACTGCGCACGCTCCTGCCGCGGCTGTTCTCCTCCGTCTCGGTGATCAGCGCCTACGTGGGCAGCGGACTCCAACTGTTCATCGCCGCCGCGCTCATGGCCTGGCTGCCCAGCTACTTCAACCGCTACTACGACATGCCCACCGCGAAGGCGGGCGCGACCGCCGGGGCCTTTGTCCTGATCATCGGCATCGGCATGATCGTCGGCGGGATCGCCTCGGACCGGATCAGCCAGGCGTTCCCCATCCGGAAGTGGGCTGTGGCCATCACCTGCAGCATCGGATCGCTGATCCTGCTGATGGCGGCGTTCCGCCTGCCGGCCGGCCCGGCGCAGTTGCTGGTTCTGGCAGCCGGGGCCCTGCTCTCGGCCGGGACGGCCGGCCCCGCCGCCGCCATGGTGGCCAATCTGACCCCGGCCTCCATCTCCGCGACGGCCTTCGCCACCCTCACCCTGGCCAACAGCCTCCTTGGGCTCGCCCCCGGACCCGCGCTCACCGGCGCGCTCGCGGACCGCGTGGACCTGCTCGGCGCGCTGCGGGTCATCCCGCTCACCGCGCTCGCCGCCACCGCGGCCTTCCTGATCGGCCGCCACTACTACGACCGTGATCTGCGCCGTCTGACCGGGCTCGCCCCGGTGGCGGAGCCGGAGGAAGCGGAGGCGTCCTCATGAGCCGTACCACCGAACCAGTGGTCGTGATCGTCCCCGGTCTGCGCGACCACGTCGAGGAGCACTGGCAGACCCTGCTGGCCAACCGGCTCACCGAGGCAGGGCGCACGGTCCGCACCGTTCCCCCGCTGACGAAGGACCAGCTCAGCCGGGAGGCCCGCGTGGCCGCCCTCACCAAGGTGATCTCGGAGGTGGACGGGCCGGTCGTGCTGGTCGCCCACAGCGCCGGTGTGATCACCACCGTGCACTGGTCGCAGTGGCACGAAGCCGACGTCAGGGGCGCGCTCCTGGTCACCCCGCCGGACTTCGAGAGGCCGCTGCCGGAGGGCTACCCCACCCCCGAGGTGCTCGCCGAGAACGGATGGATCCCGGTCCCCCGGTCGCCGCTGCCCTTCCCGAGCTTTGTCGCGGCCAGTTCCAACGATCCCCTGGGAACCCTCGAGCGGGTCGCCGAGCTGACCCGGAACTGGTGCAGCCACCTTGTGAAACTGGGCGCGGTCGGACACCTCAACCCCGCCTCCGGCCACGGTCCGTGGCCGCGTGCGGAAGAACTCCTCCGCGAACTCGAGCTCGGCTGAGCTCCCCTGTGCAGCCCCCGGAAAGGCAACGATGAACACCGACACCGACCTGCTGTGGTCTCCCGGTCGCCGCGAGCTGGAGGACTCCAACGTCGCGTGCTTCGTGGAATGGCTGGACGAGGTGCGGGGGTTGCACTTCGCCGACTACGCCGCGCTGTGGCGGTGGAGCTCCACCGACCTGCCCGGCTTCTGGTCGGCGGTGTGGGAGTACTACGGGCTGGATGCCGTCACCGGCTACGACGAGGTGCTGGGCGACGCTTCGATGCCGGGCGCCACGTGGTTCCCCGGTGCCCGGCTGAACTTCGCCGAGCGGTGCCTGGCCCAGGCCACCGACGCCCGCCCGGCGCTGGTCAGCGTGGCCGAGGGCGACGCCACGCCCGTGGAGACCTCGTGGGAGCAGCTGCGCCGGCGGGTGGCCGACGTCGCGGCGGCCCTGCGCCGGATGGGCGTCGGGCCCGGCGACTGCGTGGCCGGATACCTTCCCAACCTCCCGCAGGCCGTCGTCGCACTGCTGGCCACCGCCGCCATCGGCGCCGTGTGGACGGCGTGCTCACCGGACTTCGGCACCCCGAGCGTCCTCGCCCGGCTCCGGCAGGCACGGCCGGTCGTGTTCGTGGCCGCCGACGGCTACCGTCACGGCGGCAAGGAGTACGACCGGCGCCCCGCAGTCGCCGAACTCGTGGAGGGGCTGCCCACCCTCCGCCACGTCCTCGCGGTCGACCACCTCTTCCCGGCGCCGGCCGAACCCTGGCCGGCGCCGCCCGGTGTGGAGCACCACGTCTGGTCCGCGCTGCCGGCCGCCGAAGGGCCGCTGGAGTTCGCCGACGTGCCCTTCGACCACCCGTTGTGGATCCTGTGGTCGTCGGGGACCACCGGACTGCCCAAGGGGATCGTCCAAGGGCACGGCGGCATCGTCGTCGAACTGCTCAAGGCCCTCGGGCTGGGCGCCGATCTGCGCCCCGACGACCGCTATCTGTTCATCACGTCCACCAGCTGGATGGTCTGGAACTTCCTGGTCGGCGGTCTGCTGCACGGCAGCACGATCGTCCTGTACGACGGCAGCCCGACCTTCCCCGACGTGAACGGGGCCTGGCGGGTCGCCGAACGGACCGGCGCCACCATGGTCGGCGTGGGCGCGGCCTACCTCGCCGCCGTCGAGAAGTCCGGCACCCACCCCGCGGCCGCGTTCGACCTCAACCGGCTGCGTTCCATCCTGCAGACCGGCTCGGCCCTGCCCCCCAGTACCTGGCGTTGGGTCCACGACCGGCTCGCCCCTGGCGTCTGGCTGCAGTCGATCTGCGGCGGCACTGACATCTGCTCCGTCCTCGCGGGCGGTTCCGCGCTGCTGCCCGTTCGGGTGGGCCGCATCCCAGGCCCGGCGCTCGGCGTCGCACTCGCCGCGTGGGATCCATCCGGGCGGCCCCTGACCAGTGCGCAGGGCGAGATGGTGGTCACCGCGCCCCTGCCGTCCATGCCGCTCCACTTCGTCGGCGACCCCGACGGCACCCGCTACCGGGCCGCCTACTTCGACACCTACCCCGGTGTCTGGCGGCACGGCGACTGGGTCACCATCGACGCCGACCTGTCGGTCGTCGTCGCGGGCCGCTCGGACTCCACGCTCAACCGCATGGGCGTGCGCATGGGCTCCGCCGACATCTACGCCGTCGTCGAACAGCTCCCCGAAGTTGCCGACAGCCTCGTCGTGGGCGTGGAGCGGCCCGACGGGGGCTACTTCATGCCGCTCTTCGTCGTGACGACGGGGAGCACCGCGCTCGACGAGGGTCTGCGCCAACGCATCGCCACAGCCATCAGGCACCACTTGTCGCCGCGGCACGTGCCCGACGTCATCGTTCCGATCCCCGCCGTCCCGCGCACGCTGACCGGCAAGAAGCTCGAGGTACCGGTCAAGCGCATCCTGCAGGGTGCTCGGGTCGCCGATGTCAGCAGCGAGGGAGCCGTCACCCACCCGCAGATGCTCTCCTGGTTCGCCGACTTCGCGGGCCGTACCATGCCGGACGAGTGAGCGGCGAGGATCGTCATGAGCTGGGCGAGGCCCTCGACGTCGTCGTTGATCCTCGCTCTGGACAGCAGGGAGCCAGCGTCGTCGACCACAACGACGTCGTGGTGATCGCCGGCCCCGTCGATGCTGCGGAACACACTCAATCCGCGTTCCGGGCGAGGTCGGTGCCAGGGACGAAGCCCGGGTTGTAGGCGACGGCGTCGATCCCGGCCGGCCTGGCGGCGCGCGTGCTCGTGCACGAGACAGATGGCGGCCAGTTTGCTCGTCGAGTACGCGGTGCGCCCGGCGGCCGTGGTGTCCGGCCGGTGAAGGCGCCCGTGCGGGCGAGGACGTCCGGCGAGTGCCAGACCGGACCGGGCACCATGCCCAGGTTGTGCCTGAAGTCGCCGAAGCGGGTGTCGCTGGCGGTGATCACGATCCGGGCGGGAGCGGTGAAGCGGTCCTGGAGGGGGCGGACGAACAGGTGGTTGGCGAGCACGTTGACGGCGAAGGTGGATTCGAGACTGTCGGGCGTTTCGGTGAGCCCGTTCGTGTACTGCATGCCCGCGTTGCCCACGAAGCCGCGCAGCGGCGGGAGTTCACCGCTGTCCAGCCGGTCCCGGATCTCGGTGGCGTCCGAGCGGACGCTCTCGAGCGATACGAGGCCGGCCGCGACGTACGAGACCGCGTGCCCGCCCGAGCCGAGCTCAGCGGACAGCCGTGCGCCAGAGGAGCCACAGGCGACGACGAGGTGCGAAGTCGGGGACTGGCGCAGGATGCGCAATGATCAAGGCATGACCAGCGGACCCGCTCAGCCCCGCCCCAAGAGGTACGTCCTGTTCGATGTCGACGGGACATTGATCGATGCCGTGGACAACCAGCGCCGGGTCTGGCAAACGTGGGCGGAACGTTATGGGTTGGATCCTGGCGAGGTCTATCAGGTGGCGCTGCGGACGAGGCCCCTGGAGACCTTTGCCAAGGTTGCTCCGGACCGTGATCCCCGGGAGTGCCTGGCCACGCTGCACGAGTTGGAGGACGAGGACGTTCGGTCCGGCGTCTACGCGGCGTTCGACGGTGCGGCAGAGCTGCTGTCCGGCCTGCCAACCGGGTCCTGGGCGCTGGTGACCTCGAACTATGAGCACCGGGTGCACGGACGGTTCATCCGGACCGGCTTGCCGGTACCCGGCTTGATCGTGGACGCCGCCGCCGTCGAGGAGGGCAAGCCGTCCCCCGTTCCCTACCTCCAGGCCGCCGCGCGTCTTGGTGCCGGGCCGGAGGACTGCTTGGTCGTCGAGGACGCCCCGTCGGGAGTGCAGTCCGGGCTGCGAGCCGGCATGACGGTGTGGGGCGTCAACGTTCCTGAGGCGGTTGAGGGCGTGCACCGCACTTCGGTAGCCTGCGCGAAGCGGTCCGCGACATCCTTGCCTTCGCGTCCGGAGCCCACCTTCACCAACCGGAAGGATCAGCCCCGTCGGAATGATCTTACTGTGGCTGGTGTGCTCACGGCGTCGGAGCCGTCTCGGGCAACCCCGTTCACGGGGCTGAGCCCACGCCAGTTCGTGAAGCAGGTGACCGCACTACGTCGCGGGGGTGTCGACGCGGTCCGCCCTGGTCGGCCATGGAGCTTGCCGCAGGAAGACCGGACCGTGTTGGTCGCGGCGTTATTGACTCACGTACTTGACGCTGCGCCAACTCGCCCCGCTGTCCGGTCACTCGAAGTCCGCGGCCGACCGCGTCATCGACCGCCTCGGGCCGCTACCGGCGCTGCGGCCCAGACGGCGAATGGCCGCAAGTCTCAGCTATGGGGCACTTCTGCCGAGGTCAAGCCGTCCCACATGGGCCACGTTCTCTCGGTCGTCGGCGTCCTCACTGGCTTCGGCTGCGAACCAGGCGTCAAGGATCTCCTTGAGCAACGGCTCGGACGTCAGCCGCAAACTGAGCGCCAACACATTGGCGTCGTTCCAACGGCGTGCCCCATCCGCCGTGTACGCGTCCGTACACAGGGCCGCTCGTACCCCTGGCACCTTGTTCGCGGCGATCGATGCGCCTGTGCCGGTCCAGCAGCACACGACCGCCTGGTCCGACTTCCCGGCGACGACGTCGCGGGCAGCCGCCTCCGAGCACGCCGCCCATTGCGTGTCATCTCCAGGGTGCAGCGCCCCGTGCGCCACCACCTCGTGACCGCGGCTGCGCAACTCCGCGAGCAGGGTGCGGGCCACGGGTTCGTCCATGTCCGAAGAAACGGAGATACGCATGTCTCGGAGACTACCTCGGAGGCCACTCAGTGGATGAGCCCGCCAGCTGCAGGCCATGCTCGACAGGGCCCGCGAACGAGGCGAGCAACCGCCCGACGTCCTGGATGTACGCGACCACACCCTGGCCCCGATGTACGTGCGCGTCCTGTTCGCGGCCGGCCCACTCACCCCCGACTACATCGACACGCTGGTCGACCGCCTGCGGCTCTCCCCCAACGCGGGCCCCGAAGCCAGACAAGACGCGAGCGGGCTTGCCGCCCACGCAAACAGCGTCCCAGGTCGCACGGAGCCGTGACGGCAGCGGAGATCACCAGGACCACGCGGCCCGGACCGGTGAGGTGCGCCTGTGCCACGCCAGGTCCGTCCCCTGACATGCCGCTGAGTGGAGCAATGACCGGTACGCCGTGCCGGGGCGCAGCAGGCTGGGTCTCTTGTCGAATCCGTGCCAGGAGTCCCGTGTGTGCAGGCTGCGTCAATCGAGCCGTCAGGTGCGTCGTCCGCTGGCAGGCCCCGCCGTGGGACATCCCACCGGTTCGGCGGCTTGCGGACGGAGGAGGGGGCAGTGAGGTGGCCCGGCCGCACCTCGGAGGCGAGCCGCCGCAAGCTGGTGCCGGGCGGCGGCGGTCAGGCACTGCCGGCACCACCCGCATGGATGCGCTGGATGCCCGCTTTCTATGTCGCGGCCGTCCTGGTGCTCGAGCCCGTCACGCCTGTGCAATGGCCGGTGAGCTTCCTGCTGATCGCCCTGCCGTTGGTGGCCGCCTTCGCCCACGGCAGCGCCTTCGTCGCCGGCATCACCGTGTTCGCCATCGTCTTCGAGGGGGTCCTGGCCGGCACCCCGTGCTGCGCGGGCCGTTCCGTGGGGTACCTGTGGGACCGCCACTACGTGGCCGCGTATCTCTGCACCGCTCTGGTCGGCACCCTGGGAACCTTCCTGGCCGCCCACCGCACACGACGAGAACGCACACTCGCCACCGTGCGCTTCGTGGCCGACATCGCGCAGCGCGTCCTACTCAGGCCCGTCCCCCGCCGGATCGGCAACATCTCCGTGGAGACGTTCTACCTCTCGGCCGCCGCGGAGGCTCGCATCGGCGGCGACCTCTACGAGGCCGTGCCCACCACGCACGGGGTACGCCTGCTGATCGGAGACGTCCGCGGCAAAGGCCTGGGAGCGGTGGAAACCGCCGCCGCCCTGCTCGGCGCGTTCCGCGAAGCGGCCCACGACGAACCCGACCTCGCCGCCCTGGCGGGCCGGGTGGAGACCAGCATGGACCGCAGGGCCGCTCTGCTCCCCGGGAGCGACATGGGCGAGCGTTTTGTCACCGCCGTCTTCGCGGAGATCGTCGCCCACGACCACATCGTCCGTATCGTCAACTGCGGTCACCCGCCGCCCCTGCTCATCCGTTCCGACGAGGTCAGTGAGCTGGAGACGTCGCGGTCCGCACCGCCCCTCAACCTCGGCGTGCTCGTCGGGGAGCCCTATCACGTCGACGAACACGCCTTTCGCCCCGGCGACCAGTTGCTCCTCTACACCGACGGCATCACCGAAACCCGCGACCCGGACGGCACCTTCTACCCGCTCATCCAGCGCGTCCGCTCCTGGGGCCCGCTCCCACCCCGACAACTCCTGGACCACCTCCACCACGACCTCCTCGCCTACAGCGACAACCACCTGCACGACGACACCGCCGCGCTCACGGCCTGCCTCCTCCCCGACGAGAGGCCACACGACGAGACCCGGCACAGCCCACCGGACAGAACCTAACCGGGCAGACGACCAAAGACGGGCCGCGCCCAGGCCGGCGGTTCCGGAACCGGCCCCGACCCCGACTGCTGCGCGCCCGTGGCACCCCCGGATCCCAGGCGCACCTGGGGATGCGGACCCTTGCCGGCAGCGGCACGCAGAGCCGCCACGAACTCCAGGCAGGAGTCGTAACGGTCCTCGGGAACCTTCGCCAGGGCCTTCGCCAGAACACCGTCCAACCCCGGCGGCAACCCCGGCCGCTTCTCACTCAGGGCCGGCGGCTGATCGTACTGATGCGCCCACAGCAGCGCGATGTCCTCATCCCGCTGGAAGGGCGGCCCGCCCACAAGAGTTTCGTAGACGACACAGGCAAGACTGTAAAGATCACACCGGCCATCTACCGGACGCCCCGAAATCTGCTCCGGCGCCACATAATCCAGCGTGCCGACAAACTCGCCCACCGTGGTGAAACCGGTCAGCGACAGCGACTTCTTCGTCAATCCGAAATCCGTCAGATAAACATGCTCAGGATGATCGCTGTCCGTGCCCTGCGCCACCAGAATATTGCCCGGCTTCACATCTCGGTGCACCAAATCGTGCTCATGCGCCGCATCCAGCGCCGACGCGACCTGAGCAGCAATACGCAGCGCGGTCTCCACCGTCAGCGGACCATCCCGGTCCAGCAGGGCCCGCAAATCCAGTCCCGATACATAACGCATGGCGATATACAAGACGCCATCCGTCTCACCGGCTTCAAAGATCGGCACAATATGCGGATGGTCGATCGCGGCAGCCACGCGAGACTCGTGTGTGAAACGTCGCCGGAACGTGTCATTGCGGGCCATCTCCGGGGCCAGCAGTTTCAACGCAACCGTCCGCTCCAGACGCAAATCCCTCGCACAGTACACAACGGCCATCCCCCCACGACCGAGCTCACGCTCCACGCGGTAACCCGCTATCTGCGCCCCGATCAGCCCGGAAGCCCGACCCGAATAGAGACCCGTCCCCCCATCCGACGCCGCACCCATCACGCGCCACCCCCACCCCACGGCACGACAGCCGCACCGCAGCCGTCGGCCACCGACGATGCCGTCCGAACACACGACTCGCCGCGGCCCCACACCCCCCACACACCGCGGGCACCCACCCCACGGCGTCCGCCCGGACCCAGCACCCTGCCACTGGAACCTGCCTCACAAACACGTCCCAGCGTCACCAAGCCGACAAACCGCCCACCCATACCCAAATTCTATCCAGCCACCCACACCACCATCGATTGAGACCACCCGCCCCCTGCGCCGCAGGTCCACCACGAAACACACCGGGAGACAGACGAAAACGCCTGCCGCCCTGGGATCCCGGCGTGCGCGCCACCGACAGCGCGCGCTCAGCCCGGGCCAGGCCCTCGGGCCGGGGACCACCACACGCGGCACCCTGAATACGGCACCACAACACGCTCACAAAGACCCCGACGCTACTCCGTACGAGTGGTGCATCCGCTGACACGGTCGTAGCGTCAACACAGAGACGAGCGCTGGCGATGTAATGGCATACCGTCCTGCGTCAGCCCACAACCAGACCTCGCCGGGCGAGCAGACCAGAGGTCCCCAAGCGCGGAGCCAGAGGCAGTGCGGACAGGCGGGCGGGAGCAGACATGCGGAGACACACAGCCAGAACCGCGGTAACGCTCTGTGCGGCCACATCGCTCGCAGCAGTCATGGCAACGGCCTCCGCCGCCCCGTCGGCTACGCAGGCGCCGCAGGCCTCGCAGGTCGTTCAACAACAGCAGGGACGCCCGGTGATCGTCGACTGCTTCTGGCACCCAGAGGTACGCCCCGCCGACTTCATCCTCGCCTGCGGTGACGGCAACAGCCGACTCACCTCGCTCCACTGGTCGCAGTGGCTCCCGGACTCGGCATCGGCCACCGGCTTCAACGCAGTCAACGACTGCAAACCGTACTGCGCGGCGGGCAAGTTCCACTCGTACCCGGTCATCGTGCGGCTCGACCACCCGCAGCCCTGGAAGAAGCACCCGGAGCTGCAGCACTACACCCGGATCAGCCTGGTCTACACCAACGACAGGCCGGACGGATTCGAGCGAACGGTCACCTATCCACTGTGGAACTGAGCTCCCCTGCGGCCCGCCACACGCCCTCGGCAGGCCAGCAAGGTGGTCGAACACGCGCAGTGCCATTTGGTTGTTGAGCAGCGGCACGGCCTTCTGCACGGTGGATAGCGCGCTGCGCAAGTTGCGTTGGCGAAGAGGATGTCGGTGCGGCGCCCATCGGCGGTGATGCTTGCTGTTCGGTGACGGACCAGAGGACGGCCTCCCCTGTGCCGCGGGAACGGCCGTTCGCGCGCCCGAGTTACTAGCCGACCCGTCCAGTGGTCTCCTATGATCACGCGCGGTTGGGGGCAGGGGGCTGGAGAGACATGATCGGGACGACCCCACTCGTGCGCGCCGGGGTGCTGACCACGCTGGGCCTGTGGCTGCTGGCCACCACCGGGTGCACCCACGCCCCGGTCGGCGCACGGCCGGTGCGCGCCAGCGAGCGGAGCTCGGGGCACGGCCGCCAGGCCGCATCCCCCTCTGCGTCCCCGTCCCCGTCCCCGTCCCCGTCCCAGCCCTCGGGTCCCGCGCTGGCCGTGGGGTCAGGACGGCTGGGACCAAAGGACACGGCCCTGTCGCGGCTGTTCCAGGAAAACGTGGAGGAGCTTCTGCACGAGGGCCAACCCGTGCCCCCACTCAACACGGTCGTGGTCATCAATCGCGCACGAGGCGGCGGGGCAGATTTCGGCTGGTTGCCCGACGCCACACACTTCTGCCTCGTTTCGCTGCACGGGCGCGACGTGGTCAAGCAGCTCGAATGCGGATCGCTGCCCGCCGAGGAAGACGCCCACACAGCCGCGGCGGGTCCATTCATGAGATGGCTCCACCCGGAGAAGTTCCCCTTCTACCTAGCCATCGTCTTCAACAAGCCCGGCCCCTTCCGCTTCACCAGTGGCCCCGGCCCCACGTACGGCCCTCTGCACCAGGCCACGGCGGTCTTCGCCTCGGGCGAGACCGCCACCTTCCTCGAATACGACTCGATTCAGCACCGAATCGAACCCCGCGAGATCTGTAACACCGATCACTCGGCCTGTTTTCAGACGGACGACATTCCGTCACTCGGCACCGTGACGATCGAGGAGTCTGAATCCCCGACGCCCTAGCTGTGCGACTGACGTACGTCTATGACAGTGGGTCTCGGGCCAAATAGCGGCCGGTCGCCGCCGCGTGCCGCTCACTCCCTCGACGTGCGCAGTACCGTCGGCCGATGCCGGGTACGGCGAGGGCCGCATCCTCGACGGAGACGCCCACGGCGTGACCGTCGGCTGACCCCCGCGCGGTGGGCATCGCGGACGCTGAGAGGACCACCGCACAGGGCGCTCATGCCTGCGGGACGAAGAGGAAGTGATAGGCCTCCCGAACGGAACACCCACAGCAGGAAGCGGCTGTCGGCGAGCACGGCGAACGAGAACTCGGGCCCGTCGATCGTGCAGATCACCAAATCGCCGCTGCCACTGCGATACGGCCGTTCGAACTCCGCACCCGGCCGCTCAACTAGCTCGGTGCCCACCTCCAAAGTCAAGGCACGTCGTGCGCCCGCGCCTCGCTGCGCACCAGGACCGTGCCGTGGCTGATCTGCACGGGCCCGGCATCGACGGGAAGGTCCGTCCAGAACGGCCGCTCCGGCTCGCCGGCCGCCCCTACGGGCAGTGATCACGTTGATGGCCCGAGAAGCTCACCGCGTCGGCTCATGCAGCCGTTCGCTCGACTTCCGTCACCGGGTGCCCGCCAGGTTCCGCACCCAACTGGCCATTTCATGACGTTTTGCGCAATTGGCGACGCAGGCATACAGCGCTTCGGGAGGGTCCCAGGGCCGGCTGCAGGCCGCTCCGACGCCTCCGCCGGGAATGGTTGCAGCGGATCACAGTGACATCCATCACGCCGACCTCCCGCATCAACGCGGTGCGGTAGTACATCGCGCCCGGGCGATATAGAGAGACTTGCCCACCGGAAAGGGGCATAAGGCGCACCTGATCCGACGGCATGCACCGCGCTCGATTCCTTCACACCGCTCGCCAGGCATGTGAGGCCTCCTGACGGGGCATCAAGCTTTGCCGCTCCCCGATGAGCCGGGTCAGCACACCCGTGCGCCCGATTCAAGGGCGTTCGAGAACTACGAAGCCAGGTAGTAGCAGCGCTCGTTGCTGCTCTCTCACTGAGCTTTTAACAATGACGGCCCCAGACGGCGTCACCGCAGCTCAGGCAGAGCATCCGTGCAGAGCCGAGCCCACCGGAGGCGCACCCGCGACGACCGAGCGAGGGCCGCATGAGGAAGCACCGCAGGAAGACGCGCCACCGGCAGATAGCCATCGCTGCCGTCGCGCTGAGCGCGCTGGCAGTACCGTCCGCCGCCATGGCCTGCCTCAACGATCCGGACGCCGAGGGCGCCGAGCCCTACGGTCACTGGAACCACTGGAAGCACTGGAAGAACGCGTCCTTGGAGGAGCGATGGAGGGGCGGCGAGTGGACCTCGCAGCCCTCGGCACCGGCTTCGCAGGCAGCCACCGCGCCCGCCTCGACGGCAGCCGCCACACCCACGGCGCCCGCAGCCCCGTCCCCGAGCGCCTCCACCAAGGCGACCCCGGCGTCCAGCGCCGTGGCTCGCGTCGTGGCCCTGGTCAACAGCGAGCGCAGCAAGGCCGGCTGCTCCCCAGTGACTCTGAACGCGAAGCTCTCGAAGGCCGCCCAGGATCACAGCGCGGACATGGCGAGCCACCAGAACATGTCGCACACGGGCTCCGACGGGTCGGATCCGGGTGAACGGATCACGCGTGCCGGCTACAGCTGGAGTTCCTACGGCGAGAACGTCGCGTACGGATACTCCACCCCCGAGCAGGTCATGGCGGGCTGGATGTCCAGCCCCGGCCACAAGCACAACATCCTGACCTGCGGTTTCAAGGAGATCGGCGTCGGCCTCGCGCAGCCCGGCAGCTACTGGACGCAGGACTTCGGCACGCCCCGCTGACCGCTCGCGTCGGTTCCGTACGCCTCGCGACGTTCCTGACCCTGCCGCGAACCGGGGCCCACTCGGAAAGGGGCGGTCCCGACTGCCCGGGTGCCGAGACGGATTGCGGTTCGTACGAAGGCGCAGTACCGCCGTCAGACGGCCGGCCCGGTCCACACACTGTGTGTGGACCGGGCCGGCCGCCTTCTCCCGGTGCCGTGTCAGCCCTGGCGGGCCTTGAAGCGCGGGTTCTTCTTGTTGACGACGAAGACCACGCCCCGTCGGCGGACCACCTGGGCCCCAGGCCTCGACTTCAGTGAGCGCAAGGACTTGCGCACCTTCATAGCTCTACTCTCCTCCTGCTGGGCACCGGCCTGTGGTCAGCGCTGGATCGAGGCGACGCGGCCGTAGCGACGCTCGAAGCGCTCCACGCGGCCGGCGGTGTCCACGACCCGCGAGGCCCTGGTGTAGAACGGATGGCTCGCCGACGAGATCTCCACGTCGATCAGCGGGTAGGTGTTGCCGTCCTCCCACTCGATCGTCCTGGGCGAGTGCGCGGTCGAACGGGTCAGAAACGCGACGTCCGCGGCACGGTCGCGGAAGACGACCGGCCGGGATTCGGGGTGGATGCGGGTCCTCATAGAGCTTCCTTCCTTGCGACGGTCCGACTGGTGACGCCGGGCTTGGCTCAGCGTTCCTCCCGGAACGGGACGTGCTCCCCGGCCACCGGGTCGTACTTGCGCAGTACGAGTCGGTCGGGGTCGTTGAGACGGTTCTTGCGCGTCACGTAGGTGGCGCCGGTTCCGGCCGTCGACTTCAGCGTGACGACTGGGCGCGTGTTGTTGCGTGCCATGAGGTCCTCCTTCCGCCCACATCGCGCGATTTTGACTCGCGCATGTCAGCTCTGTGCGGTGTAACAGCGGCCCTGGTCGCCGCATTCCCGCCGCCTAGTGGCGCTCGGCAGGCAGGTAGCGCTCGTCACGGTGGTGCCCCTTCCGGCCGCCGCGCGGCCATCGGCCCGGTTCCCGCCAGGTCGAGCCACGGCGCCAAAGCAATGACACCGGACGTCGCCCATGACAGATGCCCCGGCTCATGCGCCGCCGCGAACACCGGCGCCGCGACGGAGATGACGCCCGGAATGACGCCGGACCTCGGCGAGCTCCAACACCACGCCCAGGAAGAAATAAGACCAACGGTGAACGGTGCAACCTTTCGACTATCCAACGTGTCTTGTGTGATACCAGTCACATATAGGCCTAGGGGGACATCATGGGTCGAAGCAGAACGACATGGGCGACACTCGCGCTCATGGGAGCCACGTTCGGGGTGACGGCGATCCCGGCCGACGCCGCTCCAGCCACCACCACACAAGCCACGGCCTGCCCCACAGGCTGGGGCAGCCTCGGCAAGACCGGTGTCTCGTCCACGACGGCGCCGCTGGAGAACATCAGGACCGGCCGCCACGCCTGCTACGACCGGATGGTCTTCGACATTCCGGGCGCGACTGGCAGCGGCTTCGGCTACTCCGTCAGGTACGTCGACCACCTCTACCAGGACGGATCGGGTCGCCTTATACCCGTCGGCGGCGGAGCCGTCCTCGAGGTACGGGTCACCGCACCCAGCTACGACCCCGAGACCGGCGCACCCACGTATCCCGGACGAGCGGGCCGCCCCCTGCCGGGCGTGGACCTCACCGGATACCGCACCTTCAGGGACACACGGTTCGCGAGCAGCTTCGAAGGCGACACGCAGATCGGGGTCGGTGTCCGCGCCCGACTGCCGTTCCGGGTGCTGCGGCTGAGCGACCGCGTCGTGGTGGACGTCGCCCACAACTGGAACGGCACACGCTGACGGCCTGGCGGTTCACCAGGCCCCCTTCCCACACGCCTCCCGTCCGGCTACGCCGCCGCCCCGCCCCCGCCCGACTCTCGCATGCCGCACAACTGCGGGTCCTGGCCGAGCTGCTGGACGAGGCGGCGGCCGCCTGCCGTGAGCGGCGTCCGGTCTCCTGTCGTCAACGGTGTAGGGGCTGACCGGCTGGTCGAGGTACTCCGCCGGGCAGCAGCCCATCTCGCCGGACGGCGGAAGCGTCCACGGCGGCACATTGCTGGTCGGCGGCGCGACAGGCACGCGTCACGCCGTGCCGAACCGTGCCTCCGCGAGCGAAAGCAGCGTTCCTTCGGCCGGGACGCGCAGTTCCCTCATGTACCAGGGGAGGTCGCTGTACACGTGCAGCAACGTGTACGCGAGCAGTTCGGACGTCTCGAAGGAGTGACCGTACGCCCTGGTGAGCCGGGCCAGCAGGTCCGCCTCACCGCGGGTGACGAACAGGCCGACACCTACGAAGTCGTACGCGCGGTCACCGATCATGGCTGGTTCGAAGTCGAAGAGCCCGGTCAGGCGCCACCCGTCGGGATCGACGAGGAAGTGCTGCTGCATGAACTCGGTGTGCAGCAGACAACGCTGCGGGGTGCGCGGCAGGGGAACCGAGGCGAGGAAGTCCGGGATCTGCTCCAGCCAGGCGGCCGGCAGTCCGTGGGCGCGCTGCTGTTCCACGGCACCGGCACCTTGGCGGCCCAAGAAGGCGCCTCAGTCTCCGGGGCCGAGGACGTCCCCGAGGGGATCGGGGCTGAGGGAGTGCAGCGCCGCCAGGGTCTCACCGACGTCGGTGACGAGCCGTTCACGGTGGCTGCGCGGTACGCGGCCCCAGAGGCGGGCCAGGTTCTCACCGCGGAGCCGGGACATCAGGACGTACTGCCAGCCGTTCTCGTACGGCCCGACGTCACGCACCTGCGGTGTCGGTACCGGCAGCCGTCCTGGACGTGGGTGAGGACGCGGCCTTCTGCGACGCCGTCCTGAGCGGCGGCACCGGGGAACAGCTTGAGAACGTGCACCCATCGTGTAGACCGGCTGCGACCCGTCAGGGAAACGAGTCAGCGGTGCGCCGGCGAGACCAAGGCGTGCACCGATGTCCTCCGCTCCGGGGCGCATCACCGTCTCGTCGGGGACGACCGCGTCCCACTCTTCGTCCGTTTCCACCGGAGGCAGCATGATCGGGACCGTAGGCAGCAGGCGGCAGGCGGCAGGCGGCCGGGGAGCAACGGAATTTCACGGCCCTCGGGCGCAGAGCGATCAGAAGCTTCACTCTTCGGGTCGCGCGTTGACGCAGATCAGCGTCTGCTGGCCTGTCGCAACGAGCGACCTCTGCCCAGACTGGACTCCAAACACTTCCAGTTGGCACACGGTCAGCGTTCGTCCTGACTTCACAACCGCACCCACGGCCTCGATGTGGTCACCCCCAGCAGGTGCCAGGAGATTGATCTTGTACTCGACCGTGAGCACCGACGAGTTCTCGGGGAACAGGGTGAACGCCGCGTAGCCGCCCGCGCTGTCAGCGATGGCACTGGTGGCTCCCGCGTGGAAGTAGCCGTTCTGCTGCGTCACTTCGGGCCGGCAGGGCAGCACGATGTGCACGCGTCCCGGTGCGATATGCGCTATGCGCGCACCGAGGTGGCCCATCAGTCCCTGGCGCTCGAAACTGGCCTGGACACGCGCCTGTACCTCGGGGCTTGCCTGTTCCTGCTGCATCTGGTTTTCCACGTGCTCTCCTAGAGCGGGCATTGCGGCCGGTGCGGCGGATCGGGAGCGGTGAGGTGGCCCTGTCTTCCAAGGTGCAGACGGCGCGGGGGCCATCATCCCGGCGGGCGCTCCACAAGGAGGCACCCGCCGATGACGATCATCATGGCACCGCACGCCGGCCCCTCATTCCCCCACCTGCCTCCGACCAGCCAGGGTCGGCAGAGGTAACGCAGCACTACCAGGTGCGGGGTGGCCCTGGAGGTGGGACAGCTCGTTCACGGAACGCTGCAGAGTCAGCTCCAGGACCTCGGGCATGGTCAGCGTGCCGGTGCCGTCCGGCGGGCACAGCCAGCGCAGCGCGCCCCAGCGGCAGTGCGGCGCGGGAGCGGCGATCCACGCCCCCTTGCTGAGGCGGCGCAAGCCGGTGCCGATCCACACGGTCTCCGGCTCCGGGGGCAGAAAGAAGCCCACGTGGTGCCGTCGGGCATCCAGCAGGCAGGGACCGGGGGCGAGCAGCGGAAGTTCGTCCAGGAGGGCGGCGACGCGCAGTCCCAACTCCTCCGGCACGATCAGCACGTCCCAGAACCGTCCGGCGGCCAGGAGGGTGACTCCGGTACGGCCGTTCTGCCACTCGTTCTTGCAGGCGCGGGGGTCCTCGGACGCCGCAGCCAGCCACTCCATTGACCTCGTCCACTCTGTGAGTGCCATCAAAGCCTCCTTGTGGTGCGCCAACGCCTGAGACGGCCACTGCACGACCCGTCTGGTCTCTCACCTTGATCAGCTGTCGAAGCCGCCGGTCGAAAGGTGCGGGCAGCCGCTGAGTCCGGCAGCGCCTGGGCCCGCGGCGGGAGCCCTCTACGGACAACGGGCTGTCCGAGCACCATCCCTCAGACAGCCGCCTGCCCCGTGACGCGAGCCACCCGGGATCGGCGTGCTGTCCGTCCGCCCTGGCGTGCTCGGGGCATGACCAGGGTGATCCATATGCTGTTGTTGCCGACCACCAGTCGTGGATGACCGGTTCATGCCCCAGTGCATCGGCTGCCACGTGCCGCGGCCAGACAGAGGGGGCTCAATTCGCCGCATGGGGCGAGCGCCCGCGCGCCAAACCGGCAGATATATGCAGGCGTGCGCCCCCGCACCACCGAAGGGCGGCGGAACCGCCCTCGCAGGAGGAGCGCGGCAGGACAGCGGGTGGAAGACAGCGATTTCGCGGATCCCATGCGGTCTCTGCGGCTCAGCAGCGGCCCCGGGGAATGCGGTCCCGCATGGGAGGCCGTTGTCGGCGGCCCGCGCTAGTCTGCGCAGATCCGTATGTTTTGCCCCGTATCGGGAGGTTTTCATGGAGTCGCGACTCAACCCGTATATCAGCTTCGACGGCAACGCCCGGCAGGCGATGGAGTTCTACAAGGAGGTCTTCGGCGGCGCACTCCGCCTCAACACCTTCGGGGAGTTCGGCCAGAAGGACACCCCGGAGGCCGACAAGATCATGCACAGCATGCTGGAGACGCCCAGCGGCTTCACCCTGATGGGCGCCGACACCCCACCGGGCATGGAGCTCGCCAAAGGCAACAACTTCTCGGTGAGCCTCAGCGGCGACGACGACACCGAACTGCGCGGCTACTGGGACAAGCTGTCCGCCGACGGCTCCGTGTCCGTCCCGCTGGAGAAGCAGGTGTGGGGCGACGTGTTCGGCATGTGTACGGACCGCTTCGGCATCCCCTGGATGGTCAACATTGCCCAGCCCCAGAAATGACCGGAGCCACCCGAGGGTGGTCGAGAGCATCCCGGGCATCTCCCCGTCCTGAAGGAACCGTGGGAGGCCACCGCGCCGAGCTGCGTGGACTTGGATCGCCGAGGCCAGTGATACCGGCAGGCACCGACAGTGATGGCTCCCGCGCCCGCGGTGGACGGCAGGTGCGGGAGCGATCACCGGGTCACCTCAGCGAGAGGTCAGCTTCCACAGATGGTCGGCGGTGCCGTTGTCGTCCCACTGGAGGACCTGGGCGCCGGAGCTGGTGCTCATGTTGTTGACTCCCAGGAGCAGGCCGCTGTTGTAGTTGGCGATCTTGTAGTAGCCGCCGTCGGACGGGATCAGCTGCCAGAGGTGGTCGGCGGTGCCGTTGTCGCCCCAGATCAGGGCGGTACCTCCGTCACTCGTACTCATGTTGTTGATGCCGAGCAGCAGTCCGCTCGCCTGGTTGACGATCTTGTAGAGGCCCGAACCCGCCGACACCAGCGTCCAGTTCTGGTCGGTGCCGGTGGTCGAGGTCGCCTGGACGACGGCGGTGCCCTGTGCGGTGCCGGCGTTCTGGGTGTCCAGGGCGAGGCCGCTGTTCTTGTTGGTGATCTGGTAGCGGCCGGCCAGCGAGGTGGACGTGCCGCTGGGCGTGACGACCAGGTGGTAGCCGTCGGAGGCGTTCATGGCGACCGGGACGGTGATGGAGCCGTTGCTGACGGTGTAGTCGGCCTCGGAGATGGTGTACGGGGCCGAGACGGCCGTCGTACGTCCCTTGGACGGGGTGTACTCCAGCTTCACATGCACCTTGCTGCCGAAGGCGGACAGCGAGCCAAGTCCGTTGACGGTGACGGCCGTTGAGCCGGTTCCGCCGCCGAAGATGACGCTGATCTGCCTGCCGTCACCGGTGAGCGAGGCGGCCCCGTCGATACCCGTCTGGGCCGGAGGTGTGGTGGTGAGCATGTTGCCGGACATGTCGCCGTACCACTTGTACAGCCAGTACGAGCCGTTGGGCGAGCCGCCGGTGTCGGTCAGGGTGTCGCCGAGGGTGCCGTAGTGGTTCCAGAAGGCGAGTTCTGCGTCGCGGACGCCGGCGCGCTCGAACTTGGCGACATAGCCGATGAGGGAACCCGGTATGCCCATCTCGCTGGGGGTGGCGTACTCCTCGATGGAGATCGGGCGCGGGCTGATGCCGAGGCTGCTCTCCAGGGAGCGGTAGGCGGAGACATGGGCGGCGATGTCCTTGCTGCCCTGGAGTTCGTGCCAGGCGATGACGTCCGGGACGGTGCCGCTCGCCTTGGCGTCGGTGAGGAACTGGCTCATCCAGCTCTGGTTCCACACCGAGTAACTCGGTCCCTGGATGGGCGTGCTGGTGTCCTTGGCTCGTACCTCCTTGAACGTGCGCGCCCAACCGGCGTTGAAGGCACCGGCGTTGGTGGTGTCCCAGGTCCAGTCGGGCTCGTTCCACAGCTCGTACGCGCTGATGTTGGTGGCGCCGGAGGACTTCACGGAGGCGACCTGGGTGTCGACAGCGGACAGCCAGTCGCTCCAACTCACCCATTTGTAGGGGAAGTTCGGATACCAGTCGGGCATCCGGACGACGACCTTCGCGCCGGCCCGCGCGGCCTTGGAGGCGACGACCAGGGAGTCGCCGGCGGGGGTGGGCTCCCCGTTGGGCAGCTGCTTACCGCCGGGGGCCATCTGCACGAAGGTGTTCGGCTTCAGCGGCTGTACGAGGCTGTCGGCCGGGGTGCTCGCGTCGGCGAGGCCGTACAGGCTGCCCGTGGCGACATGAGTGACGGACCGCAGGGTCTGCCCCGCGTTGACGACCAGGGTGGTGGACGCCGTGGGGGCCGCTTGGGCGGGGGTGCCCGTGAGGGCGGTCGCGGCGGCGGCCAGGGCCGTCGCCAGGACGGCCGCGGTGGATCGGCCGAACAGCCTTCTATGTAGGGGAAGTTGGGATCTCGGGACAGGCATGGGTGGCGGCTCTCCTGACACATAGGAGGTGGATAGGGGGTTGACGTCCCGGTCAGTCCTTGACCGCGCCCGCGGTGACCCCGGCGGCCACGTACCGCTGCGCGAGGACGAGAAGGGCGGCGGCGGGTAGGGAGGCGACGACGGCGGTTGCCATGATCGCGTTCCATTCCTGGTTGTTGTTGCCGATGTACCGGTAGATGCCGAGGGTGATCGGGCGCATGTCGCCGCCGCCGTCGAGGGTGTTGGCGAAGACGAAGTCGGACCAGGCCCACAGGAAGCTGAACAGCGAGACGGTGACCACGGCGTTGCGGCTCACCGGCAGCACGACGGACCAGAAGGTGCGCAGCGTGCCCGCCCCGTCGATGCGGGCGGCGGCGGTGAGTTCGTCGGGGATGCCCGACATGAACGCCGTGAAGATCATGACGCCGAAGGGCACGGCGATGGTGGAGTCCGCGATGATCAGGCCCCACCAGGAGTTCAGCAGCCCGGCGTTGAGGAAGATCCCGTAGAAGCCCATCGCCATGACGATGCCGGGGATCATCTGCGCGATCAGCAGGGCCAGGCTGAGGATGCCGCCGCCGCTCGGGCGGAGCTTGGCCAGCGAGTAGCCGGCCGGGGCGGCGAGGACGAGGGTGACGACGACCGTGCCGAGGCCGATGAGCAGGCTGGTGCCCAGGTAGGGCATCTGGTCGTTGAGGACGGCTCGGTAGCCCTCGAAGGTGGGGTGCAGTGGGAGCAGGTCGGGCGGGGACTTGCGCATGTCCTGCTGCGGGGTGAGGGACACGTTCAGCATCCAGTACACCGGGAACAGCATCAGCCCGGTGAGCAGGAGGCCGACAGCGGTGTAACGGCGGGAACCGGTACGGGACTTCACGCTTCCTGCCTCCTCTGGACGCGGATGTAGAGCAGGCCGAAGACGAGCGCGATGAGGATGAGGATGTTGCCGACGGCGGCTCCGGGGCCGAACTTCGGGAGCAGGGTGCCGAATCCGAGCTGGTACGACCAGGTGGCGAGCGTGGACGAGGAGTCGCCGGGACCGCCCTTGGTCATGATCCAGATCAGGTCGAACACCTTGAGCGTGTACACCAGGCCCAGCAGCAGCGTGATCGCCGAGACCGGCCGCAGCAGGGGGAAGGTGATGCGCCGGAACTGCTGCCAGCCGCTCGCCCCGTCCAGCGAGGCGGCCTCGTACAGCTCCCCCGGGATGTTCTGCAGTCCGCTGTAGAGGATGACCAGATTGAACGGGATGCCGATCCAGACATTGGCGATGATGACCGAGGTCAGCGCCCAGTGCGGCGAGGTCAGCCAGTCGACGGGCGAGACACCGACCAGATGGAGGGCGTAATTGACCACGCCCGACTCGCTGTTGAGCATCCAGGACCAGGTCGACGCCGACACGATGAGCGGCAGCAGCCACGGGATCAGGAACAGCGCCCTGAGGGTGGCGGCCAGCCGGAAGTGCCGGTTGAAGAAGACCGCGAGCGCCAGCCCGGCCGCGTACTGGAAGACGATCGACACGAAGGTGAAGACCATCGTGTGGCGCAGGGCGGGCCCGAAGGTCGGGTCGTTCAGGACGTGGGAGAAGTTGTCCCAGCCCGAGAACGGCGCGTTGTTGTCGACGAACGACCGGACCGTGTAGTTCCGCAGGCTCAGATCGAGGTTGCGGTAGAGCGGATAGAGATAGAACGCGACGAGGTAGGCGACGAGCGGGGCGACGAAGGCCAGCGCGGTCAGCCGGTTCCTGCGGCGCGCACGGTGTGACAGGGAGTCGCGCCGGCCGGCTGTGCCCGTCACTCCGGACACGGCCGGGGACCGCTTCGGGCGGCGATCGACTCGGGCGATGGTCATGCGAACTCCTGGATGCGGGTGGCGGTGTCCGGTACGCGGCGCCGCTCGGCGTCAGCCCTTGCCCTGCTCGGCCGCGGTCTGTGCCGTGTTGAGGGCGTCCTTGGGGCTCTTGCCGCCGGACAGGGCCCCCTGCACTGCGGTCCACATCGGCTGCGAGATGGTCGGGTACTTCGTGCCCAGACCGCCACTGGTCCGGCCACGCGCGGCGGCCACGGCCTCGACCCACGGCTTGAGCTTCGGGTTCGCCTTGACCTGCTCGGTCTGCACCGTCGCGGTGGGAGCGACGTACGTCAGGGCCGTGTCGCTGGCCAGCAGGTTCTTGGAGCTGGTCAGACAGGTGACGATCTTCTTGCTGACGTCGTAGCGGGCGGTGTCCTTCTGCACCGGGACGGTGACGAACTCGCCGCCCGTCGGCACCGGCGCCGAACCGCCGTTCTGCCCGGGAATGTTGACGATCCCGTACGAGAATCCGGCCTTCTCCGCGTTGCCCAGCTGCCAGGTGCCGTTCTCACCGAAGGCGTAGTCGCCGGTGGCGAACTCCTGCCAGCTGGTGGTCTGGGTGTTGTTCAGGACGTCCTTGGGCGCGTAGCCCGCGTCGACCCACTGCTTCCACAGCGTCAGCGCGGCAACTCCCTTGGCGGAGTTGAGCTTGGTGAGGTCGCCGCCCGCGCCCCAGAACCACGGCAGGAACTGGAAGCTGCCCTCCTCCGTGTTGATCGCGGAGAAGGTGATGCCCTTCTTTCCCGCCGACTTGACCTTCTTCAGGGCGGCCGTCAGCGACGCCCAGTCCTTGATGGAGACGGGGTCGACGTGCGCGGCGGTCAGGATCTTCTTGTTGTAGTAGAGGGCGAGGGTGTTGGCGCCGATCGGTACACCGTAGGAGGCGCCGTCGAGGGTGCCCGCGCCGATGATGTTCTTCTGGATCGCGGACGTGTCCAGCCCGAGGTCGCTGGTCTTGTTGAGGATTCCGGCCTCCACCAGCGTGGAGACGACCGGGTTGTCCACCAGCATCACGTCGGGCGCATTGACCTGCTGGGCCGCCAGCAGCGCCTTGTTGCCCAGGTCTGTGGTGTCGTACCCGGTGCGCTGGATCTTGACGCCGGCCTCGGTGCCGCACTGGGCGACGCGCTTGCCCCAGTCCGAGGAGTCGTCGAACTGCGGGTACGGATCCCAGAACGTGTACGTCCCCGACTTGGCGGAGGAGTCGGAGGAGCCCGAACCGCCGCCCCCGCAGGCGGTGACGGAGGCCAAGGTGCCGACGGCGGCGAGGCAGGCGAGGAGGGTGCGGCGGGTGCTTCTCATTGCGGTGACCTCGTTGTCAGGTGTGGTCATGAGGGTTCGGGAGGAGGCGAGCGGGGGGCGTACGTCAGGAGGTGGGCAGCCAGACGCGCATGCTGCCGTCCTGGCGGTTGGCCCAGGCGTAGTAAGGGATCGCGGTCAGTTCGACGGGCTCGCCCGAGGGTGCGGGCTCGGGCGCGGCTTCGGCGGACCGGTAGGGCCACCAGCCGATGTCCGGGATCTGGCGGCGCCGGCCCGCGGCGACCACCGTGGTGACGCCGCCGAGCAGATCCGGCCGCTGCTTCACAGCCAGCGGGCGGGCGGTGTCGATGACGATGTCGTCGAGCCCGCCCCCGGGGTGGTCCACCTGCTCCAGGCAGTACACGAGCGGCCCGCGCTCGATGGCCACGCAGCCGCGGACCGCGTCCACCCGAGGGTCGGCCGCGGTGAGCCGGGGTTCGAGACCGAGCTCCAGGACAACCCGGTCACCGGGCGCCCAGGTCCGCTCCAGCCGCAGCCAGCCGTCCGCGAGAGGGGCGTCCGTCTGGTCGTACGTCCGGCTGCCGCACCGCACGCGGTACTCGCGGCACCACTGCGGGATGCGGAGGGAGAGCGTCCAAGGGCTATCGGCGGGGGTCTCCTCGACGGTGAGAGCGATCGTGCCATGCCAGGGGTAGTCGGTCTCGGCGCGTACGGCGACCGAGGCGCCGTCGGCGAGATCGGCGGCGTACTGGCCGGTGACGTACTGGTGGATCTGCAGGCCCTGCCCGCCCGCGTCGGTCGAGGACAGGTAGTGCTCCAGGCCCGCCAGCAGCCGCATGACGTTCGGGGGGCAGCAGGCGCAGCGGAACCAGCGGGTGCGGCGGGCCGACTGGTCGCCGCCGGTGTCCGTGTGGCCGTCGCGGACCTGGAGCGGATTGACGTACAGCCAGCTCTCGCCGTCCAGGGAGACACCGGCGAGGAAGCCGTTGTAGAGGGTGCGCTCGATCAGATCGCTGTAGCGGGCCTCGCCGGTGAGCAGGGCCAGGCGCCAGCTCCAGTGGATCGAGGCGATGGCCGCGCACGTCTCGCAGTAGGCACGTTCGTTGGGCAGCTCGAACGGGTCGCCGAAGTCTTCCTCATCGTGGTGGGCACCGAGCCCGCCGGTCAGGTGGGTCTTGGTGGCGGTCATCGCCTGCCACAACCGCTCGGCGGCGGCGCGCAGTTCGGCGTCGCCCGTCTCCGTGGCCAGGTCCGTCGCACCGGCCAGCAGATAGAGCTGACGTACGGCGTGTCCTTCGACGTTGGTCGCCTCGCGCAGCGGCACGCGGTCCTGGCAGTAGGCCTCTCCGCCGAGCAGACCGTGGCCGTAGCGGTCGACGAAGTAGCCGGCGAGATCCACGTAGCGGCGCTCGCCGGTCTCCCGGTACAGCTCGACCAGTGCGGTCTCGACTTCAGGGTGGCCGTCGATGCCGTCCATGGGCTTTCCGCTGCCGGGAAGGCCGAAAACGGAGTCGATGTGATCGGCGAAACGGCGTGCCACATCGAGGAGTTCGTCGCGACCGGTGGCCCGGTGGTGGGCCACGGCCGCCTGGATCAGATGGCCCGCGCAGTACAACTCGTGGCCCCAGCGCAGGTCCTTGTAGCGCTCGCCGCCCTTGCGGACCTGGAACCAGGTGTTGAGGTAGCCGTCGGGCTGCTGGGCGCCGGCGACCAAGGAGACGATCCGGTCGACGTCGGCGGCGAGTTGACGCTCCTCGGGGGTGCCCTGCTCCCCGCCCTGAGCGAGCTGCCAGGACGCGGCCTCCAGCCACTTGTAGACGTCGGTGTCCACGAACGGGTAGGCACCTTCGAATTCACCCTGCGCCGTACCCGCCGCCAGGCGCAGGTTGTGCAGGTTTCCCGCGGACTCCAACAGGCCGGGGCCCTGTGGGATGGACGTGCGCGCGTTGACCTCCCGGCGGGCGTGCCAGAAGCCGGTGCGCACGTCGGCGGTGGCGGGACGCAGCGCGGCGCGGGCATCCGGGCCGAGGCGGACCGGGCCCCTTGCGGGCAGGGTGGAGCGGGTGCGGGGCATGGTTCTCCGGGAGGTGGTGGCGGGACGGGACCGGCATGCGGGGCAGGGCGCGGCGGCCCCCGGTGCTCGGACGTGACACGTTCATCGGAACTCGTTTGAGCAACCGTTTTCTCTGCCGAGAAGTACAGGGCAGTGGAGTGGGCGGGTCAAGAGTCGCGGCACGATATTTTTCTGTCGCTCGGCGGCTGGCACTCACCCCCGGGTGACTGCGACGATGAGGGAGCCGCTACCCTCAAGGAAAAGGTTTGCTCGTGACCGTTGCTCCAGGTTCTCGCTCCGCAGGCCCGGCGAAGCTCGCCGACGTCGCCGCCCTGGCAGGCGTCAGCGTGGGCACGGCGTCGAAAGCGCTGAACGGCGGCGGGCGGATGAGGCCCGAAACCCGCCAGCGGGTCCTCGACGCCGTGGAAGCACTCGGGTTCCGGCCCAACCAGCATGCGCAGAGCCTGCATACCGGCCGGAGCTGGACGGTCGGGCTGATGACGACCGACGGCATCGGCCGCTTCAGCACACCCGTGCTGCTCGGCGCCGAGGACGCGCTGGGAGCCGGAAAGATCTCCGTGCTGCTGTGCGACACCCGCGGCGACGCCATCCGTGAGCAGCATCATCTGCGCAACCTGATGGACCGCCGTGTCGACGGCATCATCGTCACCGGCCGCCGGACGGATCCGCGTCCGCCCCTGACCGGCATCGAGGCCGTCCCCATCGTCTATGCGCTGTCGCCCTCCACCGACCCGGCCGACACCTCCGTGGTCTCCGACGACCGGGGCGGCGCCAGACTCGCGGTGGAGCACCTGCTGGCCACCGGCCGCACCCGGATCGCGCACGTCACGGGCCCGGAACACCACGCGGCCGCCCGGGACCGCGCCCGGCACGCGGTCGAGCACCTGGAGCACGCCTCGCTGACCCTCGCCACCGCCCGGGTCCACTACGGCGAGTGGAGCGAGGCGTGGGGGCGCCGCGCCGCCGATGCGGTGCTACGCACCGCGCCGGACACGGACGCCTTCTTCTGCGGCAACGACCAGATCGCCCGCGGCGTGGCGGACGCGCTCCGCGAGCGAGGGGTGAGCGTCCCCGGCGACATCGCCATCGTCGGCTACGACAACTGGGACACCATGGCCCTGGCCTCCCGTCCCCCGCTCACAACGATCGACATGGACCTCACCGAGATCGGCCGGATCGCCGCCCTTCGGCTCCTGGAAGCCATCGACTCCGACCCTGCGCCGGGCGTGCACACCGTCCCGTGCCGGCTGATCGTCCGCGACTCCAGTTGAGCTGATCCCTGCGAGCGCCCCCGCTCAGGCCGAGATCTGCACGCGAGTCCTGGGCGAGCGCCGTCCCCGTCTGGACTTCGCCACTGCGCTCCGCAGGAGCCGCGCAGCCGTAGCGGCTGGTGCTGGGGCCCGGCGCGGGCATCCGGGGTCACTCAGATGGACGCGGCGCTCGCCCTGCGGTCCGCCCACCAGCGGCCGGGCAGCCGCACGGCGGGGGGAGCATCAGCAGGTCGTCTCCGTCTTCCGCGAGGCGTGCGAGACCGGCGACCTCGACGTGCTGGTCGCCGCGTTGGATCCCGACGTCGAGTCGCGCAGCGACGGCGGCGGCAAGGTGCGGGCGGCCCCGCGACCGGTCGTCGGCCGGGACAAGGCGGCCCGCCTCTTCGTTGGCCTCATGCGTAAGGAACCCGAGGTGGCACTCGGGGAGGAGGACATCAACAGCACCCCGGCGTGACCGTCCGTATCGCCGGCACCACCATCGCCGTCCTCGCCATGGACGTCCACGACGGCCTGATCACCAACCTGTGGCTCGTGGTCAACGCCGACAAGCTCCCCGCGTGGAGGGGGGAGGACACCCAGTGAGTGGACCACCGTCGCGTGGAGATTCCCTGTGAGCTCTCAGGGCCATCCGCTGGTTTGGCTGCTCCGCAGCACCCACTTTTCGGTGACGCCACCGCCGTGGCTCGCGCCTGTTGCCTACGCGTCTCCAGCCGCTGCTCACGGCAGAGTAGAGCCATGAACGCAGACGACAGGAACATGCTGGCCCAGGCGAGCGTGGCGACCAGGCTGCCGGCCCAGGACCTGGACCGGGCGCGGCGTTTCTACTCCGAGCAGCTCGGTCTGGACCCCGTCGATGAGCGGCCCGGCGGGCTGCTGTATCGGTGCGGAGGCGTGGAGTTCGTGGTGTTCCAATCGACGGGCGCCTCTCCCGGCACCTTCACGCAGATGGCGTGGACGGTCGATGACATCGAGACGGTCGTGTCGGAACTCAGACGGCGCGGCGTGGTGCTCGAAGACGTCGATGTGCCTGGGCTGCGTACGAAGGACGGGATCGCCGAGATCGACGGGAACTACCCGAGCAAGGGCGCACGAGGTGAACGCGGCGCCTGGTTCCGCGACAGCGAGGGGAACCTGCTGGGCATCGGCGAGCCGGTCGTCTGAGCAGAGCGCCGCGGCCTCACCGGCAAATGATCAGGCTCACAGCTCAGGTTGTGCTCTACGCGACGACTGACGTGCTCGGGCCAGCCGGGCACCGGGTCCGCCTTCCGCGAGCGGCGGGCCAGCCGGCCACCGGGTGCGCCTTCCGCGAGCGGCGACAGGCCGTGGCGGGTTCTGGTCCCCGAGCCGGAAATCCAGCGCGATCGGCGCCCGGGACCGCGGCGGTGGGCAGCCCGTCGCCTCGCTATGGCGTTGCGTCACTTCGGGACCTTGACTTCGTCGGTGGCCAGGCCGTGATTTCGTCGGTGGCCAGGCCGTCCACCGCCCGCCCTCCGGCTGGGGGCGGCCAACCATGCGCTCGCCCCCGGTCCGACCGCCCAGCCCGGCAACCACGCTCTAGCGTGGGGTACATGGCCGCATTCTCGGCGAGGGACTTTTACGACGACCTCGCCCCCGACTACCACCTGATCTTCCCTGACTGGGATGCGAGCATGGCACGCCAGGCGAAGGTATTGGACAAGCTTGTCCACCATCGTTTGGGGGCGGGACCGCACCGAGTCCTGGACTGCTCCTGCGGGATCGGAACCCAGGCGATCGGGCTGGCCCTGGCCGGGCACAAGGTCGTCGGCAGCGACCTGAGCCCCATCGCCGCAGCACGGGCCGTGGCCGAGGCGGCTGCCCGGGGCGCCGGCCTTCCGGTGGCTGCCGCGGACATGCGGCGGCTGCCGTTTGCGTCATCCGCCTTCGACGTCGTCGTCTGCGCCGACAACTCGCTCCCGCACCTGCTGTCCGCGCAAGACGTTACGGCGGCACTCCTCGACATGCGACGGGTACTCCGCGACGGCGGGCTGCTGGTGATCACTGTCCGGGCGTACGACGAGGCCCGCCGGACCAAACCCACCGCGACACCGCCCCAGGTTTCGGAAACCCGCGACGGCAAGGTGATCACCTTTCAGCTGTGGCACTGGCACGAGGACGGCGAACACTACGACGTGGAGCACTTCCAGCTCATCCCCGTGGCGAACACCTGGACAGTCCGAGTCCGCCGGGCCACCTACTGGGCACTGACCCGCCAGCAGGCGACAGAGTTCGTGGCCGACGCCGGCTTCACCGACATCACCTGGCACACCCCAGCCACCAGCGGGTACTACCAGCCCGTGCTCACCGCCCGGCGAGCCCCGTCCGCGCCATAGCCCTACACAGCGGCGGCACCACGGCATGGCCCGCCGACCGCTCCCTCCCCACGACCGAGCGATCCATTCGCAGCGGTCGAATGAACGATGAATCGGGCCATCGCCTCCAGTCATCACTGGTAGGCAATGTCCAGCCGAGGAGAGGAAAATCCGATGCGGCAACCGACACCCCATACCGCGCTGCGCCAGTTGGACGTCCTCGTGGGCGAGTGGGACATGTGGGCCGCCGGCCATCGCGTCGGACCGGTCCGGACCGAGTTTTCCTGGCTGGAGGGCGGAGTCTTTCTCGTCCAACGCGCGGATGTAGGCCCCGAGTCGGCCCTTCCCGCCGAGTGGGGCCCGAACGCGCCGTTCCCCACCGTCACACTGACCGGCTACGACGAAACCGCCGGAGACTTCACGACCCTGTACGCCGATGGTCGCGGTGTCGCGCGCGTCTACCGGACGAGCGTCAGCGGCGGCACATGGAAGCAGTGGCGGGTCGCGCCCGGATTCCATCAGCGGTTCAACGCCAGCTTCAACGACAGGGGCGACACGATCAAGGGCGGCTGGGAACGGTCGGAAGACGGCGAGCACTGGATGCTGGACTTCGACGTGACGTACACCCGGGTCGGGGCCGCATAACCGCAGGACACGTGAGAGAGCCGCCTTCGCTGGAATGCGTCGAGACTCTGGCGCGCCTCCGGCTACCGGACACCAGGGTGCACCCGGCCCAACTGCTCCTGGACGGCGCATCGTTCGAGGAGGCCACCAGCCTCGTCCGCCTGGGGCGAGGATCCAGCGGAGTGGCTGTTCCTGCAGTCGGCCGTGGTGAGGACCGTCAGCCCGTCCGGATGAGGAAGCGCTGGTCGGCCGTGCCGGTACATCGCTCTTGGATCGCTTCGGCTTCCTCGGTGGTGTCACGGTCGGCGATGCCGATGCACCTGCTGCTGTTGGCCGGGCGAAGCCGGAAACCCTCGACGCTGTCGGCGGCGGTGGCTTCCACACGGAACAGGGTGGCCTGGCCACAGTCGTCCCGTGGCTCGAGCATGCCCTTGACCGGACCGGTGCTCATGACCGTCAGGCATCCTCTCCCGTGCTGGGGATGATGCCACTGGATCCGATAGAGGCCCTCGCCGGCCGGTTCGAGGTAGGTGCGCGGCACGGTGGCCTGGGCGCAGGGGAGTTGGACGGCGACGGCGCTGGCATAGGCGCCGTCCCGGTCGCGTCCGTCGGTCAGACAGAGGTCGGGCGTACGGGCAGGGCGGATGGTGACCCAGCCGACGGCGGGAATCCGGGGGGTCGTGGCCGCAGCGGCCGGTGCGCCCGGAGCATCGGAGCTGCCGGAGGCCAACGCCCAGATGACCAAGGCGAGCAGCGAGACCGTGAGACCGGTCGCGAGCACGACCGTGCGCCCCCTGGTCCGGCGTGGACGCGAGCCCATGGATTGCTCGATCCGTGGTTGATCCTCGGCGCCGGCCTCGGTGTCGGGGTCGGGGTTGGGCGCCGTGGGGGCCGCGGCCGCGGTATCCGCGGCTATCCGGTCCCTGGCGTCCAGCCAGGCGCCGACCCGCCGGCCGTCCCCGCACGCGCGGACGAACGCGGCCAGCACGTCGGGGCGCGGCAAACTCGTCCGTCGCAGGATGTCGGCCAGCGTGCTGCGCGCCAGCACGTCACCGCTTCGGGCGGCCCGCTCCTCCAATTCCCGATACGTCAGCCCCGAACGCTCCTTGAGCCGCTGCATCGACTCAACAAAGCCGGCGGCGTCTCGGGCTTCGTACGGCGACAACTCCCCCAGGTTCCCCACGAACGTCATCTTGCTGCGGCCATGACACCGGGACAACAGCGGATTCCGCCATGCCTCCGCTGTCCGGTACGTAACCCGGACAAGGCCCTGACCAGCCCGGACAGACCGCGGCTGTCCGGGACAGCCGGTTGGCGTTGCCTCGGTCCAGCGACGGTCAGCAGGCTCTGTGGTGCCACGGCTGGCCCCACCGTCGCCACGACGCGGCGAAGCGGCACCGCTGAATCAAGGTCGGCTGCTGAGTGACCACAGGGGGAGGCCGCGGAGCGGACGACTGCCCGCTCCGCGGCGAAGCAAGCAGTGCTCAGACCACACCACGACCGCGCACCGCGCGGGAACGGCATGCCCATCCGAAGGAGCGAGCATCATGCATCAACAACCATGGAGACGAACAGCGTTACTGGTTGCCGGACTCGTCACCGCCGCGACCGTCACGACCGGCGCCGCACAGGCGTCCGCTGCTCCGGCCGCAAGCGAGGGCGACACCGTCATTTCCATTTCGGCCGACCAGTTCCGTCAGGCCCGGGCGAAGTCCCGGGCAGCCGACGCCAAGGCTCTTCGGACCGCCTCCGCGGCGGCTCCGGCCCGTGAACGCGAGCGAACCTCCTACCTGCGGGAAAGCCGCAGGCAGGGCGTCGACGACGTCTCACGCGCGGACATCGACGTCGTGGACCTCGGCCACGATCTCCTGCTCACCCTGCCCACGGAGACCGACATCAAGTCGGTGACCGTCACCAAGCAGGACGACGGGCGGTTCAGCGCCGAGGTGGAGGACGTACCGCAGGCCTTCGGCGCGGACTCTTCGGCCGCTTCGGCGGCCTCCGTTGGTACGGACGCCGGCACCGCCGCCGTACAGGGGGAGATCGACTGCCCGCTGACCAGCTCGACCGGGCAGTGGAAACTGACCATGCTCGGTGTCGGGTACATGTACGCCTACTGGCAGAAGTGCAAGGCGGGTTCTACCTCCACCCATGACGTCTGGGTCTACAAGCGGTGGGCGGTCGGGCGTCCGGTGGACGTTCCGGGGGATGACTGGTCCGTCGTCGGCATGTACCTCGGCTCGTACGCCAAGCCTGGCCACGAGTCCAAGTTCCTCTCCAACATCGACCAGCAGCCCCGCACCACCCAGTCGAGGTGCGACGACGTCTTCAACGCAACGGTGACCACGGGCGTCCCGGGCTTCGGCGTCGAGGTGAGCTTCCCCATCAAGGACTGCACCGACTACACGGTGAGCTGGGGCAGCACCCCGGGCAAGTACAGCGTCTACATGGATCAGGGCTTCAGCTACCACGACGGGGACCAGGAGGCCGAGTACGCCCAGGCGGTCAAGATCAAGAAGGGGCAGACGCCCTACTGGAGCGACCGCCAGCGGATCGAGTGGGCCCGCTGGACCCTGCCGACCATCCCCTGCGAGTCGGTGAACTCCAACAAGGTCTGCGACCCCAACGCATAAGTCTCGTATCCGCCTCGTGAGTGACCGGACACTCTGATCGGGTCCGGAGATCCACCGTCGCGCCGCGAGGGCACGGCCGGGAACGCGTGACGCGTTCCCGGCCGATGTCGTTCTGGTGCATCGCCACGGGGCTGTCGGCGACGGGTGAAAAATGCCCTCCCCTGTGACGATCACGGGCGTCTTGCCGAGCGCAGGCCACCATGCTGGCGTCAGAGCCAATCTGCGGAGGGCCTTCCGGCGCGCGGAGCAGTGGCAGGTGCCCGCGTGCCCTGGTCAGGTAGCCGCAGACACGGCAGCTCCGTCGGGAGGCGAAGTCATACGCTGCCGGCTGCGGCGGGGAAGCGACCCCGACGCAGCCGGCCGTTCCGGTCTACAGGACTACGGGTGCAGCACCACCTTCGTGTAGCCCTCGATCCGCTTGTCGAACTTGTCGTAGGCCGACGGCGCCTGGTCCAGGGTCAGTTCGTGGGAGACGACGAAGCTGGGCTTCGCCCGACCCTCGATGATCATGTCTCGCAGGTACCGGTTGTAGCGCTTCACGTTGCACTGTCCCGTACCCATCCGCAGGCCCTTCTCGAAGAGCTTGCCGATCGCGACGGAGAGCATGCCGTGTTTGGCCTGATCGTCCGGGCCTCCGGGGTCGGCCGGGACATAGAGGCCGGGCACGCCGAGCGCTCCGGTGGCTCGGACCGTGCCGACGAGCGAGTTCAGGACGGTCGCCGGTTCCTCGCGGTCCGTGCCGTGCGCCATCGCCTGGTAGCCGACAGCGTCAACGCCCTTGTCCGTGCCGACGCCCTCGGTCTGTTCCTTGATCTGCTCAACCGGGTCGCCCTCGGCGAAGTTGATCGGAACCGCGCCTATCTCCTCGGCCTTCTGCAGCCGCTCGGGGACCCTGTCGACGACGAACACCTTCTTCGCGCCGCGGAGCAGCGCCGAGTAGGCGGCCATGAGGCCCACGGGCCCTCCGCCGTACACCGCGACGCTCTCCCCAGGCCGGACCTGGGCGAGTTCACAGCCGTGGTAGCCGGTGGGGAAGATGTCCGCGAGCAATATGAAATCGCTCTCCTGCTCGTTTCCCGGCGGCAGCTTCAGGCAGTTGAAGTCGGCGTAGGGAACGCGCAGATATTCGGCCTGGCCGCCCTTCCAGGGCCCCATGGCGACATAGCCGTAAGCCCCGCCCGCGAAACCGGGATTGACGGTCTGACAGAATCCGGTAAAGCCCTCGACGCAGTTGGTGCAGAACCCGCAGGCAACATTGAAGGGCATGACCACGCGGTCGCCCTCCTTGAGCGCGGTGACGCCCTGGCCGAGTTCCTCGATGATTCCCATGTTCTCGTGGCCGAACACAATGCCCGGCTCGGCAGCGGTGCGACCCTCGTACATGTGCAGATCGGAGCCGCATATCGCGGTGGAGGTGATCCGTACGATCACATCGTTCGGATGCTGGATGCTGGGCTTTTCAACCTCTTCGACCGCAACGGTGAACGGCCCCTTGTATACGACGGCCTTCATGGCTGTCACCTCCCGCTCGGCGATGCACGTGTCTAGTTGCCACGCTCCCTCCCACGTTCTCCACGTGACCTATCTCTCATGTTTCTCCGACCTGCC
The DNA here is from genome assembly GCF_042894545.1 of Streptomyces sp. NPDC001530. NCBI lineage: Bacteria > Bacillati > Actinomycetota > Actinomycetes > Kitasatosporales > Streptomycetaceae > Streptomyces > Streptomyces sp. NPDC001530. Next base: position 110,494 of record NZ_JBIAVS010000022.1, read on the forward strand.
CAATAGGACAACCCGGTAATCTCGGATGAATAACTAGTCGGCGCCGCACAAAGAAATGGAGAGGGTGGGCGAAACGTGTCAGCACAGCGACTGGGAACCCTGCTTGTCCCTGTACCAGGGCTCTCCGGCACCACCTACCCGCCAGGAACGACCGTGACTGTCCGCGGTCGAGGCGCGACGGTCGACGCCTTCGTCAACGGCGACTGGCTTCCCTTGTCGTGGTGGGAATTCTCCGACGGCCTCCGCGAGGACATCGCCGACCGCTGACATCCCCTGCGCCGTCGGTGGGTCTGGACCTGCGGACGCTCAAAGCGGAGGCAGGGCGCGGACCGCGCGCCAAGCGGATCCAACGGGCGCCCGGCGATAGGTCCGGGCGGCATGGCGGACCCCATGTACGCGGCATGGCGGACCCCATTTACTACGGTGACCCGGGCTTCAGCCGACTGCATCCGCCCCGGAACACTCCCTGAGGGTCAGGCGCGAAGGCGGACAGGCGATCGATGTCGCGGCAGGGCACCATCACGCCCGCCGGTATCGATCTGGAAGGGCCGCACTCCCCTCCGTCACCACGAGCAGACCATGCCGGAGGGCGGAAGTCCGCCCTGGGTTTCACCCCGCCCCATTCCGTACGAGAATGGACGAGCGCCTCAGATATACGTGCCGCGCCAAAAGTGCAGTGATCGGGGTCAGCATGTCGTCCACCGAGAGCAAGTTGGGTGCGCACCCCTTCGGTACGACGAGCGCCGAGAGGGCGGCGGAACGTGACGATGCACTGGTTGATGCGCTGCTCAAGGCGGTCGAGGTGACCGAGGCGCATGCCGGGAGCGTCTTCCTGGTGTCGGGCGATGGCAGCACGCTGGTCCTGGCCGCGGCGGCGGGCATGCCGCCGTCGCTGATGGGCGGTTGGCGGCGGATCTCGGTGAGCAGTCCAGTTCCGGTGGCGGAAGCGTTCGGCACCGGGCGGACGGTTCATCTGGCGGACGCCGAGGAAACCGTACGGCGGTTCCCCCAGCTCGCCGTGGCCATGCCCTACCCGTTCGGCTCGGCCTCCGTACCGGTGGCGGCGGGACAGGAGACCTTCGGGGCCATGGCCGTGGTGTGGGCAGCCCAGCCCGGGGGGCAAGGGCTCTCCAAGGCGCAGCGGCGGCACCTGCGCACCACGGCCAACCACCTGGGCACATCGCTGGCCCGGCTGCGCGCGCACGGCACCGACACCGGGGGCGATCTGGGGAGCGATCCGGTGGAGATCCCGATCCCCGCCGTCTCCGCGGTGCGGGTGGGCCTGTTCGACTGGGACGTGAGCACCGGGCTTCTCGCCGCGGATGCCACGGTGTGTGCGGCCTTCGGTCTGGCCCCGGACGAGTTCGACGGGCAGGCGGCCACGCTGGCGGCCCAGGTGCACCCGGCGGACCGTCCCGCATTCCGGGCCGCCGCCCGCACCGCGGTCAAGGAGGGCCGGATCCTGGCTCGGTGCGTGCGCATCCCGGAGGCGGGTGGCGGGCACCGCACCATCGAGCTGTGGGGCCGGGTCCCCGCCACCGACGGCGGCGAGCAGGCGCGCTCCCACCTGGTGGGCGGGGTGCTCGATCTGGGAACGGGGATGGCCGCCGTTGGGGCGCTGGAGCGGTTGGCGGACGGCTTCTTCGCGCTCGACCGGGAGGGGCGGGTCAGCTACGCCAACCACCGACTGATGCGGCTGGTGCACGTGCGCCGGGGCGAGCTGGTGGGCCGACGCCCCTGGGAGGTCCTGCCGTGCCTGGCCGATCCCGCCTTCGAGGACTGCTTCCGGGCCGCCCAGGTCTCCCATCAACCCGTCTCCTTCCTCACTCAGGGCCCGCATGAGTGGCTGGTCTTTTCCCTGCGCCCGGACGCGCAGGGCCTGACCGGATGGGTGGCCCCGGCCGCACAACCCGTCCCGGCCGAAGGCGAGCCCGCAGCCGCAGCCCCGGACGGATCAGTGCCCGCCCCGGGCGCCGCGACGCCCACGCCGACACGCCCCAGCGCGCTTTATCGGGTCCTGGAGATGACCAGCGCGCTGACCGAGGCGGTCACGGCGCGCGAAGTGTGCGATGTCGTCGCCGACCAGCTGTTGCCCGCCTTCGGCGGACACCGCGTAGCGATCTACGTGGTGCGGGAGCGCCAGTTGCGTCTGCTGGCGCAGCGCGGCTACCACGACAGCTTCCTGGACCGGTTCGAGGGCACACCGCTCCAGCACACCTGGGGGCCCGTGACCGGGGCATTGGCCTCCGGCGCTCCGCTGTTCATCGAGACACCCGAAGAACTCTCACGGGCCTATCCCGAACTCGAGGCCGCCTCCAAAACGCTGGTACTGCTGCCGTTGATCGCCTCCAGCCGCCCCGTGGGAGCCTGCATCCTCGGCTTCGACGATGTACACACCTTCCCCGGCGAGGAACGCAACCTGCTGACCGCGCTGAGCGGCCTGATCGCCCAGGCACTCGAACGCGCCCGGCTCTACGACGCCGAGTCCGCCCTCGCCCGAGGCCTGCAGAACGCGCTGCTCCCGCACCAACTGCCCACCATGCCGGGCATAGAAGTCACCGGCCGCTACTTGCCCGCCACCGCCTGGATGGAGATCGGCGGCGACTGGTACGACGCGATCCCCACCGACCACGGCATCGCCCTCGTCGTCGGCGACGTCGAAGGCCACAACGTCGCCGCCGCCAGCACCATGGGCCAGCTGCGCAGCGCGGTACGGGCCTTCGCCACCGCAGGTCACAGGCCCAGCGAGGTGATCGCCGGCACGAACCGACTGCTGTTCGACCTCGGCCCCGGCCAGCTCGTCAGCTGCTGCTACATCCTGCTCGACCCCACCACAGCCGTCGCGCACGTGGTCCGCGCCGGCCACTGCCCGCCCCTGCTGCGCCGGCCCGACGGGACTACCGAGGTCCTGGAGCTGCCGGGCGGCCCGCTCCTAGGCATCGAGCGCACCGCCGAGTACCCGCAATCCGAGCTGAACCTGTCGCCCGGCTGCATCCTCGCCCTCTACACCGACGGACTGATCGAAACCCGCGACGGGGACATCGCCGTCAACATCGACCGGCTGCGCAGCCAACTCGCCCACGCCGGTACCGACTCCCTGGACGACCTCGCCGACACCCTCCTACGGGACGCCCGCCACTCGGCGAACCGCACGGACGACATCGCGCTGCTCCTCACGGCGTACACCCACGCCACGATTGATGGCTGACTCTGGCGACCGTGAGTGGAATCGACCGCGGTGACGCACCACCGGCCACCTGCCAGTAACTGCCTCACCCGGAGTGATGCCGACTGCTACGCGGTGTTGTGGTTCCAGTCGTACGGTCCGCCGCCGCGCCACTCGATCAGCTCGGGGTCATCAACGGCACGGTCCTCGGCGGGCAGGCCCGCCTGGTGCAGGAACTCCAACACGTCGAAGAGGCTGTAGGCGACGCCCATGCGCTCACCATGGATCGTCACCCGCCGCCCGCCGTCCGACGAGGGGGGCAGCACCACCACCGGAGGACGCCTGCCCATGTCACCACGATATGCGCTGGAACCGGTCGATAGGCAGCTCGGACGACCACAAGGTTTCCTCCCCCATGGGCGCCAATGATGTTGTCCGATAAACCCATGGCCCCGAACGAGGGACGCGGCCTCATCCGATGGGGCCATGCCAGGACGAGGGCGTACCACCCGCGTACGCGGGCGCGTTGCAGGAGCATGGATTGCACCATCACCACCGGGCGTCTGCTCTTGGAGGACAACGAGCAACAGACGCCGTACCGCGATGTCACCAGGATGTCCCAAGGGGATCCACCCATCTACGCCGCTCTCGTCAGGGAGTGGCAGGCCAGCGGCCGGATGCTTCCGGGGGCGCGGGACGCGCAGTGGACCATCCTGACCTCCCTCAGCCCCGCAATGACCGGACGGTGCCAGCGCGCGGCCACCGTGCCGTGCCCGGGCCGGTGGGAACGCGTCACCGCATCCCCTCTCGGGTGCCAGGCCGAGCTGCTGACCACAGTCTGAGGACGCCCATGGTGGTGTACGCGGTCGTCTGCCACGGCGTCGCGGCGGCGGGTGCGCTGATGTCAGCCCGGCCGGCCGCCACTCCGCATGCGGGGGCCCTCGGTCGGCGCCGTGCACGTCGGGCACCGCCGTGTCGCGCCGGCCTGCGCGGCGAGCCTTCCGAGCGCCAGCTGAAGGGCCAGTTCCACGGCGGCGGGAACGAACAGCGCACCCGTGCCGTCGGGCGGGACCAGCCAGCGCAGGCGTCCTGCGGCCCGATGCGGTGCGGGCACCGCGATCCACGCGCCTTTGCCCGCATAGCGGATGCCCGAGCCGATCCAGCGGCCCGCGGAGTCCGGCGGCAGGAAGAAGGCCACCCGGCGGGACGCGGTGTCCGCAAGCGCGGGACCGGGCGCTTGGGGAATGCGGAGCAGGGCATCGAGGGTCGGCATCCCCAGGTTCTCGGGCACACTCAGCACGTCCCAGAACTGCCCGCAGGCCAGCACCGCTGCCCCGGTCTCGCCTTGCCACTGCCGTTTGCAGTCCCTCGGGTCGGTCGCGGCGCCGGCGAGCCAATCCATGGCCTGCCGCGTGATGGTTCGCATGGTGTGCCTCCGGGATCTGTTGGCCCGCGCAGCGGGGCGCACTTTCCCCTCACTGCCGGGGCGGCCGGACCCGGCACGCTCATGCTCGTAGATATTTCCATTGCCCGGAAGGGGTGGCGGACCGTGGCGAATGCCTCCGGAATGTTCGCTACTGGATCACGCGTTCTCCGGGCCCTGGAGAGCCCTTCCAGCGCACGCGCAACCGACGGGAGCGGTGCAACCAAGCAGTTGGGTCGACCGCGCGGCGAGGTGCCTGCCGTGGAAGGTCCTTTTCCGCGCGACCGGTCCAACCTCCGGGCCGTCCGGCTACCCGGATGGGCGAAGTCCTCGACACGCGCACCCGCGCCCTTGAGTCCGTGACGATCGCCGCGACCCTGGGCACCCTGGAACCGCTGCGCGGGCAGCCCTGCATCGCACTCACCAACGGGGTTAGCCCGGAAGAGATCGGCGAGGCGTTCGTCCAGATCGAGGCCTACGCCGGCGCCGCCCGCGCCTTCGATGGCTACCAGGTCGCTTTGCAGGGCTTCGAAGAGGCGGACAAGGCGAAGAAGGCGTGGAGCACGCCGCGCTTGTCATCACGGATGGCCCACCGTCCTGGAATGCGTCCGACTCCTTGCGGGGCCCGCCCCGCGGTTCCGCAGCGCCTACCGGTCTCGAGGGCTTCGCAGCGGTTTCCTGCCGCTCACGGCCGTTGTTCCACGTACTCCTTGAAATGCTCCAGATCGCTGCGGACGAGCCGTTCGACCGCGTTCGCCTGGGCGAAGCCCCTCGGCCCGCCGAAGGACTCCCTGACGGTGTCGGGGTCGTACTCGAGCCGTGCCTGAACCCGGGTGTGGTTCTGGTCGATCGGCTGCAGCGAGAAGGAACCCGTCAGCTCCGGAGCGCCTGTGGTGTGCCACTCCATCACGCGTTCTCCTCTGCGGTCGGAGACCTCAGCCTCCACATCCCGGGCACGGCCGCCGACCTCGACGTCCAGATGTGCTCGGCCCCCCGCCTCCGTACGGGCGTCGCGCACTCCTTCCACGAAGCGCGGGTAGTTCTCCACTCGGTGCAGGCTGTCCCAGGCCTTGTCGATCGGAACACCAACGTCGACGTGTTCTTCGAGGGTACTCATGGCTCACCTCCACGTTCGGGGACGCATGGCCTTCTGCTTCCAGTGTGCAACCGGCACCGGCCGGTCGACCGAAACGCGAGACGGGCTGACCAGCATGCGACCGGCCGGTGAGGCCGATGTCGTACCGAGGTCCCTCAGTCCGTCCTTCGATCCCCTCGCTCGCGCCGACGGATGTCCGGGGCGTGCCAGGTGGGGCGGGGGTGCGTTGTCCGGTGGTCCGGGGGGAACATGGAAGCCGAAGCGCCTGCAGACACGGACAGGCCCCCGCTCCAGCCAGGGCGACGGATGGCCCACGAGGCGTCGGTCGGCGGAAGGAGTGCCTGCCATGAGTGAAGCCGAGCGGCCTCCCGCGAACATCGGCGGGGCGGAGAGCGGGCCGTCGCAGCCGAGCGGGCTGATGGACCTCCTCGGTGTGGCGGCGGTGCTGCTGGACGCCGAGGGACGGATCGTCCTGTGGAGTCCGCAGGCCGAGGAGTTGTACGGCTACACCGCCGAGGAGGCGCTCGGGCAGTACTCGGCACAGCTGCTCGTCCATGAAGAGCACTGGGACTGGGTGATCAAGACGTTCGTCGAGGTCATGGAGACGGGCCGGAGCTGGGCCGGCACGTTCCCCATCCGGTGCAAGGACGGCAGCACGCGCCTGGTGGAGCTGCGGAACATGCGGTTGCTGAACGACCGCGGCGACTTCTACGCCCTAGGACTGGGCACCGACTCCCCCACGCTGCGCGAGGTTGAGCGGGACGTCGCCCTGTCCACCCGGCTGATCTCCCAGTCCCCCATCGGGGTGGCGATCTTTGACACCGACCTGCGGTACGTGGCTGTCAACCCCGCGCTGGAGCGGATGCACGGCATATCTGCCACTGAGCACCTCGGCCGCCACTACCGCGAGATCATGAGCGACCCGCGGTTCGAGGAAGCCGAGGCCTGGATGCAACAGGTCCTCAAGTCCGGGGCCCCGCTGGTCGACCAGTCCCCCATCGTCGGCCGCACCCCGGCCGACCCAGGACACAAGCACGCCTGGTCGATCTCGGTGTTCCGGCTGGAGGACGCCCATGGCCGCGTGCTGGGCGTGGCCGAACTGGCCCTGGACGTCACCGAGCGCTACCAGTCGGCCCTGGAGGCCACCGAGACACGGCGGCGCCTGGCCCTGATCGCCGACGGCTCCGCGCGCATCGGCACCACCCTGGAGGTCGAGCAGACAGCCAGGGAGCTGGCCGAGGTCACCGTTCCCGCATTCGCCGATGTAGTCGCCGTCGACGTCCTCGACTCCGCCCTCGACGAGCACCGCCCCGCCACCCGCACCGGCCCCGCATACTTCCGCGCCCTCGCCGTGAAGGCCGCCTACCCCACCGACGCCGTCCACGCGGCCGATCCGCCCGGCCGGATCGCCTCGTACGACGCCGACCACCTGGCCACCCAGTGCGTGCGCACCGGCAAGGCCGTCCTGATCCCCCATGCCGACGGAAACGATCTGGCCCGCATCGCCCGCGACGACCGCACGGCCACCCTGCTGGCCCGTGCCGGAGTGCACTCCTACATGGCCGTCCCGCTCACCGCACGCGGCACCGTCCTCGGCTTCCTGGGTCTGACCCGCGCTCGCGACCCGCGGCCCTTCGACGAGGACGACCTCGCCATCGCCATCGAGCTCGCCTCCCGCGCCGCGGTGTGCATCGACAACGCCCGCTCGCACCAGAACGTGCGCAACGCCGCCGAGACCCTGCAGCGCAGCCTCCTCCCCGACCACCCGCCACACCTCCCCGGCCTACAGGTCGCCTCCCGCTACCTGCCTGCGCAGGCCGCCTACGAGGTCGGCGGCGACTGGTACGACGTCCTCCCGCTGGAGGGCGACAGGACCGCACTCGTCGTGGGCGACGTCATGGGCAGTGGCATCGACGCCGCCGCCACCATGGGCCGTCTGCGCACTGCCACCGCCGCCTTCGCCGACCTCGACCTCGACCCGGCCCGAGTCCTCCAGCACCTCGACAAGATCACATCAAGGCTGGAGCAGTACATCGCCACCTGCGTCTATGCCGCCTACGATCCCTTCCGCGCCGAGTGCCACATCGCCAACGCCGGCCACCTGCCCCCGGTCCTCGTCCGCCGCGGCCGGCGCCCCCGACTGCTCGACCTGCCCACCGGCACCCCGCTCGGAGTCGGCGGCGTCCCCTTCGAAACCACCACCATCGGCTTCGACCCCGGCGACCAACTGGTCCTGTACACCGACGGACTGGTCGAAACCCGCCACGACCCCATCGACGTACGCCTCGACGCCCTCCTCCACCTCCTCGACACTCCCGACTCCCCCTTGGAGGAAACCTGCGACCGACTCCTCAGCGACCTCCGGCACCCCGACGACCACGACGACGTCGCCCTGCTGATCGCCCGCGCACACCCGTTCCCGCCGCCCTAGCACAGGCGTCGCCCTTGTGACCGGCGCTCAGGGGGTCGGGATGCCGCCCGGCCGAGCCGGCCGCCCCAGCCGGACCGGGACGCCCGGCGAGTACAGCACGCTCACCGGTTCTCCCAGCGGCGTGGGCACTCCCGCGGCCGCGAGCAGGCTCTCCTCGCACGCGACCAACTGCGCACGGTGCAGCGGCCAGCGCGGATGCTCGTTCGGCAGATATCCGGTGTCTCCGAAGAACGTGTTGTGCATGCCCCAGCGGGCGGTCAGGAAATGCTCCAACTCGGTGGGCTCCGCGACCGGTTCGCCCCGTCGCACGACGATCCGGCTGTACGCGCCGCGTGGCCCGGGCCAGCGCCGGGAGCTGGTGTAGGTGACGACATCGTCCTCGGCACGGACGGCCATACGGGACCACACATACGGAAGCCGGAAGCCGGCCCGCCCCATCAGTACGGGCACCAGCCGGGCGGCGTCCATCGACCGGAAGACCACCCCGCGCCGGCCGTGCGCGTCCACCGAGTACAGGCGCACGTTCGTCTCCGGGAAGGAACCCAGATACGGCACCCCCGGCGACCGGAGCCAGCCGACCCGATGCATCCGGAAAGCGACCAGGCCGACATACGTGACGTCGCCGAGCACATCCGGGACGGTTCCCTCCGGCAACAGCCCGGCGACGTCGTGCGGATCCACAGCCCAGTGGAGGAAGGCGAGATCGAGCCACTGCTGAGTGAGCAGCGGCCGCCGCAAAAGCGTGGGCGCATCCGGGGTGACGGGCTCGGGTATCCGCGCTGTGGTCGACACCACGCCAGCATCGCAGACGGACGCGCGCCGGCCGCAGTCCGGGGCATGACCCTACGTGTGGCCCCAGCGATCTTGACCCCGGCCAAGGGGCGGCACGCCACTTCGACTCACGTACGGTTGCCGGGAGCGGCTGTGGTCGAAGGGGTGGGGATGGCTGATCTACAGGGCGAGTTGGTGCGTGCGCTGCCCGGCATCTTGAAGGAGCACGCGGCTCGGCTGGGGAGCAAGATCGCCTACCGGGACGCCCGCCGTGCCGTCACCTACGGGGAGTTGGAGGAACGCACCGGCCGACTGGCGGGGCACCTGGCGCGGCTCGGGGTCCGGCGTGGGGACCGCGTCGCGATCCATCTGGGCAATCGGGTGGAGCTGGTGGAGGCATGTCTCGGCGTGCTGCGGGCCGGCGCGGTCGGGGTGCTGCTGAACCCCGCCGCTTCGGACGAGGAGTTGGCGTACTTCCTCGACGACAGCGGCGCGGTCCTGGTCGTCACCGAGGAGCCGCTGCCGCCGCGGGTCGCCCAACTGGCCGCCGGACGACCCGGGTTGCGGATCGTGGCCGCCGGCGCGGAATCCCGGCCGGTCGCCGGCGCACTCGTCTTCGAGGACCTCGCCGGGACCGATCCGGGCCTGACGCCCCGGGACGACCTGGGTCTCGACGATCCGGCCTGGATCCTCTACACCTCGGGCACCACCGGCCAGAGCAAGGGCGTGGTCTCCACGCAGCGCTCCGCCCTGTGGTCGGTGGCGGCGGCCTACGTACCGGCGTACGGGCTGCAGGAGCGGGACCGGCTGCTGTGGCCGCTGCCGATGTTCCACTGCTACGCCCACTCGCTGTGCCTGCTGGGCGTGGTCACGGTCGGTGCGAGTGCCCACCTCCTCGAGAAGGGCGCGAACCTCGCTCAGGCGCTCGCCGCGCAGCCGTTCACCGTGCTGGCCGGGGTGCCCGCCACCTACCGGCTGCTGCTGGACTCGCTGCGGGAGGCGGCCGGCCCCGTGCCCTCTTCTCTGCGGGTGTGCGTCAGCGCGGGTGCGCCCTGTCCCCCGGAGTTGCGGGCGGAGGTCGAGGACATGCTGGCCGCTCCCCTGCTCGACGGCTACGGCTCCACGGAGACCTGCGGGAAGATCGCGGTCAACCGGCTCGACGGGCCCCGGGACAACGCCTCCAGCGGTCCGCCGCTGCCCGGGCTCACGGTGCGGCTGTCGGACCCGTCCACCGGCGTTGAGCTCGCTGACGGGGACGAAGGGGAGATCTGGGTCCGTGGCCCCGGACTGATGATCGGGTACCACAACCGTCCTGACGCCACCGCGGAGGCGTTCACCGACGGCTGGTATCGCACGGGGGACCTCGGGCGGCGCGTGGCACACGGCCATCTCCAAGTCACCGGCCGCGTCAAGGAGTTGATCATCCGGGGTGGTGCGAACATCAACCCCTCCGAGGTGGAGCAGGTGCTGCTCGCCGACCCCGACGTCAGCGACGCCGCCGTCGTCGGCCGACGGCACGACGTGCTCGGCGAGGTGCCGGTCGCCTTCGTCGTGCCCGGACCTCACGGGGTCGACACGGAGCGGCTGCTGGCCGACTGCCGGGAGCGGCTGTCTGCCTTCAAGGTGCCGGACGAGATCTACGAGACCGAGTCCGTCCCCCGTACCCCGTCGGGCAAGATCGCCCGGCCGGCCCTCGCCGAGCAGGTGGCGGACCGGCTCGCCGCGGAGCGGGCGGCCGCCTCGTCCGCGCTGCGCGAGCGGCTGGCGGCAGTGTCCGACACCGTGCTGGACCTTGTAGTCGAAGAGACCGCGCGGACGGCCGGGGTGCCTGCGCACGCCGTCGATCCCGAGCGGCCCTTCACCGAACTCGGGCTCACCTCCCTCGGTGGTGTGCTGCTGCGCGACCGGTTGGGTGCGGCGACCGGTCTCGATCTGCCCGCGACGCTCGTCTTCGACCACCCCACACCCGTGGACGCGGCGGTGTGGGTGCGCGAGGCGCTGCGGGGCGGCGGCCGGCCACGGCCCGCGCGGGCGTCCGGCGGCGGGCCGCGCACGGAGCCCGGGGAGCCGATCGCCGTCGTGGCCATGGCCTGCCGTTACCCGGGCGGTGTGGAGTCGCCGGAGGACCTGTGGCGGCTGCTGGCGGAGGGCACCGACGCGACGTCCGGCTTTCCCACCGACCGCGGCTGGGACGTGGCGGGGTTGTACGACCCCGATCCGGACCGGCCGGGTACGTCCGTCACCCGCAGGGGTGGCTTCCTGCACCGGGCGGCCGACTTCGACGCGGCCTTCTTCGGCACGTCGCCCCGCGAGGCGCTGGCCACCGATCCACAGCAGCGGCTGCTGCTGGAGACCGGCTGGGAGCTGGTGGAGCGGGCGGGCCTCGACCCGTCGGGGCTGCGCGGCAGTGACACCGGTGTCTTTGTGGGGGTCATGCACGCCGACTACGCGGGCCGTCTGCTGCACCGGGGCGGGCACGAGCTGGAGGCCCATCTCGCCCTCGGTTCGGCGGGCAGCGTGGCCTCCGGGCGGATCGCGTACACCCTGGGCCTGCGCGGGCCCGCCGTGACGGTGGACACCGCGTGCTCGTCGTCGCTGGTGGCCCTGCATGCCGCCGTACGGTCCCTGCGCGACGGCGAGTGCTCGCTGGCGATGGCGGGCGGGGTGACGGTGATGGCCACGCCTGCGCCGTTCCTCGCGTTCAGCAGGCTGCGCGGGCTCGCTCCGGACGGCCGGTGCAAGCCCTTCTCCGCGGCGGCCGACGGCACCGCCTGGGGTGAGGGCGTCGGCCTGGTCCTGCTGGAGCGGCTGTCCGACGCCCGGCGCAACGAGCATCCGGTCCTGGCCGTGCTGCGCGGCTCGGCCGTCAACTCCGACGGCGCGTCCAACGGGCTGACCGCGCCCAACGGGCCTGCGCAGCAACGGGTGATCCGCGCTGCACTCGCCGACGCGGGGCTGTCCCCGGCCGACGTCGACGCGGTGGAGGCGCACGGCACGGGCACCGCGCTCGGCGACCCGATCGAGGCGCAGGCACTGCTGGCCACGTACGGGCCGGGCCGGCCCGCCGAACGGCCCCTGTGGCTGGGCTCGTTGAAGTCCAACCTCGGGCACACCCAGGCCGCGGCCGGTGTCGCCGGTGTGATCAAGACCGTACTGGCGATGCGGCACAGCCGGCTCCCCCGCACTCTGCACGCCGACGAGCCATCGCCCCGGGTGGACTGGTCGTCGGGCGCCGTGCGGCTGCTGACCCGGGAGCAGGAGTGGCCGCCCGCGCCCGGGCGTCCCCGGCGGGCAGGAGTGTCGGCGTTCGGGATCGGCGGGACCAACGCGCATGTGATCCTGGAAGAGGCGGAGGACAGTGCGGTCCTAGCGCCCCGCCGCCGCGCGGCGGCACCGCCGCTGCTCCTGTCCGGCACGAGCAGTGCCGCCCTGCGGGCCCAGGCCGTGCGGATGGCGGCCGCGCTGCGCGAGCGGCCCGAACTCGACCCGCTGGACGCGGCGTTCACGCACGCCACCGCCCGGGCCGCGCTCCCCCACCGGGCCGCGGTGGCCGCCGACGACCGTGAGGGTCTGCTGAGCGCCCTGGACGCCCTGGCGGTGTCCGCTGCGCCGCGCGCGGCGGGGTCTACCGGCCGGCTGGCCCTGCTGTTCACCGGTCAGGGTGCCCAACGGCCGGGCATGGGAAGGGAATTGTCCGAGGCCTTCCCCGCCTTCTCCGCCGCCGTCGACGGCTTGTGCGAGCGCTTCGACGCGCATCTGGAGCGTCCGTTGCGCTCGGTGCTGTGGGGAGCCGACGACGGCGCGCTGCTGGATCGTACGGACTTCGCCCAGGCAGCCCTGTTCGTGTACGAAGTGGCCCTCTTCCGGCTGTTGGAGTCCTGGGGCGTGCGGCCGGACTTCCTGGCCGGGCACTCCGTGGGCGAGCTGGCCGCGGCCCACGTCGCGGGCGTCCTGTCCGAGCCGGACGCCGTCGAACTGGTGGCGGCCCGGGGGCGGTTGATGCGTCGGCTGCCGGAGGGCGGCGCCATGGTGGCGCTGGACGCCACCGAGGCGGAGGTGAGCAGCGAGCTGACCGAGAGGGTCGCGATCGCGGCCGTGAACGGCCCGCGCGCGGTCGTCGTCTCCGGCGAACAGGGGCCCACCCTCGCGGTCGCGGAGCGGTTCGCCGTACGCGGACGCCGCATCGCCCGGCTGCGGGTCAGCCACGCCTTCCACTCCCCACTGATGGAGCCGATGCTCGCCGAATTCGGCCGCGTCGCGGCCGAGTTGACGTACGGGGCGCCCCGCATCCCGGTGGTGTCGGGGCTGACCGGACGCCCGGCCACCGGGGACGAGCTGCGGTCGGCCGCGTACTGGGTGCGGCACGCCCGCGAGGCCGTGCGGTTCGGGGACGCCGTGCAGTGGCTCGCGCGAGAGGGACGGGTGACGGCGTTCGCCGAGATCGGCCCGGACGCGCAGCTCACGCCCCAGGCCATGACGGGCCTGGCCGAGGCCGGCACCGACCTGATGTTCACGGCCGCCGCCCGCCGGGGCACCACCGAGCCCGAGCCGCGCACGCTGTTCACTGCACTGGGCCAACTCCATGTCCACGGCCTGCCGGTGGACTGGCGCCGGGTCTACGCGGACAGCGGCGCCCGGCGAGTCGACCTGCCGACCTACCCCTTCCAGCGGCAGCGCTATTGGCTGCCCGACTCCGCCGCCGACCCCGCAACCGCTACCGGCCACCCGCTGCTGACCCAGACGGTCACCGTGCCGGGCACGGAGCGATTGCTGTGCAGTGGGTGGCTGTCCGACGCCGACCAGCCCTGGCTGCGCGACCACGTCGTGGGCGGATCCGCCCTCGTACCCGGCGCCGCCTTCGCCGACCTGGTGCTCCACGCGGGCGACGCCTGCGGCCTCGACGTCGTGGAAGATCTCGCCCTGCTGGCCCCGCTGCCCCTGCCCGCCACCGAAGGGGAACGGGTCCAGCTCCACGTGGTCGTGGGAGAACCGGACGGCACCGGGCGCCGCACCACGGACGTGTACTCCCGGCCGGAGGAATCCGGCGCACTCGGCGCCTGGACACACCACGCGACGGGTCGGCTCGGCCCGGCTGTTCCGGGCGTCCGGGACGCTGCCGCCCTCGCCGCGTGGCCGCCCCCGGATGTCGCCCCCGTGGACCTCACCGGCGCCTACGACCGGCTGGCCGCCATCGGTCACGCCTACGGGCCGGCGTTCCGGGGCGTCACCGCCCTGTGGCGGCGGGGCGAGGAGCTCTTCGCCGAGGTGGGACCGGTGCCGGGCACCGATGCCCACCGCTACGCCCTGCACCCGGCGCTCCTCGACGCCGCCCTGCACGCCGGGCTGCTCGCCGAGCCGCCCTCCGGTCCCCCTCGAATGCCGTTCGCCTGGCGAGGCATGACGCTGTACGCCAGTGGGGCCACAGCACTGCGCGTACACATCAGGACAACCGGCCCGGACACGGTCGCCCTCGACCTCGCCACCCCCTCGGGCGCGCCGGTGGCCCGGCTGGAGTCGCTGACCACGCGCCCCGTCCCGGAAACGGGTGCCGCCCCGGCCGGAGAGCTGTACCGGCTGCGCTGGAGTGGTGTTCCGGTCGCCGGCGAAGCGCCCGCCATGACGGTGACGGATCCCGACGACCTGGGCGTGGCCGCGGTGCTCCGGCCCACGGACACGGGTGCGGCGGCCGGGGCGTCGCCGTCTGTGGGCGTCCCGGAGACGGCCGTGGCATCCCTGTCCGCCCCCGCAACCGAGGACGCCGACCCGGCCACCGCGGCGTACGAGCTGGCCGTACGGGCCCTGGAGCTGCTGCGGACGCGGCTAGCCGGTCCCGGGCGACTGGTCGTCGTGACGCGCGGTGCCGCCTCCGAGACACCCGACCTGCCCGCCGCCACGGTCTGGGGGCTGCTGCGCGCCGCGCAGGCGGAGCACCCCGGGCGCCTCACGCTCGTGGACGTGGACGATCGGCCCGAATCGCTGCGGCTATTGCCCGCCGCCGTCGCCACCGGCGAGCCCCAACTGTCCATCCGCGACGGCCTGTTGAACGTCCCCCGACTGGCGCCCGCTCCCAGATCGGCGGACCCGGGCTCCCTCGGCCGGGGCACCGTCCTGATCACCGGCGGGACCGGGTCCCTGGGCGCACTGCTGGCCCGGCATCTGGTCGCCCGCCACGGTATCCGGCGTCTGGTGCTCGCAAGTCGGCGTGGACCGCAGGCGCCCGGTGCGCAGGCGCTGCGGGCCGCACTCGGGCGAGCGGGCACGCAGGTGGACCTGGTGGCCTGCGACACCGCCGAGCCGAGTCAACTCACCACCCTTGTCAAGGAGTTCGGGTCGCACCTCACCGCCGTGGTGCACGCGGCCGGGGTCCTGGACGACGGCGTACTGGATGCCATGGCCCCCGCGCGACTGGCGACGGTGCTGCGGCCGAAGGCCGACGCGGCCTGGCATCTGCACGAGCTGACGAAGGATCTGCCCCTGTCGCACTTCGTGCTGTTCTCGTCGGCAGCCGGCCTGCTTGGCAACCCCGGCCAGGCCAACTACGCGGCGGCGAACTCCTTCCTGGACGCGCTCGCCCACCACCGCGCCGCACTCGGGCTGCCCGCACTGTCGCTGGCCTGGGGGCCGTGGGCGGACGAGGAGGGGATGGCGGCCCGCACCGGCCGGGTCCACGGCGGCGCCGTACGGGCGGTCTCGCCGCAGCAGGCACTGGCACTGTTCGACGCCGCGCTGGGCAGCGGCGAACCGGTGCTCGCCCCACTGCCGCTGGACCGCTCGCCGGGGGCACTGTCCGCCGGGTCGCCGGTCCCGCCGCCGCTGCGCGGGCTGCTGCGTCCTGCTCGCCCGACGGCCTCGCCCGGGGCGGCGGCCTGGGGCGACGAGCCGGACGGCGCCGCCGGAGCTTGGCAGGAACAGCTGGCATCGCTACCCGAGCCCGAGCGGGCGCCCGCCCTGCTGGAGCTGATCCGCGCCGAGGTCGCCGAGATACTCGGGCACCCGGACGCGAGCGCCGTCGACCGCGGCTTCCCCGAACTGGGCCTCGACTCGCTGATGAGCGTGCTGCTGCGCAACAGGCTGAGCCTGCTGGCCGGGGTACCGCTCGCGGCCACCGTCGCGTACGACTGGCCGAGTGCGGAGGAGCTCACGGGCCACGTGTACGCGGAGATGACCGGGGAGCTGTCCGAACGGGCGGCTGCCGCGCCGACGGAAGGCGATCGGGAGCGTGTACTGACGCATACCGAGCAGACCATCGATCGTGCACACACGCATACCGAGCAGACCGTCGATCGCGCACGCGCGCATACCGAGCAGACCGCCCTGTCCGCTCCGGCGCAGACCGTCGTCGGTCCGGCTTCCCCGACGACCGTCCAATCCGCTCCCCCACACGCCGCTGAGCCCGCTCCTTCGCCCTTCCCCTCGCCGGACCTGCGCAGTGCGCGTGGCCCGCGCGCCGGTCAGTCTCTGCCGGCGCTGTATCGGAAGGTCTGCGAAACGGGCGACGTGGTCGCAGCGATGCACCTGCTGGTGACCGCGTCGCTCGGCGCACCCTCCTTCGGCCGCGACGAGAGCGCCCGGCACGCGATGTCACCGCTGCGGCTGGCCACGGGCGCGGGCGGACCGGCGCTCGTGTGCGTTCCGGGCTTCGCCACGAACCTCGGCCGGCCCTGGCACGCGGGGCTCGCCCCCTGCTTCGACGGCGAGCGGGACGTCTTCGAGCTGCGGCACCCTGGCGTCGACCA
Organism: Streptomyces sp. NPDC001530; assembly: GCF_042894545.1. Classification (NCBI taxonomy): domain Bacteria; kingdom Bacillati; phylum Actinomycetota; class Actinomycetes; order Kitasatosporales; family Streptomycetaceae; genus Streptomyces; species Streptomyces sp. NPDC001530. The sequence continues at coordinate 127,117 of NZ_JBIAVS010000022.1, forward strand.
CGGGGATGCCGTGGCGCGGGACCTGGAAACGCTGGCCGAGTTGCACGCCTCGACCGTGCGGCGCCACCTTGGCGACAGCCCGTACGTCGTCGTGGGCCACTCCATGGGCGGTTCGGCCGCGCACGCGGTGACGACGCGTCTGGCGGCCGACGGCACTCCCCCGGCCGGGCTCATCCTGGTGGACTCCTACCACATAACCCCCGACCGGGAGGCCGAGCCGTGGCTGCTGGCCCTGCCGGCCCGGATCCCGCTGGTGGTGGGCAAGCGGTTCGACACCGCGGTGGACGACTTGGCGCTGCTGTCGCTGGGCGCGTACACCCGGATGTTCCGCGGCTGGCAGCCGGGGCTGACGGATGTCCCCACCCTGCTGGTGCGCGCCACGCAACCGTTGCCCCACATGCCGGAGCAGTGGTCGTCGTGGTCGCCCTGGCCGGGCCCCCACGACACGGCGGACGTCCCCGGCAGTCATCTGAGCATGCTCGAGGAACACGCCGCGACGACGGCCGAGGCGATGCGCGACTGGATCGCAACGCTGCGCCCGGAGGGCGACTGACGCCTGGCGCGAGGAAGACGGGTGTACGGCTGGCCGTGCAGGGGCCCGGCACCTGCTGCTGCGGGAGCTTGCCCGGGGCGCGGAGCCTGTGTACGGGTCCGGCGCGGAGCGGACCTGCGGGTGCGGCGGGGCGGATCCGTCGCGTGATTCCAGGGAGCAGGTGCCCGGGTACCAGGGGCAAAATGGGGGATGTGGGTGTCCGGCGTGTGTCAGTGGACCGCCTCGTGGAGCAGTCGTCGGGCCGCGGGCTGGTGGCGATTCCGCTCGCACTGATCGTAGTGATCACTGTGGTGGACGTCCGATCCCCGGTCGATGTCCATCTGGGTCCGTTGCTGGTCATCGCGCCCGCCCTCACCGCCTCCTTCGCCGGGCCGCTGCTGACCGCGCTGATCGGGGTGCTGGCTGTGGCCGCTCAGGTGCTCATCGCGGTGCTTCACGGCGGGCTGACCACGGCCAACCACATCGCGCAGATCGTCGCCCTGTGCGTGCTCTCCACACTGGTGGTCTTCGTCTGCCATGTGCGGGAGCGACGTGCTCGGGAGCTGAGTCGCGCGCGATCGGTGGCCGAGACGGCGCAGCTGGTTCTGCTGCGGCCTCCGCCCCGCCGGATCGGGCCGTTGCGGGTGGGCTGGCTGTATCTGGCCGCAGAGGACGAGACCCAGATAGGGGGCGATCTGTTCGCGGTCGCACGCGCCGCTGATGCCTCGACCCGGGTGATCATCGGAGACGTCCGTGGCAAGGGCCTGGCCTCCATCGGCGAGGCATCGGTGGTGCTGGGCGCGTTCCGCGAAGGTGCCCACCGGTACGCCACGTTGCCCGAGCTGGCCGCGGCGCTCGAGGTGAGCGTGTGCCGCGACCTGGAGGACGTGGCCGATACCAAGCACGACCCGGGCGAACACTTCACCACCGCGCTCATCCTCGACATCCCCGACCAAGACCCGCGCATCGAGGTGATCAACTGCGGCCATCCCCCGCCGCTGCTGCTGCGCCATCACCAGGTCACGGTCCTGCATGCCCGCCACCCCGTGCCCCCGCTGGGCATGTGCGAACTGCCCGCCTCAAGCCACCGCCCCGACCCGTTCGCCTTCGAAGCCGGCGACATCCTCCTGCTCTACACCGACGGCGTCATCGAAGCCCGCTCACCGACCGGCGCCTTCTACCCGCTCGCCGAGCGGATCGCCTCCTTCCCCACGACCAGCCCCGACACCCTGCTGCATCACATCCACGACGACCTCCTCGCCCATGTCGGCGACCAGCCCGGCGACGACGCCGCCCTCCTGGTCATCGAACGCACGGCCTCCCACCACCTGCACCGACCGCACCTCACCACCCGCCCCCGCAACGGCCACCGCCGGCCCCACCCGAGCGGTTCCTCCGTGTCCGCAGAACACTGAGAGCGATTCCTGCGCGATCCGGTCGATCCTCGGCGGTTTCGGGCGACGTCCCAGACAAGTCCGCGCGAGTTTGCGGTCCGCGTCCTGCCCAGGGCGACCGTATCCAGGTCTTCCTCGCCGGCACCCGCGGCGCCGACAGCCGAACCACTCGCAGCGTCAGGGCCCCGGATCATCTCAGGTTCTGTTATCGCTGGTCGTAGCGGCGACCGCGCCGCGTGCGCCACCAGGATGAGCTGCCTGCAACGGGGGTACGGTGAATTCGTGACATACGGCGCAACTCCGAAGAAACCCGGAGTGTGATGCCATGCCTCGCCGCCGCACCGATTCGTCCAGTGGCACCACAGAGCTGCTGCACACGCTCGAGGATCTCACCGGCCGGATACTGGACCGGATCAAGCTCCAGCAGGCTCGCGTGGAGCTCGCTGCGGCGCTGCAGCGCCAGGTCCTCGCTGCCGACCTGCCGGTCCTGCCCTACCTGCAGGCGGCGGGACGGTACGCACCTGCGCGGGACGGGCTGGACATAGGCGGCGACTGGTACGACGGCTTTCTGATGCCGGACGGCTCGGCGGGATTCGCGATCGGAGACGTACAGGGCCACGATGTCGAGGCCGCGGCGCTCATGGGGCAGGTGCGCATCTGTCTGCGCGCCGTCGCCACCGCCACCACGGACCCGGCGGAGGTGCTCAGGCGCACCAACGACCTGCTCGTCGCCATGGACTGCGGGCTGTTCGTGACCTGTTCGTTCCTGCGTTTCGACCCGGTCACGAGCGAGCTCACCGACGCCCGCGCCGGGCACATCCCGGCCGTCTGGGCCACGGCAGACGGCCGTTGTGACATCGTCCTGACCGACGGCGGTCTGCCGCTGGGCATCCATGCCGGCGAGAACTACCGGTCGACCCGGCGACTGCTCACCGACGTGGGCGCGTTCGTGCTGCTCACCGACGGCGTGGTGGAAGGCCCCAGCTACCCGATCGAGGAAGGGCTCGAGCGGGTGGCCGAACTGGTCGGCGGCGGCTGTCGCACCGCCCCGGACGAGCTGGCCGCGCAGGTGATCAAGGTGGCTGATCTCACCGGCCACCGCGACGACGCCGCGGTCCTTGTCCTTCGTTACGGAGCGCTCAGGGACGAGCAGCCTCACGGAGGGCTCCAGAAGCAGCGGCAGGGCGAAGAGTGAGCGGCATCCGTGGCGTGCACGACCCCGGTGCGGCCCGCCTCGCCCGCTGTGACCACTGGGGCAGGCGAAGATGATCGATGTCGCGCGCGGTGAGCGGCTCCGGCGGTACACCGCCGAGGGCCTGCAGCTGGCTGTCGTCGCTGCCGCCTACTTCGTCAGCGCCCGGATCGGGCTGCAGCAGCAACTGGTACGAGGGCAGGTCACGCCACTCTGGCCGCCCACCGGCATTGCACTCGTGATCCTGATGCTGTGGGGCCTTCGCATGTGGCCAGGAATCGCTCTCGGGGCGCTCCTGGTCAACGTGATGCTCGGGCCGTCGATCCTCCCCGTGCTCGCCATCGCCGTCGGCAACACGCTCGCCCCGGTCTTCGCCTACCTGCTCCTGCGGCGTGTGGGATTCCATACCGCACTCGACCGGCTGCAGGACGCTCTGGCACTGGTGTTCCTCGGGGCCCTGAGCGGGATGCTGATCAGCGCGACGGTCGGCACGGGAGTCCTGGTGGCCTCCGGCGCGCTGACAGCCCACGATTTCTGGCCGACCTGGTCGGTGTGGTGGACGGGCGACGCCATGGGGGTCCTGGTCATCGCGCCGTTCCTGCTGGCCCTGCGCACCGCCCGGTGGCCACGCGGCACACCTGTCCTCCGCTGGGCCGAGGCGATGGCCCTGCTGGGCGGCACGGCAGCGGTCACCGTGGCGGTCACGCACAGCTCGGTCGAACTTCTCTTCCTCGTCGTTCCCTTCCTGATCTGGGCGGCCTTCCGCTTCCAGCTGGCCGGCGCCGCGCCCTGTGTGCTGATCGCCTCCGTGGTCGCGATCGACGCGGGTGCCGACGGGTCAGGGCCGTTCGCCGGTCACGATCTCCTCGCCAAGATGGTCATCCTGCAGGCCTTCAACGGCACCGTGTCACTGACGGCCCTTCTGCTCTCGGCAATCATCACGGAGCGGAACCGCACTCTTCGGGAGATCGAGGAGGCCTGCGCGCGCCTGGCGGAAGCGCTGTCCCGGCTCTCGCCGGAAGAGACGCCCGACCAGCGGCCGTCCTCCCGCCCGGAAGGGCGCGGTCACCGGAAGTAGCGCCCTTGAAACGTGCCTCGCGCCGGCTCTGACGCCGGCAGCCCCCGGACGCCATGCTTTGCGGGCCACTGAATTCCCTGGACGAAGGGAGTCGCGAGCGGTCGTGCCCGCGAAGTGAGGGACCGTCAGCCGTGTGAGCGCTCGGCGGAGCCGTCCTGCTCCTGCTGAGGGGCTGGTGGCGGAGCGGTGGTAGCCCGTGGGATCACGTGGGTGAGCAGGATGGTGTGCCGCGTGTGGTCCGCGTCCGGATCATTGATGAGCGAGAGGGCCAGTTCGCCGGCCATACGGCCCATGTCCGAGGGTGACTGGGCCACCGTGGACAGGTCGAACCAGTCGGCCAGCGGCTGGTCGTCGAAGCCGAGGACGGAGATCCGTTCGGGCACCGCGATCTGCGTCTTGCGCAGGGTCCAGATGACGGCGACGGCGACCTCGTCCTGTTCGGCGAAGATGGCGGTGGGCGGTTCGCGCAGGCTGAGCAGCTTCCCGAGCACCTCGGCGGCGCCGCGCTTGTCGCCGACCAGGGTGGCGGCCACCAGGTCGTCGTCGAGGGGCATACCGGCTTCGGTGAGCGCCTGCTGGTAGCCGAGCAGCCGCTCGTTGGAGCTGAAGGAGAAACCGCTGGTGCCCACGGTCTGCACGAAGGCGATCCGGCGGTGGCCGAGGTTGAGCAGATGCCGGGTGCCGTGCAGCGCTCCGGCCACGTCGTCGACGTAGACGCTCGGTCGTCCGTCGACGTGCTGGCTGACGTAGATGACCGGCATGCCGAGGTTGTCCAGCCGCGCGGTCTCCTCGTCGGTGAGGTCGAAGGAGAACACCAGAAGCGCGTCGGCGTTGCGCCGGGCCGGAAGGCGCTCGAAGAACGAGGTGCGCTCGGCCAGGTCGGGGATCACGTAGACGGCCAGTTCCATACCCGCCGCCCGCAGCAGCGGACCCAGGCTGGACAGGGCCGATCCCATGAACCACGAGTTGAGCGTGGGCACGAGCACCGCCACGGTCCCGGTCCGGCCGGTGACAAGGCTTGCAGCCTGCCGCGACACGGCGAAGTTCAGCTCGCGCGCGGCCTGTTCGACGCGGGCGCGGACGTCCGGCGAGACGGTGGACAGGCCGCGCAGGGTGCGCGAGACGGTCGACGTGGAGACCCCGGCTCGTTCGGCTACGTCAGCCATCGTGGGGTGCCGCTGAGCTGGTGGCATGAGCGGACGGTAGCACAGGCGGCACGTCCTGTGCGGCTCGCTATGACAGCGCTCTCATGAGCTCCGGCCCTCGTCTTCACTGTATTACCGCGAAGTAACTCATTGACTTCCAAGAATCGCGCCCCCTAGCTTGCAAACGTTGTCTCGACGGAGCCCAAGCAGTCCTCATCGAGTGAATCGTCATGTCTTTGACCTGCATATTTGATCTATAAGTTCCGTGACAACGCAGTCTCGCAACGCAGTCATCTCAGAGGAGAGACAGTGAAGACCAGGACCCCCAGAGCGTTTCCGTGTTCGGCCGTGTTCGCCGCCGCCGGGCTCCTCCTCACCGGCTGCGGCTCGTCCGGCGGCGGTGGCTCCGCGCAGGCCGGGGCGACGTCGTTCGAGGGCCGCGGCCCCCTCACGTACGTGGCCGGCAAGGACACCACCGGCACCGTCCAGCCGATGCTCGACCGGTGGAACGAGCTGCACCCCAAGGAGAAGGTCACCTTCATCCAGCTGCCGACGGACGCGGACGCGCAGCGCCAGCAGATGATCCAGAACGCGGAGACGAAGTCCGACGCCTACACGGTGCTCTCCCTCGACGTCGTGTGGACCTCGGAGTTCGCCGCCCACCAATGGATCGACCGGCTGCCCGAGAAGCAGTTCCCGCTGCAGAAGATGCTGAAGCCGGTGGTCGAGACGGCGAAGTACCGCGGCGGACTCTACGCGGCCCCGGCCAGCTCGGACGGCGGAATGCTCTACTACCGCACCGACCTGCTGAAGAAGGCCGGCATCACCGAGCCGCCGACGACCTGGGCGCAGATGAAGTCCGACTGCGCCAAGGTCGAGAAGCTGCCCGAGGCCAAGGGCATGTCGTGCTACGCCGGTCAGTTCCAGAAGTACGAGGGCCTGACCGTGAACTTCTCCGAGGCCGTGAACTCGGCGGGCGGCGTCGTCACCGACGCGAACGGCAAGCCAGACGTCGACACACCCGAGGCGAAGAAGAGCCTGGACTTCCTCGTCGGCTCCGTCAAGGACGGGACGATTCCCAAGGAGGCCATCACCTACCAGGAAGAGGACGGCCGCCAGGCGTTCCAGTCCGGCAAGCTGATCTTCCTGCGCAACTGGCCGTACGTGTACTCCCTGGCCGGCAAGAGCGAGATAGCGGGGAAGTACGCGGTCGCGCCGCTGCCCGGCCTGAGCGGGCCCGGCTCATCCAGCCTGGGCGGTCACAACCTGGCCCTGTCGTCCTTCGCCAAGAACAAGGCCACGGCCCTGGACTTCATGAAGTTCTTCAGCAACGAGGAGAACACGGCCACGTTCCTCAAGGACGCCTCCCTCGCCCCGCCGTATGCCTCCCTGTACGACGACAAGGCGCTGATCAAGCAGTACCCGTACCTGCCGGTGCTCAAGGAGTCCATCCTGCGCGCCGTGCCGCGTCCGCGGGTCGTGCAGTACGGCGATGTGACCTCGGCGATCCAGCAGGAGGCGTACGCCGCCCTGACCGGCAGCAAGAGCAGCGCGCAGGCGCTGAAGGACCTGCAGAAGGATCTGCAGAAGCCCGCGGCGCAGTGAGGAGCAGGGCGATGACCGACGCCAAGATCCTGCCCGGAACCGCTGTTGGCCGCTCCGTCGGCAGCCGCTCCGGACGGCCACCCGAGTGGGCGAACCGCCTGCGCACGCAGGCCCGGGCGACCGCGGGCTCGGGGCGAATGGCGGCACTGCTGGTGTCTCCGACGCTGCTGGTGCTGACGATCGTTGTGCTCTACCCGACGATCATGGCGCTGAACGAGTCCCTGTACGGGCCGAAGGGCCTGGACGCGAAGACCGGCTTCATCAGCGCCACCGAGCCGTTCGTCGGGCTGAAGAACTACGCCGACATCTTCGGCGAGGCCGGAGAGCGGTTCTGGAACGCCTTCTGGAACACGACGTTCTTCACCGTCGTCACGGTCGGCCTGGAGACGGTGATCGGGGTGGCGATGGCCCTGATCATGCACAAGGCGTTCCGCGGACGCGGTCTGGTGCGGGCCGGCATCCTCGTGCCCTGGGCGGTGCCCACGGCCATCTCCGGCCTGCTGTGGCGGTGGATCTTCAACAGTAACGGCGTCGCCAACGCCCTGATCGGCCACCAGATCCTGTGGACCACCGAGGGCTTCCACGCCAAGGTCGCGGTCATCGTCGCCGAGGTGTGGAAGACCGCCCCCTTCATCGGCCTGCTGGTCCTGGCCGGCCTGCAGGTGATCCCGAAAGAGGTGTACGAGGCGGCCCGCATCGACGGAGCGAGCCCGCCGCGCCAGTTCTGGCACATCACCCTGCCGCTGGTGAAGCCCGCACTGCTGGTGGCGATGCTGTTCCGCTGCATGGACGCGCTGCGGATGTTCGACCTGCCCTACATCCTCGTCGGCGCGCAGAAGAACTCGGTGGAAACCCTCTCCATGCTCGCGCAGAACGAGGCGTCCAACGTCCGCTTCGGACCGGCCTCCGCCTACGCGGTGATCCTCTTCCTCTACGTCTTCCTCATCGCGCTGGCCTTCGTCCGGCTGCTCGGGGCCGATCTCGTCGGCGACGGCGGCGCGGGCCAACGCGCGGGGAGAAGCAAGCGTCGGCGGATCGCGGCGCCGCGCCGTGCGGAGGTGATGGCATGACCCTCACGGCGAAGTGGCGCAGCGGGCTGCTGTACGCGGGTGTCGTGGCGGTGGTGGCCTACTGCCTGGCCCCGTTCTACTGGATGCTGGTCTCCAGCCTGCGGCGCACCTCGGACATCTTCGACACCTCGCTGCTTCCCTCCACGGTGTCGTTCGAGAACTACCGGGCGGTGTTCGGCCCGGCCCAGGGGTTCACCCGCGCACTGCTCAACAGCCTGATCGTCGCCGGCATCACCACCGCGCTGGCGCTGCTGCTGGCCACGTTCACCGCCTATGCGATGGCCCGGCTGGAGTTCCGTTTCAAGCGGCTGATCCTCACGCTGATCATCGCCACCTCGATGTTCCCGGTGGTGTCGATCGTGGTCCCGCTGCTGAAGCTGTTCACGGACATCGGCTGGATCAACACCTACCAGGCCATGATCGTGCCGAGCATGTCCTTCGCACTGCCGCTGGCGGTGTGGAACCTGACCACGTTCTTCCGGCAGATGCCGGACGAGCTGGAGCACGCGGCCATGGTCGACGGCTGCACCCGCGGCCAGGCGTTCCGCAAGGTCATCATCCCGCTCGCGGCGCCGGGCATCTTCACCACCGCGATCATCACCTTCATCGCGGCCTGGAACGAGTTCCTCATCGCCCTGTCGATGACCAACAAGCCCGGCATGCAGACCGCACCGGTCGCCATATCGAAGTTCACCGGCGCGACGACGTATGAGACGCCGTTCGGCAGTCAGATGGCAGCGGGCGTCCTCGTCACGATCCCGCTGGTGATCATGGTGCTGCTCTTCCAGCGCCGCATCGTCGCCGGACTCACCGCCGGCGCGGCGAAGTAGCCACGCCCTTCCCCCAACGCCCAAGGAGTACCGCACCGACATGTCCGGCACCGCAGCACTGTGGTGGCGCAACGCCGTCATCTATCAGGTCTACATCCGCAGCTTCGCCGACGGGAACGGCGACGGCGTCGGCGACATCGCCGGCATCCGCTCCCGCCTGCCGTATCTCAAGGACCTCGGCGTCGACGCCATATGGATCAACCCGTGGTACAAGTCGCCGATGGCGGACCACGGTTACGACGTGGCCGACTTCCGCGAGATCGACCCGCTCTTCGGCACCGTGGCCGAGGCGGAGCAGCTCATCGAGGAGGCGCACCGGCACGGGATCCGCGTCATCCCCGATATCGTGCCCAACCACACCTCCGACCAGCACGCCTGGTTCCAGGCGGCGCTGGCGGCCGGACCCGGCAGCCCGGAGCGAGAACGCTACATCTTCCGTTCGGGCCGCGGCCCGGACGGATCTGAGCCTCCCAACGACTGGGTCTCGTGCTTCGGTGGCCCGGCCTGGACCCGGCTACCCGACGGCGAGTGGTACCTGCATCTGTTCGCTCCCCAGCAACCCGACCTCAATTGGCAACACCCCGAGGTACGTACGGAGTTCGAGTCGATCCTGCGCTTCTGGTTCAGCCGCGGAGTCGACGGATTCCGCATCGACGTGGCCCACGGACTGATCAAGCACCCCGAACTGCCCGACCTGCCGCCCCGGCAGGAGCCGGCGGTGCTGGGACCACTCGTCCGACGGGAGCCCGCGGACGAGCAGCCCCGGCAACACCGAGACCACCCGCACTGGGACCGCGACGAGGTCCACGACATCTACCGCACCTGGCGCCGGGTGGCCGACGAGTTCCCCGGCGACCGCTCCTTCGTCGCCGAGGCATGGGCGGACACCACCGAGCGGCTCGCCGCGTACGTCCGCAAGGACGGCCTGCACACCGCGTTCAACTTCGACTTCCTCATGTCCAGTTGGAACCCCAAGGACCTGCGCGCTGTCATCGAAAACTCGCTCGCCATGCTCGGCGCGGTGGGCGCACCCGCCACCTGGGTGCTCTCCAACCACGACGTCATGCGCCACCCCAGCCGCTACGGCCGCAAGACCGTCAGGCGATGGGTGGCCAACGAGCGCTACGAACCCGAGGGCCCCCTCGACCTGGAGCTGGGCACCCGTCGCGCCCGCGCGGCCGCCCTGCTGATGCTCGCCCTGCCCGGCGGCGCCTACGTCTACCAGGGCGAGGAACTCGGCCTGACCGAGGTCGAGGACCTGCCCGAGGCCGTCCTCCAGGACCCGGTGTGGGAGCGCTCCGGGCACACCGACCGCGGTCGCGACGGCTGCCGGGTGCCCATCCCCTGGTCCGGACCCACCGCACCGTTCGGTTTCAGCCCCGAGGGCGCGTCGGCCGGCCCCTGGCTGCCCCAGCCGGCCGACTGGGCCGAGCGCAGCGTCGAGGCGCAGACCGGCGACGAGACATCGATGCTGGAGCTCTACCGCGCCGCCCTGCGGCTGCGCCGCGAGCACCCCGCACTCGGCGACGGCACCCTGACCTGGCTGGAAGCCCCTGAGGGGGTCCTCGCCTTCGGCCGCGACCCGGGCTTCGTATGCGTGGTCAACCTCTCGGCCGAGGCGCACCCCCTGCCCGAACACACCTCCCTCCTGCTGTCCAGCACCCCCGTGGAAGAGGGCCTGCTGGCACCGGACCAGGCGGCCTGGCTCGCGGTGTAGCAGCCCAGCGGGATACGGGGGCCAGGCGGCGTCCACCTGGCCCCCTGAACTCTCGACATGGCCGTGAAGGACGTGGGCGTCGGCCACACCGTGACACCGGATGCCCAGGCGTACTCGCAAGGGGCCAAGGGCTTCGCGTCGTGGGGCTGGGCGGCGTGGAACTGGATGTGGACGGCGGTGACCGGGGCGATGGCGCGGGCCTCAGCCCACGTTCCACAGAAACCGGTGCGTGTGAATGCCGAAGTACGGGAACGACTGCACCTGACGGACCCCTTCGATGGGGCGCACCACGTCGTTGACGAAGTCCAGCAGATCTCTCGGGCCGGGGCAGACCACCTCGACGAACAGATCGAAGCCGCCGGAGGTGAGGACCGAGTAGACCACTTCGGCCCGCTCGGCCAGCTCGTCGGCGATCGCCCGCGGATCCCCGTCCACGGCGATGCCGAGCAGTGCCATCGACTGCCCGCCCATGCCCATCGGGTCGGTCACCCCGACCACCTGCACGACCTGGGAGTCGAGCAGCCGCTGCAGCCGCTGGCGGGCTGCCGACGCGGACAGACCGACCTTCGGGCCGAGTTCGGCATAGGCGATTCGGCCGTCGGCCTGCAGTTCACGCAGGATGGCCCGGTCGATCTCGTCCACGCTCTCCCTCTCCGGCTCGCCCCAAGTTTGACGGCCAAGACTAACGGCCCGGCTCAGCCGACCAGTTCGGCCAGTGCGGCGGCGAAGACATCGGTGTGCGTGTCCACGTCCTCTTCCGTGGTGGCGGGGCACATCAGCGCCATGTTGTGGAACGGCGTCAGGAGGATGCCGCGGTTGGCGAGATAGAGGTGCAGGAAGTCCTCCAGCTCCGGGTCCGCGGCCGCCGCCGACTCCGTTCCGGTGCGCGGCGCCGGGTCGGCGAACCGGTACTCGGTCCGCGCGCCGAGGCGGCTCACCGACCACGGCAGGTCCCACGCGTGGATGCCCGCGCGCACCCCGGCCTCGAACCGTTCCGACAGCTTCGACATCCTGCCGAAGGCCTCGTCGGTGAGGACGTGCTCCAGGGTCGCCCGCATCGCGGCGACCGAGAGGGCGTTGCCGGCGAGGGTGCCGCCGACTCCGCCCATGTCGACCAGGTCCAGGTCGTCGCGGTCGAGCAGTCGCTCGGCCAGTTCGGCGGACAGCCCGTACGCACCGGCCGGAATGCCTCCACCGATCGCCTTGCCGATGGTGAGCAGGTCCGGCTCCAGACCCCAGGCTGTGGTGCAGCCGCCGGGCCCCGCGGAGAAGGTGTGCGTCTCGTCGTTGATGAGGAGGGTGCCGTACTGGCGCGTCAGGTCACGCACGCCTTTCAGGTAGCCGGGTTCGGGCAGCACGATGCCGATGTTGGTGAGCGCGGGCTCCATGAGTACGGCGGCCACGTCGCCGTGGGCGAGTTCGCGCTCCAGCTGCGCCAGGTCGTTGAACTCGGCGACCCTGCTGGTGAGCGTGACGTCGCAGGGCGCGCCGACGTTTCCGGGGCGGGCGGTGCCGTTGCCGTCCGGGCCGACCACGATCAGCGACTCGTCGACGCTGCCGTGGTAGCTGTAGCTGTTCACCAGGATCTTCGAGCGTCCGGTGAGCGCCCGTGCCAGCCGGATGGACCAGCGGTTCGCATCGGTCGCGGTCAGCGAGAAGCTCCAGCGCGCGAGCCCGAAGCGACGGGTGAGCTCGGCGCCGACCCATTCGGCGTCCTCGGTGGGCAGCATCGCGGTGGCGCCGCCGAGCTCCGCGAACCGGCTCTGCACCGCCTCGGCCACCACCGCGGGCGAATGACCGGCCATCGCGCCGGTGTCACCGAGGCAGAAGTCGATGTACTCGTGACCGTCGATATCGGTGATGCGGGCGCCGCGCGCTGTGTCCAGGTAGCGGGGGAAGGCACCCGCGGTCTTGTTCATCCACGTCATGGGGACTCCGCCGAAGAGGTGGTCGGCCCGCTCGTACGCGGACCTTGAGCGCGGGTTACGGCGCTCGGCCTCGGCACTCTCGCGGGCCAGGAGCTGCTGCAGACGGGTGCGGTCCATTGAGTCCCCAGTTCGTGGCGTGAGCGAATACGCCGATGCTACGGACGAAAACATCGCGGAAGCAAGACTGAACAGCGGATTCCATTGTGCTGACGATCGAATCGTCAGTTGCTGACGGACAGGCCTCAGCCAGGGGTCGTCCCAGTTCGGCCCTGAGCCTTCGAGACCGAGGCGCAGGTCGGCCGCGGCGCCAGGCTGCGAGACCGGCCCCGGTGGCGGGACACGCCGGTCTGCCATTCAGCTGCGTCCCACCAGGGTGGGGCGTAAGCCTCGTCGGGCCAGACCTGTCCCCCTGGGCAGCCCAGGCGATTCATAAGACGCGCCGCCCCAGTTCTCACACACATCACCACAAAACGTGTGTTATTCATTCATGCAGACACATACGCGGCGCACCTTTCTCGGTGCCTCGATCGTGGCCGCCGGCTCAGGAGTCCTTGCTGCCTGTTCCGGGTCCGACTCCCCCTCCGGGGAAGGCTCCCCTTCGAGAGCCGGCGCAGACGCGGGAGCCGGCGCACACGCGGGGCCCAGCTCCCACGCGCAGCCCGACACCCACTCGAGGGCTGAGGCCAACGGCCACAGCGGACGCGGCTTCGTCCCCAAGGGACCCAAGGGGTATGTGAACCCGTCCGATCCCGAGGTCGTCGCCGCCGAGAAGGCGCGCGGGCCCGGACCCGTCCGCAGGTTCAGGCTCACGGCCACCGAGACATCCCTCGACCTGGGTGGACGGACCGTCAGGTCATGGGCGTACGGCGACACGCTGCCCGGCAAGGAGGTGCGGGTGAAGGTGGGCGACATCCTCGATCTCACGCTCGCCAACCACCTGCCCGCGGCGACGACACTGCACTCGCACGGTATCCGTATGCGCTGCGACATGGACGGCGTGCCGGGCCTGACGCAGTACGCCATCAACCCCGGCGCGGACTTCACCTATCGCTTCGCCGTGGATCACCCGGGCACGTACTGGCTGCACTCGCACTCGGGAATGCAGCTCGACCGCGGCCTGTACGCCCCGCTGATCGTCGAGGATCCCAGGGAGCCGTTGTCCTACGACAAGGAGTGGGTCATCGTCCTGGACGACTGGCTGGACGGCGTGGGCGGCTCCACCCCGGACGGCGTGCTCGCGCAGTTGCGCGGCGGCAACGGCGCGCCGATGGACATGGGTGAGGGCAGTGCACGCGACGGTTCCGGCCACGACATGTCCGATGGCGGGCACCAGTCGGCCCCCGACAGATCCACCGGCCCCTCGCGCGTCCTGCGGAACTCCCACAGCCGCATGCTGCACAGCGAGGGCGGCAGTGTCGCCTACCCGTACTACCTGGTCAACGGCCGCCTCTCCCACGCCCCTTCGGTCTTCCGGGCCCGCCCCGGGGACCGCATCCGGCTGCGGATCATCAACGCCGGGGGCGACACGGCGTTCCGGGTGGCCCTGGGCGGCCACGAAATGACGGTGACGCACACGGACGGTTACCCGGTCGAGCACACGAGGACGGACGCGCTGCTGCTCGGCATGGCCGAACGCTACGACGTGCTCATCACCGCCAAGGACGGGGTGTTCCCGCTGGTCGCGCTCGCCGAGGGCAAGAACGCGAAAGCTCTGGCGGTCCTGCGCACCGGCAGCGGGACCCGCCCACACGCCTCCGTATATCCGCGGGAGCTCGACGGCCAGGTCGTGCCGGCCAGGCGCCTCGTGCCACACGAGTCCGTGGCGCTCTGCGACCGCAAGCCGGACCGCGAGCTGCGCATCAGACTGACCGGCAGCATGAGGAGGTTCGACTGGGCCTTCGACCACCAGCCCTATTCCGTCGAACAGCGCCACCCGGTCCGACAGGGTGAACGGGTCCGCCTGACGCTGATCAACGCCACCAACATGTGGCACCCCATGCACCTGCACGGCCACACCTTCGCCCTGAAAGGCATCAACGCGATCGGAGCCCGCAAGGACACCTCCTTCGTACTGCCGCACAACAAACTCGTCGTCGACTTCAATGCCGACAACCCAGGCCTGTGGATGCTCCACTGCCACAACCAGTACCACTCCGAATCCGGCATGATGACCATCCTCGGCTACCGAAAGTGACGGCCACATCACGGGGTTACCGGCCTTCGGAGTTGGCACGACCACCTCCTCCCTTGTCGGGCGCATGGCCTGGGGGCGGTGTCACCAGCTCCGGAGGCAGCGGGAGGGCGCCCGACGAACGCGGTGACGGTTTCTCAGGTGGTCGGTCAGGTGTCGAGGCCGCCGCGCTTGACGAGCTGGCTCGCGATGACGTTGCTCTGGATCTCGTTGGTGCCCTCGCCGACGATCATCAGTGGGGCGTCGCGGAAGTAGCGCTCCACGTCGAACTCGGTCGAGTAGCCGTAACCGCCGTGGATGCGGACGGCGTTGAGGGCGATCTGCATGGCGGTCTCGGAGGCGAAGAGCTTGGCCATGCCCGCTTCCATGTCGACGCGTCGGCCGGCGTCGGCCTCGCGTGCGGCGTACAGGGTGAGCTGACGCGCCGCCGTGAGCGAGGTGGCCATGTCCGCCAGGTAGTTGCCGATCGACTGGTGCTGCCAGATGGGCTTGCCGAACGACTCGCGTTCCTGGGCGTAGGCGCGCGCGTCCTCCAGCGCCGCCCGGCCGACGCCGAGGGCGCGGGCGGCGAACTGGAGGCGTCCGGTCTCCAGGCCCTTCATCATCTGGGCGAAGCCCTTGCCCTCGACACCGCCGAGCACGGCGTCGGCCGGTGCACGGTAGCCGTCGAAGGACAACTCGCAGCTCTCCACGCCCTTGTAGCCGAGCTTGGGCAGGTCACGTGACGAGCCCGGCACCCAGGACGCCGAACGCCTAGTAGCGCTGCTCGCCGTCCTCGGCACCCGGACACTCGCCGGATAGCGGCCTGCCCCCCAGTCCCTCGTCCACGCTCGGAACACGAACCCCGCCTTCCCGAAGTCATGTCCCAGTCGCTCCCGCCGCCAACCTGGCAGATCGTCAGCGCCGGCCAGATGCGCCAACCCGATACCGGGACGGCCTCGACGTTTCGGACGGGCTGCGACGCGTGCCGCGGGTCAACGGGTCACATGATGCGGTCGGCGACGCGCACTCGATGGGCCTCGGCCAGCAGGGTACGCAGCCGGTGGGCAGGCAGCGGGGTGCCCGGGTCTTCGGGCGGGGACTGCGGCGGAACGCCGGGCTTCGCCAGGTTGGCGACGTAGGCGATCAGGGCCTCGGGGTCGGCCAGGTAGGGCATCACGAAGGGGGCGGTCTCCGGTTCGAAGCGCCAGCTGTCGCCCAGGGTGCCGACGTCGACCGTGTCGTAGCCGAGCTGGTCGATCAGGGCGGCGGCGCTCGCCTTCGCCTCCGCGTCGTTGCCGGCGAGGGGCGGGGCCGAGCGGTCCGCGTGGCCCGCGGGGCGGGCGAGCGGCACGGTCTGGCCGACGTTGATGTCGTTGAACGCCTTCACGAGCTTGGCGCCGGCCAGGTGCTCCTGGACCATCTCGGATTCGGTGAACCTCTCGGCGTCGAGCACGTCGATGCGCCCGTCGCGAGTCGGGCCGTAGTTCATCGTGTCGACGACGACCTTGCCTGCCAGCGCGGCGGCGGGGAGGTTTCGGTGCTGGGCCAGGGGGATAGCGGCCACCACCCAGTCGCCTGCCCCGGCCGCCTCCGCCGGCGTCCCAGCCCGGGCACGTTCCCCGAGCTCCGCAACCTTGTCGGCCAGGCTCTCTGGCCCGCGGGAGTTGGTCAGCACGACGTCCATCCCCACCGCGACCGCGAGTCGGGCGATCGCGGCGCGATGATTCCGCTGCCGATGATGCCGAGCGTGGGCTTTGAAGGGTTCCCCTCGCCTAATGGACCGTCGGTCCCGGTACGGGCCTGTTAGCTAACTGGACCGACGGTCCATTGCAAAGGGGAGAGTTCATGGCCGAGCGCGCGGACGCCGCACGGAACAGGCGCGCGATCCTCGCCGCCGCGGAACGCCTGCTCGTCGAGGGCGCCCCGGCGTCCATGGACGACGTGGCACGCGCCGCGGGCGTGGGCAAGGGAACGGTCTTCCGCCGGTTCGGCAGCCGCAGCGGCCTGCTGCAGGCACTCGTGGCCCAGTACGACGAGGAGATCGACAAGGCCGCACGCCAGGCACTCGACGACAGCCCGGACCCCAGGCAGCAGACGCTCACCTTCGTGGACAAGCTCTTCGACATCAGGCTTGAGCGCTGCGCCCTGTGGGCCGCGCTCGAAGGTGACCTGGAGGCCACCCACGACACTCGCGGCGCCTGCGACCAGGTGCACACCCGACTGACCGGCTTCATCGAGCGAGCCCGCCCCGATGGCGACGCAGCCTTCTTCGCCCACTGCGTCATCGCCGCCATGCGCATCGACCTCGTCACGCAACTCAGCGAGTCCGGCCACACGGACGCGAAGGAGATCCGCGAAAAGCTGAGGGAATTCACGAACTGCGTCCTCACGGGCAGCACCGTCTGACCTGCCCCCAGGCATCGACCGCAGGCACGCCCTCACATCGGCCCGCGGTAGCGGGATTCGCCGCCGCCCCCTACCCCTGATGGGGGACGCGCGTGGCCAACCATCGCCGAGCGTCACACGCGGCGTGACGCCCTCCTACTCGAACAGGTGAACGATATACCGCTAACTACACATGGCTACGAAGATCGCGCGTCACCCACCACTCACCGCCCGCACCACACCAACGCACCCCCGCCAGATGGGCGCCAATTACTCAACGGCGCAAGGGAGTTACACATAACATCGAGGCCGACTCACTGCCCGCTCAGCCCCATATGTTCCGCTTGACTTACATGTGGGCGTATGCCTAAGTTAGAAGCGGATTGAACGAAATATCCGTCTTGCCTGGTGAGAAGACGAACAATCTCAACATCCCGACCGACGACCACCCGGTCGTTGGTGGTGCTACGGACGAATGCCCCGCCGCGGGGTTGGCTGAACAGAGCAGCCCCGGTGGGCCCGATGCTACGCAATCAGCGCGTGAGTCGGCGACGGCAACTCCCGTCATTTGCAAGGCCGATGTACCGGACCCTTTCGCGAACGTATGAGTGCCTCACTGGTGCTACGTCACCGCGGCCGTGCGGGCTCGCCCCCGTCTACGCTCCCGGGAAGGGGAACACACCATGCGGGTCACAACATCAACGGTTTTCCGGCTGGTCGCCAGCCTGTTCGCTGCTCTGGCTCTGGCCCTTGGCGGAGCCAGCTTCGCGAGTGCCACCACCAGCACGTCCCACTCGGTTTCGTCCGACGTCCGCAGCGACCACCGCGGTCATGACGACGACTCGTGCGACGACAACGGACGCTATGACCACCGTTCGTGGAGTTATGACGACGACTGCGGTGACGACTACTCAGGCCGCCACAACGACCACGACAACGGGTACGGCAATGGGGACCACGACAACGGGAACCATGACAACGGGTACGGCAATGGTGACCACGGTAACGGTGACCACGGCAACGGCGGCCACGGCAACGGCGGCCACGGCAACGGCGGCCACGGCAACGGCGGCCACGGCAACGGTGGCGGCCACTGACGCTTGACGGCGAATCATCTCGGCAAAGCCAGTTCCGCCTTGTTCGGTAGCCCCGCGTCGCGACAGCTGCGCGGGACTGCTGTCGTGCTGCGCATGGGAGACACCACCTGGTGCAACTGCGGCCGGGCGTTGGGATGTACGCGGATCCACCCGGATTCGCACTGGGCCGGAGTCCTCATCGACTCCGGCCCCTTTCGTGGCCAAGGGACAGGCTCTGTGAACACTCTTCTGAACTCCCGCGCCAGAGGCGTCACTTCGCGTGGCAGCGGAAGCTCTGGCGAGTGAAATGCCCTTACCTCGACGGGCGCGCCGCGAGTGTGCTGCTGAACGGAGTGACGGGGCGCTCCAGCACTTCGCCGTCCACGGTGATGTCGACTGCTTCGTTGTAGAAGGCGACAAGCCGTTCGATGGCGGCCACGGCGGGCAGCGGGTCCGGGTAGCTCCAGACGAGGTTCGGCGGCGTATCGGCTCCACCGCCCTCCCAGGACCAGTACTCGGCCGTGCCCTTGTACGGGCAGCCGCTGGTGTGGTCGGTGTGGACGAGCAGCTCGAGGCGCACGTCCTCGCGCGGAACGTAGTACCGCACCGGCAGGCCGGTCTCGAAGAGCAGCACGGGCCGGTGGGTGTCCGCGACGACCGTGCCGTTGATCGCGACCTTGACGTGCCGGCTGCTCGGCAGTGCGTCCACTCGCTTGTGGGGGTCACGGGGATGGATGAAGATCTCTTCCTCCTCCTCGTACCAGTGGTCGAGTCCCCGGCTGCTGCGCCGGAACCATTCGAACGCGATGTGGTCGGCCAGGTCGTCGGCGGGGAAGGTCCAGGCCGCGTTCTCCCGCAGTTCGTCGCCGATTTCAAGGTCGTAGAAGATCTGCGAGCCGCAGTGCGTGCCCAGCCGTGGGTTCTTGGCCGGGCGGAGGAGGTCCGTGCGGATCTCCTCGCGCGGGAAGGCGTACAGCGGTACGGGCAGGCCGGGCTCCCAGACGAGCACCGGGTGCCTGCTGTCGACGACGGTGATGTCGCCGGTGCGGCCGCGTACCCAGCGTTCGCTGGGCTCCCAGAAGATGCCCTCCGGCGTCGTCCTGACGGACCGCGCTGTGAGGAATGTGCTCATGACCGGCTCTCCTTCGGCTTGCTCAGAGGGCGACCTCGGTGATGTGGGCCCAGTACACGCGCCGGGCCGCGGCCCTTCACCCGTACGGTCGCATGCGGAGCGCGGCGAACACCCCCCGCTACGCCCGCCACCTGCGGTTCGTGAACAAGTCCATGGTGCAGGTGTTGCCCTCCGGAGCGCGTTGTGACGTAATCGGAGAACCCGCAGGGCGGATCTTGGCGGTGCCGGTGCCGCGCCGGAAGGAGCGGCTGGTATGCAGGGGTATGCAACCGGGGACGACGCGGTCACCGCCGCGCCGGGAGGGCTGCTCGACCTGTTGCAGGTCGCGGCCGTCGTGCTCGACAGCGACGGGCACATCGTGCTGTGGAGTCCCGAAGCCGAGCAACTGCTCGGGTATCGGGCGCACGAGGCTCTGGGCCGTAGGGCCGACGACCTCCTGGTGTCGGCCGAGAACCGGCAGCGGGCACGCGAGCTGTTCGCCCAGGTCAGGTCCGGCGCCAGATGGGCGGGCGTCTTCCCCCTGCAGCACCGGGACGGCACAGAGCGTCCGGTGGAGTTTCGCACCATGCGGCTGCATGACACCCAGGGGCAGCCCCATCTGCTGGGCCTCGCGGCGGACGCCACGACCGTACGGCGCGTGGAGCGGGACCTGGCACTGTCCCACAGCCTGGTCAACCAGACCCCGGTGGGCATCGCGGTCTTCGACTCCGATCTGCGCTGGGTCGGCGTCAATCCGGCCATGGAGCGGATCAACGGTCTGCCCGAGGAAGCGGTTCTGGGACGCCGTGTCCGAGAGGTACTGCCCGACTTGGACGTCGAGGCCATCGAGTCGCGCATGCGGCTCGTCCTGGCCAGCGGCAAACCCCTGCTGGACCAGCAGACCGTCGGCCGGACGGCGGCGGACAGCAAGGACCGCGCGTACTCGGAGTCCTACCACCGCATCGAGGACGCCCAGGGCCGGGTGCTCGGGCTGGCGGTGGCCGTCATCGACGTCTCCGAGCGCCAGCAGGCCGCGGCCGAGGTCGCCCAGGCGCGTGAGCGCCTGTCGGTGATCGCGGACGCCGGTGTCCGCATCGGCACCACGCTGGATCTTCAGCAGACCGCCCGGGAACTGGCCGACGTGGCCGTACCGCAGCTGGCGGACCTGGCCGCCGTCGACGTACTCGAGGCGGTGGTCGCCCACGGCACCACCACCGCGGTCACCGGAGACGCCCATGCCCAGTTCCGGGCGCTGGCCGTAGCGGCCGGGTACCTCACGGACGCCATCCACGCCGCGGACCCGGTCGGTGAACTGGCCACCTACAGCTCCACGCGGATCATCACCCAGTGTGTCCGGGAAGCCAGGCCGATCATGGTGGGACGCGTGGACTCCGCCATGATGCGGCGCATCGCCAGGGACTCCCATGCCGCGCAGACCCTGCGCACGGCGGGCGTCCACTCCTACCTGGCTGTCCCTTTGATGGCCCGGGGCGAAGTGCTGGGCACGCTCAGTCTGTACCGCACCATCAACTCCCGTTCGTTCGACGAACAGGACCGCATCCTCGCCTCGGAACTCGCCGCGCGCGCGGCGATCTGCGTGGACAACGCACGGCTCTACGGACGCGAACGCACCGCGGCGCTGACCCTCCAGCGCAGTCTGCTGCCGCCCCTGCCCGTGGACCACGAAGGCCTCGACATCGCCGTCCGCTACCTTCCGGCGCTGAGCGAGGTCGGCGGGGACTGGTATGACGTACTGCCCCTGAGCCGGGGACGGACCGGTCTGATCGTCGGCGACGTGATGGGCAAGGGTGTCCAAGCCGCCGCCATCATGGGGCAGTTGAGCACTGCCACCCGCGCGCTGGCCCGTCTCGATCCGTCTCCCGCCGAGTTGTTGCGCCACCTGGACGACATCGCCGGCTCCCTCGGTGACACGATCGCCACCTGCGTCTATGCCGTGTGCGACCCCCGTCGGGGCACCTGCGAGCTGTCCAGCGCCGGTCACCTCCCGCCTGTCATGATCCGTCCCGACGGAAGTGCGGAACTCCTCGATGTGCCCGGCGGCGTACCGCTCGGCGTCGGCGGGGTGCCCTTCGGCACCATGGAACAGGAACTGCCTCCGGGCTCCTTGCTTGCTCTGTACACCGATGGGCTGGTCGAGAGCCACGCGCAGTCCATCGACACCGGGCTGGAAACCATGACGCGGCTCCTCCGCAGCACACAGCACTCCTTGGAGAGGACCAGCGACATGCTGCTCGGCGCGCTGCGCCCCGAGCCCGACGACGATGTGGCGCTTCTGCTGGTCCGCACGCTCGGCTGAACGGTCACACAGGCCGACGGTCGGCTGCGGGCGCGAGGGCGGGGGCGGGAGTTGACGCCCCTACGACAGTCACTGGGCGCTCAGCGTCAGGGTCAAGCGCTGCGCCGTACTCGATGTGGACGTGAATTCCCGGCAGTTGACCACGGCCCGCATCGCCTGCGTTGCCGCCCTGATGAGGTCCAGTCGGGGCGGGTGATCCGTGCCGACGACGAGGCGGGCCTCCATCCAGATCGTGGTCGTGCTGATGTCGGTGCGTTCCGTGCGCTGCCCGGTGAGCCATCGTCTCGTGTCGTTGACGCCGGTGCCGCGCAGGACGGGGACGGTGGTGACGTCGGCGGTGAGGCTGCCGTCGCTGTGCAGGGTCCAGCGGGCCCGGCGCAGGCGGTCGCCAAAGTCCTGGGCTTGAGCCGTGGATCCTGACAGCGCTTCGACGGATGTGAGGCTCAGAGTGCGGAACGTGCGCGGACCGTCCGCCTGCTGTGGCACCGACCCAGCGGACGCCGACGCGCCTCCTTGCGTGAAGGAGGGGAGCCCTGGTGGACGCGTCGGAGCGGGCGGTGCCGCACGGCTGGGGCACGCCATCGACGTACCGTCGGCTCCGCCGCCGCCCGCGCTCGGCGCCCCCGTGGAGGCGGGGGCGCGTCCGTCCTGGCGGTGGGCGAAGACGCCCCCGGCCGGGCGGGACGCCAGCGGCAGAAGCCCGACGAGCAGGACAACCGTGGGGAAAAGGACGGCTGTTGCGTACACCCTCGTCAAGACGGAGGCCGCGGGCCGGCCTCTGGCCGAAGACCGGACGCCGGTCGGGGATCGGACACCGGTCGGGGATCGGACACCGGCCATAGATCGGTCGTCCGCCAAGGATCGGACGCCGGTTGAGGATCGGACGCCCGCCGAGGATCGCAGGCCGGTTGAGGATCGGACGCCGGTCGTCAGGGGCCAGACCAGGACGACGGCGAGCGTCGCCCACCAAGCGGGGTCCGCTGTCAGCGTGTCATGGGCCAGCGCGAGAACTTCCCTGGTGGCGCGGTCCCACGACGCTCCCAGTAGCATGTACGCGGGCACCGCGCCCAGCATGGTCAGCAGCAGTTGGGCGAGCAGAGCGAACGGCCACAGCAGCGTCAACAGGAGCTGTGCACTGGCGGTTTCCTCCCGCGAGGCGAACCAGATCCGTATCCCCACGGGCGGGTGATAGAGCCGGGCCAGGCCTCCGTGATCCCCTTCTTCCAGGCGTCGCAGCGCGCGTACGAGGGTGTCGGGTCCCGCGGTCCCGGCAGCGCGTCGGTCCGCTCCCAGTTCCGCCGACCAGAGCGCGGCCACCACGAGGAGCAGTACCTTCGGCACGCTGAACAGGACGAGGACAACCTCGGCGAGCGTCAGGCGGACGGTCGCGTTGCCGGTGACGGACAACAGGGTGACGGGCAGGACGACGAGGCCCGCGAGCACGTACGGCCAGACGCGGACGAGGGCGGTGAAGGGGCTGCCGAGCCCGGCGACATGCTGTTCGCCGTGGCGCAGATGGCCGAGCTCGTGCAGGAGGACGGCGCGGGCTGCCTCCCCGTCGGTCTCCCAGAGGTGGACGAGCGGAGCGAAGACGCCGACGCGCGTGGTGCGCCAACTGCCGGGGTAGACGCGGGCGGAGAGCCCGGATTGGGTGCTCAGGCGCAGTTGGGTGCCCGGGGCGTACTCGTTCAGAAAGGCCGTCATCCGGTCGTGGAAGTGCGGTTCGGGGAAGTCGCCGGGTGCCTGCGGTGCCGCGGCTGCCGGAGCCATCAGCGGATGGTCGGGCGGCAGCAGTCCGTAACGCCGCTCGACGAAGTGACAGCGCGCCCGCGGGGCGAAGATCGCGAGGACGGCTGCCAGCAGGAAGAACAGGGGCAGCAGCTGCACCAGACTGAGCATCGCGGTGACGAAGCGACCCCGGCCCGCTCCGTCGAGTTGGCCCAGTCCCGTGCCCACCCCGAAGGCGTGGCCGATCAGCGCGGGGACCTGCGCCATGAACAGGAGCAGCGTCAGCCACAGCCACGGAGGCGGGCTCCATGAGCGGACGGGCCGAAGGCGCGGAGACCCGCTCATGGCGTCGTACGGCGGTGTCCGCCGTGTCGGCGAGGTGGGCGGGAGCGCCCGGTCGGCGGGGTGCTCATGTGGCGGTCGTTGCGTCGGGGCCGGACGACGGGCGGTGGTCCGTCGTGCGCGGCCGTCCGACGCGGGACAGCAGGCCCGACGCGGCGGCGGTGAACCGGCGCAGTCCGGTCCGCCGGGGGTCGGCGTCGCCCACGACCGGCTGCGGCGGCTCCTCGCCGACGAGGGCGTCGAGGAACGCCGCCACCTCGGCCGGATCGTCCTGCGCCAGCAACTGGGCGGTCACCCGGGCGGCCAGTTCGTCGGCCTCGGCGGGCTCGATCCCCCGGGCTCGGAGCCGTCCGCTCATCTGCAGGGCAGCTCGCATGATCTCCACCGTGGGCGCGGCCGATGGCTGGGGATCACGGGTGGTGGAATCCGGGTCTGCGTCGTCTGCCGCGAGGGTGCCATCTTCCAACTGCTGTGTCTCGCCGGAGGTTGGCGCGGTCCCGGCGTTGTGTGATGCGGCGCCGGAACGCTGCGCCTGCAATCCGAGCAACAGGCCGGCGACAGAGAGCACGTTGCTCAACTGCGAGCTTCCCAGGGCCGACTTGATGGCGTCGGCGGCGTAGGCCACCGCGTCCAGCACCACGGGCAGGATGGAGACCGTCCCGCCGCCCATCCCGCCGGGTGCGTGGTCGTGCGAGGAGAAGAGGTTGTGGCGCATGGCGCCACCCGCGGCGTAGGCCCGGGTGGTCTGGGCGGCGAACGTGGTCTCGCCGGGCGCGGCCCACTCGGCGATTCGTACGCTCCAGCGGTCCAGTCGGTCGGTCTCCGTCATCCCGTCTCCCCCTGTCCTGTCCCCTGACGTCCGTTCACCCCGTGTCTGGTCTCTTTGTGTGCGGTCTCTTTGTGTCCGGCCTTCCACGACCGCCGCCTCACGACGCGGTCCCGTCGAATGCGAAGTGGAACTGGATCAGACTGTCGGTGCTGCTGCCCTCTGCCGTCAGGGATGCCGAGGAGCCGTCGAGCTGTCCCGCGAAGGTCGTACCGGAGGCCAGTGCGTGTGGGTAGCCTCCGGGCAACTGGCCGAGGTCGGAGCGGCAGGCTACGACCGGGCTGGGCCAGTTGAGCAGATTGAGGGCCACGGCCTCCCGGGTGTGGGGGTCGGTCAGGCTGGCGTCCAGTTCGCCGTCGGACCAGTCCACGTCCCAGTACGTCAACAGCACGTGCGGATCACGGGGGTTGCCTGCTAGGTCCTGGCCGGAGGTCGTGCTCACCGCCGAGGACCAGAAGGACACGGCACCGGCCTGGGAAGGGTCACCTGCCGCGAACAGCAGGGAGAACGGATTGTCCTCGGTCTCGTCGCCGCCGGTCCGCGGCCGGCTCAGGTTGAGCGTGCTCGCCAGCGAGTAGGTCTGGCTGTCGGCCAGACGGCGGGAGCCGTCGGCGTTGCAGAAGTCGTAGATGTCGACGGAGATGTCCGCGGTACCGCTGTACGCCTTGCCCCACAGTGCCGAGGCGTCCGACGCGCCGTCGGACGCCGACTCGTCCTGCGGGGACTCCGTGACCGGGTCGTCGGCCTCGGTCGTCGCTACGTCGCTGACCGAAGGCGTCGGTTCGGGCGGCGAGGTGGACGGCGACGGACTGGATGCGAAGGTGCTGGGCGGAGCCGTAGACGCTCCGGCTTTCGCCTGGCCTTCATCCCCACATCCGGTCAGCGTGGCGCATATGAGCCCCAGGCAGACCGCTGTGATCACGCGAGCCCGGGCGAATCCGGGCACCCCTCGTACCCATGTCATGACGGACATGACATCCCCTCCCCCACACCTGGTGACTCCCCCACGAGCTCCCAGGACAGGGGACGTTACGCTTCGCGGTCGCGCAATTACGCGACACAAATCCTTCGTTACCGTTTCGTGCCCGCGGACGGCGAGGGGACGCCCGATGAGGCTGATGCACCATGGGCAGGCCGGGCGCAATGGCCGGTTCCACTGGCCTGGGGGTGTGTGGTGATGAGCGGAGACCGGGGCCGGGTCCTGGTCGTCGATGACGACGCGGCGATACGCCGCTCGCTGGAACGCGGTCTGCGGCTGGCCGGATTCACCGTGGACCTCGCCGACGGCGGCCGCCCGGCGCTGGAGTTGGTCAGTCGGACGCCGCCGGACGCGATCGTGCTGGACATCTCCATGCCGGACCTCAGCGGCATCGATGTGTGCAGGACGCTGCGCGGCGAGCACAACGACGTACCCGTCCTGATGCTCTCCGCGCTCGACGAGACCACCGACCGGATCGCGGGACTGCAGGCCGGAGGCGACGACTACCTGGTCAAGCCCTTCGCCCTGCAGGAGTTGGTCCTGCGTCTGCAGGCGCTGTTGCGGCGCCGGCCGCCGAGGGACACCGACACCGTACGCGTCGGCGGACTGCTGCTGGATCCCGCTGCCCGCCGGGTGAGCCTCGACGGGAACCCCGTGGAGCTGACGCGGCGCGAGTTCGAGCTGCTGCACGTCCTCGCGCACAACGCCGGTATCGTGCTCAGCCGCGACCAACTCCTCGACCGGGTCTGGGGATACGACTTCGAGGTGCGCACCGACGCGGTGGACACCTTCGTGAGCTACCTGCGGCGCAAACTGGAGGCACCGGGCCGCTCCCGGATCATCCACACCGTACGAGGGGTGGGCTTCGTGCTGCGGGACGACGGTGCGGGGGCCGGGCGATGAGGCTGTCCACACGGATCGCCCTGGCCGTCGGGGCCACTGTGCCCGTACTGGTGTTCGCCACCGGCTGGGTGCTGTTGCGCCTGGTCGCGGCGGATCTGCACGACCAGCAGGACACACACCTGCGCGAGCGGGCCACGGCCGTGGTCAAGGACGCACGCGGACTGCTGCGCGCGAGTGCCGCCGACCGGTCGGCGGCGGTGGAACAGGCCCGCGAGCGGCGGCTGTTCACCTCCGCCCTGGACGTCGGCGTACGGCTGATCGGTCCCGAGGAGACCTTCGCTGGCGGCCCCCAACCGGACGACGATGTGTCACTGCCCAAGAGCGCGCCGGTCCCGGTCACGCTGCGGGCCGACGGCCGGAGCTGGCGGGTTCTGTCGACGCGGGTGACCGGCGCGCGACCCGGCGTACGCGGCACTCTCTGGCTGTTCGCGCCGGACACGGCGGGTGAGGCCCAGCTGCGCCTGGTCCGCAGACGCGTGGTGACCGTCGCGCTGCTCGCCGCGCCGCTGTCCGGACTGCTCGCCGGGGCCGTCGCCACCCGCGCGAGCCGTCCGCTGCGCCGGCTGCGGGACAGCGCGAGCGGCCTGGACCCGCGCACCAGCGCGGCCCGACTGGAGCACGCGCCGACGCGGATCGCCGAGGTCGACGATCTGGCGCACACCCTGCAGACCGTCCTGACCCGCTACGACGAACAGGCCGCCAGAACCGCCGAGGCACTCGCCACGGCCCGTTCCTTCGCCTCGGCCGCCTCGCACGAACTGCGCACTCCGCTGATGAGCATGCAGACCAATCTGGAGATCCTCACCGAGCATCCGGAGCTTCCCGGGGCCGACCGCGACGAAGTGCTGGGCGACCTTCGCCGTGAGCACGCCCGACTGCTGGGGCTGCTGGTCATGCTCCGCGAACTCGGTCGCGGAGATCTGGTCGAGGAGGACGCCTTCGGCCCGGTGGACTTGGCGGACGTCGTCGACGCGAGCGTGCGGGAACAGCGGCGACTCCATCCGCACGCACGGATCTCCAGCGACCGCACCGCGGGGCTGCACGTCCACGGCTGGGAGCCCGGGCTGCGCATCGTCGTGGACAACCTCCTCGCCAACGCGCTCGTGCACGGCTGCGAGGACGGCCGGCCCGCACAGGTCGACGTCACGCTGCGCGCGCGTGGTGCCGACGCGATCCTCGTCGTCGAGGACCGGGGCCCGGGCATCCGGCCCGACCATCGCGCCGAAGTCTTCGAACGCTTCAAGCGCCGACCGGACAGCCCGGGCTCCGGCCTCGGACTCACCCTCGTCGCCCAGCAGATCGACCTGCACCGGGGCCGCATCCGGATACTCAACCCGCCGACAGGGCCGGGCACCCGGATCGAGGTCACCCTGCCGCTCATCAGCGGCTCGGCAGGCACGGAGCCCACACTTCCCCTCCAGCGGAACTGGATGATCACCACGGCGGGACGGCCACAAGAATTCCACAAAGAAGACTCCTAACTTGCCTGGGCGTGAGGGCAACCGCCCAGGAACACAGAGGAGTTCGCCATGCCAAGGACCAGGACAGCCGTTGTCTCAGTGGTCGCCGTCGGCACGCTGCTCGGCGCCGCGGGCGCCGCGACGGCCGACGACCCACAACCCGCGCCGTCGGGCACCCCCACGGGGGACGGCGCACCGGCGCTCTGCAAGCGCGCACCGAAGATCGACCGCCGGATCGACCGGATCCTCGACCGGCTGCACGCGGACGCATCACGCCCCGGCTCCATCGCCCGCCTCGAACAGCGCGTGGCCAACGCCAAGTCGGCGGGACACACGGAGATCGAGACCTATCTCAACGACAGGCTCGCCTTCCGGCGTTCCCTCGTTCCCACCCTGGAGACACGTCAGAAGGATCTCGCGGACGTGGAGAAGTGGTGCAAGACCCACGACAACGGAGCCGCCGGCTGATGCGCGCACGTCACGCCGGACTCGCCGTCGCCGCCGCCGTGCTGCTTATGACCGCTTGCGGCAGCCACAGCGAGGACACGCAGAACCCAGCGCCCTCCTCTTCCACTGATCTCGCCCATCTGCAGAAGCTGGTGCACGACGCCGAGTCGGCGGCGAGCTCCGCGGAGTCCGACATGGCGCGGGAGTGACGCGCTGGGGACCCATGGCACTGCTGATCAGCTGCCCTCCTCCACCGGTTCACGAGTGAACGTCGTTGCGGTCACCACGGCGGCACCGACCAGCACCGTCGGCAGGATCTTCACGGCGGCAGCCGGCGCGCTGCGGGCGGCCTGAGCCCGCCTGCTCGGCTGCGTCGACACCGACTACGGTGCGCGCGCCCCGGCCGAGGTCGCGGAGGACGTCGTGCGGTACCGGGTGGTACGCGGCCGACGGCTGCTTCCTGGACCGGGTGACCGCGAGCCCGGCCGAACTGCCCGCCTGCAGACGGCTGGTGCAGACCGTCCGTCGGCTCGGCGCCGCGCCCGTCGTGCTCAACCCGGGCGTCCACCCGGCGCCGGGCTACGCCCGCTTCGCCGACCTGGTCGTCACCTTCGAGGGCCACTGGTCCACGTACGTGTCGGCGTTCAGCAGACCGGCGTGGACCACGCGGCACCCGCCCGAGCGGTTCTGCCACCTCGTCTACGGCGTGCCCGAGGCGCTCGTCCCGCTCGCCGTCCGCACCGCACGCGACCGCGGCGCGGCGGTCGCCGGACCGGTGATGGGCGAACTCCCCAACCCCTGGGCGCGGTTGACGCCCGCGTTGAGCGAGGGGGATCCGTAAAACGCCTTCATCGACCCTGGCGGTCGGCGCCGCGCGGGCCGGACACTGGTGCCGCCATGGGCCCACGGGGGGGAGCCGGCATGACGGAACCGACAGCCGCGTCGGGGCGGCGCACGGAGCTGGACGCGATCCGCACCCTGGTCGTCATCGGACTCGTCTTCTTCCATTCGGCGTTGGTCTTCGCCACGGATGACGACTTCTACGTCAAGAACCGCGACACCACCGACACGATCCTGGTCATCGGCGGTTTCGGTGTGGTCTGGGCGATGCCGATGCTGTTCTTCGTCGCGGGCCTCGGCTCCTGGTACTCGCTGCACCGCCGCGGTCCCCGAGGCTTCGCCCGGGAGAGGCTGCTACGGCTCGGCGTGCCTCTGCTGTTCGCGACGGCCGTGCTGCTGCCGGTCCCGCAGTGGCTGCGCGAGCGGGCCTCGCACCCCGGACACGACGAGTCGTATCTGCATTTCCTGCCGCGCTTCTTCGACGTACATCTGGATCTGTCCGAGTTCCCCTTCGTCGTCCAGGGCGAATACTTCGAGACAGGGCATCTGTGGTTCGTGGTGCTGCTGCTCACGTTCTCGCTGCTGCTCGCGCTGCTGACGCGGTGGGTTCCCGCCGCGCACGTCCAACGGATCCGCGACGGTGTCGCCCGTGCGTGCGAGCGGCGGGGCGTGGTGCTGCTCGCGGCGGTGCCGCCGGCCGTGATGTGCGCGCTGCTCGGCCTCGAGGAGAACTACGCGGCCTGGCATCGGTGGACGTATCTGCTGTTCTTCGTGTACGGATTCGTGCTGGCCGGCGACGACCGTCTGCGGGCGGCGATGCGCCGTGACGCGGTGCTGGCGGCCGTGCTCGGTCCGCTCCTCTTCGCCGCCAGTGCGCCCGGCCTCATGGCCGACGGCGACCCTTTCATGGACTGGACCGGTCCCGCGGTGCTCGCGCGGACGCTGTACGGCGCGGCGGGCTGGTGCTGGATCGTGGGCATCGTCGGGCTGCTCGACCGGCGACGGCGGCCTGTGCCGACAGCCGGCGACGGGGGCGGGGGCGAGGCCGATGTCGGCCGACGTCGGCGGTTGTTCGGCTATCTGGCCGTCGGGGCGCTGCCGTTGTACGTGCTGCATCAGCCGATCGTCGTGGCCGTGGCGTACGGCGTGGTCGGTGGGGACGCCTCGGTCCCGGTCAAATACGCGCTGATCGTGGCGGCTTCGCTCTGTCTGACCCTGGCCGCCTACGACCTGCTCGTGCGGCGCACCCCAGTGACGCGTTTCCTGTTCGGGATGCGCCCTGGCGGGCCCCGGTCCGCTCCCGGCCACATTGAGTGATGGCATGTCTCGGTCAAATCTGCCAGGCTTCCCGCAGTCGGCCGCCCCCGGCGCACCCCAGTCGTCGGGCAGCCATCGAGCAGGCCGGAATCCCGGCCTCCGCAAAGGAGTTTCGTGTGAGACCAACCCCCCGCAAGGCCCTCGCAGCGAGCGCACTCGTCCTCGCCGCGTCGGCCGGTGTCTCTCTCCCCGCCACCCCGGCCGCAGCCACGCCGCACGCGGCATCTCAGGCCGCGGCCTGCACCCCGGCCCAAGTGGTCACCAACGGTGGCTTCGAAAGCGGCACCTCGCCCTGGAGCCCGTCGTCGTCCACCGTGATCACCAACCGCACCGGGCAGTCCGCCCACGGCGGCGCCTACTTCGCCTGGCTGGACGGTGTCGGCAGCACGCACACCGACACGCTCTCGCAGAGCGTCACCGTCCCGTCCGGATGCAGCGGCGCCACCCTCACCTTCTGGCTGCACATCGACACCGCCGAGACGACCTCGTCCACCGCGTACGACAAGCTGACGGCGAAGATCGGCAGTACGACGCTGGCGACGTACTCGAACCTGAACAAGGCCACCGGGTACGTGCAGAAGTCCTTCGACGTCTCGGCGTTCGCGGGCCAGACCGTGAACCTCGCCTTCACCGGCACCGAGGACTCCAGCCTCCAGACGAGCTTCGTCCTCGACGACATCGCCCTCAACACCTCCGGCGACACCACCCCGCCGGCGGACTCCACGCGCACCCCGGCCGCACCCTCGTACACCGTCAGCCTGAGCAGCAACACCAGCGGCACGGTCTGGACCGGCCACGAGAGCGCGGTCTTCACCAACGCCTCCGCCACCGCGCTCAGTGAGGTGTACCTGAGGCTGTGGGACAACTACCACGGCACCTGCTCGTCGATGCCGATCACGGTCAGCAACGTCACCGGTGGCACCGCGGGTGCCCTCTCGGTCGACTGCACGGCCCTCAAGATCGACCTCTCGACGCCGCTGACGCAGGGGCAGACCGCCACGATCGGCTTCGACCTGGGCATCACCGTCCCCAGCGGCGCCGACCGCTTCGGCCACGACGGGGCGTTCAGCTTCATCGGCAACGCCCTGCCCGTCCTCGCGGTCAAGGACGGGGCCGGCTGGCATCTGGACCCGTACACGAACAACGGGGAGTCGTTCTACTCCCTGGCCGCCGACTTCAAGGTGACCCTCGACCACCCGAGCACCCTGCTCGTGCCGGCCACCGGCGCCTCGGTCGACACCCCCGGCTCCAGCGGACGCACCGTCACCACCGCCACCGCCTCCAAGGTCCGTGACTTCGCCTGGGCGGCCGGCCCGTTCACCAAGATCTCCGGCACGTCGACCGCCGGCACCCCGGTCAACGTCTACTCCGTCTCGGGCATCAGCTCGGCCGACGCCCAGTCGATGCTCACCACCGCGAAGACCGCGGTGGACGCCCATGCCTCGCGGTTCGGCGCCTACCCGTACGGCGAGTTGGACGCGGTGATCGACAACAACTTCTGGTTCGGCGGCATGGAGTACCCGGGGTTCGTCCTCGACCTGGTCAGCACCACGGCGCTCACCCATGAGATCGGACACCAGTGGTGGTACGGCATCGTCGGCGACGACGAGTACAACAACCCCTGGCTCGATGAGGCGTTCACGGACTACGCCACCGATCTGGCGCTGAACAAGACCGGCACCAACTGCTGGAACAGCGTCTCGTGGGCCTCGACGGCGGAGAAGATCACCAACTCGATGGGCTACTGGGACGCCCACTCCTCCCGGTACTCCACCGTCGTCTACGGCTACGGCAAGTGCGCCCTGCACGACCTGCGCCGCGTCCTCGGCGACACCGCCATGGCCAAGCTCCTGAAGGACTACGCCACTTCGCACTGGTACGGCGTCTCGACCACGTCCGAGTTCAAGGCCGCCGCCCAGGCCGCCACGAGCACCGACCTGACCTCGTTCTGGACCCAGCACCGCATCGACGGCTGACATGGCACCGGTTCGCCGCGGTTGGCGCGCTTCGGCGTCACCCGCGGCGAACCCGCTGCTCGGAGGCCCCCGGGACCGAGCGCCCCGCGTCGACCAGGCCGAACGGCGCACGATCGAGACGCTGGCGCTAACCAGGCATGGTGGGAGCGTTATCGACGCCGGCTGGAGCGGGTGGCGCACGAATTCGGGAGCAGCTGATTCCGCCCAGTGGCCCCGGCTGCTCCGGCACCGTCGGTGACCTGGGTGAGCCGTTGCCTGTGCCAGCGGAGGGCAAGCAGGACGAGTTCCTGCCCAGCGTCAACGACGAACGGATCTTCGTCCGCGTCCCTCCGTCCGAGGCTGACGCCCCGTGCGTAGTAACGCAGGGAGTACGGAGGGTTGTGACCGCTCTCCGTGAACCCTCGGACCGACTGCGTAGCCGGTTCGTCAACGTCCGCAGCCATGGTTTTCCGGCGGAGACTGCCGTGAGAATCGGTTGATCGGAATGCGCGGAGGGGGCGAACGGAGGAGCGTGGTGGTGTAGAGAGGAGTGACATGGCCAGCAGGGCCGCTTCCGGGCGGCGGAACGGTGAGGAGCGGGGCTGGCTGCGTGGCTCGCCGCCGCCACGCTGGGTGCGGGCGCTGCCGCCGGCGCTGCTGGTGGGAGTCTGTGCGGCCGAGCTCGCGAGTCGTCAGCCGCTGGACATCGGCTTTCTGCTGGGCACCATTCCGTCGCTGGCCGTGCTCTCCTACGGGCCTGTGGCGACGGGCGTCTTCGGCTGCGTCGTCATCCTTCTGTTGCACGTCCCCCCTCTGCAGCTCAACCACCCGGGCAACACCGACCTGTGGACCATCACCTTCATCGCCGTGCTGAGCGTGTTCGTGTCCCTGGTGCGCAGCCGACGGGACGCGCATCTGGTCACGGTGCGGACCGTGGCGGAAGCCGCCCAGCTCGCCGTCCTGCCGCCGCTTCCCGAGCGCGTCGGCCCGCTGCGCTGTGCCGGTCTGTACCGGGCCGCACAGAGCGAGACGCTGGTCGGCGGTGACTTCTTCGATGTGCGTGAGGGGCCCTATGGGGTCCGGGCCTTGATGGGTGATGTGCAGGGGCACGGGCTGTCGGCCGTGGGGACGGTCGCCTCGCTTCTCGGGGCGTTCCGGGAGGCAGTGCTCGACCAGCGTGACCTGGAGGCGGCAGCGGCACGCCTTGATCGCAGGCTGGTCGTGGACTCCGCGGGAACGGAGCACGCCGAGTTGTTCGCGACCGCCGTACTGCTGGAGTTCTCGGCGAGCGCCGATGCGGTGCGGCTTGTGTCCTGCGGGCATCCGCATCCGCTGCTTCTGCGGGGTGGGCAGGCCGTCGAACTCGATCTCGAGCCGGGGGCTCCGCTGGGTATCGGGTTCTTCGACATCTGTCCGCCGCAAGGGCGCTCCGTCCGGCTGGAGCCCGGTGATCGCCTGTTCCTGGCATCCGACGGAGTGACCGAGAGCCGGGACCACGCCGGCGCCTTCTATCCGCTGGCCGATCGTCTGGCCAAGTTCGCCGAGGAGTCACCGACCGCACTCATCGACAGTGTGTGGGAGGACCTCCTCCGGTTCTGCACCGCGGTTCGAGACGACGTCACCATGCTGGTGCTCACACCGCTACGGGACGACGACCGGGAGTGAGCGTCCGGGTCAGCCCATCTGCGCGCGGGCTGACGCAATGCGCAGGAACTGTTCCACCAGCGGTTCCTGTGTGCCGTCCCGGGTGACGAGGGAGAGTTCGACGATGTCGGCGCCGTCGGTGAGGGGTCGGTACGGTGTGGGCGGGTGGATCTGGCGCACCGTCACGTTCGGTACGAGCGTGACACCAAGACCGCAGGTCGCCATCGCCAGCTGTGTCAGGATCGAGTTGGCGAGGTGGCGGACGTCGGGGCTGAATCCGGCTCGGCGGCAGGTGGCCATGAGCTGGTCGTGGTAGTCCGGTGACGCCTCGCGCCGGAGCCACACCCACGGCTCGTCGGCGAAACGCGCGAGATCGACGGGGCTCGGGGCGTCGGCTGCGAGCGGATGGTCCGCCGGGAGTGCGATCACGAACTGGTCGTGGCGCCAGGGCTGGATGCGCAGGCCGCGCACCGGGGTGCTGGGCCGTACCACGGCGATGTCGATCTCGTGCCGGAGCAGGGCCTCCTGGGCCGAGGCCGTGTCCACCTCCGTGATCTGCAGATCGACGCGCGGGCGGGCGTGCCGGAAGGCGGCGATGGTGCCCAGCAGCGGCTCGCTGAGGGCGGAGGTCACCACACCGATGCGCAAGATGCCGACCAGGCCCGCCTCGGTCTGCGTGGCGACCTCCTGTGCGTGCTGGGCTGCCGCCAGGAGCTTGCGGCACTCGGCCGCGAAGGCCCGGCCGGTCTCCGTGAGCGTGACCTTGCGCCCGCTGCGGTCGAAGAGCCGGGCGTCCAGTTGGCGTTCCAGCTGAAGGATCGCCTGGCTCAGGGGCGGCTGCGACATCGCGAGCTGTTCGGCGGCGCGGCCGAAGTGGAGGGTCTCCGCGACGGCGAGGAAGTAGCGGGCCTGGCGCACCTCGATCATCAGTTGCTCCACATATCGGTGGGAGACGAAATCAGACCTTCAGTATATGGATCAGGCTTGTTTCACTTAGGGACATGAGCACGCAAGCAACCCTGTTGACGCAGTTCACGGCGCTGGACACGGCCACCGTGTCCGACGCGCTGGACGCCTGCGGCCTCCCCCCGGGCCAGGGCGGTCTGCCGCCCGTGTGGGGCCGGCCCAAGGTGGCCGGGTTCGCGGTGACCGTCGAACTCGAACCGCTGAGCGGGGAACACGGCGGCGCCCACATCCTCACCGGCGCGATCGCCGAGGCAGGTCCCGACGACGTCATCGTGGTCGCCAACGGCGGTCGCACCGACGTCTCCTCGTGGGGCGGAATTGTCAGTGCCGGCGCCGCGGTGCGTTCCGTCCGGGGTGTCATCACCGATGGCGCCTGCCGGGACGTGGGCCAGGCCCGCGAGCTCGGCTTTCCGGTCTTCGCCCGGGCCCAGGTACCGGTGACCGCACGCGGCCGTCTGCGGCAGAAGTCGACCGGCGAGCCGATCCGCCTGGGCGACGTGACGGTCAGCCCCGGCGATGTAGTGCTGGCGGACGAAGGTGGGGTCGTGGTCGTCCCCCGCGAGCGGGCCACCGAGGTGCTTCAGGCCGCTCAGCGCCTCGCCGACCGGGAAGCGGCCATCGAGGCGGACGTACGTGCCGGAGTTCCGTTGCCGCACGCGATGCGGGACGCACGTCTGGCCGGAACGGAGGAGATGTGATGGCCCTCGGCGACGCCACGCCGCGCGACATCGTGACCCGGCTCCGTGCGCTGCCCACCGCGGCGCTCTCCGACGCGCTCGACCGGGCCGGAATCCCGGGGGCCATGGCCGGTCTTGCCCCGCTGTCGAACGACTTCCGCGCGGTGGGCCCGGCCTTCACCGTGCGCTACGCCCCGGTCGACGGCTCCACCGGCAGCACGGTCGGCGACTTCCTCGACGGCGTCCCGCCGCGTGCGGTCGTCGTCATCGACAACGGCAGCCGCACCGACGTCACCGTGTGGGGCGGCATCATGACCGAGATCGCTGTGGTCCGCGGCATCGCCGGCACCGTGATCGACGGAGTCTGCCGCGACGTGTCGGCCTCTCTGACGCAGGGATACCCCCTCTTCAGCCGCGGCCGGTTCCTGCGCACCGGCAAGGACCGTGTCCGCCTGGCCGCCATCGGCGAACCAGTGATCGTGTCGGGCATCGAGATCCACCCGGGCACCCTCGTGTGCGCCGACGCGGACGGCGTGGTCGCCGTCCCCGCCGCCGAAGCGGAACGGATCGCCGACGTCGCCGAACACATCGAGCGCGTCGAGGCCGACATCGTCGCGGCCGCGCGCACCGGCGGCACCCTGCGCGCGGCACGCGAGACCTTCGGCTATCACACCCTCCAGACGAGGCAGTCATGACCGATACGGCATCGAACGATGCGGCACGCGGACACAGCACGGCCACCCTCTTCGAGGCATCCTCCTCGGCCGCCCGCGCCTGCGACCCGTCCGTGCGCGCCGTATGGCCGGGGGCCAGGGTGGCGGGACGGGCGTTCACCGTGCAGGGCATCGGCGGCGACAATCTCGCGCTGCACCGCGCGGTGGCCACGGCCCCGGCCGGCAGCGTCTTGGTGGTCGACCTCCAAGGGGCCCAGCATGGGCACTGGGGCGAGATCCTCGCCGTCGCGGCCCAGCAGCGGGGCATCCTCGGGCTGGTGATCGACGGAGGTGTCCGCGACGTCGCCGAACAGCAGGCACTGAACTTCCCGGTCTTCGCCCGCCACATCACGGTGGTCGGCACCGGCAAGGAGCACTCCGGCCAGTTCGACGTCCCCGTCCGCGTGGGCGGAGCCGTCGTCCGCCCCGGCGACCTCGTCGTGGGCGATGCCGACAGCGTGGTGGTCGTACCGGCATCGGCCGTGGCCAAGACCCTTGACCAGGCCGACGCCCGCGTGGCCGCCGAGCGGCGCGCCCTGGCCGCCCTCCGCGCCGGCGTGACCACCGTCGAGTACTACGACCTGTCGGCGGCTCCCGGGACAGCGGTGAAGCCCGTATGAACCAGGACCCCATCTTCGCGATCAGGGATCGCGCCAACGAACTCCGCGGGGCCGGCGTGGACGTCATCAGCCTGGCCGCCGGAGAACCGGACACCCCCACCGCCGAGCAAGTCCTCGACGCCGCCGCCCGGGCCCTGAAGGACCCCGCCCAGCACCGCTACGGCCCCGCAACGGGCATGCCCGCGCTGCGGGAAACCGTGGCCGAACGGCTCGCCGCCGACACCCGACAGACATGGTCGCCCTCCGACGTCCTCATCACCCTGGGCGTCAAGCACGCCCTCTTCCTCACCTTCCACTCCCTCCTGCGCGGGCCGCAGAAGACGGTGCTGGTGACCTCCCCGGACTGGCCCGGACACCGGGCCGCGGTGGCAGCCGCGGGCGGACGCACCCGCCCGATCACCACTATGTCGACTTCGCCCACCAACGCGCCTTCACCGGGCGGCCGTTCCTCGCCCATGACGCACCGGGATGCGGCGAGACCTTCTGCGAGGACGTGTCGACCATCTCGATCCCGTTCCTCGTCGAGACCGCACAAGCTGTGCTGGACCACGCGGGCATCCGGCGTTTCCACCTGATCGGGCACTCGATGGGCGGTCTGACCGGCTTGCTGCTGGCGCACCAGGAGCCGGACCGCGTCCTGAGCTTCGTCGACATCGAGGGCAACGTCGCCCCGGAGGACTGCTTCCTGAGCCGGCAGATCCTCACGCATCCCTCGGACGACGACGCCGGCTTCTTCGACGACTTCGTCGAGAGGGCCCGCCGTTCGTCCACCACTTCCAGCGCCCTCTACGCGGCGAGCCTGCGCCACAAGGTTCGTCCCGGAGCGGTGCGCGGAATCTTCGAGTCGATGGTCGACCTCTCCGACCACGGTGACCTGATGCCGAAGCTCGCGGAGATCCCGCGCAGCGGACACTGGCCGATGTACGCCAATCCGGTCGCCATGTGGGAGCGGATCGCCGGGTTCGTGCGACGAAGCGAGGCACGCTGATCTGTCTCGAGCGGATCGCACCCCACGCCTTCAGACCGTCGCCGCGATGTCCAGCGCGGCGATGTAGCCGAACGTCATCGCCGGACCGATCGTCGAGCCCGCGCCCGCGTAGCTGTGCCCCATGACCGCGGCGCTCGCGTTCCCCGCCGCGTACAGGCCGGGAATGACGGAACCGTCCGGGCGCAGTACCCGTGCGCGGGCGTCCGTGCGCAGTCCGCCCTTGGTGCCCAGATCGCCGGGGACGATTTTGAAGGCGTAGTACGGGGCGAGCCACAGGGGGGCAAGACAGGAGTTGGGGAGGATCGCGGGGTCCGTGTAGTAGTGGTCGTAGACGCTGTCGCCGCGGTGGAAGTCGGTGTCCTTGCCGTTCAGGGCAAGGCTGTTGAAACGGCTGACGGTGGTGCGCAGGGCGGCCGCGGGTACGCCGATCTGGCCGGCGAGGGCGTCGAGGGTCCATGCCTTGTGGGCGGCGCCGGACGTGTACCACGCGTCGGGGAAGGTGAACGTCGGCGCGACGTCCTTGAAGAGATAGCGGTCGCGGTAGTTCTGGTCGACGATCAGCCAGGCCGGGATGTCGGGCGCGGTGGCGTTGCGCTCGTACATGGTGTGGACGACATCGCTGTAGGGGGCGGCCTCGTTGACGAAGCGCGCCCCCGCGGCGTTGACCAACAGCCCGCCGGGGAGGGTGCGTTCGGCGAGGCAGAAGTAGGGCTGGTCGGGCAGCGGGATCGCCGGGCCCCACCAGGCGTCGTCCATCAGGTCGAGCGCGGCGCCGGCCCGCTCCCCCGCCCGGATGCCGTCGCCGGTGTTCTCCTTGGCGCCCACCGTCCACGCCGTACCGATGGGCTGCTGCTGGTACTGGGCGCGCATGGCCGCGTTGTGCTCGAAGCCGCCGGAGCCGACGATCACCCCGCGCCGGGCTCTGACCAGGCCGGGGGTGCCACTCTGGGTGACCACGGCGCCGGTGACGGCTCCGCCTTCCATGTAGAGGTCGGACAGCGGGGTGTTCAGCCACACCGGTACGTGGGCGGCGAGCAGTCCGGCGCGCAGGCCGGCCGCCAGCGACTGTCCCATCGTCAGGGGCTTCTGGCCGAGCAGTGCCGCCTTGGTGCCGCGGGCGAGGCATTCGGTGGCGACGGCGGCGCCCTTCGCGCTGACGGCCGAGAGGGTGAGCCATTTGTAGTCGGCGCTGAAGACGACCATGCCGCTCGGGACCGTCATGTACGACGGGTTCAGGCGGGCGAGTTCGGCGCCGAGGATGTTTCCGTCGAGTTGGTCGGGTTCGATGGAGCGGCCGCCCGGAAGACCGCCGGGCAGCTCGGGGTAGTAGTCGCTGTAGCCCTCCATCCAGCGGAAGCGAAGCGGGCTGTTGGCCATGACGAAGGAGATCATGGCGGGTCCGTGGCCGAGGAAGGCCTGTTGGCGGTCGGCGGAGACGCCGGGGCCGACCACCGCGGCGAGATAGGTGGCGGCCTTCGCCGGGGTGTCGGGGACGCCGGCGGCGAGAATCACCGGGTTGTTCGGGATCCAGATGCCCGCGCCCGAGCGAGCGGCCGAGCCTCCGAAGGTGGGCGCCTTCTCCACGACCACACAGCTGAGGCCCCGCTTCGCGGCCGTCAGCGCGGCGGTCATCCCCGCCGCTCCGGAACCGATCACCACGACGTCGTATGTGCCGAGCAGGGGCAGATCGGCCGCCTCGGCGACACCCGGGAGGCCGGCCGCGAGCGCGAGCCCGGCCCCCGTCGCGGCGCCGAGGACGCGTCGCCGGGACGGGCCGTGGGCCGAGGAGGCTGCGATACGTCTGGCGGGATCCGCGCTCGTGGACATGGCAGGCGCTCCAGCAGGGCGAAGGAATGTGAGGCGTGCTGTGCTCCGGGAGGCAATGGGCGCCCGCCGTCCCGGTTCTGATGCTGCGTCAGGAATGTGGCGCGGGGGTCTTGTGAAGTCAAGAGGCGTGGGCCACCACTCCCCTATCACCCCAAGATCGGACAGAAGTTACCTACAGGTATGTAGTGACTTAACACGCAAGCGACAGTAGAACGTGTTCCCACTCATCTAGAGTGAGGAGCGTCACATGAGTGACACTACCCAGCAAAACAAGGCGTCCAGGGGTGTCTCGCGTCGAAGATTCATTACTGGAACCAGTTCTATTCTTGGAGTCGTGACTCTCGCGGGCCATGCCGCGGCGGCTCAGGGGCAGACCGTTACGGCGGCCGGACCGATCGCCTCC
Source organism: Streptomyces sp. NPDC001530 (assembly GCF_042894545.1). NCBI lineage: Bacteria > Bacillati > Actinomycetota > Actinomycetes > Kitasatosporales > Streptomycetaceae > Streptomyces > Streptomyces sp. NPDC001530. Next base: position 167,305 of record NZ_JBIAVS010000022.1, read on the forward strand.
GGAGCTCACGTCCCCGTCCTGGTGATCGGCACCGGATACGGCGGCTCCGTCGCCGCCCTGCGACTGGCGCAGGCCGGAATCGACGTCCAGATGATCGAGATGGGGATGGCCTGGGACACCCCCGGCTCGGACGGCAAGATCTTCGCCAACACCACCAGCCCGGACTACCGCTCGTACTGGCTGCGCACCAGGACCAAGCAGCCCATCAGCAACTTCCTCGGCTTCCCGATCGACAAGGACGTCCCCCGCTACACCGGGATCCTGGACGCCGAGGACATGGGCCAGATCCTCGTGTACCAGGGGCGCGGCGTCGGCGGCGGCTCACTGGTCAACGGCGGTATGGCGGTCACACCCAAGCGCGAGAACTTCGGCGCCATCCTCCCGTCGGTGAACGCCGACGAGATGTACGGCACTTACTACCCGCGCGCGAACGCAGGGCTCGGGGTCGCCACCGTCGACCCCACATGGTTCGACAGCACCGACTGCTACCAGTACGCGCGGGTCGGCCGTAAGCAGGCCCAGCGTTCCGGCTTCCCCTTCGTCTTCGTGCCCGACGTCTACGACTGGGCCTACATGGAGCAGGAGGCCGCCGGAACCGTCCCCAAGTCGGCGCTGGCGGGCGAGATCCTCTACGGCAACAACTACGGCAAGAAGTCACTGCAGAAGACCTACCTCGCCCAGGCCGCGGCCACCGGCAGGGTCACCATCTCATCGCTGCACAAGGTCACTTCGGTCTCCCCGGCGGCCAGTGGCGGCTACACGGTCCTCATCGACCAGATCAACACCACCGGCGACACCACGGCCACCAAGACGGTCACCGCGGACCGGGTGTTCTTCGCGGCCGGCAGCGTCGGCACCAGCAAGCTGCTGGTCAAGCTGAAGGCCACCGGCGCGCTGCCGAACCTGAACGGCGAGGTCGGCAAGGGCTGGGGCGACAATGGCAACGTCATGTGCGGTCGCGCCAACCACATGTGGGATCCGACCGGCGCACTCCAGTCGAGCATTCCCTGCGGCGGTATCGACAACTGGGCGGCCGGGGGCGCGTTCGCCGAGGTCGCACCGCTGCCCACCGGCATCGAGACCTACGCGTCGTTCTATCTGTCCATCACCAAGAACCCGAACCGCGCCCAGTTCTCCTGGAACGCCGCCACCTCCAGCGTCGATCTGAACTGGCAGACCGCCTGGAAGCAGCCCGCCGTCGGCATGGCCAAGTCGATCTTCGACAAGATCAACGCGACGGAGGGGACGATCTACCGGACCGACCTCTTCGGCACGTACAAGATCTGGGGCGACCACCTCACCTACCACCCGCTCGGCGGCGCGGTACTCAACAAGGCCACCGACAACTACGGCCGTCTGCAAGGCTATTCCGGGCTCTACGTCATCGACGGCTCGCTGATCCCCGGCAACACCAGCGTCAACCCGTTCGTCACCATCACGGCGCTCGCCGAACGCAACATCGAGAAGATCATCGCCACCGACCTGTAGCGGTGGCCGGACCGACGGAGCGGCCCGGACCCGTTCAGTGGGTGGGCAGCACGCACACGGTGTCCAGGCCCAGCACATGGTTGAGCCGGCCGAACGCCAGCCAGGAGCCGATGCTCATGCTCAGCTCCACGATCTCGCGCTGGCTGTACTGCGCGGTCATCCGAGTCCAGAACTCGTCGTCCAGACCGTGGTGATCCAGGGCGTACCGCTCGGCGTACTCCGCGGCCAGCCGGGTGCGGTCGTCGAAGGCATCGGTGGTACGCCACTGGGTCACCGCGTCCGCAAACTCCTCCTCGACCTTCTGCCCGTCCCGCTCGGTGCGCCAGTCGAGGCAGAACAGGCACCCGTTGATCTGCGCGATACGCAGCCGCGCGGCCTCGAACTCGCGCAGGCCCAGCGTCGTGTGCTCGTACACCGACAGCGAGAAGTTCGCGGCGGCCGTGCCGATGCCGGGGACCATCTCGCCCCACACGTACCCGATCGGCTCCTGGCCCTCGGGAATGTCGATCCGCAGGGTCATGGGGGTCACTTCCTTCCGAGTCTGCCGACTGCGGGGCGCAGCGGGACGTCGAGCGCGTCATAGAGTCCGGGTTCCGCGTCCACGAGCCAGTCGATCGCGCCCACCAGCCGGCCGACCGCGGTGGCGTTTCCGCCCGCGGAGCGGTTCTCGCCTTCGTCTGTGGCCTCGACGGTGACCTCGATGCGGGGGCGGCCCTCGATGATCACGCGATGGGCGCCGTCGCCGTCGGGCGGTGTCGGCCAGTCCGGCGCGCAGGACGGGTGGATGCGGGTGACGTGTTCGATGACGATCCGCGGTTCGCCCCCGACGATGCCCTGCACCTCGAACCGCACCGCGCCCTGGGTGCCTGCCGCGAAGTCGCCCATCGTCCGGGTGCTCACCGTGGCCTCGAGCGGGCGCCGGTCCAAGGTCTCGCGGATGTCGTCGAGTTCGACACCGAGGGCTCTGGCCATCAGCCGTATCTGCCCGCCCCACACCATGGTGGGGATCGAGGGCGCGAGCATCAGGGGTTCGTAGTCCATGGGCTGCCCCATGCCGACCAGATACCGGACGGATTCCTCCTGCTCGTATGTGGAGTAGTCGAAGATCTCCTGGCAGCGGATGGCGTCCACCTCGGTGCCGAGTCCGCTGATCAGCAAGGGCAGTACATCGTTGCCCCAGCCGGGGTCGACACCGGAGACGAACAGGGAGCCGCCGCCGTCCTCGATGGCGGCGAGCACGGGATCCCGGAACTCCGGCGGAGCGTTGCGCTGATCGTAGAGCGGGTACAGCGCGGGGGTGACGACCACCGCACCGGCCCGGATCGCCGCGCTGATGTCGGCCAGGGCCTCGTCGGGCCGGATGTCGCCGGACGCCGCGTACACCACGGCCTGCGGTGCGGTGGCCAGGACGGCGTGGATGTCGTCGGTCGCCGCGACCCCCAGACCGTGGTCGAGCCCGGCGAGCTCGCCCGCGTCGCGGCCGACCTTGGCGGAGTGGTGGACGAGCACGGCCGCGAGTTTCAGCGCCGGGTGGGCCTCGACGGCGCGGATGGCCGCGCGGCCGACGTTGCCGGTACCCCAGACCACCGTGGAAATCATGCGGCGGAGGGTAGCGAGAGGACCTGAAGGTTCATAGGGCCGTGAGCGGTGAAGATGGCGGAGTCGAGCGCCGGTCGACCGGACGGGCCCGCCGCGGACCTAAGCTCGGCGCATGGCCAAGTACTTCGACGTGCACCCGGAAAACCCGCAGCGACGCATCATCAGCCAGGTGGTCGAGATCGTTCGCGCCGGAGGGCTCATCGTCTACCCCACTGACTCGTGCTTCGCGCTCGGGTGCGCGCTGGGCAACCGGGACGGGCTCGACCGCATCCGCTCGATCCGCCAGCTCGACGAGCGGCACCACTTCACCCTGATGTGCCAGGACTTCGCGCAGCTGGGTCACTTCGTACGCGTCGACAACGCGGTGTTCCGTACGGTCAAGGCGGCGACTCCCGGCAGCTACACCTTCATCCTCCCAGCAACGAAGGAGGCGCCACGCAGGCTGCTGCACCCGAAGAAGAAGACCGTCGGAGTCAGGATTCCCGACCATGTCGTCGCCCAGGCGCTCCTCGCCGAACTCGGCGAGCCGCTGCTGTCGAGCACCCTGCTCCTGCCCGATCACGAGAAACCCCTGACCCAGGGCTGGGAGATCAAGGAAGAACTCGATCACGTGGTGGACGCGGTCATCGACTCCGGAGACTGCGGCACCGAGCCGACGACCGTCATCGACTTCTCCGGCCGGGAGCCCGAGCTCGTACGCCTCGGGGCCGGGGACCCCTCCCGGTTCGAGTAACCAGCCGAGTGGGTGCCGACGACGCCGAGCGGAGGAACACCGGGGGTGGGCCGTCGAGCGGAGGTGCGGAATCTGTTCGACGAGGCTCGACCGAACGCGCCTACTCCTGCGATGGCTCTCGATCACCTCACAGCTGCGGATGTCGCGGCTCAGCTCGCCGGTCTCGGGGTCGAGCTGGGCCGACCGAGTCTCGCGGTGACCGCTGACGGTGTTCCGGTGTACGGGTTCGCGATCGACCCCGACGCCGCCGTCGCGACGCACGCGCGACTTGCCGCGGTGCACGACCACACCGGGTTGTGGCCGTTCGTCAGTCATGACAGCCCGGAGGAATGGTGTGCCGAAGCCAGGGCCGGCGGCCCGGACCGACTGGCCACCGCGCTGGCCCGCAACCCCGGTCGGGCGGTGGCCGAACTGACCGGCTCCATGGTGGACATCGTGAACGGGTCCATGGTGGGCATCGTGAGCGGGTCCTGCCGGGATGATCCGACCTCGGGCGACTTCCCGGACCGGCACCTCCCCGACCGGCCGGCCCTGCGGCTCGGCGCTCTGCCGGACCCTCCCCGGTAAGGAACCAGCAGGATCCCGGGCAGGCATGCGTATCCGACCGAGTGGATCTGCTTGGTCCCGGCCGCGCACGGCTACGAGCTGCCTGCCCTCATCGACGCCCCGTACACCGTCAATTGGGCAGGACCGCGCGAGCATCCGGACCTGACCCCGGCCGACCACGTCGCTGTCCTGCGTTCCTGGCACGACCGCTACGGCGCACGGAATTACTACCTGGGCTCCACGGCCGTGGAACTGACCGTCGCCGCCCCGCCGACCGCGCCCGGGGAGGTGGCCCGGGTCGCGGTCGAGCAGTACGCCTGATGGACGGCCGGAAGTCGTCACCCAGAGGTTCAGGCGACCGACCGCGACCTGGGTCGTCCTCGCGGACGGCCCACGCCGCGGCTGCCGCCCAAGGCGTCAGGTAGTGCCGGTCAGCTGGTCGTCAGGGCCGTGTCGTCGACGACGAAGCTGGTCTGGAGGGAGGAGTCCTCGACGCCGCTGAACTTGAGGGTGACAGTGGAGCCGGCGAAGGAGGACAGGTCGAAGGTCTTCTGGGTGTAGCCGGAAGCCTTGTTGAGGTTGGAGTACGTCGCCAGGGTGGTCGAACCGGCGGTCACCGTCAGCTTGTCGTACTGGGTGCTGGTGGTGGTCTCCGCGCTGTCGATGTGCAGGTAGAAGGTGAGCGTGGCCTTGCAGCCGGAGGGGATCGCCACCGACTGGGACAGCGTGTCGGTGTGGGTGGAGCCGTAGCCGTCCAGCCAGGCCTTGTAGGAGCCGCCGTGGGCTGCCTGGCTGCTGGAGTTGGTGATGACACCGCTGGTGGCGGTCCAGGTGGTGTTGCCGGACTCGAAGCCGGGGTTGCCCAGCAGTTGGGTCGAGGTGCAGGTGCCGCCGCCACCGGAGGAGCTGACCGTCCAGGTGAAGGACGCGGTACCGGTCGCGCCGGTGCTGTCGGTCACGGTGACCGTCGTGCTGTACGTCCCGGCGGTGGTCGGGGTGCCGGAGATGACGCCGGTCGAGCTGTTGATCGACAGGCCGGTGGGCAGGCCGCTCGCGGCGTACGTCAGCGAGCCGCTGTTGGTGCTGCTGGCCGCTATCTGCAGGCTCACCGCCGTGCCGACGGTGGAGGACTGGCTGCCCGGGTTGGTGACCGTGACGCCGCTGGTGGGCGGGGTGATGTGGCTGCCGACGTTGATGCCGGCGAAGGCGTTGCCGACCCCGGCGTACTGGGTGGAGCCGGTGCCGTACAGCGCCGCCGCGGCGTTGAGGGCGGCGGTGCGCGCGCCCGCGTAGTTGGTGCTGGACGTCATGTACGTCGTCAGCGCCTTGTACCAGATCTGCAGCGCGGCGGCCCGGCCGATGCCCGCGACGGCGACGCCGTCGGAGGTCGGCGAGTTGTAGGTGACGCCGTTGATGGTCTTGGTACCGCTGCCCTCGGAGAGCAGGTAGAACATGTGGTTCGCCGGACCCGAGGAGTAGTGGACGTCCAGGTTGCCCACTCCGGAGTACCAACTGTCCGCCGAGCCGCCGTCCTTGTCGGGCTCGTCCATGTAACGCAGCGGCGTACCGTCGCCGTTGATGTCGATCTTCTCACCGATGAGGTAGTCGCCGACGTCGCTGCTGTTGGCGGCGTAGAACTCCACGCCGGTGCCGAAGATGTCGGAGGTCGCCTCGTTCAGGCCACCGGACTCACCGCTGTAGTCCAGGCCCGCGGTGTTGGAGGTGACCCCGTGGCTCATCTCGTGGCCGGCCACGTCGAGCGAGGTGAGCGCGTGGGTGCCGCCGGAGCCGTCTCCGTAGGTCATGCAGAAGCAGTCGTCGTCCCAGAAGGCGTTGACGTACGCCGTGCTGTAGTGGACGCGTGAGTAGGCGGCGACGCCGTCGTTCTTGATGCCGCTGCGGCCGAACGTGTTCTTGTAGAAGTCCCAGGTCGTCTGCGCGCCGTAGGCGGCGTCCGCACCGGCGGTCTGGGTGTTGGAGCCGGATCCGGTGCCCCACGTGTCGTCGGAGTCGGTCATCAGCGTGCCCGTGCCCGATGTGCCGTTGTTGAGGCTGTACGTCTTGTGGCCGCCGCGCGTGGTGTCGTACAGCTGGTACGTCGAACCGGACAGCGTGGTGTTCAGGGTGACCGTGCCGCTGTACTGCGTGTTGCCGGTGCCGGTCTCGATGCCCTGGTAGCGGTGGAGCTCCTTGCCGGTGGTGGCGTCGGTGATGACGTGCAGCTTGCTCGGGGTGCCGTCGTCCTGGAGGCCGCTGATCACGGTCTCCCAGGCGAGCTTGGGGGTGCCGGTGCCGGCCCAGATCACCTTGCGGGCGCTGTCCGTGGTGGGCTTCTGCGCGTCGAGTGCCTTGGCGACCTTCAGCGCCTTGCTCGCGGCGGCCGACTTGGTGAACGTCGCGGTGGTGGAGGCGACCTTGATGGTGTGCTTGTTGTTGAAGGTGGTGCTCACCGTGCCCGAGGCCAGGGAGGCCGGCGGGGTGTGGACGACGAGGTCGCCGCCCAGCACCGGAAGGCCGGCGTAGGTGCGCTCGTACCGGGTGTGGAGCGTGCCGTCGTTGTCCTTGATGACGTCCTTGACGACGAGCTTTTCCTTCGAACCCAGGCCGAGCGAGCCGGCGGTCGCCGCGGTCTGCTTCGATGCCTTCTTCAGCAGCGCCGTGTGCTGGGCCGGGGTGAGTTCGGCCTCCAGTCCTCCGGTGCGCAGGGGGCTGGGGTGGGGGGCGGGCTTGGCGGCCGCCGGGACCGTCTGTATGCCGACGGCCAGGAACGCGGCGGTGGCCACCAGGGCTCCGGCGGCGGTCGCCTGACGGGGGATACGTCTCACTCGTACTCCTTCTGCGACGGCCACGCGTCTGCGGCCGGTGACGGACCGGGCAGACGGGATGTGCTGTCCGGGACGAGCTGGGCTGGGGTGTGCGGGAGCGCGACCGTGGGCGGGCCGGGTACGACCTGCCCGACAGGTGGGGGAAGGATTGCACTGTTGACCGATACATGACATGGGCTTGGGGTTATTCGAGGGTTATCCCTCTACTCCGCCCCCATGGTCGACAATCAGGGCGTGGACGTCCCCGAACTGCTCGAAGCGGCTTCCCTGTTGGTCCCCGAGAAGACCGCCACCGAGAACGACATCACGGTGCGCGATGTCTGGGATCACCTCGTCGCCGACGAGTGGGAGATCGCGCTCGGCCTGCTCGAGGAGCTGGGCGACGGCCGCCCGCGGCCCGTGACGTTCTGGGAGAGGCTCGCCGATGCCGCCGAGCAGCTGCGGATGGAGCGGAGCGCGGCCTGGTGCCATTGGCGCTGCGCCGAGATCCGCAACGGAGTGATCCGAGCGGACCTGACGCTTCGTCCGGCCGGGGAGGGCCGCCGTACCACCCCCATCGACGGGGCCGGTGTTCTGCGGCCGATGTGGGACATCGGACACGCGACGGCCGACGGGGAACCCTCGGTCAACATCGCCGCGCTGTGGGTTGAGGAGATGCCTTACCTGGAGCCCGGTGGCCGGGGTCGGGTGCGCCTCGTCCCCCTCTGTCCGTCACGGTGGCGGCATCTCGAGCCCGGTCGGCGGATCACCCTGCACGAGGACCGGACCGTGGCCGGCACTGCCGTCGTCCTGGAGGTACGTCCTCCTGCCGCCGCCGTGTCCGAGGGCTGATCGTCGGCCGGTATCACGGCCGGCCCGCCCCCGGCACCTCGACCTCGGTGGCGAGCACCTGACCGGAACCGGGTGTCACCATCTCGGACTCCGTCATCCCCCGCCACTCGGCGGCCACGATGAACAGGGTCGTTCCGTCGGGGCCGCCCAGCGCACAGGCGAAGCCGCCGCGGTCCAGGTCGATCCTGTCCAGCACCTTGCCACCTTCGGCGACGCGCACGCAGCACCGGCCCGGCACGTCGGCGTACCAGACGGCGTTCCGCGCGTCGACGCAGATGCCGTCCGGGGTGCCCTCGCCGAGGTCGGCCCAGACACGCCGGCCGGACAGTCCGCCGTCCGCGCCGATGTCGAAGGCGACCAGGCTGTGCCGGTACGAATCCGCGACGATCAGCGTGGAGTTGTCGGGCGTCACCGCCATACCGTTGGGGAACGCGATGTCGTCGGCCACTTGGCGTACCGAGCCGTCCGGCGTGACCAGCGAGACCGAGCCGGGCTGGAGGGCTTCCCCGGCCATAGGGTCGAAGTCGACGCGGTTGACGTAGATGTTGCCGCGGCCGTCGATCACGATGTCGTTCCAGCCCGGCTTGCCCAAGTCCGCGTACGTGACCAGGGAACCGTCGGGCTCCCGGCGCAGCAGTTGCCCGTCCGGCGAGGAGACGATCACCATTCGCCCGTCGGGGAGCCAGGCGGTGCACAGCGGCAGCGACGCCACGCGCGCGATCACCTCGCTGCGACCGGCCGGGTCGAGAGCGACGACTTCGCCCGCGGACCAGTCGGAGAAATACAACAGGTCACCGTGCCAGCGCGGCGACTCGACCAGTCCCCGTCCGCCGATCAACGTCCGTACCTCGTTCATCCTCATCACAGCCTTCGTCCCGCACCGGCACGACGCCGGCGTCCCACTACCCGAACGAACGACCGCCGGCCGAATCGACAGGCCCCCGCGCGGACGACCCTCCGTATGACGTCGTGTACGTCCTCCGCGGCACTCCTGGGTGACACTGGTCGCGTGATTGTCGAACGCGCGTACGCCCACCGCTCCTCGTACGACGAAGACGCCTGGCCCTGGTCGGTGCCCTGCGTCCGGCAGCTGCTCGACGAAGGGCTGCGCTTCACCGCACCGGTGACCTTCCTGGTCGGCGAGAACGGTTCGGGGAAGTCGACCCTGGTCGAGGCGCTGGCCGAGGGGTTCGGCCTGGACTCCTACGGGGGCTCCCACGACTGGCGATACGCGTCCCCTCGAGGCAAGTCGGCGCTCGGTGAGCGGATGAGGTTCGATGCGGCCCCGCGCGGGCGCCGCATGGTCACCAGCTGGTCGGCCCGCAAGGGCTTCTTCCTGCGGGCCGAAACGGCACTGGACGCGCTGGGCAGGGAGGGGTTCGCGCCGGACTCGGTCAGTCACGGCGAGGGCTTTCTCGCGGCCTTCCGCGGGAAGTTCCTGCACGCCGGCCTGTATGTCCTGGACGAGCCGGAGGCGGCGCTCTCGTTCTCCTCGTGCCTCGAACTGGTCGGGCACATCGACCGGTTGGCCAAGGAGGGCGGCCAGGTCGTCTGCGCCACGCACTCCCCGCTGCTGACCGCCCTGCCGGGCGCGGACATCATCGAGGTCGGCGAGCACGGCATGCGCAGGGTCGCCTGGCGGGAGCTCGGCGTCGTGGACCACTGGCGACGCTATCTCGCCGACCCACACGCCTATCTGCGCCATATCGTCGAGTCGTAGTTGCCGCCGGCGACCACGGCCACCGGGTCCCTCGGTGGTGGGCGAGAGCGTCATCGCCGTCAGCTCGTGCACGAACACCGCGCGCGGGAAGGTGACTTGGTCGGGACGGCTGCGGGGAACGGGCAGGGGTGGCACCGTCCGCCGGAGGGTGCATAGCATTGCGGGATGCCTCGACTCGAACGCCTCCGCCTCGACCACGCCCCGGCGCTTCTCGCGTTCGAGCGGGAGAATCGGGAGTACTTCGCCGCGTCGATTCCCGACCGCGGCGACGCGTACTTCGCCGACTTCGACGCACGGCATCGGGAGCTGCTGGCCGACCAGGCGGCGGGGCTGCACTTCTTCCATCTCGTGGTGGACGGCAGCGGTGCGGTGCTGGGGCGGGTCAACCTGATCGGCGTGGCGGACGGTTCGGCCGAACTGGGGTATCGGATCGCCGAGCGGGCCGCAGGGCAGGGGCTCGCGACGGCCGCCGTGCGTGAGGTCTGCGCCCTGGCCGTCGCGGAGTACGGCCTGCGCACCCTGCGGGCCGTCACGACGCTCGACAACGCCGGCTCGCGAGCCGTGCTGGCCCGTACGGGATTCGTGCCCGCCGGTGACATCCAGCTGAACGGCCGCCCGGGTCTTCGCTTCGTCCGGGAGCTGCGGGACACCGACCAGTCGGCGCCCGAAAGCGCGCGCGTCGTCAGGGAATCGGTTCTGCGGAGGGGCTGAGCGGCGACTGGTACGCACCGCTGGCCAGCATCCGCACCTCTCCCGTCGGGCTGATCTCGGCACGAAGTATGCCGGTGGGATCGCAGTACACCGGGTTGCCGCCCGGTCCGAGGGCATCGGTCTTTTCGACGACCACTTCGTCCGTCACGACGCCGGTACCCGATCCGGGGTGGGTGAAGGTCAGCCGGTAGAAGTCCGGGTGGTTCATGACGCCCTCCCGCGCTCGGTACATAAATGCGGGTAAATCGATACCCCTCCATGATGCGGCCAGATCCCCGCATCGGCAGCTTCCGCCGATGGCGTGAACAGGGGGACCGGGTACGCGACCGAGGCCGCGGTCGTTCACCATGTGTGACGCCCCTCGCCTCCGGGCGCCGAGCAGTGTAGACATAGGCACATGGTCGGACTATTGGGTCGATCACGGGCTCAGTCGACCCGCGGCCTCAAGACACCCCTCGATCAGCGTGGGCCGCACGGAGGCAAGCACCGACTCGGCCTGTCCGCCGGGCCCCGGTCGGCGCTGAGCCGGCGCAGCGTCGCCGGACAGGTATTCGTCCTGCAAGTGGTCATCGTGCTGCTCCTGGTGGTGTCAGCGGTGGTGGCGCTGGTGCTCCAGGTGCGACACGACAGCACCCAGGAGGCCCGCAACCGTTCACTCGCCGTCGCCGAGACCTTCGCCAACGCGCCGGGCACCCGAGCGGCACTCAGCGCCCCGAACCCCACGGCGATCCTTCAGCCGCGGGCCGAGGCCGCCCGCAAGGCCTCCGAGGTGGACTTCATCGTCGTACTCAACACCGACGCGATCCGCTACACCCACCCCAAGCCGGACCGGATCGGAAAGAAGTTCGTCGGGAACACGGCACCCGTGCTGGCCGGTCACACCGTCGTCGAGGAGATCACGGGAACCATCGGTCCACTGGTGCAGGCCACCGTCCCCATCAAGGCGCCCGACGGCAAGGTCGTGGGAATGGTGTCGGCCGGGATCACCACCGCCAATGTGGGCGGTGTCGCGGACCGGCAGCTGCCGCTCCTGCTCTCCACCGCGGGCGTCGCGCTCGCCCTGGCCACGGGCGGCACGGCCCTCGTGAGCAGGCGCCTGCTGCGCCAGACCCGGGGCCTGGGCCCCTACGAGATGACCCGCATGTACGAACACCACGACGCGGTGCTGCACGCCGTCCGCGAGGGAGTGATCATCGTCAGCGGCGAGAGACGGCTGCTGCTCGCCAACGACGAGGCGATCCGACTGCTCGATCTGCCCGAGGACGCCGAGGGGCGGGACGTCCTCGACCTCGGTCTCGACTCGGGCACCGCCGACCTGCTGGCCTCGGGACGCGTTGCCACCGACGAGGTGCACCTGGTGGGCGACCGGCTGCTGGCCATCAACCAACGGCCCACGGACCTCAAGGGCGGCCCGGCCGGCAGCGCCGCGACGCTGCGCGACTCGACCGAACTGCGCGCGCTGTCCGGCCGGGCCGAGGTGGCACGGGAGCGACTCAAACTCTTGTACGACGCCGGGGTGGGCATCGGCACGAGCCTGGACGTGACGCGTACCGCCGAAGAACTGGCGGAGGTGGCCGTCCCGCGGTTCGCGGACTTCGTCACCGTGGATCTGGCCGACGCCGTGCTGAACGGGCAGGAGCCGGACGCGAGCACCGATCTGCGCCGCACGGCGTCCGGCGGCATCCGCAAGGACGCCCCGCTCTATCCGGTGGGCGAGCACATCGTATTCGTCCCCACCTCCCCTCAGGCCCACAGCCTGCGCACCGGCCAGGCCGTCGTCGAGCCCGCCCTCGGCGACGCCCCGGGATGGCTGGCACAGGACCTCCGGCGCACCGCCCAGGTCGTGGACTACGGGATCCACTCACTGATCGCCGCCCCCCTGCGGGTGGGCCCCCTGGTAATGGGCCTGGTCAACTTCTGGCGCTCCGAGAAGCCCGAACCCTTCGATACGGAGGATCTGGCCCTGGCCGAGGAGCTGGTTGCCCGGGCGGCGGTCTCCATCGACAACGCGCGCCGCTACACCCGCGAGCACACCATGGCGGTGACGCTGCAGCGCAGTCTGCTGCCGCGCAACCTGCCCGAGCAGAGCGCCTTGGACATCGCGTACCGCTACCTTCCCGCGCAGGCGGGGGTCGGCGGGGACTGGTTCGACGTCCTGCCATTGCCCGGCGCCCGTGTCGCGGTCGTCGTGGGCGACGTGGTCGGCCACGGGCTGCACGCCGCGGCGACGATGGGGCGGCTGCGTACGGCGGTCCACAACTTCTCCGCGCTGGACCTGCCGCCCGACGAACTCCTCGGGCTGCTGGACGAACTGGTCGGCCGCATCGACCAGGACGAGGAGGCGGAGGAGGGCAGAGCTGCCGTCACCGGCGCCACCTGCCTGTACGCCATCTACGACCCGGCCTCCCGGCGCTGCACCGTGGCGCGGGCTGGCCACCCGCCGCCAGCCCTGGTGCGTCCCGACGGAAGCGTCGAGTTCCCCGAGGTCCCCGCCGGTCCGCCGCTCGGGCTGGGCGGCCTCCCGTTCGAGACGGCCGAGCTCGACCTGGAGGAGGGCAGCCGGCTGGTGCTGTACACGGACGGGCTCGTCGAGGACCGGGAACGGGACATCGACGCCGGGCTCGAGCTGCTGCGCACCGCCCTCGAAGGGGCCGACCGGTCGCCGGAGGACACCTGCCGGGCCGTCCTCGACACCCTCCTCCCGGCCCGGCCGAGCGACGACATCGCCCTGATCGTCGCCCGCACCCAGGCGCTCGGTGCCGACCGGATCGCCGAGTGGCAGGTGCCGTCCGACCCCGCCGCCGTCGGCGAGGTGCGCGCGTCGGTCACCCGGCGGCTGGCCGAGTGGGGTCTGGAGGAGATGGAGTTCACCACCGAGCTGATCCTCAGCGAGCTGGTCACCAACGCGATCCGCTACGGCAGCGGCCCCATCGGGGTCCGTGTGCTGCACGACCGAAGCCTGATCTGCGAGGTGTTCGACGGCAGCAACACCTCACCCCATCTGCGCTACGCGGCCACCACGGACGAGGGCGGACGCGGTCTGTTCCTGGTCGCGCAACTCGCCGAACGCTGGGGCACCCGCTACACCCCCGCCGGCAAGGTGATCTGGGCCGAGCAGCCCCTGCCCTGAGCTGTCGAGCAGCCCCTGCCCTGAGCGCCCGAGCAGCACCCGCCCTGAGCCCGGTGCGGGACGTCCGCGCTCAGCCGTCATCGGGTGGATCCTCACCCCCGTCCGACTCCCCCACCGGCGCCGCGCGAGCCGTCTCGCTCACCTCGTCCGAGGCGTCCTCTGCGGGTACGCCGGGAAGGGCGGGGCCACCCTGGAGACGCTCCCGGTCGGAGGGGCGCACCTGGATGACGGTCAGGGCGATCAGCGCGGCGAAGACGGCGAAGGCGGCGGCGACGACGAACGCACTCGATATGCCCGATGTCAGGACCTGGTCGCTCCACGGCGCCGGGAGCTTGCCGGTCCGGCGGAACTCGAGCCGCTGGGCGGGGGTCGCCTCCGCCAGGAACGCGCGGACCTGATCCGTGGCCTCGTTGCGGCTGGCCGTACCGAAGACCGTCACCAGCACGGACAGGCCGATCGATCCTCCGACCTGCTGGGTGGCGTTGAGGACGCCGGACGCCGCGCCCGCCTCGTGTGGCTCCACCCCCGACACCGCCATCAGCGTCAGCGACACGAACTGCAAGCCCATGCCGAAGCCGAAGACCAGGGTGGGGCCGAGAATGCTGCCCGGATACGTGCTGTGGACATCGGTCATCGTCAGCCAGCCGAGTCCCACGGCGGCCAGGGTCGCGCCCACCACCATGAAGGGCTTGGGGCCCCACTTGGGCAGCAGTTGCGAGGCGAATCCCGCACCGATCGCGATGATCGCGCTCACCGGCAGGAAGGCGAAACCGGCCCGCAGCGGACTGAAGCCCAGGATGTTCTGCACGAAGAGGGTCAGGAAGAAGAACATCCCGAACATCGCCGCGGCCAGGCTCAGCATCATCGCGTAGACGCCGGCGCGGTTGCGGTCGTGGAACAACCACAGCGGAGTGATGGGCTGCCTCGACCGGCGTTCGACGGTGAGGAACACGGCGAGGAACACCAGTGCCGCCGCGAAGGACGCGAGGGTCACCGTGTCGCTCCAGCCTTCCTCCGAGGCACGGATGAAGCCGTAGACGAGCAGCACCATGCCCAGAGTGGAGGTGAGCGCGCCCAGGAAGTCGAAGCGGCCCGGGTGGCGAGCGGACTCCTGGATGTGGCGGGGTGTGGCGAGCACGATCAGCAGGCCGATGGGGATGTTGACGAAGAAGATCCAGCGCCAGTCGAGCCACTCCACGAGAACGCCGCCCGCGAGCAGCCCGATCGCGCTGCCGCCGGCCGAGACGGCGGCGAACACGCCGAACGCCCTGTTGCGCTCAGGCCCTTCACGGAAGGTCGTGGTGATGAGCGAGAGGGCGGTGGGCGAGGCGATGGCACCGCCGACGCCCTGCAGCGAACGCGCCGCGAGCAACTGCCAGGACTCCTGGGAGAGTCCGCCGAGCAGAGAGGCGAACACGAAGAGCAGCACGCCGAACATGAAGACCCTGCGGCGGCCGAGGATGTCGCCGGAGCGCCCGCCGAGCAGGAGCAGACCGCCGAAGGTCAGCGTGTAGGCGTTGATCACCCATGACAGGTTCTCGGTCGAGAAGCCGAGCGAGGTCTGGATGTGTGGAAGGGCGATGTTGACGATGGTGATGTCGAGGACCACCATCAGCTGGCACGAGGCGATGACGAGGAGCGCGATACCACTGCCTCGGCCCCGCTCCGGGGACTCGGCAGACTCGGAGGATGACGCGTCAGCGGCCGTCATGGGATGGCCCTGTGCCTCAGGTCAGCGGTGAACGCGGACGCTCACTCCATCGACGTTAGACCTGCGCTCCTGGCCCCACCAATCGATCACCCCTCCCGGGCGGGGCAGTCACGGGCTCAGCGGGCCAGGCGGCCCAGCAGGGACGAGGCGGAGAGGATGCCGAGGGCCGCGGCCGGCACGAGGACCCCGTAGTCGAGGGCCAGATGGGCGGGCGTGCCGAGCAGAAGGCCGCGCAGCGCGTCCACCTGGTAGCTGAGCGGGTTGATCTTGCTGATGGTCTGGAGCCAGCCGGGCATGACGTCCACCGGATACAGGGCGTTGGAGCCGAAGAACAACGGCATCGTGATGGCCTGGCCGATGCCCATCAGTCGGTCCCGGGTGAGCACGATGCCCGCGATCGTCATAGAGAGGCAGGAGAAGAACGCCGAACCGAGGACGACGGCCACCGCGACGCCGAGGAGCCGCAGTGGATTCCAGGTCATCGCCACCCCGAGCAGCGCGGCGATGACGACGACCACGACCGCTTGGATCAGCGCCTTCACCCCGGCGGCGAAGGCCTTGCCGGTGATGAGCGCCGAGCGCGGAGTCGGTGTGACAAGGAGCTTGGTGAGGATCCCGGCGTCCCGCTCCCAGATGATCATGATGCCGTAGAAGATGGCGATGAACATCGCGGACTGGGCGATGATGCCGGGTGCGAGGTAGTCGAGGTAGGGGATGCCGCCGGTGGGTATCGCCCTGATCCGGGTGAACGTCTCGCCGAAGATCAGCAGCCAGAGCGCCGGCTGGACCGCCCGGGTGTACAGCTCGGTGCGGTCGTGGCGGAGCTTTTGCAGCTCGACCGCGCACATCGCGCCGACCCGGGCGGGCAGTACCTTCCAGCCGCTGCGGGCCCGGGGCGGGGCGACGAGCGGGTTGAGGGCGGCGCCGGTTGCCCGTCACGGTCTCAGCGCTCGGACACCCGGTGAGGTCCACCCGACGTCACCGGGGTTCCTACGGAGGAGTTGGGGCAAGCTGACGCGCTTTCAGGTATCTACGCGGCCCTCTGTGCAGCGAGAGCGAGCTTGCGGTGGGTGCGGACCATCATGGCGCGGGCCATGAGGGGGTGAAACCTTTTCACGACGCCCCAGTAGAGCCTGGAGCGCCACGCGTTCATCTTCACCGAGGTGCAGAGAGTGACGTGCTTCTCGTCGACGACGATCGAGGCCCAGGCATCGAGACCGGCCGTTCTCACGTCCATGAGCACCTCGCCGTCCTGCCGCGCCGTGACCGGGAAGGCGTCACGCAGGATGCCCGTCCAGGCCGCCGGATCGCGCGGCATTCCGGGCCGCAGCTCCATGGCGTACGCGTCCTGATAGTCGGGCCGGTCCACGGCTGTCCTGATCAGCCGGGCGCCTTCGGGAAACCCCACCGCTACGGGCCTGTCCTTGAGCATCGCGTACCTCCATACGCTGGCGTATGGAAAACCATACGGTAGCGTATGGACATGGGGCAACGGCAACAGACCAAGAGGGCCAGGCTCAGCGCCCGCGACTGGGCGGATGCCGCGCTCGCCGCCATCCGGGAAGGTGGCGGCCTCGCGGCGGTGGCGGTCGAGCCGCTCGCCGCCCGCCTCGGCGCTACCAAGGGCAGCTTCTACTGGCACTTCGGCAATCGCGAGGCGTTGATCGAGGCGGCGCTCGCCCGCTGGGTCGAGGCGAACACCGAGGAGATCATCGCGGCGGTGGAGACCGAGCCGGACCCGGAGACGCGTCTGCGCAGACTGTTCATCGAGGTCACGAAGCCGGCCACCGCCGATCCGCTCGAGACCTCGCTGCTCGCCAGCACCGACCACCCCCGCGTCGCCGCCGCGCTGCGGCAGGTCACCGAGCGCCGGATCAGCTACCTGGCCGGGCTCTTCACCGAGGTCGGCTTCGCCGAGGACGAGGCGCGGCGGCGCGGGCTGATGGCGTACAGCTTCTATCTGGGACACACCCAACTCGGCCACGCCGTGCCGTCCGCACTGCCCTCGCCCGAGGAGTTCCCCGTGTACCTGGAGGCGACGATGGACGCACTTCTCCGGCGCGAATAGCACGGTTGCACCACAGCCGCGACCCGGGCGCTGCCGCGCCGGATTCCGGTGTGAGCAGGCCCAGTCCGACGGCGTGCACTCCGGCCGGGAATCGGGACACGGCTCCCAACTCCCGCGTCAATTCGGCGACATGGCGGCGCCAGATGCGGAGCCGCGTTCACAAGAGCCCCGACCAGGCCGTACGAGGTGGTTTGCCCAGCGGCAGATGCGTTCGGGCTGTACGCCGGGATCTGCGCCGCCGCCCTTTACCGTCCAGTAATATCGCGCGACAGGCCCCCAGAGGAGGAACCGTGCCACGGTCCGAACGCTCGCCCTTGTTGCTCGCCGGCCTGTTGGCCGCCGCGGGCATCACCCACTTCGTCGCGCCACGGCAGTACGACGCGACCATCCCGCGTGCTCTGCCGGGGTCGCCGCGGACCTGGACCTATGCGAGCGGTGCCGCCGAACTGGCGCTGGCGGCGGGGGTGGCGCTGCCGCGTACCCGGCGGGTCGCCGGGCTGGCCACCGCCGCCTTCTTCGTCGGCGTGTTCCCCGCCAACATCAAGATGGCCGTGGACTGGCGCGAACGTCCGGCGCCGCTCAAGGCCGCGGCTTTCGCGCGGCTGCCGCTGCAGCTGCCGCTCGTGCTGTGGGCGCGCGGTGTCGCCCGAAGCGGGGAGGGCCGGTCATGACGTCTCGGGTCAACGTGGGCGACACCGTCGAGGACTTCGCGCTGCCGGACGAGACCGGGGCGAGCCGGAGCCTGTCCGAACTGCTCGGCGACGGGCCGGTGGTGCTGTTCTTCTATCCCGCCGCCCTCACCCCCGGCTGCACCGCCGAAGCCTGCCACTTCCGTGATCTGGCCGCCGAGTTCGCCGCCGCCGGTGGGCAGCCGGTGGGGATCAGCGGTGATCCCGTCGACCGGCAGCAGGAGTTCGCCGGGCGGCACACGCTCGGGTTCCCGCTGCTGTCCGACACCGACGGAGCCATCCGTGAGCGGTTCGGGGTGAAGCGCGGCTTCTCCCTGGCTCCCACCAAGCGGGTCACCTTCGTCATCGCTCAGGACCGCACGGTCCTGGAGGTGGTCCGCAGCGAGTTGCGGATGAGCGCGCACGCCGACCGCGCCCTGGCCGCACTGCGCGACCATCGGAGCTGACGCACGCACGACACAGCGGAGCGCCCACGTGAACGGGCCCGCCCCTTCGCGGATGGTGGGCGGGTCCCGTTCACTGCGCTTCATTTTCGACACCTCTTCCGGGCTCCGGCAGGGCGTGCGACCGGGCAGGTCCGCGACGCGGGGCACACCCCGTGTGTACGCCGCGCCTCCCGTGCGTCGGCCACCGCGGTGCGCTCTGTCGTGAGGCGGGCCCAACGGTCATGCTGGACCCCGACGAGCCGACAGCACGATCAACGGAGCCCAGATGACAGACCAGGTCACCCGTCTCGAAGTGAAGCCGGTCGCCGGCCACATCGGCGCCGAGATCACCGGAGTCGACCTGGCCGAGGAGTTGGCGGACGAGGTCGTCGCCGCGATCCGGGCGGCGGTGTTGCGCTGGAAGGTGGTGTTCTTCCGGGGCCAGCGGCTGGACCACTCCTCGCATGTCGCGTTCGCCCGGCGGTTCGGCGAACCGGTCCGCCTGCGGTCACGCGGCAGTGCGTCGCCCCGGGACTTCCCCGAGGTCGAGACGACCGCCGACCGGCTGGAACTCGGCGGCCGTTACGGCATGGACCACGAGGAGTGGCTGCGACGGCGCCGCCATTCGCTGCTGCGGGGCTGGCACTGCGACCACGGCGCCCGGGTCGATCCGCCGGCCGCGACCATCCTGCGCGCCGAGACCGTGCCCCCGTACGGCGGTGACACCACCTGGTCGAACCTGGCCGTGGCCTATGCGGGGTTGTCGGAGCCCGTGCGCGACTTCGTGGACGGCCTGCGCGCCGAGCACCGGCTGGGGGTCGGGTATCAGGCGCGGCCCGGCGACGACGCGTACGTACGCCATCTGCTGGACCATCAGATCGCCTCCGACCACCCGCTGGTGCGGGTGCACCCGGAGACGGGCGAGCGGGTGCTGTTCGTCAACGGCTACTACGTCGAGCAGATCCTCGGGGTGTCCCGCGCGGAGAGCCGGGCGCTCCTGGAGATGCTGCTGGAACAGGCGACCCGGCCCGAGTACACGGTGCGGTTCCGGTGGGAGCCGGGCAGCGTGGCCTTTTGGGACAACCGGGCCACGATCCATCTGGCGCCCAGTGACACGGCGCATGTCGACCACCCCCGGGTCATGCACCGTGTGATGCTCGCCGGCGACGTCCCCGTCGGGGTGGACGGCAAGCCGTCGGTACCGATCGTGGGCAGCGAACCGCAGCGCCGGTGAGCCACTGGCCGCCGCCGAGAGGCTGTGTGCCGTCAGAAGATGCCCTGTCCCGGTACGAGAATTCCATGCGCGTCGTAGGTGTGCCGGGCAGCGGCCAGTTCGGGCCAGGCGGAGCCGAAGTGCTCGCGCCAGTCCGCCGGGCCGAAGGGGACGGAGCCGACCGGGTAGTGGGTGCCGCCGGCCGCATGGACCGTGTCGTAGGCGGTGCGGTTGGCGGCGAGGAGACGGTCGATGGTCGCGGTGTCCTCGGGCGGGGTCGTGCGCAGGACGGCGAGCAGGTACGGCACGGGGTCGTCGGGCATGCGCAGCAGCGGTGTGTGCAGTCGCTCGCGCAGCAGCGGGTAGAGCAGGACGACGCCCGGGCCGAGGTCGGCGGAGGTGAGGTCGTCCAGCACGGCTCCGGCGAGCGCGACGGCCGAGCGTCCGGGCAGCAGCAGATTGAGCCAGGGGTGGGCGTACGACCAGAGGCCCGCTTCCTTCAGGGCCTCGACGCCGGGGGCGAGCCGGTCGAGGAAGTCGTAGTACGCGAGGTCGGACGTCTGTGCGCCGGACGGGTTGTGACGCAGTCCGCGCAGCAGTGCGCCGTCGTCGGGGGTGGGACCGACGGGAGGGCCGTAGGCGACGGCTTCGAGGAGGTAGCTGCGGAAGACTCCGTCGGCGTCGGTGGTGACCTGGCCCTCGACATAGGCGAAACGGCCTTCCCGTACGAGCACTCGCTGGTCGTCGAGGAAGGTGCGCAGGTCGTCGTACGGGAGGAGGTAGTGGCGCACGGTCTGGGGCGCGGGCACCAGACGCAGGGTGGCGCCGACGACGACCGCGCACTGGCCGAGTCCGGCGAGCACGGCGCAAAACAGGTCATGGTGCCGGGTCGGGGAGCAGCGGACGAACTCGCCCGCACCAGTGACGACTTGCAGTTCGGTGACGTTGTCGACCTGGGCGCCCTGGCGGTGGGTCTGGCCGCCGAGACCGCCGACCGACAGGGTGCCGCCGACGGAGAGTTCGAGGTAGTCGGTGAGGGTGGGCGGGGTGAGGCCGTGGGCGAGGGTGGCCTTGGCCACGTCGCTCCACTTGGCGCCCGCCCCGACCGTGACCGTCGAACTCCGTGCTCCGACCGCACCGATGGCCGCGAGTGGTGCGGTCTCTATGACCAGGCCGCCGTCGACCTGCGCCTGGCCTTGAGTGGCGTGGCCCTGGCCACGTGGGGCGACGGACAATCCGTGTGCGTTGCAGAAGCGGATCATCGCGACGACGTCCCTGACGGATCCCGGTCGCAGGACCGCGGCCGGACGCCGATGGACGATGTGCCCGAAGTCGTCGGCGGCGGCGCCCAGCGATGCCTCATCCGTGTGCACGGTCCCGTCCAGCGGCGGGAGTTCGGCCAGTGGCCGATCGGACGCGGTGACCGCCCAACCGCGGGTGAAGGGGTCGAACCCGATCACCGCGGCGCCGGTGGCCGCGAGGCCGTGCAGTGCGGTGCGTCGCGAGGGTGTCCGGGGCATGCGCTCCTCCTGGGGCGGGCCGGATGAAGCGATCAACTGCCGCTGATTCTAGGGTGGTTGGGTCCTGAGGGGAGCGGCACCACAGCGGTTTGGAACCGACGGCCGTGTTCCGCCGCTGCCGTGTGACGGCCGCCGTCCGGGCGGGACGGCGGCCGGATTCACGCCGCCGCGGCGCGGGTCACTCGTCGATGGCGGCGCCGAAGGGGGCCCGCCGCCCGCGATGTCCGGCGCTCCGGCGCCGTAGAGCCATGAACCGTCCGCGACGAGTCCCTTGGTGCTCGCGGGCAGCTGCCGGACGACCCTGTCCTCGGTGTCCTCGCCCGGCACGGCGCGGGCGAGGACAGTCGTTGCCCGCGGGCGAGGACAGCCGCCTCCGCGCAGCTCACCTCGACAAGGACGGCCCCTCCTCCGGCTTGTCCTCGTCGGTGTCCTTCTCCTGCGTCGGCAGGTAACCCTGCAGCTCCAGCGGGCCGCCGGCCTTCTCGGAGCGGCCTTCGGAGTTCTGGCCGTTCAGGTTCTGCCGGACCGAGTCCAGGATCGTCAGGCCCTGGGCGACCAGGCCTGCCGCGATCTCGCCGAGGCCGTCCGCGCCGTTCAGCACGTTGACGTTGGCTCCGGCGAGGCCGCCCGCCGCTTCCTTCACGATCAGCGGAAGCTGGTCGATCAGCATCCGGTCGAGTGCGACACGGTCGTACGACGCCGCGGCCTCGGCCTGGATCTTCATGCGTTCCGCCTCGGCGATGGCGAGCACCTTGATCCGCTCGGCCTCCGCCTCGGCGGGCTTCACGATCTCGGCCACCAGCTGCTGCTGGCGCAACTTGGCCTGGCGCTGGGCCAGTTCGGTCTGGGCGGCGAGCACCTCCTGCTGGGCGTGGGCCTGTGCCAGCGGCCCGGCCTGGGCGGCCTGCGCCTGGGCGCGGTCCACCTCGGCCGAGTACTCCGCCTTTACGATCGCGGTCTGCCGGGCGTACTCGGCCTGATTGCGTGCCGCCACCTGCTCCGCCTCGACCGAGGCCTGGGTGGCCTGCGCCTGGGCGATCTGGGCCTGACGCTGGATGGCCGCCTTGTGCGGTGCGGACATGGCGTCGATGTAGCCGGTGTCGCCGTCGTCGATCGACTGGATCTGCAGCGAGTCGACGATCAGGCCGATCTTGGCCATCTCGGTCTTCGAGGTGTCGAGGACCTCGGCGGCCAGTTTCTGCCGTTCGGTGACGATCTCCTCGACGGTCATCGAGCCGATGATGGCGCGCAGATGGCCGGCGAAGATTCGGCCGGTCAGCACCGACATCTGGTCCTGGTCGGAGAGGAACCGCTGGCCCGCGTTGATGATGCTCTCGGTGTCGTTGCCGACCTTGAACGCGATGACGGCGCGGACGTGCAGCGAGATGCCCTGCTTGGTGACACAGGTCTCGGTGACTTCGGACTCGCACATCGACAGGGTGAGGAAGCGGGTCTTGCGGAAGATGGGGAGCACGAACTTGCCGTGCCCCGTCACCACCCGGAACGGGGCGCCCCCCAGTCCCCGCCTGCCACCCGAGATCAGCATCGCCTCGTCGGGGGCGGGTACGCGGTAACCGAACATCCTTGTCCTCCTCAGCCTGCGTCGGCGGGATCGCCGCCCAACGCCTCCAGCGGATCGGCCCACTTGATGACGTCGACCTCACGACATCCGCGGGACTCGATCACCAGCACGGCGGCCCCCATCGGCAGGGGCTCCGTAGACCAGGCGAGGAAGGTCTCGGAGCCGCCTCTGATCCGCACCAGGATCTCGCCGGGACCGGCGGATCCACGCGTTCCGATGAGCAGTTCCCCCGTGCAGCCGATCACGGCCTCGTCCTCCACCACAGTCGGCCGCCCCCCATCACTCTGGTTCTGCTTCCGACCTTAGACCTACCCGCGTCGAGCGCCTACGCCCGGTCGATCCTCGAGTCGCGCCGAGGTGTGCGCTCAACTCCTCGTGAACCGATAGGTCTTGCTGTCGGTGAGGACACAGAAGCCCGGCGACACGACGATCACGCGCAGGGTGCCGGTGCGCCGGTCGTAGTCGATGCCCTCCGCCTCGAAGGTGCCCGAGCAGGAGCTGCGCAGCGGGAGTTGGCGCAGGGCGGTGACATGGCCGGTCACGTCCGCGGTACCGTTCGGCTCGCCGGACAGGTCGATCTGCAGCAGCGGCTTGGTGATGCCGAAGAGGGTGCCCGCCGGATCGTCGGACGAGCACAGCAGCCGGGTCGCGGTGACGAAGTCGCAGCCCTGTACGTCGCGTACGGCGTGGTCGAGGTTGATGGTGGACGCCTGCGGGAGGTTCGCCGAGGGCGACGTGCCGGGGTTCACTCCGGGGGTCGGGAAGACGAGCAGCCGGCTCATCGTGCCGTACTCGCCGGACACCATCCACGTGCCGCTCGGTGCGATGGTGACGAACGAGTTGTTCAGCGCCTCCCCCGCGCTGAGCGCGTGGACGTACTCCGACCAGCCGCCGCCGGGGGCCTGCACCCGGAACATCTTCGAGCTGCCGGAGTCGCTCTGGTACGGCTCGATGTAGTAGCCGTCGTAGGAGGCGTCCGGGTCACCGACGTGGTTCCAGCCGCGGCTGCTGACGCTGGAGGGGATCGTGCCGATGCCCGTATAGCGGTTGGCACTTCCGGCGGGGACCTCGACCGAGGTCAGGCCCTGGCTCTCGGTCAGCGGGTCGGCGCGGTCCGAGCCCACCTCGTTCCAGGTGTCGGCGGCCGTGGCGGGCGATGTGGTGGCGACGGACAGGACGGCGGCCATGGCGAGCGTGACGAGACCGGACAGAACCGCGTGACAACGTTGCCGTGCGGGCATGCGCATGGGGTCTGCTCCTCGGTGGGGGTGTCTGTTTCGGCGCACAGTCTGGCCCGTCACAGTGGTCATGTACAGACCAATGAATGGACGTCAGTCGTCAACTCCCCGTCCAGAAGGCGACGTTGGAGGGCAGGACAGACGGCCCGCTACACCGGTGTCACCGCGCCGAGTTCCGTCCGCGCACGCGACGCGGCGCCGAGCGCGACACCGCGGCTGCCAACACTGGCCCGTACGACCCGGATCGGCTGCCCGCTGACGGGCGGCTCGGCGGCGAGTGCGGCCAGGATCGGCGGTTCGAGGAGCTGCCACGCCCCGCTGACACCGCCGCCGATGACGAAGGTCGTGAGGCCCGCCAGGCCCGCCGTGATCAGGATCCCGCGGGCCACCCCCGCGCCCACCACCTCGAACACGGCGAGCGCCGCGGCATCCCCCTCGGCCGCCGCTTCGGCGACACCTGTGCGGTGAGGCTCCGTCCCGTCCGCTCGCCGTACCGCGTCGTGATGGAGCAGCCCGAGGCGAGCGTCGCCAGATGGCCGCGGCCGCCGCAGGTGCACGGGAGGTCGCCGAAGCCCCAGCATGTGCCCGGTCTCGCCCGCGGCGCCGTGCGGGCCGTCGAGGAGCGCGCCGTTCATCCACAGCGCGCCGCCGGCTCCGGTGCCGAGCGTCATTCCGAGGACATGCCGTTCGCCCGCGACGGCGCCCTTCGCCACCTCTCCGCGAAGGAACGCGTTGACGTCGTTGTCGAGGAAGGCCGATGCGCCGAGCGCTTGCTCGATCGTCGCCGTCACCGGGAATCCGGCCCAGGCCGTGAAGGAGTCGCTCGCCACGAGGGTGTGCTCGGTACGGGTGTCGACGACGCCCGCCGCGCCGACGCCGACCCCGAGCAGGCGTGAGGGGACGCGGTCCTGGAGCAGAGCGAGCGCGTCGAGTGCGGCACGGATCATCGCCCGCCCACCCCGGGCGGCCGGCGTGGGCACCTCGACACTGTCGACCACGGTGAGGTCCGCCGTGCAGAGCACGACCTGGGTGGTCGTGCCGCCGATGTCGACACCGGCGTACACCTCGGGTGTCGGGCGGCCGGGAACGGCTGGCCCGCGGGTTCTGAGAGGCGCGGCGCGCGTTCGCCTTCGTCGCGCCGACCGGATCACTGGACGCGTGCCTCGACGAGTCGGTCGCCTCCTCCCCCGACGCGCGGCCCTACTTCATCAGCGACACCGGCGAGAACCCGACCGCGGGCGGCGCCGGGGAGGTCACCTGGGAGCTCGAACGCGGCCTGGCCCGGCCGGAGTTCAAGGACGCGTCCGGCCCGACGGTCATCTACGCCTCGCTGCCGGGCCCGGACGCCGTCGAGGCCGCGGAGAAGGCGGGTGTCGGCGCGACCGTCACGGTCACGGCCGGTGCCTAGGTGGACGACCGGCATGCGGGGCCGCTCACGATGACGGGGGTGGTGCACGCGGTGCGGCACGGCGACCGGGACGCCGGGACCGAGGTCGTGCTGCGAGTGGGGAGCGTGTACGTGATCATCACCGGGCTCCGCAAGCCGTACCACCACGAGCACTGCCTCACCGACCTGGCGCTCGACCCGAGCGGCGCGGACATCGTGCTCGTCAAGATCGGCTATCTGGAACCGGAACTGTTCGACATGTCCGCCGGCTGGAAGCTCGCGCTCACTCCGGACGGCGTCGACCAGGATCTCGTCCGGCTGGGACAGGGCCGTATCCGCCGTCCCATGGTCCCGTTCGACCCGGAGATGGCCGAACCGAACCTCACGGCCCGGATCATCCCGCCCTCGAACAAACCGCTCACCGGCGCCGCCCGGAGGTCCCGGCCGTGCGCCGGGCAGGAGGCCCTGCCCGGCGCCACGGCGCGATCAGCTGTTCATGCAGACATTGCCCATCGCCGGGTTCAGCAGACTCAACACGTTGAGAGAGTTGCCGCAGAGGTTGAGGCCGAGGTCGACGGGGATCTGGATGACGTTGCCGGACAGGACTCCGGGACTGTCCATGGCGGCACCGACGGGGTTGGGGTCGGCAGCGGCGGAAGTCCCGGCGGTGGCCAGCAGGGCCACGCTCGCCAGCCCGGCAGCGGCGATCAGACGAATACGCATGGAAAGCTCCGTTCAGTCGCGGGGGTGCGAGTTCCTCCACCATCACCTCAGCGGGCGCCGACCGACATCGTTGTACGCCCGAACGGGGCCCCTCGCGCCGAGGGGCCCGTCCTGAGCTGCGCCTGCGCACGGGACGCGTCGCGCGCGAGGTGCACGGAATGCCCGTAGCGTGAGAACAGGTCAGGTGGAAGAGGGAGAGATCATGTCAACCAGCCAACCCGATTCGCCCGCGCCGTCCGACGACAAGGCGACCCCCGACGCGCTCCTGCACACCGGCGCCGGCGGCGACGTGACCGCCGAGGACCTGGTGCTCGCCGCGGGCCGCGACATCACCCCGAAGAACCTCGCCTGGGCCGAGCGCAAGCTGCAGAAGGAAGGACCCGCGGCCATGGACAAGCTGCTCCCGTAGCTTGGCCGGCGCCTTGACCGGCTCCGATGCGGCGGAGCCGGTCAAGGACCTGCGGTGCGGGTCGGGACAGCGGGTCAGGAGGCGGGGCACTCCTTCCAGGCCAGGTGGTAGATCGTGCTGATGTCACCGTCCGTCGAGTCCATGGTCATGAAGCTGGTGCTGCCGGGAGCGGAGGTTCCCGCGTTGACGCGGAGCTCCGTGTTGATGTTGAAGTTCCGCTGAACACCGCAGGGTGCCCACACCAGTTGGGCCCAGTCGGTGGTGTCCGTGGCCTGCCAGTTGTCGTTGTACGGACCGCTGAAGGGGTGGGTGATGGCGGCCGTGTTCGAGGAGCCCTGGAAGTAGTACGAGGCCTTCTCGGTGCTGCTCGCACCCCTCTGGAGTGCGGCGAAGCCGCGGTAGTCCGCGCTGGCGATGGCGTACGTGAAGCCCTGTGGGACGTGGACGATCAGGTTGAGCTGACAGTTCTTGCGGAACGCGGTGGGGTCGGAGTTGCCTCCGACCTGGGCGAGGTATTCGCTGTAGGTCACCGTGAAGGCCGTGTTGTCCGGGGAGACGGCGACGGCGGCGGTCCCCTGGGGACAGCCGGAGCCGTTCACCGTGGCGACCTTGATGACGATCTTGTCCGGGGGCGGGTCGACGAACCCGGAGGACGGGTCCTGCGTCGGGAGCGCTGAGGCGAACAGGGCGGCGATAGCGCCACCCAGAAGCAGCCCACCAGCCATGGTGCTCCAATCCGTTGCGTTGGTGTTCCGGCGGCAGCACGGTCGTGTGCCGCCGTGAAATGGGGGGTGCGGCGCCCCGCGCGTACGCGGGGAGCCGTCGCAGACCAGTGCGTTGGATCAAGCGTGGCTCGCCAGAACATGCGCATGACAAAGCGCAGCGCATCTCACCCCCGGTTGTGAAGGAGCCGTGAAGACCGGGAGTGACCGCATCGTATGTACGCGTGTCCCGGGCGGCCAGGGCCATCTCCGGCCATTCGACGCCCGTCGTTCGACGACGGCCGTTCGACGCGGGTCGTTGCGGGCATGCGAGCCCGGTCACCGACCGTAGAGGCCGACCAGCGTGCCGTATGCAGCGGTGTGTCCGGCGAGCGCGCGCCTGACGTCGTCGGCCGAGGCGTCCTTGGAGAGGGTCGGTTTCGCGTCAGCGGCGAACACCGAGAAGACGTAGCGGTGCGGCTTGCCCTTGGGTGGGCAGGGCCCGCCGTAGCCGCTCTTCCCGAAGCCGTTGCGCCCCTGCTCGGCTCCGCTCGGCACGGCTCCCGTGCCGAGCCCCGTCTCGTGGGGATCGATTCCCCACACGACCCAGTGCACGAAGGTGCCCCGCGGGGCGTCCGGGTCCTCGACCAGGACGACCAGCTCGGCGGCGTCGTCCGGCACACCGGAGAATTCCAGCGACGGCGAGACGTTCTCACCGTCGCAGGTGTAGCGGCGCGGGATGGTCCCGCTGTCCGCGAAGGCCGGACTCGTCACCGTGATCTTCTTCGACGCGTGGGGCGTCGGTACCCCGGACGCGGCAGCGGCGCCGCCGTCGCCCCCGCATCCGGCGGCGAGCCCCAGCATGGCCGCCGCCGCGATGGCTCCGGCCTTCCGGCGGCTCTTACGGCTCATGTACGCCACGTTAGCGCCGGGGGGACGGAGGGGGCGCGGCGACGGACGGCGTTGCGGTGCGGGCGGCACCTCCTGCCCGGCCCGGCGTGCGGCGCGTGGCGCGGGACGTCCGGCGTGGCGCGTGGCCAAAAGTCGTGCATCGGTGCGGAGTTGAGGTGGCAGAGCCGGGCAGGGGCCGGGCCGGTTCGTCCAGGCCCGGCCTGGTGGCCGTGGCGCGCGCCAGTCGTCACTTCCTGGGCCGTGCGGTCCGGTATCCGGCGGTGGACCGGGGCATCCGCCAGTTCCTGGACGTCGGTACGGGTCTGCCGACCGCCGACACCACCCATGAGGTGGCGCAGCGCCTGGCACCGGACGCCCGGATCGCGTACGCCGACAACGACCTCATGGTGCTCGCTCACGCCGGTGCCCTGCTGACCAGTACGCCCGAGGACGAGACGGCGTATCTCTACGTCGCCGTCGACGCCCACGGCGGCGTGGCCGCAAGGTGTAGTGATCCGGCCCTACGGGGACGGGCGGGAAAGAGGGCAGCGGGCCGAGAAGCGGGGTGGCTGGAGGAGACCCATGATGACCGCGCGAATCACCCGCCCCCTCATCACGCCCTCCCTGCCCCTGCGACACTGAGCCCCATGGATCCACGACACCTGAGACTCGGTCGCCGTCGCATATGGATGGGCAGCGCGGCCTGCTTCCTGGTGCTCGGGCCGATCGGCGGGTTCCTGGGCGGCTGGATTCCTGTCGTTCTGCTGGCCGTTGCCCTCGTCGTGGCCACGTGGGTCTCCCACTGGAGAGCCCCTTCGTGGCTCGCGCCCGCCATCGCGAAGGGACAGCGGGAGAGCCGCCGGGACGTGGCCACCTTCTGCGTGGTCATCGCCGTCAGCGGCTATGCCCAGCCCTCGACACTGTCTTCCGCCCCTCGGGACCTGGCGGCCCTGCGCCTCGAGGCATACCGCGCCGCGGCCGACGACGATCTGTCCGAGAAGCTCCGCCACCTGGCGGCCGACGCCCTGGCCGCCGCCGACCACGCCTACGCCGAGGACACCCCGGTGGCCTGGCGAGCGGCCCGCGCCGGCGCGGAGCGCCTGGCACACGCCGCCCAGGAGGGAAATCCGTACGTGCGCCAACTCCTCATCCAGTGGGTGGAGCAGAACCCCGCCGGGGAGCGCTAGGGGGCTTCTGATCGATCTCCGCGGCGTTCACGACTCCGCTTCCCGCCTCAGGAAGTTGCTCACCTGGCAGGCGAGGCTGTCCCTGGCCGAGTCGGGCCGTGTGGTCGCGTCGGGGGAGGTCTCGTACAGGTCGATGCCGCCCGCCCAGAGGTAGCGCTCGGTCCACTCGTCGTCGACCTTCAGCTGGATCTGGATGTCCACGCGGTGCAGGAAGGCGTCCGAGCCTGCGGCATAGAGGACCGCTGTGGCCCGGCGCAGGGGGTAGACGTCGTAGCCCTCGATGAACTGTGAGTTCCGCCAGTCGAGGAACGCGCTCTCACCGTCGGCGCCGATGCGGATATCGATCTGGCCGTCTTCGAGATGGATGCCGAAATGCTCCGTCGTACGGTTTTCCACGGTCACCCGAAATCGGAAGTAGGTGAGTCCATCGGCGGCGTCGTCCCGGCCTCGCGGCGGCTCCGCCTTTTCCACTCCGTGGACGCGGACACGCAGGCCGGCATGCTCGTCGTACTCCTGCCAGTCCCCGACCACGTTCGGCTCGCGCACGGTCCACCTCTCCACCTCAGAGAGCTGTTTCCTATCTGTGCTCTCAATGAAGTGTCAAATGCACGGAACATGCCGTGGCCAGGGATTTCCCTTTTCTTGATCGGCGATCAAGCCGTGCGCAGCCAGAACCTTTCCCCGGCAGCCGCGGACGGCATTTCCGCGCGTGCTGCACATCACGTTCCGCGGTGTCTCATCCACCGTCGCGCAACGTCCGCAGCTGCTCGTCGAGCGGGCCCAGGCCGACGTCGCGGCGGCGTTCGTCGAGGGTCTGGGGCCGGCGGATCGGATACGGGCGAAGCGTGAGGGGATTGACGCGGGTGCCGTAGAACTGCGGCCGGCCCTGTTCGACGGCGCAGTGGTCGGCGATATAGGCGTGGTGCAGGGCGGGGCAGCGTCCGTCCGCCGCGGCCTGGGCGATCAGGTCGCGGCACCTGAGCTGGAAGTCGAGGTCGGATGCGTGCAGCAGGATCATCAGGGCTGCCGTCGAGGCGGCCGCGCCGACCAGGTCTGCGGTCGGCCAGCCGTGCCGGCGGACGATCGTCCTGAGGGCCTCGGCGTTGGCTTCGCGGCACTCGCCGATGGCACACCGGCACTGAGGGGTGGGGTTCGCCTGCGCCTGTCGCATCAGGCGCCGCTCCTCGTCCGCCCGGCGTACGAGCTCGGATGCGAGAGCCGCCGCGAGTTCCGGGACCATCGGCCGCGCGGCCGCGTGCTCCGGCCATGCCCCGCCGTCGAGCGCCCGATACCCCGCGGAAGACTTCACGGCATCCCCTGAAGCACCAGCGTGATCCACACCTTCTTGCCCGTGGTGCCCGGGTCGGGCGGTGCGATCCCCCAGTCGTCGGTCAGCGCGGCGACGATGGCCAGGCCGCGTCCCGACTCCTCGGTGCGGCCCGCCGTACGCAGCCGCGGCAGGGCGGACGAGCGGTCGGCGACCGTCACGCGCAGCTCGCGCTCGGTGCACTCGATGGTGACGGTGATCGTGTCGCCTGGGTCGGGGCTTCCGTGTCTGACCGCGTTGGCGAAGAGCTCGTCCGTGGCGAGGACGGCATTGTCGACGTACTCGGAAGGCAGCCGTAGGTGCGTGAGGTGCTCGCTGAGCATGGTCCGTACGCCGGCCGCGCGCGAGGGATGAGCGGGGACCGTGGTCCGCAGAAGGTGGGCTTTGCTCACGGGCATCACAGGCGTCACGGGGGTCACGGAAGTCACGGAGGCCAGAGGGGGCACGGAGGTCAGCGGTGACACGGGGAGCGTGGCTGCGTCAGCGGGCCGGGCCCGACCCGCGGGCGCGTGGTCGCCCGCCGCGTGGACCTCGTGCGCCGGCGCGTGCACATCGTGTGCCGGTGAGGGCGACGGCCCGCGGCGATGCGCCCTGGATGCCGTCATCGGTCCTCCTTCGGATGCAGCACGGGTGGGGGACGGTCTGGGTGGCTGCCCGTGCAGCCAACACGCCGGACCTGCGCGCGGACCAGGGGGTATCGGGGTTGTCCGGTTGCAGGCACGTAGTGGCATGGGATGTATGTTCGATCGCGTGAGGAACGCGAGCGGGGGCCGGGCGGCGGTGCACCGGAGCGGTGGCACGGGATGGCCGGGCGTGCACGGCAAACGCGTCCTGGTCACCGGTGGTACGCGGGGGCTTGGCGAGCAGATCGTGCGCCTGCTGGCCGCCGAGGGCGCGCGGGTGGCGACCTGTGCGCGCACCGCGCGGGATCTGGAGGCGCTGGCCGCGTCGATGGACTCCGCGCTGTTCACCCGGCCGCTCGATGTCACCGAGCCCGAGGCACTGGATGGATTTGTCGCGGACACGGCGAAACGTTTCGGCGGTCTCGATGGGGTGGTGGCCTGCGCGGGCGGTTCTCGCGGGGGCGGCATCGAGCAGGCGGACGCCGAGGACTGGGCGGCTACCTGGGAAGTGAACGTCGGCCATGCGGCGCGGCTGGTGCGGGCCGCGGTCCCGCATCTGCGGGCGGCGGGTGGCGGCTCGGTGGTGGTGATCTCGTCGATCTCCGGGTGGAAGCCCGGCCCGCACGCCCAGTACGGGGTCGCGAAGTCCGCGCAGATCCATCTGGCCGCCTCGCTCGCCCGCGAGCTCGGTCCGGACGGGATCCGGGTGAACGCCGTCTCCCCCGGGTCGATGCTCATCCCCGGCAGACGCTGGGACCGGATGCGCAGGGAGGATCCCGAGGCGTTCGCCGAGTTCGTGGCGGCGGAGCTTCCGGGCGGAGAGCCGGTCGCGCCGCAGGAAGTCGCCCGCGTGGTGGCGTTCCTGCTGTCGGACTGGTCGAGCGGGATCTCCGGCGCCCATCTGCCGGTCGACCGCGCCCAGAACGCCCCCTCCCCCGACGGGTACTAAGCGTCTCTGATCAGCTAAGCGATCCTATGCAAGACATGGTGTCTGGCCATGGGATGTCCCATCGTGGCGGGGTGGCATGGGCGTGCAGGTGGAACCCTGCGCCCAGTGCCGCCGCGCGTGGCCGGTGTCGGCCGGTGGTGGGTGTGCTGATCGTCGTCACGCCCTGGTGCCGATGGGCTGCGCGGGGCAGCCGCATTCGGCCCGTGTGAGCGTGTCCCTCCGGACGCTGGCCCGCCGGACCCGGGGGTCTGGTGGGGGAGGGTGCCCCGCGTCGCCTGGGCGCGGGGCGTGTGGTCCTGCACCGGGTGGGTCCGGTCTTGGACCGGTCCCTGCGGCGGGTCTCGGTGGCGGCTGCGGTGACGACGGCTCGGGCTTCGAGCTTGTCCGCCACGCTGCGGATGGCCAGGGTGCCGCTGGCGCGGTCGGTGACGGTCTTGGCCTGGAATAACGCATCACTACGGATCCCAAAGGAAACACGTGACCCTCCCGGCGCTCCCGCAGTGGTCATGCCACCGCCCCCAGCACGGCACGCGACCTGCGCTCGAACTCCTGCACAAGGGGCTCGTGGCGGCGGGGCTCGAGCCGCCTGCGGAAGTCGCGCAGGGCCTGGATCGACCGTTCGCTGTGCACGGTGGAGAGGGTGTCGAGCGCCTGGGTCGCGGTGCCGACGGCCTCGTCCAGGCGGTCCTGCTGGAGATGCGCGGTCGCGAGGACGGAGCGGCTGATGGCCTGGCGCCTGCGCCGGTCGGCGTTGGCACTGAGCGACTCGCTTGCCGTGCGCTCCGCCTGTGCGGCAAGGCCCAGGTCACGGAAGCACAGGGCGGACTCGGCCTGCAGATAGTGGTGGTCGAGATAGCGCACCCACACCGACTCCTGCGCGGCTCCCTTGCTCGCGCCCAGCTGTCGCTCGGCGAGGCGCAGGGCCTCGGAGGCCTCGTCTCCGCGGCCCTGTGCGGCGTGTCCGCGTGCCGACATGGCGTACAGGCGCATCAGGCCGAGCGGGCTGCCCGCCCCCTGCGCGGTGACGATCCCGGCGCGGGCCAGGGCCACCCCCTCGTCGGGACGGCCGAGGTTGGTGGCCAGATGGGAGAGGCCGGCCAGGATCTGGCCGCCCAGCACCCGGTCGCGGCCCTCGGCGCACAGTCTCAGCGCCTGGGTCATATAGCGCTGCGCCAGGCCGTACTCCCCCGCGTCGTACGAGCTCCAGCCGGCCATCGCGGCGAGGCGCGCGGCGGCGGCGTACAACTGGCGGCGCAGGCGCGGCGGCGTCCCGCGTCGCTGCAGCAGGGGGACAACCTCGGTGGAGAGGTAGTGCACGATGCTGGTGCGCACTCCACCGCCGCCGTAGTGGTTGTCCATCTGGTCGAACATGGCGATCATCGCGTGCACCTGCTCGACCGGCCCGCCGCTTGCCACCAGGGCCGGTTCGACGGCGTCCTGGTGCTCCAACAGCCAGAGCAGCCACTCGCGTTGAGGGGTCGTCAGGGCGGCGGCGACGAAGGGGACCGAGCCGAGGAGGCTGCGGCGGGAGATGTCGGTGGACCCGAGTTCCGCCAGGGTGTGAAGGGTTTCTGCCACGTCTTCGCCATAGACGAGCGCCCTGCTCGCGACCGGGCGCTGCTGATCGGAGGGAAAGCCGAGGTCCGCGGGCGACACGGCGCGGCCGAGCCGCTCGGACAGGACGGCGGCGATCAACTCCGGTGTGGTTCCCCGCGGTTGCTGGCCCTGGAGCCAGCGGGTGACCGACGCCTTGTCGTAGTGGGAGTCCGTGCCCTGACGGCGGCCCAGTTCGTTGACCCGCAGGGCGAGTGAGGCGTAGGAGCAGCCGGCTTCCTTGAGGGCGGCCGCCAGCACCTTGTTGGCCCCGGTGGGGGCCTTGCCGGCGTTCCTTGCGTGTCCGTCGGTCACGGTGGCCATCCCGTCTCGCCTCACGGTCGCGTACGGCTGCACCCGTACGCATCTGCCGGGACATCAAGTCCCGTACGACCGAGCACAGTTGAGCGTGATCGCCGCTGAATGTGCGACACGTCTCTCGATCACTATGGTGGCCGACACACTCAGCGTGCAACCTGCGTTCTGATAATTTCAGAACGTTTCGCATCGCCCTGTCTCTGTCAGCGACCGCGTGGCACACTGCACGCTGTGACGGCCGTTCCGGGAGGTAGGACGTGAGCGAGAACCGCTCTGGCGGCAGCGCACCCACCGTCCTGCGGATGGTTCTCGGGAAACGGCTGCGACAGCTGCGGGAGCAGGCGGGAGTGTCCTTCGAGGACGCGGCACGGGCCATCGAGGTCACTCCGTTGACGGTCCGCCGGATCGAGAAGGCCGAGGTCGGGCTCCGCATCCCGTACGTGCGGGAGTTGCTGCACACCTACGGGGTTCCGGTGGCGGAGATCGACGACTTCCTCGCCCTGGCCAGGGAGGCCAACCAGCCGGGCTGGTGGTACAAGTACCGCGACGTACTGCCGGAGTGGTTCAGCGCCTATGTGAGCCTGGAGAGCGAAGCCAGCGTCATCCGTCTCTACGAACCCCACTACGTTCCAGGCCTGTTACAGACGCACGACTACGCCACCGCACTCATGCGCGTCGGCTTTCCCAACGAGTCGAAGGAGGACATCGCCCGCCGCGTCGCCTTGCGGATGAAGCGGCAGGACCTGCTCGCCAAGCCGGACGCGCCCGCGATCTGGGCGATTCTCGACGAGACGGTGCTGCGCCGGCCGGTCGGCGGGGCCGAGGTGATGCAGGATCAGATCGACCGGCTGCACGAGGTCCTGGACATGCCGAAGGTCCGGATCCAGATCATGCGCTTCCGGGTGGGCGCCCACCCGGGCGCCTTCGGCCCCTTCCACCACTTCCGCTTCGGCTTCTCCGAACTCCCCGACGTCGTCTACACCGAGAGCCTCGCCGGCGCGGTCTACGTCGACCGGCCCGACGACGTCGTCAGCTATCTCGAAGTACTGGACCGGATGTCCGTGCAGGCGGAACCGGTCGCTCGGACCAGGGCCATCCTGGGTGAACTGCGTAAGGAGTTGTGATCCATGGGATCCGTCTACAGCGGCATGCCCGCCGTCGATCTGGGAACCGAGGGCTGG
This sequence comes from Streptomyces sp. NPDC001530, assembly GCF_042894545.1. Classification (NCBI taxonomy): domain Bacteria; kingdom Bacillati; phylum Actinomycetota; class Actinomycetes; order Kitasatosporales; family Streptomycetaceae; genus Streptomyces; species Streptomyces sp. NPDC001530. The sequence continues at coordinate 202,623 of NZ_JBIAVS010000022.1, forward strand.
CACAAGCCCTGGAGTGGCACGAACGGCGGAAGCTGTGTCGAGGCCAAGCGACTGCCCGACGGGAGCGTCGCCTTCCGTCAGTCCAGGGACCCCGAAGGACCCGCGCTGGTGTACTCCCGGGACGAGATGATCGCGTTCCTCCAGGGCGCCAAGTCCGGGCAGGCCGACTTCCTGATCGCCTGAGCACCCGAACCGCGGGGCCCTGAGACCCTACGGGCGCCCCTGGTGGGGGCGCGCGCCCCCACCACTACGCCCGCGCAACCGGACAACCCGCACGCCCACTCCCGCCGTGCGGGTTGTCCCCCGCACACTGAGGGAGTCGGTCGTCCGGGAGGGAGTGGGTGTGGGGATGATCCTCCACCAGGCCCTCACCCAGTGCCGAACACTGGTCGTCGAGGGCCCCGACGGCATCGGCAGGAGCGGCCTGATCGCCGAACTGGCCCGCCATGGATTCGTGATCCGCCGCTCGCGCGGGCACCTTCACCATGTGAACCCCACCCAGCCGTACCGCGAACTCCTCGCCGCGCCGGGCCGGTTGGCCATCGACGGCAGCCTTGTCCACGAGCTGGTCTACGGCCCGCTGCGCCGCGGGCGCTCCCGCGTGACGTGGATCCAGGCACTCGACTTCGCGGAGGCGGTGGCCGAACGCGACGGCGCCCTCATCCATGTGACGGGCGAGGCGGACGACACCGAGGCGGTCGGCGCGTACGAGCGGGCGCTGCGCACGCTGGCCCAGCATGTCCCCGTCGTGAGGCTCGACGCGGCGGAGCTGGGTCATCCCATCCGTGCTCCCGCTTCCCCGAAGCCCCAACTGGGCGGCTTCACACAGGCGTTGACGATAGGTTAGAGACCGACCGCGGACGTACGGCAGGAGACATCCCATGGCAGACGGCCAACCCACCCCCGACGAAGAGGCGCTGTCCAAGATCGACACCACGGTGCCGCACTCGGCTCGGATCTGGAACTACTGGATGGGCGGGAAGGACAACTACGAGGTCGACCGGGTGGCGGGCGACGCCTACCGCGAAGTGGCCCCGAACATCGAGACCATGGCCCGCGCCTCCCGCGACTATCTGATCCGCACCGTCACCTTCGTGACCGGCGAGCTCGGCATCCGCCAGTTCCTGGACATCGGCACCGGCCTGCCCTCGTACGACAACACCCACCAGGTCGCGCAGCGGGTGGCGCCCGAGTCGCGCATCGTCTATGTCGACAACGACCCCCTGGTGCTCCGCCATGCCCAGGCGCTGCTCACCAGCACCCCTGAGGGCGTCACCAACTACATCGACGCGGACCTGCACGAGCCCGAGAAGATCATCGACGCGGCGTCCCGGATCCTGGACTTCGACCAGCCCGTCGCCCTGATGCTCATGGGCATCCTCGGCCACATCCAGGACTACGAGGAGGCCAAGTCGATCGTCCGCCGCCTCCAGGCCGCCCTGCCCTCCGGCAGCTATTTCGTGCACTACGACAGCACCGACACCGACGCCGCGCTCAAGGAGGCCCAGCAGGGCTACGACGACACCGGCGCGATCCCGTACGTGCTGCGCAGCCCTGCCCAGATCAGTGCGTACTACGAGGGCCTCGAACTGGTCAAGCCCGGCATCGTGTCCTGCCCCCTGTGGCGTCCGGAGCCCGGCACCTCCCCCGAACCCACGGACGTCCACGGGGGCGTGGCCCGCAAGCCGTGATCAGACCTGTGCCGCCGGTTCGTGGCGGCGTTCGCCGCGTTTCTGCTCAGCGACGAGGCCCGGTTCATCACCGGGGCGTCACTCGCCGTCGACGGTGGCTTCACCGCCCAGGAGGTGGGGTGCACGCCGTCTGCCGGGGAGGCAGCAGTGCCACGCGAAGCTGGCGGCCTCGGTGAGCGTGACCGTACGAGAATCGCCGAACGCGTCGATCGGGATGAGATCGACGCGTTCGGCGACTTCGGTGAAGTGGGCGAAGTCGGTTGCTTCGCCCGGGCGATCGCGGCCTCCGTGTCCTCGCGGGATCACCGGACGGCGGCGGCAGCCTCCGTTTCGTCTCGGGAGCCGGCCAGCACCGGCTCGGGCAGCGGTGCCTGGCGGGGCGTCTGGCGCGCCTCCCGCAGGCTGGGCGCGGGTGCGGCCGGGACCAGCGGGGCGCGTTCGGCGGCCCGGGCGCGCCACGAGAACCAGATGATCTTGCCGCCGGCGCCGGTGGCGCAGCAACCCCAGCCGTCGCTCAGCGCGGCAATCTGGGCCAGGCAGCCCTGGGGCGCGTTGTGCGGGCGGATGTCCTGGTTGTTGTCCGAGACGGCGGCGATGAGGTGCTGGCCGTTCCACCACATCTCGATGGTCGTGTTCTTGTCCGGCGCGTGTTCCTCGATTGTGTGGAGCAGCGCTTCGGCGCAGCGGCAGACGGACTCGACGAGAATCTCCAGGTTCCAGTACCGGAGGTGCGCGGCCAGAATGCGCCTGACCTGTCCGACCCGTTCCGGGCTGACCTCGACGTCGAGGTGGTAGTAGCAGGGCACTGCAGGTTTCATCGTCGTTGGCTCCTCACCGGCGAAGCTCCCGCTCCTCCTCGCCCCTACGGGCCGAGCCCCGAACACGAAGCGTGAGCGCTGATCGCTTCTGAGTCAGTCCAAGAGTGAGAGCACTACTCCATTCGTGCAACCCGAGAGCGCCCGCAAATGTCGTTGAAGACCCAACAAGACGCTCAGTGGCGGTACGGGCACCATGGGTGAGGGCTCTGACTTCCGTAACGGGTCGGAGCCCCTGCCCGCACGGCCCTCATCCGCCATCCAGGCGAGCCGTGCGCGGTCCAGAGAGTGGGAAGGTGACCAGCGTGATGCTGCTGCCTGCCAAAGCCGAGGTCGCCAGGCATCTGGAGAGATACCGGGCCTGGGAACGCCTGCTGCTCGCGGCCCCCGCCGACCACGTGGTGCGGGGCAACTTCGAGAACACCGGGTACACCCTGTGCGTCCTGATGGGGAAGCGCTGCGCGCGAGAGGCCGCGGACGCCGCCGAGCACTATCTGCGGGACGTTCCGGCACGGATCTGAAGCGCAGACCGAGCTCACGACCTGAACCGCAGGTGAGGCCCCCAGGACGGCGGAGGCGAAACCCATGGACGCAAACACGGACACCGGCCGCATCCCGATCGTGGATGTCCGCCCGGTCGTTGAGTGCGGCAGACGCCCCTCGAAGGCAGTCTGCGGCGAGACCTTCCAGGTCACCGCCACTGTCTTCGGGGAGGGCCACGACGCTGTCGCGGCCAATGTCGTGCTGCGCGACCCGAGCGGTCGCCTCGGCTCCTGGACGCCGATGCGCGAACTCACCCCCGGCAGCGACCGCTGGGGCGCCTACGTCACACCCGGAGAAGCGGGTGACTGGACCTACCTGGTGGAGGCGTGGAGCGACCCCGTCGCCGCCTGGCGCCGCACCGCCGAGATCAAGGTCCCGGCCGGAATCGACCTCGAGCTCGTCCTGGAGGAGGGTGCCGCTCTGTACGAGCGGGCCGCCGCCGGGATACCGGAGTCGGCGGGCCGGGACGCCGTGCTGGCCGCCGCGCACGCGCTGCGCGACGCATCGCGTCCGCCGGCCGACCGTCTCGCGGCCGCCCTGACGCCGGACGTGGACGCCGCCCTCGCGGAGCACCCGCTGCGTGAACGGCTCACCCGCTCACTGCCGTTGCCGCTGCTCGTGGAACGGAAACGGGCGCTGTACGGCGCCTGGTACGAGTTCTTCCCGCGCTCGGAGAGCGGCCGGCTGGACCCGCGGGTGCATGGCACGTTCCGTACGGCCGCCGAACGTCTGCCCGCCATCGCGGAGATGGGCTTCGACGTCGTCTACCTGCCGCCGATCCACCCCATCGGCACCACCTTCCGCAAGGGCCCCAACAACAGCCTGTCGGCGGACCGTTGGGATGTCGGTGTGCCCTGGGCGATCGGCTCCCCGGAGGGCGGTCACGACGCGATCCACCCGGACCTGGGCACGATCGACGACTTCGATGCGTTCGTACGCCGGGCCGCGCGCCTTGGCCTTGAGGTCGCCCTCGACTTCGCGCTCCAGTGCTCCCCCGACCACCCGTGGGTGGAGAAATACCCCGAGTGGTTCCACCACCGTCCGGACGGCACGATCGCGTACGCCGAGAACCCGCCGAAGAAGTACCAGGACATCTACCCCATCGCCTTCGACGAGGACATGCCGGGGCTGATCGCCGAGACGGTACGGCTGCTGCGGTACTGGATGGACCACGGCGTACGGATCTTCCGCGTCGACAATCCGCATACCAAGCCGGTGGTGTTCTGGGAGCGGGTGATCGCGGAGGTCAACCGCACCGACCCCGATGTGATCTTCCTGGCGGAGGCGTTCACCCGACCCGCGATCATGCACAGGCTCGCGACGGTCGGCTTCCAGCAGTCGTACACCTATTTCACCTGGCGCAACACCAAGCAGGAGCTGACCGAGTACCTCACCGAACTCTCGGGTGAGACGGCCGCGTTCATGCGGCCCAACTTCTTCGTCAACACCCCCGACATCCTGCCCAGCTACCTTCAACAGGGTGGACACCCCGCTTTCGAGGTGCGGGCCGTCCTGGCCGCGACGATGTCGCCGACGTGGGGCGTGTACAGCGGCTTCGAACTCTGCGAGAACAGACCGCTGCACGACGGGAGCGAGGAGTATCTGAACTCCGAGAAATACCAACTGCGGCCACGCGACTGGGAGTCGGCCGACCGCGAGGGCACGACGATCGCACCGCTGATCACCCGGCTGAACCGGATCAGGCGGCGCCACAAGGCCCTGCACGAGCTCAGGAATCTCCACTTCCACGAGACGGACAACGACGCCCTCATCGCGTACGGCAAGCGCACGGGCGACGACACGATCGTGGTGGTGGCGAACCTCGATCCTCACCACACCCAGGAGGCCACGGTCTCGTTGGATATGCCGCGCCTCGGCCTGGACTGGCACGAGTCGGTGCCGGTACGCGATGAGCTCACCGGCGAGACCTACCACTGGGGCAGGGCCAACTATGTGCGTCTGGAGCCGGGCGGTGCGCATGTGTTCGCCGTCCGCCCCTCACCGCAGATCGGAGGGTCACCCGCATGATGGTCAACGAGCCTGTCCCGGATACGTTCGAGGACACACCGGCCAAGGATCGCGACCCTGACTGGTTCAAACGCGCCGTCTTCTATGAGGTCCTGGTCCGCTCCTTCCAGGACAGCAACGGCGACGGCGTCGGCGACCTCAAGGGCCTGACCGCGAAGCTGGACTATCTCCAGTGGCTGGGCGTCGACTGCCTGTGGCTGCCCCCGTTCTTCAAGTCCCCGCTCAGGGACGGCGGGTACGACGTGTCCGACTACACCGCGGTGCTGCCCGAGTTCGGTGATCTCGCCGACTTTGTCGAGTTCGTCGACGCCGCCCACCAGCGCGGCATGCGCGTGATCATCGACTTCGTCATGAACCACACCAGCGACCAGCACCCGTGGTTCCAGGAGTCGCGCACCCATCCCGACGGCCCCTACGGGGACTACTACGTCTGGGCCGACGACGACAAGCAGTACCAGGACGCGCGCATCATCTTCGTGGACACCGAGGCTTCCAACTGGACCTTCGACCCCGTCCGCAAGCAGTACTTCTGGCACCGCTTCTTCTCCCACCAGCCCGACCTCAACTATGAGAGCCCACGGGTCCAGGAGGAGATCCTGGCGGCACTCCGCTTCTGGCTCGATCTGGGCATCGACGGCTTCCGGCTGGACGCGGTGCCGTACCTCTACCAGGTCGAGGGGACGAACTGCGAGAACCTTCCCGCCACCCATGACTTCCTGAAGCGGGTCCGGACCGAGATCGACGCCCTCTATCCGGACACGGTGCTGCTGGCGGAGGCGAACCAGTGGCCCGAGGACGTGGTCGACTACTTCGGCGACTTCCCCTCCGGCGGCGACGAATGCCACATGGCCTTCCACTTCCCCGTCATGCCGCGCATCTTCATGGCGGTGCGGCGCGAGTCCCGCTACCCGGTGTCGGAAATCCTCGCCAAGACCCCCGCCATCCCCTCCGGCTGCCAGTGGGGCATCTTCCTGCGCAACCACGACGA
>NZ_JBIAVS010000023.1:0-207657 GCF_042894545.1 Streptomyces sp. NPDC001530
CATCTCGAAGCGTGGAGGACGGCCGCGTCACGCATGCCCGGAAACGGGAGGCTTCAGCAGGTCGGATGACGTGCGAGGTTAAACATCAAGCTTAGCCTCGCGCTTTCACGAGGCGGGCTTTCCGACTGGTGGTCAAGAAAGCAGAAAGTGCCTCTGACCAGCGAGAATGAGGATTGCTGAGGTCCTTGTTTCCCGCCACCGTCGGAGGCACTTCCCAGGTGAAGAAGCGTATCGGGTCCTACCCGTGTGTCCGCGTCGAGGGCGGCGGCCGGGCGGTGGTCTCGCAGGCCGGGGACGTGCTGCTGGTCGACACGGTCCGCAAGACCGGGCTGGATCAGGCGATATCGGCGGCGCTGTCGCCGTGGCGCAAGCCCCGTGCGGTGCACGACCCGGGCAAAGTCCTGGTGGTATCCATGAGGACGGGCTCCACTCGGCGGGCCCTTCGAGGAGGGTTGGGCGCACGCTGATGCCATCGGGAGGGGTGTTCACGGCGTCGAGCATCGGAGTCCTTTAGGCGGGCATCGGTCAACACATCTTCCGCAGTGCGCTACTGCCACGTATCGCACACGGACGACACCTATGCTCCGGAGCATCCCCGGTTTCCATAACCGGGGATTCGCTGCTATATACGGTCGGTCCGCCAGCAGGTTTGGTGTCCGTGAGCGGTCGGTTCACGGCCGCTGGACAGACGGGCTCGCTGTGAGCCGAAATCGGGTACGTCTCCACGATCGTCGGGGAGCCGGCCAGGTGAGATGCGGCGGAAGTTGCCGTGAGATCGCAGATGGGCGTGGGCGCGTGGCGATCGACTGCCAGAGTCCGGTGGAGTAGGTCACGTGCGGCCGAGGGCCTGGGCGATGTCTGATCCGTTGGCCTCCCACCAGTCGACATCGAGGCTGATCAGCTGTGCCATTGGCACAGCCCATGGCACGACAGTTGAGCCAGTGGGCCGAGAGGTGGTTATCTTTGTCCTATCCATGTACTTACGGCGCCGCGCAGCGCCGGACGGCGACGAGGCCGGATCCGGACCGCGGTGCCTTCGTTGTGTCTGCTTGCTGTCCCGGACGGCCGCTGGTGCGACGCGTACCACTGCAAGGGGGGCGGCCGACCGCCGTGAAGAGGATGTTCGTGGCTCCGGACCCGGGGCGCCTGCGACTGCGGAACTCGACCCGTGCCGTCCTCGGTGTCGCCGTAGCCGTCGCCGTATCCGAGCTGTGCGGGCTCTCGCTCACCGCGTCGATCACCGGGGGGCTCGCGGCGCTGCTCGCCCTCTTCACTGTCACCGACACGACCGTTCGTGACCAGCGGATCACCACTGCCCTGCTGCCCACCGCCGGATTCCCGCTGCTGGCGCTCGCCACCACCTTGCACGGCATCACCCTGGCCCGCGACGCCGCGTTCCTGTTCGTCGTCTTCTGCGGGGTCTACGCTCGCCGCTGGGGCCCGCGCGGCCACGCGCTCGGGATCTTCGCGTTCATGAACTTCTTCATCACGCAGTTCCTGCACGCCGTCCCCGCCCAGCTGCCCGAGCTGTACGCCGCCGTGGGCCTGGCCCTCCTAGCGGCCGGCGCCGTGCGCTTCGTGCTGTGGCCCATCGAGCGCCGTACCCTGCCCACCGCAGCCCCGCCGGCCCTGCCCGGCACCGGCCTGGCGCGGCCCACCACCCGGCAAGCCTTCCAGGCCACTGCTGCCTGCGCGCTCGCGCTTTCCGTCGGGCAGGTGCTCTCCGAAGACCGTTGGTACTGGGCCGTCGGCACCGCATGGTGGATTTTCGTCAACACGGCCTCCCGCGGCGAGACCCTGGTCCGTGGTTTCCGCCGTGTCCTCGGCACGTTGATCGGTATAGCCGTCGGTCTGCTGGTCGCCATCCCGCTGAACGGCGCGCCCGCGCCGACGGCCGGACTGGTCGCCATCTGTGTCTTCGGGATCTTCTACACCGCCGCCGTCTCGTATTCCTGGATGATGCTGGCGGTGACGGTTATGGCCAGCATCCTCTACGGGCTGCTGGGCGTGCTGGACCCCAGCCTGCTCGTGCTCCGCCTCGCAGAGACAGGTGTGGGCGCGGTGTGTGCCGCGCTGGCCGTGGTTCTCGTGCTGCCGGTCACCACGCACGCCACGAACGATGCCTGGATCCAGCGGGCACTGCACTCTGTGCACACCGCGGCGGCCGAGGCGGCGGCTCGCCTCGCCGGTGACGCCGAGGCCGACCCGGCCCCGCACGCCGCCGAGTTGGAGCTGCTGCTCGGCCGGGTACGGATGTCAGTCGCCCCGCTGGTGCACCCGTTGAGCCCGTTCCGTGCTCGGAAGGCGCGCGCCCGTCACGTCATCGAGCTGCTCGACGACTGCGCCTGCGAGGTGCGGGGTCTGGTCTCCGTTGCCGCCGATCCAACCGCGTCGCATGACGCCCGTCTGGCCGCTGCCTGCTGGCGGGTCGAGGCCGCCGTGGAGGCCCTCACCGTCGGCGAGATGCGGAGCAGTCGGGTGACGACCGCCACCCGCGAGACGCCCCATCAGTCGGAAACCGAGTCAGCCCTCGTCCATCTGCACGGCCTGGAGAAGGCCCTGTCGGAACTGGCGATGCCGCTTGGGCCCTCTCCGCGCTCTCCATTGGTCGGTTCCTGAACCGCTCGACTCAGGTGCGACGCTCTCTGATGAGCAGGCGCTCAAAGTCGCTCGTTGAGGATCTTGGCTGCTCTCGTGATGGAGCCCGGCAGGAGGTGCCGGTAGATCCGGCAGGTGACCTCGATTGATTTGTGTCCCATCCATTCGGCGACGTCAGTGATCGGAATGCCGTGGGTAAGGCAGTTCGATGCGAAGTAGTGGCGGAGGGAGTACATCGTGTACTTGATCTCTACGTCCGCCCGTTCGAGACACCTATTCCATCGCCACCGCAGGGGCTGGTCCCCGTAGAAGTAATGCTGCATGCGCTGGTTGCCGGACCCATTTCCCTTGACGAGGAGGTATCCGTCCTTGTCTGCCCCGTACGTATCGGCGAAATATGAGAGATGAATTCGTGGGTCTTCCTGGGCAGGGGAACTTCACGGAATTCTCCGCGCTTGCGGTGCTTCAGCGGTGCGGGCTTGACGCTGTTGCCGTGGATCTGCTCGCTGATCCGGTAGACGTCGTCAGCCACGATCGACTTGATGTTTGCCGCATGGGCCTCTCCGTTGCGATGGCCGCAGCCGGACATGAGCTCAATGACAAGTCGGAGATCATCGTCTTCGGCTGCATCGCGGATGGCATTCAGCTCTGCGAAGGTCGGAATGATCACCTCGTTCGGCACATAGTCAGGAGGGGCGATGTCTAGGAAGGGGTCCAGCGTGATAGCCCCGCGATGACGTGCCGCGTCGATGACGAGTTTCAGGACAAGGTACGCGTTCTTCTGGCTGGCCGAGCCGACCTTGTCCAGTTCCATGCCATTGAGTCAGTCCTCGATCACTCCAGGTGCGAAGGTACCGACGCGGCGGCTCCCGAAGCGCGGGTTGATCTGGGCCTTGAGGCTGCCCTCGTACTGGGCGATGGTGTTGGACTCCAGGCCGCGCTTCCGGTTCGAGATGTAGCGAGCCGAGAAATCCTCGAACCGCATCTCGGCTATCTCCTGGGCTTCTGTGTTCCCATTCTTCAGCGGGCCCTTCTTCGCTTGGTAGACCTCGGTGAGCCGAGTCGTCGCCTTGTCCTGAGTGGCGTAGCCGGCCTCTTCGCGCTGCCGGCCTGTGGCGTCCCGGTACCTGATCTTGTAGGGATGGGGACACTTGGACCAGCGACCCTGGGGGTGCTCGCACTCCTTGAAAAATGTGCCCATGCCGCGGGTGAGGGTCTTGCTGGCCATTGCTTGGTTTCTCTCCAGGGTTGTGGGAACAATTCGGTTTGAGGGGAGGGGAGTTGCGCTGAATCAGGCAAGCTTCGAGGGACACAGCTCGCTCCGACCGAAGGTGTCTCATCGGCAGTGGAGGCCGTTAAGGACGATGACCATGGTCCGGAGAATCCCCGATTTTCATAACCGGGGATCTACTGCTATACGTGACGCGTCTGTCGGCGCACAGACCTGCTGCGAATCAGCTGCTGCCAGTGCGAGCCGTCGGCTCAGGTAAGCAAGGGCTTGGGTCGTGGGGGCATTGGGTCGGTGAGCGGGGCAGTGTGTCACCCCAGCCAAAGCGAACCCTCAGCAGCTGGGATGGGCTCGTCGAGATGTCACATGGGAGGCTTCGAGACGTCATGGAAGACGGACGGACCGGCCCTCCCGCGTGATCGGGTTGGCGGCGAGTCCTGCCATCGGCGCGCTAAATGCTGATGCTGACTCTTTGCTGACCCCCTCCTCATCTGGTAGCCCTCTGACCTGCGAGAACCGCTGCTCCACAGCATTCATGATGTTCTTCGTCACCGTCATGGCGGGCCTGCTGTACGGGCTGCTCGGTGTGCTGCACCCCGGGCTGCTCGGCCTGCGGCTCGCCGAGACCGGCGTCGGCGCGCTCGGTGCCGCGCTCGCCGTCGCGCTGATCCTGCCCATCACCACCCACACGGTCACCGACCGGTGGGTCGAGCGGGCGCTGCACGCGGTGCACGGCTGCACCGCGGCGGCTGCCCGCAGGCTCGCGGGCGACGCCCAGGCCGACCCCGCGCCGCGCGCGGCGGAGCTCGAAGCACTTCTGGGGCGCGTACGCATGCGCTCGCGCCCCTGGTGTATCCGCTCAACCCGATGCGGGCGCGCAAGGCCCGGGCTCGCCAGGTCCTCGCCCTGCTCGACGACTGCGCCCGCGAGGTACGCGGTCTCGCGGCCGTCGCCGCCGACCCGGACGCCTCGCACGACGCCCGCCTCACGGCCGCGTGCCGACGCGTCGAGACGGCGGTGGAGACCCTGGTCGGCGCGGTGCCGGACCGCGCTCTGGCGGCCCATCCGGCCGTGCCGGGCCACCACCCCGGCGCCGAGCAGGCACTCGCCCACCTCCACGGCCTGGAGCGTGCCCTCGTCGAGCTGGCCACGCCCCTGCGCGGCTCACAGCTCATGAGCGTCTGACGCCTCCCGGACCGAGGGTCCGACGTCGGCGGCTGGACACCGGGCCCCGAAATGAGGCACTTTTACCGGCCACCTAGAGGGTGGATCACCGCACCGGCCGGGTAACCTCCGCGGCTATCAGACGCACGGAACCCGCGGACCGTGCGGGAGCGGCCCGCGGGCGGAGCCGCTTGGGGGTGGCACCATGCGGGACTTCCCGCGCAGAACCGGACACCAGGAGCGCTACGCCGACGACGGGAGCCCGGGGTGCCAAGCCCCGGGGGTCGACGGCCCGGGCGGCTGGCTGGACCGGCTCTACGACAGCCACCGGCGCGACGGCGCGGAGCCGGGCGGGCATCCGGACCGGGGCCCGGGCGAGCGCCGCGCGGACGGCGCGGACCTTCACACGGCGCAGGCGGGCGAGGTTGCGACCGGGCGATGGGTGGATGCCGCGGAGGTGCGTGCAGCGCAGGCGGGCCAGATCTCGGCCGGTCCGCGGATGGATGCCCTGGATGTTCGCGCGGCGCAGGCGCGTGAGGTGCCGACTGGTCGAGAGCTGGACGCGGGGGACGTCGGCGCAGCGGACGCGGCTGAGCTGCCGGCCGGTCGGCGAGCGGAGGCCGCAGAGTTCCGCGCACGGTCTGCGCAGGGCGGCGCCGAGCCTCGTGTCCGGCCCGAGCGAAGTGCCCCGTTACCGGGACTCCAGGGGCGGCTGACGGCCGGCGGCCCACCGGGCGAAGCCTGGGTCTCTCCGTCCACGGAGGCAGGCCCGAGTGTGCCGGCCACGCAGACCGGCCCTCTGCCGTGCGCCGAGACCGGCCGGACTGGCCTCGTTCGGGGCGCCACGACCGCGCAGACCGGCCCGGCACCGCACGCCGAGACCGGCCGGACTGGCTCAATACCGCGCGCCGCGACCGTACGCACCGATCCCCCACCGCGCAGCGCGATCGCGCAGCCCGACCCCGGACCCCGCGGCGCGACGGCGCGGATCCCCTCCGGCTCGGCGCCCGCACAGCACGAACACGCCCCCATACCCGCCCCGTACCAGTCCGCCTCCGCATCCGCCCCGTACGAACTCCCCCGGGCCGCCAGCGAGTTCCTCACCCTCCATCACACCGAGGAGCGCCTCGGTGACCCGGCCCGTCGGATCGGCGTCGCGCACGCGGAGATCGCGGAGACCGGGACGTACCGCCACACCACGGAGGAACTCGTCTTCGGCGCGCGTGTCGCGTGGCGCAATGCCAACCGGTGCATAGGGCGGCTGTACTGGCACTCCCTGTGTGTGCGGGACCGTAGGGACGTGAGGGACGCGGAGGACGTTGCCGAGGCGTCGGCTGATCATTTGCGGGAGGCGACGCGCGGTGGCCGGATACGAGCGCTCATCACGGTCTTCGCGCCCGACGCGCCGGGACGCCCCGGCCCCAGGATCTGGAACGAACAGCTCATCCGGTACGCGGGCTACGCACGCCCGGACGGCGGCGTGACCGGCGACCCGCGCAACGCGGGCCTCACCGCGCTCGCCCAGCGGCTCGGCTGGCCCGGCGGCCCCGGCACCCCCTTCGACGTACTGCCCTTGGTGATCCAGGGCGCCGACGTCAAGCCCCGCTGGTTCGCACTGCCGGACGACGCGGTGCTCGAAGTGGAGCTCGCCCACCCCGAGTACACCTGGTGGCGTTCGCTCGGACTGCGCTGGCACGCGGTTCCCGCGCTCGCCAACATGTGCCTGGAGATCGGCGGCCTCTGCTACCCGGCCGCCCCGTTCAACGGCTGGTACATGGGCACGGAGATCGGCGCCCGCAACCTCGCCGACACCGACCGCTACGACCTCCTGCCGTTCATCGCCGACCGCCTCGGCCTCGACACCCGTACCGACCGCTCCCTGTGGAAGGACCGCGCGCTCGTCGAACTCAACCGCTCCGTCCTGCACTCCTTCGACCGCGCGGGCGTCACGGTCACCGACCACCACACCGAGTCCCGGCGCTTCCTCACCCACCTCGGCCGCGAGGAGCGCAAGGGCCGCCGGGTCGGCGCGGACTGGTCGTGGATCGTGCCGCCCATCTCCGGCAGCGCCACGCCGGTTTTCCACCGCACGTACGAGACCGTGGAGCGGCGTCCCGCGTACGTTCACCACCCCGAGGCACTCGAACGGGCGCGGGGCGCGGCCCCGCTCTAGGCGCCCGCTGCCAGATCGCCGTTGCTGAAGTCGCCGCCGGCCAGGACGGCGTGGCCCCAGGTCCCCGTCCTGGTCTAGACCGCAGGTCTTCGGCTGCTACCGTCGCCCCGGACGAGGCAGGACGGAGAGGGGACAGCTGTGGCAGAGGGCGGCAGACGGCAACAACGGGCGTTCATCGGCTCGTTCACGGCAGCGGGAGGTCACGGCGTCCTCACCGCGGCCGTGGACCCGGGCAGCGGCGCGCTGACTGTCCTGAGCGCGGTGGACGGCGTCCCCGACCCCTCCTACCTCGCCCTGTCACCCGAGCGGGACGTGCTCTACGCGGTCAGCGAGACGGCCGACGGCGCGGTGGCCGCGTACCGCGTGCACGGCGACAAGCCGGAGCTGACCGGGCCGCCCGTGCCGGTCGGCGGCAGTGGCCCCACGCACCTCAGCGTCTTCGCCGGACACGTCCTGACCGCCAACTACGGCTCCGGCAGCGTCACCGCCGTACCCGTGCGCCCTGGCGGCGGGCTCGCGGGCGCCGCCTCCAGCGTGCTCCAGCACACCGGGTCGGGCCCGCACACCCCGCGCCAGCAGGGGCCGCACGCCCACCAGGTGCAGCCCGACCCGAGCGGCCGCTGGGCGGTGAGCGTCGACCTCGGCACCGACTCCGTACGGGTGTGCGCCCTGGACGGCGGCACCCTCACGCTGCACCGCGAGATCGCGCTGCGCCCCGGCTCCGGCCCCCGTCACCTCGTCTTCCCACCGCGCGGCGAACACGCGTACGTCCTGAACGAACTCGCGCCCACGGTCACCGTCTGCCGCTGGGACGCCGCCGAGGGCGGGCTGCGGCCGGTCGGCGAGACGCCGGTGCTGTCCGGCGTCCCGGACGGCGACGCCTACCCGTCGGGCATCGTCGTGTCGCCCGACGGCCGCTTCGTATGGACCGCCACCCGTGGCCAGGACGTCGTCTCCGTGCTCACGCCCGACGCGGTCGGGGAGGGGCTGCGGCTGGTCGCCACGGTGCCCTGTGGCGGCACCTGGCCGCGCGCGCTGGCCCTCGACCCCTCGGGCCGCTTCCTGTACGCCGCGAACGAGCGCTCCGGCGACGTGACCTGGTTCGCGGTCGACCCGGACTCGGGCGTGCCGCGACGGGGCGGCTCGGTCGAGGCCCCGGCGGCGTCCTGCGTGGTCTTCGGCTGACATCCTCACCACTGCGACAGAAGGGCCCGCTCCTGCGAGAGGAACGGGCCCTTCGGCGTACGGGTGGTGCGGGGCGTCAGCGCACCGGCGCGCCCTGCGGCTGCTGCGGGGCGATGCCCAGCGCCGACGTGTACTTGGCCAGCGCGAGCTTGCCGATCGCCGGGTACGGGCCGAGCGCCTCGGCGGCGGAGCAGCCCGCCTCCTTGGCGGCCGCGTCGAGCAGCCCCGCGTCGAGCTCCGGGCCGATCAGATACGGCGCGAGCGCGAGCTGCTGGGAGCCCGAGGCGCGCAACTGCTCGGCGGTGGCCGCGATCGCGCCCTCCTCGTCGAGCGCCGCCGCCATCACCGGCACGGCGAGCCGCGCGGCCAGCAGCATGCCGGTGATTCCGGCCGCCTGTACGGCCTCCTCGCCGCCGACGGAGGCGAGGATGATGCCGTCCGCGGCGGTCGCCACGGTGAACAGCCGGGCGCGGTCGGCACGGGCCAGACCCGCCTCGGACAGGCGGACGTGCAGCGCTTCGGCGAGCAGCGGGTGCGGGCCGAGCACATCGGTCAGATCGGCCGCGACACGGCTGTCCATGACGGCCTGGCGGACCCGGCGCAGCAGGGCGTTGTCCGGACCGGCGAGCAGCGGCACCACGACGGCGACGGGCCCGTCGGGCTCGGTCACGTCAGCACCGGCGGCGCGGGCCTGCTCGAAGCGCGCGACCCGCTCCTCGGCGGCGTGGGCCAGCACGGACTGCAGCGTGGGGAACTCGGCGTCGTCCCCGTCCAGGTACCCGATCCGGGCGTCGAGGCCGGGAAGCTCGGAGCGCGCGATGCTCACGACCTCCTCGGCGAGGCTGCGCGTGGCCGCGCTGGGGGTGCCCGGCACCGCGAGGACGAGCGCGGGCGCGCCCTCGGGAGCCGCCAGGGGTTCCGGGCGGCGGTGCCGCCCGGGCTGGCGGGGTCGCGGCATTCGTACTGGCAGGCCGGACGCGGGCCCAGTGGGGGAGCTCATGGCGCCGCATGTTACTGGCTTCTGGGGCTCCCCTGTTCGGGGAGGGTGCAGGTGAGCGGTTTCCGTCCGCTTTTGTCTGATGAGTTACATACAGATCAGAAGTGATCAGTATGAAGGGACTGTCCCTCCTCTGTGTGCGTCAACTGCACTTGTCCGACAGGGCGGATCAATCCGTCTTTTCGGTCACCACGTACAACATCCGCTGGTCACGAGGGAGTGCGAGCTCGCCGTGCGCCAGGTCCACGGCGATGCGCAGGGCGCCGTCCAGCGGCTCACCCGCGGCCGGCACCTGCCGGGCGTGCGGCAGCCGCTCCGCCAACTCCTCACGCAAGGGTACGAGAAGGGGGTCCCCCATCTTGAACAGGCCCCCGGTGACGGCGACTTGGGGCCCGCCGCCGGACGGGCAGACCGCCGCCGCCGACTCGGCCATATGCCGGGCGGCCGCACGCAGGACGTCCGCCGCCACCGGGTCGCTCCCGGCGCAGGCGGCCACTGCGGGGGCGAAGGAGGCGAGAACGGCGGGCCGGTCGGTGCGCGGGTACAACTGGCCCGGCAGTCCCGGGACCGGCCCGAACATCTCCTCCGCACGCGCCAGCAGCGCCGCCGAGCCGCCCCGGCGCCCGTCGAAGGCCCGTACGGCCGCTTCGAGGCCCGCGCGACCGATCCAGGCCCCGCCACCACAGTCGCCGAGCAGATGACCCCAGCCGTCGGCCCTGCGCCAGCTCGTCAGATCGGTGCCGACCGCGATCATGCCGGTGCCCGCCGCGATCACCGCGCCCGGCCGCTGACCGAGCGCACCCGTATACGCGGTCACCGCGTCGGCGACCAACGCGAGCCGCCGCACGCCCAGTTCACGCTCCAGCGCCGACGGCAGCTCGGCGCGCAGCTCGTCGCCGAGCGTGGCGAGGCCCGCGGCCCCGACGGCGACGGCCCCGAGTTCGTCGACCCGTGCCCTCTCCATCAACTGCCGGGCCATCGGCAGCAGTTGCTCCAGCAGATGCCCTGCGTCGATGCCCCGCGGGCCCGTGCGGACCGGCTCCTTGGAGGCCAGGGGAGCACCGATGGCCTCCCCGCGCACGGCGAGCACCACGCGCAGCCCCGAGCCTCCCGAGTCCACGGCCAGCACACCGGGCAGCGCACCGCCGGGCGTCACGGCAGGCGCCAGTCCACCGGCTGGGCTCCCTGCCTGGCCAGCAGGTCGTTGGCGCGGCTGAAGGGGCGGGAGCCGAAGAAGCCGCGGTCCGCCGACATGGGGGAGGGGTGGGCGGACTCCACCGAGGGCAGGTCGCCCAGGAGGGGACGCAGATTGCGGGCGTCGCGGCCCCACAGGATCGACACCAGCGGGCGCCCGCGCGCGGCCAGCGCCCGTATCGCCTGCTCGGTGACCTCCTCCCAGCCCTTGCCACGGTGCGCCGCCGGACTGCGCGGAGCCGTGGTGAGCGCCCTGTTGAGCAGCAGCACGCCCTGCTGGGTCCACGGCGTGAGGTCGCCGTTGGAAGGCTGAGCGAGCCCCAGGTCGGTGTTGAGCTCGCGGAAGATGTTGATCAGGCTGCCCGGCAGCGGACGGACGTCCGGCGCGACCGAGAACGACAGCCCCACCGCGTGCCCCGGAGTCGGATACGGGTCCTGCCCGACGATGAGGACGCGTACCTCGTCGAAGGGTTGCTGGAAGGCCCGCAGGACATTCGCCCCTGCCGGCAGATAGGTGCGTCCCGCGGCGATCTCCGCGCGCAGGAAGCCGCCCATCTCGGCGATGCGTCCGGCCACGGGTTCCAGGGCTTTCGCCCAGCCCGGTTCGACGATTTCATGCAACGGTCGTGGTGCCACGGGCGTCACCCTACTGCCGTACACACGGCGGAGATCAAACCGGTGGTCAGGGGCGACCGAGGATGACCGATCCGTTGACGAACCGGGTGGCCCTCCAGGACAAGGTGCGCGTCTTGATGGTCCGTTGGAGCCTCCCGCATGCTCTATTAGGGTGCGCAGGGTCTATTGGGGTTCGCAGGGGTTCGCAAGGGGCTGGTGGTTGTCTTCCGGGCCTCAGGCGACGATCGCGGCGCGTACGCATAGCACGTCCGGCAGGTGCGAGGCCAGTTGCTGCCAGCTGTCGCCGTCGTCGGCCGACGCGTACACCTCGCCGTTGCGGTTGCCGAAGTACACGCCTGCCGGGTTCGCGTCGTCCGTCCACAGTGCGTCGCGCAGCACTGTGCCGTAGTGGTCCTCGGCGGGCAGCCCGGCCGTGAGCGGCTCCCAGCTCTTGCCCGCGTCCGCCGTACGGAAGACGCGGCATCGCCGTTCGGCCGGGACCCGGTCCGAGTCGGCGTTGATCGGGAAGACGTACGCCGTGTCGCCGCGGTGCGGATGCGCGGCGACCGCGAACCCGAAGGTGGACGGCAGGCCCTCGCCGATGTCGGTCCACTGCCCGCCCGCGTCGTCGCTGCGGTACACGCCCCAGTGGTTCTGCAGATACAGCCGGTCCGGATTCGCCGCGTCCCGTGCGACCTTGTGCACGCACTGGCCGAACTCCGGGTTCGGATCCGGCAGGAACACCGCGGAGACCCCGGAGTTGGAGGGAGCCCAGCTCGCGCCGCCGTCAGCGGTGCGGAACACTCCGGCCGTGGAGACGGCGACCGTCACGGCGCGTTGGTCGCGTGCGTCGGTGAGGATGGTGTGCAGTCCCTCTCCGCCGCCGCCCGGCACCCACTGCGAGCGTGTGGGGTGCTCCCACAGGGGGCGGACGAGCTCGAAGGACTCGCCCCGGTCCTCCGAGCGGTACAGCGCGGCCGGCTCCGTGCCCGCGTACACGACGTCCGGTTCGGCGGCTGCCGGGTGCAGCTGCCACACCCGCTCCAGCGAGGCGCCGGTGTCCTTGGGGAACTTGACGGCGGGCTGGGCCGGTTCGCTCCACGTCCGGCCCAGGTCGTCGGAGTGGAAGACGGACGGGCCCCAGTGCGCGCTGTCCCCTCCGGCCAGCAGCCGGGGCCGCTCGCCGCGGGTGTCGATCGCGATCGAGTACACGGCCTGCGCGTTGAAGTACGGACTCTCGTCGAACTGCCAGGCGCCGCCGCGCCGTCGTCCGATGAAGAGCCCCTTACGAGTGCCTACGGTGAGCAGTACGTCGGCCATGCCGACCACCTCCGCGACGTCGTTGTCTCAGACACGGGCCAGTCTGCACCCCGGCACTGACAGTCACCTCTGGATGCGGCATTGTCCCAGGTCAGGGTGGTGGTGTCGGTGCTCGGCCGGGGTTCGCGTCCAGCGCCACCGAGCGCGGCCGCGGGGTGCCGGGACAGCTGGGACGGGGGAGTCGAGGGACTCGGCGTGAGCATCGGGCGCACCGGGCGCGTATGGGAGGGAGATGTGGCGTGTCGGGGCGGTTGTGAGGAGGATGCCATTGATGGCGGCAGTCCGCGGTCCGAAGGTGTGGCTGTGGCGGTGGCGGCGCAACCCGCTGCGGCGACGCAGCGATGCCCTGGAGGCCTGGATCGTGCTCGTCGCCTGGGCGCTCACCGTGCTCGGCGGCGTGTTCACCGGCCTCGCGGCCACGCAGAGCGTGGAGCACGGTCTCGCCCAGCAGCGTGCCGCGTGGCGCTCCGTCCCGGCCCTGCTCACCGAGGACGCGCCGGATGCGAGCACGACCGAATCGGGCGACGGCCTCGTGTGGGCGAAGGTGCGCTGGACCGCGGCGGACGGGTCGCCGCACGCGGGCCAGGCGAGGGTGTACGCCGGCAGCACCGCGGGCACCCCGGTCACCGTGTGGACCGACCCCGACGGCCGCCTCGTCAGCAGGCCTGCCACCGCCTCCCAGGCCCGGCTGCGGGCTTCCCTCGTCGGCATCCTGGTCGGCGTGAGCGCCGCGGGCGTGCCCTTCGTCGGCGGACGGCTCCTCCGGGGCCGTCTGGAACGGCGGCGCATGGAGCAGTGGGACGAGGAGTGGGAGCGGGTCGGGCCCCTGTGGGGGCGGATGACCAGCTGAGCGGGCGGTCGGGTCCATCGCGCTGGGCCCGTAGCCCGTCGCGGGCCGACCAGGCCCCCGGCAGGGCCGGTCGGCCCGTGGCCGGCCCGGTCCGCGCGGCGCGATGCTGATGGACGGCCACGGAGAAGCTTCTGCGGCGGCCTCGCCCACTCCGGTGACCGGCCGCCGATCCGGGCTCCGGCCTCGGAGGGCCGCCGCAGAGCGCAAGACGGGGGGAAGGGGAGCCGGGGACGGGGTCCCGAGGGATCCCCAGCCGGGGACCGGGGAGGGGGCCCCGAGGGATCGTCGCTACCACTCAGTACCTCGGCAGCAGTCCGCAACCCCCGTACGGCGAAGACCGACACGACCCGGATTCTGCGCCGCGGCTACAACTACGACCGGGGCGTCGACAAGGCCGGCAACCTCGACATGGGGCTGCTCTTCTGCTGCTACCAGCAGGACGTGGTCCGCCAATTCGAGGCGACCCAGGAGCGGTTGATCGACGAGCCGCTCGTCGACTACATCACCCCCACCAGGGGCGGCTACTTCTTCGCCCTGCCGGGCGCGCGGAACCACTCCGACTGGCTGGGCCGCGGGCTGCTCAAGGGCTGAGGCGGGCAGGGCTCCCGGCCGTCCCCGACCGGGCGGCCCCGCGTCGTCGCCCACCACAGCAGATCACCCAGGGCCGCTCCCGCCATCACGACGGCCGTGATCACGCCCGCCATGGTCAGTCCGTCGTCGAGGTGCGGGCGGCCGTGCACGGCGCGCAGATCGAAGCCGCACAGGTGGTACACGCCCACCGCGGCGATGCCGAGGCTCGGCACGAGCAGCGCCAGCACGGATGCCGGCCCGCGTCCCGTGCGTCCGGCCTTACGTTCCTCCATGGGGTCCCCCGATCCGTAAGAGGTCTACGGTGAGAACCTACAACACGTAGGGTCACCGTCGTCGTTGTGGGTGACGCTCGCCATACGGGGGCTCCGGGCGACTCCCTCCGCCACGGGGCCAGAGGGTCTCCAAGACGGTCGCACAGAGGAGTCGGCCCGGAGCTGTGGTGAGTTCCCGCGTCTTTCAGTGACTTGGATCACGGGTTCGCGAGGGCGGGACACCCGGCAGTTTTCCGTACCCACACATGACGACCGAATCTCGGATGCAAGGATGAGGGCCGTCATGACTGCTGGGTGGTGTTCTCGCACGGTACGGGCCGCGATGTTCGCGGCCGTCTGTGTGCTGCTCGCCGCCCTGGGGCACGTGATGATGTCCGGCTCCTCGGTGGCCTGGTGGGCGATGGCCGGCGGAGCCCTGGTCGCGGGCGGCACGGGCTGGTGCCTGGCCGGCCGGGAACGCGGGCTTGCGCACCGGCTGCACGTGCTGCACGAGGGGAGCGTGGTTGCCTCCGGTCCGCCGCGCGAGGTGCTCACCCCCGCGCTGCTCGCGGAGGTGTTGGGGGTGCGGGCGGCCGTGGTGGACCATCCGCTGACCGGCGACCCGCTGATCGCCTTCGACCATCGGGCTGGAGAGTGTGCTGCACGCGCTCTCCGCCCCCATGCGGCTCCAGGTCGTGCGAGAGCTCGCCGCCGACGGCGACGAGCTCTCCTGTTCGCACTTCGACCTGCCGGTCACTAAGTCCACGACCACGCACCACTTCCGGGTGCTGCGCGAGAGCGGAGTGATCCGGCAGACCTACCGGGGCACGGCGAAGATGAGCGCCCTGCGCACGGATGATCTGGACGCCCTGTTCCCGGGCCTCCGCGACAGTGTCCTGGCCGCGGCGGCCCGGCAGGCCGACCGGCTAGGCGCCGGCTGACGCGGCCTCCGGCTCGGCGGCGACTTCGGCCGAACTCGCCTTCCCCGGCAGGTGGTTGAAGAGCAGGTTCAGTACGATCGCGGTCAGGCAGCCCGCGCTGATCCCGCTGTTCATCACCGTCTGGAACCAGTCGGGGAACTTCTCGTAGACCGTCGGCACCCCGACCGGCAGCATCCCCACCGCGACCGAGACGGCCACCACCGTCAGGTTGTTGTTGCCCTTGAAGTCCACCTCGGCGAGGGTGCGCAGACCACTCGCGGCGACCGTTCCGAACATGACCAGACCCGCGCCGCCCAGCACCGGCGCCGGTATCGCCGCGACGACCGCGCCCAGCTTGGGCAGCAGGCCGAGCAGGACGAGGATGCCGCCCGCCGCGGCGACCACCCAGCGGCTGCGCACCCGGGTCATCCCGACGAGGCCCACGTTCTGCGCGAATGCCGTGTACGGGAAGGTGTTGAACACGCCACCCAGGACCGTCGACAGACCGTCGGCGCGCAGGCCGTCCGCGAGCGTGCGCGGCTGGATCGGCCGGTCGGTCATCTCGCCGACCGCGATGAAGTCGCCGGTCGTCTCGGTCATCGTCACCAGCGCCACGACCAGCATCGAGATGATCGCGGAGGCGTGGAACGACGGCGCGCCGAAGTGGAACGGCGTGCTGATCCCGATCCAGTCGGCGTCCCCGACCCCGCCGAAGTCCGTGAACCCGAACGGCACCGCGACCGCGAGCCCCACCGCGATGCCGATCAGTACCGCGATCCGGCTCAGGAAGGCCGGCGCGAACCGCTGCACCCCCAGCACCACGGCCAGCACGAAGCCCGCGAGAGCCAGGTTCTTCGGCTCGCCGAAGTCCTTCGAACCCACGCCGCCGGCCGCCCAGTTGCCCGCCACCGGCAGCAGCGAGACGCCGATGATCAGGATGACCGTGCCCGTGACGAGCGGCGGGAAGAAGCGGAGCAGTTTCCCGAAGACCGGGGCGAGCAGGACGATCGCGAGGCCCGCGACGATCACCGACCCGTAGATCGCGGGCAGTCCGCCGTCCGTCGTCCCGATGAGCACCATCGGCGACACAGCCGCGAAGGTGCATCCCTGCATGATCGGCAGCCGCACCCCGAAACGCCAGAAACCCACACACTGGATCAGCGTCGCGATCCCGCACACCAGCAGGTCGGCGGTGATCAGATACGCCAGATCGGCGGGCGACAGCTTCATCGCACCACCCACGATCAGCGGAACGGCCACCGCGCCCGCGTACATCGCGAGCACGTGCTGCAGCCCGAAGGCGGCCAGCTGGCGGACGGGTGGGACCTCGTCGACGGGATGCACGGGTGCGGTGGTTGCCATGGGCACTCCAGGAGCGGCGGGGAGCGGGGAACGTCGAACAGCACCAGACCGTAGGCGGCTTGAACAGTTTGTTGATTTCCGAGGTGTTGCCGCTGTGTGTCAAGCCCACGGGGCCGGAGCCCACTCTGCTACGACACTGCCGACCTGCTTGCGTGAAGAAGCCACGACACTGCCGACCTGCGTGCGTGACGAAGCCACGACGCTGCGACCCGCGTACGTGGCGAAGCTATGCCCCCGCCGTCCGCGCCGCCGCCAACAGCGACTGCCAGTCGGGAAGCTTGACCACGCCCCTGCCGAGCGAGGCCCCGAGCTCCGCCTCGGCCCGCTCGATCGCCTGCCACCCGGCCCACTCGACCGGCCGCAGCCCCTCCGCCCGCAGCGCCGCGAGCGGATCCTCGGGCACATCCCGTCGTACGAGGACGGGGGCGTCCTCCAGCAGTGAGGTCACCGTCTCCTTGGCGCACGGCCGGTTGGTGCCGATCACGCCCGTCGGGCCGCGCTTGATCCAGCCCGCCACATACTCGCCCCGGGAGATCGCGCCGTCCCGCAGGATCCGCCCCGCGAGATGCGGCACCGTGCCGCGGTCGGCGTCGAACGGCAGCCCTTCGAGCGGCACCCCGCGATAGCCGACCGAGCGCAGCACCAACTGCGCCTCGATGTCCTCGTACCGCCCCGTGCCCGTCACCCCGCCGTGCCCGTCCGGCAGCGTCCGCTCGAAGCGCACCGCACCCACGCGTCCTCCGTCGGCGAGCAGTTCGACGGGGCGCAGGAAGAAGCGCGGCCGGATCCGCCGGGGGAGGCCCTGCGGCGGCGCGGCGGCCCATCCCCGCAGCACCTCCACATTGCGGCGCTGCGCGGCGGGCAGGTCCGCGGGGTCGAGGTAGGCCGGATCGAGGGCCAACTCCTCCGGATCCACGACGACTTCGGCATCGGGCAGCGCGCCCAGCTCGCGCAGCTCCTTGGTGGTGAAACGGGCCTGCGACGGGCCGCGCCGCCCGACCATGCTGATCTCCGTCACCTTGCTCGCGGCCAGCGCGGTGAGCGCCGGCTGCGGCATGTCGGTGGGATTCAGCTCGGCGGCGCCGCGGGCCAGCATCCGTGTCACGTCCACGGCCACGTTCCCCACGCCGATGACCACGGCCGACCGCGCGCCGAGCACGAATCCGTCGGTCACCGAGTCGGGGTGCGCGCTGTACCAGGACACGAACTCGGTCGCCGACCAGCTGCCGGGCAGGTCCTCGCCGGGCACCCCGAGGTGGCGGTCGGTGGCCGCGCCCACGCAGTAGATCACCGCGTGGTACAGCTCCCGCAGCCGGGCCACCGGCACCCCGCCCGGGCCTACCTCGACACCGCCGAGGAACCGCACCCGCTCGTCCTCCAGCACCGCCCGCAGATTGTTCTGCAGCGACTTGATCTTCTCGTGGTCGGGCGCCACGCCGTAGCGCACCAGGCCGTACGGGCATGGCAGCCGGTCCAGGACGTCCACCCGGACCCCGGGCACCTGGCTCTGCTGGACAAGACCCTGCGCGCTGTAGACCCCGCTGGGCCCCGAACCTACGACGGCGACGTGCAGCACGGCGGAACTCCTAACCCGAGGGACCACGGAGAACGCTTACAGGAGATCGCTGATGGTTCCAGGATCGCACCGCCGATGCTCCGCTGACAGGGTGCGGTGCGCCACGCGCGCGTGCGTGTTTGTTCGTATGGAATGTGATGATGCGGTTACGTTCCGTATGTGCCAGAAGCATTCTTTCTTGATCTGGACGACCGCTGCCCTGCCGACGGTGCGGTGTCCGTGTGGCCCGCGTGGGAAGTGCAGGAGCACGACAGCGCCACGTCGTGGTTCTACGTCCGGCTGACCTTCGGCGACGATGCCCAGGTCGATGTACTCGCCGTGGTCTGCGAGCTCGGCGTGTCGATCGAGGACGTACGGGCCCAGCCGCCGCTCTCCCTCGACGATCTCGCGGTGCTGGCCGACTGGATCGAGGAACCGCTCTTCGAGGCGTGCGGCGCGCCGGCCGCCCCGTCGTACGAGCCCGGGGAGGCGCCGGCGCGCCGCGCCCGGCCCCCGTGGCCGCGCGGCAGCGAGGGGCGGTGGCTGGTCGCGGAGGAGTACCGCGCGGCGCAGGAAGAGGGCGTCGACCCGGTGCTCGCGGTCATGTGTGCCACCGGTCGCAGCCGGCGCACCTCACTCAGGCTGATCGCCGGAGCACGCGACGCAGGCTTCCTGACACCCCGTCACGCAAGGGGCTGAGCACGGTGGTCACGACATCTCGCGCATCCGCGTGATCTCGCTCGTCTGCTGAGCGATCACATCGTCGGCCATCTCCTCGATCTGGATGTTGTTGCCCTGGGCCTTCACATCCGTGGCCATGGTGATCGCCCCGTCGTGGTGCGTGATCATCAGCTTCAGGAAGAGCTCGTCGAACGCCTTGCCCTTCGCCGCGCGCAACTTGTTGAGCTGGGCCTCCGTCGCCATGCCGGGCATCGTCTCGTGCTCGTGCTCCGTGACGGTGCGTTCGTCGTCGTGCGTCTCCAGCCAGCTCTTCATGGTGGTGATCTCCGGCCCCTGAGCGGCGGCGATCCGAGCGGCGAGCCGCTTCACCTGGCCCGACTCGGCCTGCTTCGGGGCGAGTTCGGTCATGTCCAGGGCCTGTGTGTGGTGCTCGATCATCATCCGGGCGTATGCGAAGTCCGCCGAATTGGGGGAGTCGTCGTCGGCTCGCTGCTTCGCCGCGTCCTGGGCGGAGAGTGTCTCGGCCGCCTCGCCCGGCTTCCCGGGCGCGATCACCGAAGGCCCGCTCGCCTTCGCGGACTTGGTCCCGGAGTCGGAGTCGCAGCCCCCGAGTGCGAGCGCGGCGACCGCCAGCGACACCGCGACCAGGGACGCACGGGACGTACGGCGAACAAGCACAGCGACCTCCTGTGGCACACGAAGCGGCGGACACCTCAAGGGTGTTGGTGACCGTCCTAGCACGCTTCCGCACGTGACTGATCAAAAACATTCATTACGAGTACGTTGCCATCTGTTGATCTCCCGATGGTGCGGACGATACTTCAGGGGTCCGTGAACCGTTCAACTGCGAACGGCTACAAGGGAGGACACAGTGACCCTGTTGAACGACCCTCGAACGCGGCACAGACGCCTGGGAGTTGTCGTGGCCGCGGCCGGACTCCTGGCCGCGCTGCTCACGGCCGGCCCGGCGGCCGCGACCCCCGACCCCGGGGACGGTCCCGCCGCGCGGGAGCAGGTCTCCCAGAGCGACGCCGCCGAGGCGAAGGCGGCGATAGCGAGCGGTGAGATACCCGGGAAGGACGAGATCGTCCACTCCGACAACATCGAACACCTCGCCAATGTCCCCAAGGAGGCCTTCACCGGCCTCAATTCGGACCTGGCCTTCCAGGGCAAGTACGCGTTCGCCGGCAACTACGACGGCTTCCGCATCTTCGACATCAGCAACCCGAAGGCGCCCAAGACCGTCGCCCAGGTGCTCTGCCCCGGCTCGCAGAACGACGTCTCCGTCTCCGGCAACCTGCTGTTCCTGTCCACCGACTCCTCGCGCAACGACAACTCCTGCAACAGCACCTCGCAGCCCGCGACCGAGAAGTCGTCGTGGGAGGGCATGAAGATCTTCGACATCAGCGACAAGGCGAACCCGAAGTACGTCGCCGCCGTCGAGACCGCGTGCGGCTCGCACACCCACTCGCTGGTGCCCGAGCGCAGATACGTCTACATCTACGTCTCCTCGTACTCGCCGAGCGCCACCTTCCCCGACTGCCAGCCGCCGCACGACGGCATCTCGGTCATCAAGGTGCCGCGTAACGCCCCCGAGGAAGCGGCAGTTGTGAACTTCCCCGTCCTCTTCCCCGGCGAGGGCCCGGACGGCGGCGGCAACCCGGGCGCGCCCACCAACCCGGGTGTCTCCAAGACCACCGGCTGCCACGACATCACGGTCCTGCCGTCGAAGGACCTGGCCGCGGGCGCCTGCATGGGCGACGGCATCCTGTTCTCCATCGAGGACCCGGAGCACCCGAAGGTCATTGACCAGGTCGAGGACAACGTGAACTTCGCGTTCTGGCACTCGGCGACCTTCAACCAGAAGGCCAACAAGGTGGTGTTCACCGACGAGTTGGGCGGCGGTGGCGGGGCCACCTGCAACGAGGCCATCGGCCCGAACCGCGGCGCCGACGGCATCTACGACATCGTCGGCAAGGGCGACGACCGCAAGCTCGTCTTCAAGAGCTACTACAAGATCCCCCGCCACCAGGCGGACACCGAGAACTGCGTGGCCCACAACGGCTCGCTGATCCCGGTCAAGGGCAAGGACCTCATGGTCCAGGCCTGGTACCAGGGCGGCGTTTCCGTCTGGGACTTCACCGACTCGGCCAACCCCAAGGAGATCGCCTACTTCGAGCGCGGCCCGCTGTCCACCGACACGCTCCAGGTCGGCGGCTCGTGGTCGGCGTACTACTACAACGGCTACATCTACTCGAACGACATCGCCAAGGGCTTCGACGTACTAAAGATCAGTGACCGCCGTACGGACCCGGCGAGGTGGGTCCACCTGCGCGAGCTCAACGTCCAGACGCAGCCGGACTACTTCGACTGACCATCGGACTGATCGGGCCGATTGGACTGATGGGACTGATCGAGCTGACGCTCGGGTCCATCGCGCCGATCACCGGAGCGATGGCCGGTCGCGAAGAACCGTGACAGATCCGTCGCGCACGTCCCGCCGGGCACCTCGGTGTCCGGCGGGACACCCATCTCCCAGTCGAGGTGATAACGCTTGAACAGCTCGGCCCGCAGCGTCGGGATCGGCATCGGAACGCCCGGCACCAGGGCCGCGTACACCGCGCCCATGAGCAGCGCGCGCAGCATCGGGTAGTCGGTGGCGGCGTCCGGCGAGCCGTAGCGGGCGACGGTGTCCCGCAGCAGCTGCGCCAGCCGCTGCTGCTCCGGGCACTGCACGAACCCCTCGGCCTGCAGCAGACCGGCCATGTGCTGGCGCATCAGCACGGGCTGGCTTCGGGTGAGTCCCAGGATCGCGTCGATGGCCCGCGCCAGCCGCTCGCGGCCGTCCTCGGTACGCGGCTCGCGCTCCAGCGCCTCCTCCAGGGTGCGGTGCATCAGCCGGTGCACCGCGGACTGCAGGAGCTGACGTTTGCCGGGGAAGTAGTACGACACCAGTCCGCGCGCCGATCCCGCGCGATCCGCGATGTCGCCGAGCGTCGTCGCCTCGTAACCGCGCTCGCTCACCAACTCCACCGCGGCCTGCAACAGCCGCTCCCGGGAACGCCGCCGCAACTCTTCATTGACCGAGGCGCTGCGCGGGGACATGCTGTAACTCCTGCGTTGACTGGCTGCCAGCCAACTATACTCAGCGCGTCCGGACCGAGGCCCTTCGAGGGTCGGCTTCGGGCTGCCGTCTGCCCTGGGCGACGCGGGGGATCGTCCAGGGTGGGCGTGCAAGGCCCCCGATGGTGTGCTGAGGCTACTTCCGGCCGCCGATATCTCTCGCAGGGCCGCCGCGTCCTCCTTACAGTGGGCTGGAGTCCCCCGAGGAGGCGTACGGACATGGATCAAGAGCAGATCTTGGCCAGGATCGCGGCGATGGTGGACGACGAGCGACGACTGCGCGACGCCCTCGCGTCCGGGCAGATCGACAGCGAGACCGAACAGGAACGGCTCGGAGAGCTGGAGCGCGCGCTCGACCAGTGCTGGGACCTGCTGCGTCAGCGGCGCGCGAAGTCCGAGTTCGGTGAGAACCCGGACGAGGCGCGCGTCCGTCCGTCGTCGCAGGTCGAGGACTATCAGGGCTGAAGGAGCGCGTGGGGCGTCAGCTGATCAGGTCGAGGACCGGCCGCAGCCCGTCCGGGCGGTGCGTCACCGACAGATGGTCCACGAAGTGCACCCCGCAGCCGAGGGCCGCCGCACCGCCGTCCGCCCGGCGGTCGTCGCCGACCATCAGCGTGTCCTCGGGCGCGACGCCGAGCGCGTCGCAGGCGACCCTGAAGAGCCGTGGGTCCGGCTTTTGGATGCCGTGCTCGTACGACAGGACGTACGTGCCGACGTACGGGTCCAAGCCGTGCTCGCGGAAGACCGGCCGCATGTCCCAGCCGATGTTGCTGACCACGCCGACCGCGACCCCGCGCCCGCGCAGCGCGCCCAGCACGTCGGCCGCGTCGGGGTAGGGGCGCCATGCGGCCGGCGCCATATGGCGGTCGTACAGCGCGTCGTACAGCCGAGGGTCGGGCAGTGGAACCTGGCGGGCGGCGCCGGTGTACGCGGCCCGGTGGAGCTCGGCGGACCGGTCGCGGACCTTCCAGACATCGGCGAGGTCTTCCGGCAGCGGCTGGGACGGAAGGGCTCCGCCCGGAAGCGCGCCGGCGGATTCCAGGGCTTGCGCTGTCCGGGTCAACTCCAGTTCGGAAAGCGTGAGTTCGGCATCGGCCAGCACCGCGCGCAGCCATGACTCGGTGGACTCGATACGAAAGAGGGTGCCGGAGAAGTCGAAGAGGACGCCTTTGATCGTCATGGGGCGATCCTTCGTGGCGTGCCCCGGGCCGGTCAAGAACGCCTGGAGCCCGGCCACCGTTCGTACGAGGCCACCGCCAGCGCGACGATCAGCGCACCCATGAGCCAGCCGCCCACGACATCCGACGGCCAGTGCACCCCGAGCCAGACACGCGTCAGTCCGACGCCCACCACGGAGATCACGGCCAGGGCCAGTGCCGTACGCCGCAGGGCGCGTCCGGCGCCGTACCGGTGGATCAGCCAGAGCACCAGCCCGCACACCACCGTGGCCGTCAGGGTATGGCCGGAGGGGAAGGCCGCGTAGTGGGCGGAGTCCACGGGGTCGGACCAGACCGGGCGCGCCCGCCCGACCGCCGACTTCAGCCCCTGCTGCACCCCCGTGCCCAGCGCACATGTGGCCGCCACCCATAGGGCGAGCCACCATGCCGAGTGCCTCCACACCAGCCAGACCACGGCGGCGGCACACACCGCGCGCATCGTCCAGGGATCCCACACCCAGTCCGTCAGGATCCGGAACACATGGGTGACGCCCGGTTCGTCGACGGCCCAGGTGTGCGTGGTGCGGGCGACGTCGCCGTCGAAGTCGAGCAGCGGATGCCAGGACAACGCGACCAGCACGAGGAGCAACACCGAGGGCACGGCGAGAGCCACCGCGGTGAGGGCCGCGGTGCGCGGGCCCGGCGTGTAGGGCGGGGAGTGCATGGTGGTGATCCTCGCCGACCCGACACGAGGGAGGCCAACCTCGGGGATCCCGGCGGGCCAAACCTTGAGAAGGGGGCCGTGCCGCAGGCCCCAAGCCCCCACCACCCGCAGTCGCCGACGCACGGAAGGGGGGCCGCAAGCCCCCACCCACCCGCCGACGCACGGATAGGGGGTGCCGCAAGCCCCCACCCACCCGCACCCGCCAACGCACGGAAGGGGCCGTGCCGGTACATCAAATGCCCGTCGCTTACGTCCGGATCTGGAAACGGCTCCCTATAGGCCAACGTCTGATTCACCGGCGACGGGCGGATGTACCGGCACGGCCCCGACCCACGCACCGAAGCGCAGGCGGGTGGATGTACCGGCACGGGCCGATCCACGCACCGAAGCGCAGGCGGCCGGATGTACCGGCACGGGGCCGACCCACGCACCGAAGCGCAGGCGGGCCGGGCGGAGCGGAGCGCAGCAGCGGCTAGCCCAGCGCCCGCAACCCCGGCACGAACGCCACCAGCACCGGAATCACCGGCACCAGCGCGGCCGCCGCCGTCAGCCGCAGCCGCCGAGCCGCGGTGAGCCGGTCCGGGGGAGTGAGCAGACGATGAACGCGCTGCGGCACATGGGCGTCCGGGGTCGGACAGGGACCGAACACGCCCCGGTCCTCGTTGAGTTCCACCAGCGCGAGCGCGATGGTGAGGCGACCGAAGCGGCGCGATGCCATATCGTCGGCGGCGAGTTCGACCAGACGGTGCATCTCGTTCCGGAACGCGGCGAACACGGGCACCTGCGGAAAGCCGACGGCCAGCGCGGCCGAACAGTGCAGCAGCCAGTCGTGCCGGGCCCGCGCGTGCCCCTGCTCATGGGCGAGCACGGCATCCAGCTGACGCCCCTTGAGACGGCGCAACGCGGCCGTGGTGATGACGAGTTGGGGCGCGGTGCCGGGCAGCCACCAGGCGTCCGGGCGCTCGCCCTCCAGGACCACCAGACGGTCGGCGCCGGGCTCCTCGCCCGGCAACAGCGGGGCGCGCACGAGGAGTTCGGCCCGTCGCTGCCGACGGCGCCTCCGGGCCCGTACGATCTCGCGGGCCAGCATCGCTGCGGTCCACACGCCCCCGCAGGCGAGCGCCACGGCGGTCGTCGCCGCCCATGTGCCGCCCGTGCTCAGCGCATAGGCGTCCACCACCGGGCGCGGCGCCGAGCCGAACACATGGCCGCGCACCGCCACCCACGCAGCGGCCGCGCTCAACGTCATCGACAGCACGCAGCACAGCAGAACGGCCGCCACCACGCACTGCCACACCCACAGGGCGACCACCGGTTCACGGTCCGGCCAGTCCGCCCGGGCGAGCAGTCGCGGAGCGACCACGGCGGCCAGGGCGCCGAGCAGCAACAGTGCCGCGGGGACCATCATGGGGTGAAGCCTATGAGCGGGGCGTCGCCGGAGGATACGGGCTGCGACGGCAAGTGACGTACGCCACGGTTTCGTACAGCACGGGAAGCTCGTCTTCCCGCGGGCCGGTCTCAGAGCGTGACCAGCATCGCCAGCATGGCGATTCCCATGGACAGACGGCAGGCCTGGGAGAGTTCGGGACGATCACCCCAGCCGAGGGTACGGGTGCCTCCGGGTGTGGCGGCGGCCAGCGGGAGAAGGCGGACGCCGGAGCGCAGAACGTAACCGGTGAAGTAGAGGAGGAGCACGCCGGTCACGAGGGGAACGCCGGAGCCGCCGTGCCCGTGGTGCCCAGGAGAGGCGGCCATCACGCCCGCCATGTAGACCATCGCGAAGGCGCCCATCAGATGGTGCAGGTGGTGCGGGCTCGTGCGGGCCGTCCACAGGGCGCGTACGGCGGTGGCGCCGAAGACGGCGGTGTAGGCGAGCCAAGCCCAGCGGGGCGGAGTCGCCACTGCTGCCGGGACGGCCATCGCGGCCATGCCGAATCCCATGAGCGCCTCGCCACCCGCGATGCGGCGCTGTTCCTCGACGGGGCTGCGCATCCGCAGCAGACAGTAGGCCCCGGTCGCCGCGCACAGCACGACGAGCAGCCAGCCGGGCGAAGCCGGTCCGTGCACCGCGTACCTCCCCGCTCGACGATGTCGGACATCAGGCAGTCGGTCAGGGCATGCCCGGGATGCCTGGTGCGCAAGCGAGCGCAAGGGTGTACGCGGGGGAGCGTGCGGGGGTGCACGGCAGGTGGGGTAGGTGATGCGGCATATGTTTTACAAGTAAAACACCTGCTAAAGTTATTGCTATGAGCAGTGCGCCCAGCCCCACGCCCCCACGTGTACGCCGCCTCCCCCTGACCGGTGTGCTGCGCCTCGGCAGGCCATCCGACATCTGGTTCAAGCCCGCGCTCAGCGTCGTCGTCGCGGTCGCTCCGCCGAATCTGACGCTCCTGGCGCTCGGCCGGCTGGACCTGGCGATGTACACGATGGCCGGGTCGCTCTGCGCGCTCTATGCCCACCACCGCCCGTACGCCGCCCGGGCCCGCGCCCTCGCCTGGGTGGTGCTCGGCATGCTCGGCGGTCTCGCCGTCGCCCTCGTCACGGCCTCGCTCACCACGGACGCGGTGGTCCTCGTCACCGTCGGCGCGTTGCTCGCCGCCGTGCAGAAGGTGCTGTGCGACGCCACACGCATCGGCCCGCCCGGCCATGTGGTCCTCGCCTTCATCTCCTCCGCGTCGCTGTTCGCGCCGCAGACCCTCGGCCAGGTGCCGGGCCATCTCGCGCTCGGCGCCGCGGCGGGTGCCTGGGCCTGGATCGTCGGCATGGCCCCCGGGCTCCTCCGACCGCACGGGCCGGAGCGGCGCGCCACCGCGCACGCCCTGAACGCCACGGCCGCGTACGTGGTGACGCGGGGGAACGGCGAAGGGGCCGCCCGGGCCCGCGCCGCCGCGGCCGCCGCCGTGCACGGCGCGTGGCAGTCGCTGCTGTCCACCGGCGCCCGCTCCGCGCCCAGGCGCGCGCTCGAACGGCTCGTCGTGCGCGCCGAGGTCGCGCTCGCCGCGCCCGCCGAGACGGAGCCCGAGCGGCTGCGCGCGTGGGCCCGCGCGCTGCGCGGCACCGGACCCGTGCCGCGTCCGGGTGACCTGGCGGACGCCGCCGACGAACTCCTGGGCGTGGACGCCGCACTCGCCTTCGGCGAACCGCCGCTGCTGCGCCGTCTGGGCCCCCTCGCGCCCATTGCCCTGCGCACCGCGCTCGGCTGCGCGCTCGCCGGGTACGTCTCGCTGGTGCTCGGCGTCGGCCGCCCCTACTGGGCGCTGGTCACCGCCGCCTCGCTCTACCAGGCCAACGTCACCCTGACCTGGAGCCGGGGGGTGCAGCGCGTCGTCGGCAACCTTGTTGGCGTTCTCGTCTTCGCGGCGATCGCGCCGCTCGCCCACCTCGGTCCGGCGTCCCTCGTGCTGTGCTGTCTCGTCCTCAACTTCGGAGCCGAGGCGCTGATCGGCCGCAATTACTGGCTCGGCAGCATCTGCGTGACCCCGATGGCCCTGCTGATCACCGAGTTCGCACGGGTCCAGCAGTCCGGGGAGCTGATCACCGACCGTGTCGTGGACACCTTCGTGGGCGCGCTGGTCGGCTTCGTCGCGGCGATCGCCGTCACCAACCGGCGGGCCGGCGACCGCATCGAGTACGCCCTCGACGCGGTCGAGCGTGCCCGCGAGCAGGCGGCGGGACTCCTCGCCCCCGCGCACGCCGAGGCCGGCGCCCTGGAGTCCGCCAGGCGCGGTCTGGCCGCCGCCGTCGTCGACCTGCGCGCCACCGCCGACGCCGCGGCAGGCGAATGGTGGCAACGCGCCCTGCCGGAGGAGCGGGTCATGCGGGCCGAGCAGGCCGGACACCGTACGCTCGCGGCGACGGTACGACGACAGGGACTGCACTCCTTGGAGGGCGCACAGGCATGACGACAGCGGACGGCCGGGCGGAGACGGACGGCACCCCCGCCGGGCGAGCGGAAGAGGGCGACGCCCCTCCCGCGCGGGCCGAGACGGGCGATGCCCCCGCCGGGCGAGCGGAAAGGGGCCATGGCCCCGCCGGCCGGGCCGGGACGCAGAGTGCCCCTGACGGTCGGGAGGAAGGGGACGGCACCTCCGCCGGGCGGCCGGAAACGAGCGATGCTCCCGCCGGCCGGGCTGCGACGGACGCCACCTCAGCTGGGCGGCCGGAAGCGGGCGACGCCGCCGTCGGCCGGGTCGAGACGGAGGGTGCCCTTGAGGGGCGGGCGGAAGCGAACGGCACCTCCGCCGGGCGGGCGGAAGCGGGCGACGCCCCCGCCCGGCGGTCGGACACGGACAGTGCCCCCGCCGGGCGGCCCGCGTCCGCGGACACCGTGGCCGCCGTCGTGCGGCAGTGGCAGACCGTGCGTCCTGATCTCGACACCGGGCCCATGGAGGTCATCGGCCGCGTCAACCGTTGTGCCGCGCTCTTCCAGCAGGCCGAGGACGCCCCGCTGCGCCGGGCCGGGCTCACCCGCCCCGAGTTCGACGTCCTCGGGACCCTGCGGCGCACCGGACACGAGCTGACCCCGAGCGAGATCGCCCGTGAGACGTTCTCCTCGGGTGCCGCCGTCACCAAGCGGCTGAAACAGCTGACCGAGCGCGGTCTGGTCGAGCGGCGCGGTGACACCCGTGACCGCCGGGTCGCGCACGTCCGGCTCACCGACGAGGGGCGCGACCTCGTGGACGGCATCCTGCCCGAGCAGCTCGCGTACGAGACGACGGTCCTGTCCGGGATCGACCTCGGCCGACAGCGTGAACTGGCCGAACTGCTGGGCGAGTTGCTCGGTCAGCTGGAAGGCCGACTGGGACTGCCGCGCGCCTGAGCGTCTCGCGGACCGTCGGGAGCCCGGTGGCGACGGACCGTTGACACGCGTCGCACGCCACTCCTACGTTCGGGCACGTCGGTTCGGTGTTCCGGTCGACGTACGGGATATCGAACCACCGGGATCTCGAGGGACGTCGAGGCCGCGGGGAGGGGAGACGGCATGACGCTCACCATCGACCTGGGGACCGACACCGGCCCCTTCCATGGCGGTGCGAGCGGCACCCTCTACGGCCTGTACGGCGACGGCGTGCCCAGCCGCAACGTCGTCGAGGGCATGTACGTGCGCACGGTCTCCACCAAGGCCCAGGACGGCACCCAGCACCCCGGCGCCGACGCGCTCGACATCCTGCCGCCCTTCGTGGACTCCGGCGGCAAGGACGTCTACGTCTACATGACCGACATCTACCGCGGCTTCCCCTACCAGTGGCCCGGGGCCACGGGGGAGGAACGGCTCGCCGGCTTCATGACGCTGATCGAGAAGCAGGTCCGCCAAGTGCTGACCATGGGCGACTACACGTCTCATGTGGTGTACGTGCCGTTCAACGAGCCCGAGGGCAACATGTTCGGCACGGAGGAGTGGAGCTACAACCGGATCTCCTGGCGCACCGACCCGCGCTCCTACTTCGCCGCCTGGAAGGACGCCGTCCGCCTCATCAAGCGCCTCGACCCGGACGCGCGCGTCGCGGGCCCCAACACCTGCATCCTGTACGAGGAGGTCAAGGGCTTCCTGGAGTTCGCCAAGGTCCACGACGTGCTTCCTGACGTGATCACCTGGCACGAGCTGTCCACGCCCGCCGCGATCCGCACCGGCGTCGCCAAGTACCGGGAGATGGAACGGGACGTGGAGATCGGGCCGCTCCCCATCAACATCAACGAGTACGCGCACAACTACCACTTGTCCGTGCCGGGCCAGGTCGTCCAGTGGATCTCCGCCATCGAGGAGTCGAAGATCGACGCCGACCTGGCGTACTGGAACATCGACGGCAACCTCAACGACTCGGCGGTCGAGGCGAACAAGGGCAACGGCCAGTGGTGGCTGTTCAACGCCTACGGCCGGATGACCGGTCACACGGTCCGGGTGACCGCTCCTCGGCCCAACGTCCAGTACACCCTTCAGGGCGTCGCCACCCTGGACCGGGACAAGCGGCAGGCCCGGGTGTTGTTCGGCGGTGAAAGCGGTGCCGCGGACATCGTCTTCGCGCAGGTCCCGGCCGAGGTCTTCGGCGACACGGTGCACCTACGACTCCACGAGATCCCCTGGACCGGCCAAGTCGGCGCGTGTGCACAGCCGTTGCGCCTCCAGGACCGCGAACTGCCCGTCCTGGAAGGGAAGGTGACCCTGCCGCTGACGGACCTCCACGAGATGTCCGCCTACGAGGTCATCCTCTCGCCCGGCGGAATGGGCGCCGTTCTCATACCGCCGTCGGTGGGCTGGCGGGCGACGTACGCGGCCGAGAACGCCACGTACACGGGCGGCGGTTACGCGAAGAACGGGCCCGAGGGTTCGCCCTCGGACGTCGACAAGTTCGCCTCGTTCGGCACCTACCACATCGGTGGTCTGCGCACCGGTTCCGACGGCGTCCTCGCCTTCGCCGTCGAGGTCCCGCGGGACGGGACGTACGACCTGAGTGTCTTCGCCAACGCGTACAACCTGGACGACCTGGTCAAGGAGCAGGGCCCCACCAACGTCTTTCTGCGCGTCGACGGCGCGGACCCGCAGGAGCTGCGGCTTCCGCTCGGCTACAAGCGGGCGGTGTGGGGCCGCACCGACACCCGGGTGTGGCTGACCGCGGGCCGTCACACCATCACGCTCGCCGCCCAGGACCCCGATCTCGGCGTCACCCAGGGCGACGCGGTCATCGACAGGATCGACCTGGTGCTGCGGGACGAGTACGTGACGGCTCCCGCGCTGTACGAGGCCGAGTACGCGGTCCTCGGCGGCGGGGCGTATGTGAGCCATGCGCACCGGGGGGCCTCGGGGCCGGGTGCCGCCGTGCTGCCCCACGGAGGCACCGCCACGTTCTGGGTGCACGCGGCGGCCGACGGCGAGGCGACCGTGACGGTTGGTCAACTGGGCGGCGGCGAGGGCATGTTGACCGTCAACGGCGAGACGGTGGGGCGGCTGGGGCGGGTCCCGCTGTTCCTGGCCGCTGGTGTCAACAAGCTGACGGTCACGGCCACTTCGGGTCGGCTCGTCCTGGACCGCCTGCTGGTGGCACCGGGGCAGGGCTACCTGAAGACGATCGTATACGCCGCCGAGGACGGCACCGTGACGGGCGACGCGCGGGTGACCGGCGCCCATACCTTCGCGACCGGAGGGAAGGCGGTCGACGGGATCGGCAGAGGAGCGGGCAACGCGCTGACCCTCACCGTCACGGCCGCGCACACCGGGCGGCACGCCCTCACCATCCGCTACTCCAACGGCGAGCAGGCCCCGGCTACCCACTACAACCCGGACCCGGTCTGCCGTCACGCGGACATCTCCGTCAACGGGGAGCCACCGCGCCGCGTGCTCTTCCCCACCACCTTCCACTTCAACAACTTCTGGGACCTCACCGTCCCGGTGACGCTGAGGGAAGGGGCCAACGCCCTGACCTTCACGGCCGACGCGCCGCCCGACGCCGACGGCGCCACGTCCCACCGGTTCGGGCTGCGCTCCGCGTACGCGCCGGTCATCGACCAGGTCGCGGTGACACCTCTGGCCTGACCTGTTCCCGGGGCCTGTGGTCGGTGTTGGAGGCAGGGTCGTCTCTCGGAGGGCCCTACTAGCCCTCCTCGCCCGCCACATGAATCCCGAACACCGCTCCCTGCGGGTCCCGCAGGACGGCGATGCGCGGGCCGTCCGGTACGGAGGTGGGCTCCATCAGCATGCTGCCGCCCGCTCCGACCGCGGCGTTCGCCGTGGCGTCCACGTCCTCGACGGCGAAGTACGGCAGCCAGTGCGAGGGCACCTCGTGCGGGAACTTGTCGTCCATCGTCAGCATGCCGCCGAAGTCGGCGCCCTCGATGCCCCACTGCGTGTAGTGCTCCGAGGCGTTCACGGTCCAGCCGAAGACGGTCGTGTAGAACTCCGTGACCCGGTCCGGGGCCCGGGTCAGCAGCTCCACCCAGCCGAGCGCGCCCGGCGCGTTGAACAGCCCCGCGCCGGGGAAGGACCGTGCCTGCCACAGCTGGAAGGTCGCGCCGCCCGGGTCGAACGCCACCGCGAAGCGGCCCACGTCGAACACGTCCATCGGGCCGAGGACCACCGTGCCGCCGGCGGCCGTCACAGCTTCCGCGGCGGCGTCCACGTCGGCCACCGCGAAGGACACGTTCCAGGCGACCGGCTGTGAGTCCTGGTACAGCGGTGTGATCGCGGCGACCGGGGCGTCACCGAGGTGCGCGACCGTGTAGCCGCCCGCCTCCTGGCGGGGATCCGTCTCCGGGCGCCAGCCGAGCAGGTCGGAGTAGAAGCGCTTGGCCGCCTCCAGATCGCTGGTCCCGAGCTCGGTCCAGCAGGGTCCGCCGGTCACCGGCCTGTCGAGCTTCATGACGTTCCACCTTCCACAGCGGGCCCCCTCAGCACGCTAAGCCCGACAGGTGGTACCAGCCATCCGGACGCCGTGCTGGACACCGTATAGGCCCCATATAGCGAGCGAACCCACGCTCGACTCATTCGAACGGACGAGGGGGCTCGGACATGGGGCGGGACGGCAGCGCGGCACGGGTGGCGGTGGTGACCGGGGGGTCGCGGGGCATCGGACGTTCCGTCGCCGTACGGCTGGCGCAGGACGGTTTCGACGTCGCGATCTGCTACCGGTCGGACGACGCGGCGGCGCAGCTCGTGCAGAAGGAGATCGAGGACGCGGGGCGCCGGGCGCTGGTCCGCCGGGTGGACGTCGCCGTGCGTGAGCAGGTGCAGGAGTTCGTGACCGCCGTGGAGGCGGAGCTCGGCACTCCCGCCGCCGTCGTGACCTCGGCGGGCATCACCCGGGACCGGCCGCTCGCCCTCATGGGGGACGAGGACTGGAACTCCGTCGTCAGTACCAATCTGAGCGGCACCTACCACCTGCTGCGCTCCGTGATCCGGCCGATGATCCGCGAGCGCGCGGGTGCCGTCGTCACCCTGTCGTCGGTCGCCGGGGTCGCGGGCAACGCGGGCCAGGCCAACTACTCGGCGTCCAAGGCGGGCATCATCGGCCTCACCCAGTCGCTGGCCAAGGAGGCCGGCCGCTACGGAATCCGGGCCAACGCGATCGCCCCCGGATTCATCGAGACCGAGATGGTCGCCGGACTGCCCGAGGATGTCGTCAAGGGCGCGCTCACCCGTATCCCGCTGGGGAGGTTCGGGCAGGCCGACGAGGTCGCCGCCCTCGTCTCGTTCCTGGTCTCCCCGCAGGCCGGGTACATCACCGGCCAGGTGCTGCGCGTCGACGGAGGCATGGCGCTGTGACCTTCGAGACCTCCGACGACGTGTGGTTCCGCCGCTACCCCGCGGCGCGCACCCCCAGGGTGCGGCTGGTGTGCTTCCCGCACGCCGGCGGCAACGCCCAGCTCTTCCACGGCTGGCCCCACCGGCTGCCCGGCGACGTCGATGTGCTCGCCGTGCGCTACCCCGGACGCCAGGAGCGGATGGCCGAGCCGTGCGTCGAGTCCATGGACGAGCTCGCCGGCTCGGTCGCCGGGGCACTGGCCGGGTACCGGGACGTGCCGCTCGCGCTGTTCGGGCACAGCATGGGCGCGGCGGTGGCATACGAAGTCGCGACCCGTCTGGAAAACGACGGTGACGACCTCCTTCACGTCTTCCTGTCCGCGCGCAACGCCCCGCACCGCGCGCCCCGCACCTTCCTGCACCGGTCCGCCGACGACGTGCTGCTCGCCTCCGTCCGACGGCTCGGCACCCTCGGCGGCGACCCCTACGGCGTACCGGAACTGCGCGAACTGCTGCTGCCCGTGCTGCGCAGCGACTACCGCCTCATCGAGACCTACGCCCCGCAGGACCCGCCGCGGCTGCGGGCCCCGATCACCGCGTACGTCGGTGCGGCCGACCCCGGTTGCGACGTCGAACGGGTCGCCGCCTGGGCCGAGTTGACGGTCGGCGGCTTCGACCTGCGGGCGTTCCCCGGCGACCACTTCTACCTCGCCCCGAAGGAGGCCGAGCTGACCGCGGACATCGCCGCGCGCCTGGCCCGGCCGCCCCGGGGACTCACCGCATCCGCCATCCCGGCCGCACAACCGGCGGCCACGACTGCGAGGACTGCTCCATGACCAACACCGAGACCTGGGCGCCGCTGGAGATCAAGGCCGAGGACGGTGGCGGCGCCGACGAACTGCTCGCCCGGCTCGACACCCTGGACCCCGGCCTGGACGAGCTCCTCGTCCGCGAGAAGGGCCTGGTCTTCCGCGGGTTCGGCGTCACGCCCGAGACACTCGACAAGGCGCTCGACCGGCTGCTGCCGCACCGCCTCGCGTACGTCCACGGCAACTCGCCGCGCACCAAGGTCGGCGGCAACGTGTACACGTCGACGGAGTACCCGCAGGAGTACACCATCTCGATGCACAACGAGATGAGCTACGCGCACGCCTGGCCGACCCGGCTCGCCTTCTACTGCGAGGTGACGCCCGGCGGTGGCGGCGCGACCCCCGTCAGCGACGCCGCCCGCTGGCTGGCCGCGCTCGACGACGAGGTGCGCGAGGCCTTCGCGGGCGGGGTGCGCTACCTGCAGAACCTGCACGACGGGTACGGCCTCGGCAAGAGCTGGCAGGACACCTTCGAGACCAAGGAACGCGCCGACGTGGAGGAGTTCCTGTCGCACGCCGGCGCCGAGTGGACCTGGCGGCGCGACGGCAGTCTGCGCGTCGAGTCGGTGCGCCCGTCCACCATCCGGCACCCGGTCACGGGCGCCGAGGTGTGGTTCAACCAGGCCGACCAGTGGCACCCGGCCGGGCTCGGCGACGACACCGCCGCCGAACTCGCCGCGATCCTCCCCGAGGACGAGCTGCCGCAGATGGTGAAGTTCGCCGACGGGAGCCCGATCCCCGCCGAGTACGTCACCCAGATCCGGGACCGGGGCCTGGCCGTCGCCGTCGACGTCGACTGGCACCGGGGCGACCTGCTGCTCATCGACAACGTGCTGCTGGCCCACGGGCGGCGGCCGTTCACCGGGGACCGCCGGGTCCTCGTCGCGATGTCCGACTGAGCCGGGGGTTCCACGATGACGACCACTGAAGAAAACGTGCTGCCCGGCTGGGCCGGCACCGGCACCGCACCCGCGCTGCACCGGGCCGCCGCCGAGGGCGCCTCCGTCCTCGACGACATCGGCCGGCACCGGGACGAACTGCGCCGGTTGCTCCGGCAGCGGGGCGCGGTCCTGCTGCGCGGCTACGCCATCGGCGGAGTCGACGGCTTCGACGCCGTCGTGCGCGCCTTCTCCGGCACACCGCCGCTGGCGTACGCGGAGCGCTCCTCGCCCCGCAGCACGATCAAGGGCCAGGTCTACACCTCGACCGACTATCCGCCGGGCGAGGAGATCTTCCTGCACAACGAGAACTCCTACCAGGCCGTGTGGCCCGGCACCCTGTACTTCTACTGCGCCGAGCCGCCCACCACCCAGGGCGCCACCCCGCTCGCCGACACCCGGCGCATTCTGGCCGCCCTCGACCCGGACGTGCGCGCGGAGTTCGAGCGCCGCGGCTGGCAGGTCGTGCGCAACTTCCACACCGGATTCGGTGTGCCCTGGCAGGAGGC
Source organism: Streptomyces sp. NPDC001530 (assembly GCF_042894545.1). Classification (NCBI taxonomy): domain Bacteria; kingdom Bacillati; phylum Actinomycetota; class Actinomycetes; order Kitasatosporales; family Streptomycetaceae; genus Streptomyces; species Streptomyces sp. NPDC001530. The sequence goes on from NZ_JBIAVS010000023.1 coordinate 35,237, forward strand.
GTTCAACACCACGGACCGGGACGCCGTGATCGCGTACTGCAAGGAGCGGGACATCGTCGCCGAGTGGCGGCCCGACGGCGGACTGCGCACCACGGCGAACCGCGCGGCCGTGCACCGCCACCCCGTGACCGGCGAGCACGTCTGGTTCAACCACGCCACCTTCTTCCACGTCACCACCGTGGCCGAGGAGGTGGGTGCGGGACTGCGGGCGATCTTCCCCGACGAGGACCTGCCCACCAACACGTACTACGGCGACGGCGGAGCCATCCCGGACGAGGTGACGGACCATCTGCGCGCCGTCTACCGGGCGGGCTCCGTCCGCTTCGACTGGCAGCGCGACGACGTGCTGATCGTCGACAACATGCTCACCGCGCACGCGCGCGAGCCGTTCACCGGGCCGCGGCGGATCGCCGTGGCCATGGCCGAGCCGTCCGACGCCCCGTCGGACGGGGGGAGTTGAGGACGTCATGTCACAACCTGAGGCTGGGAAGGTCCCGTTGGAGACCTATCTGACCCCGCAGACCCATGGGTCCCGGATCACCGGCATCGCCGCCTACCGGCCCACCCGGCTGCTGTCCAACGAGGAGCTGTCACCGCTCACGACGGTCTCCCCCGAGTGGATCGAGCAGCGCACCGGGATCAGGACCCGCCACCACGCGAACGAGGCCGAGGACCTGGTCACCATGTCGGTCACCGCGGGCGAGAAGGCCCTGGTGATGGCCGACATCGACCCCGCGGAGGTCGACCTGACCATCGTCGCCACCGCGACCCGCAAGCGCCGTATGCCGGGCATCGCCCCGGAGGTGGCCAGCCGCATCGGACTGCCCAACTCGGGCGCGTTCGACCTGAACGCCGTGTGCGCGGGCTTCACCTACTCGATGGCGATGGCCTCCAACGCCGTACGGCTCGGCGAGGCGCGCCACGTCCTTGTGGTCGGCGCGGAACGCACCAGTGACTGGATCGACCCGAACGACCCCGACACCTTCGTCATCTTCGGCGACGGGGCCGGCGCCGCCGTGGTCTCGCGCACCGAGCACACCGGCATCGGGCCCGCCGTGTGGGGCAGCGACGGCGCCCGGCACAGCGTCCTCGGCCTCACCGAGCGGCCCGACGGGCGCGAGTACGTCGCCATGAACGGCCCGCTCGTCTACAAGTGGTCCACCGCGACCATGCCGGACGTCGCCCACCGGGCCTGCGCCGCCGCCGGGATCACCATGGCGGACATCGACTGGTTCGTGCCGCACCAGGCCAACAACCGCATCATCAAGACCCTCACCCGCGAGTTGGAACTGTCGCCCGAGCGCGTCGTCAACGACGTCGTCGACACCGGCAACACCTCCGCCGCCTCCGTGCCGCTCGCGCTCAGCCGCCTCTACGACAGCGGCCGCTCCACTCCCGGCGACCACGTGCTGCTGCTCGGCTTCGGCGCCGGGCTCACCTACGCGGGACAGGTCGTCCGCATGCCCTGACCAGGACCGCGGTCCTGTCCGCGTGCTCCGCTGCGGGCGCGCACCTCTTCATCGCACCTCACCACCACAGAGACGGAACCTCACATGACCACGCACGAGTTGACCACCGACGCCCTGACCGCCGAGGTCATCGCCCTCGTCCAGCGCACCGCGCCCGACCTGGAGGGCGACATCGACGCCGACTCCAGCTTCGAGGAGCTCGGCATGGACTCGCTCACGCGGGTCGACCTGCTGGCCGCCGTCGAGAAGACCTACAGCCTGTCGGTGCCCGACGAGACGGTCGCCGAGCTGCTGCGCGTGCGGGACGTCGTCGCCTTCCTCGCCACGGCAAAAGCGGAGGTCTGACGGTGGAACCTCACTACGGGGGGCGGACGGCGGACACCGTCCTCGACACACCACTCCCGCTGTCGGTGGGCCAGGAAGGGCTGTGGCTGCTGCAGCGCCTGGCCCCCGACAGCGCGACATACAACCTCGCCGGCGGGGCCCGGATGACGCCCGCGCCGGACCCGGAGATCCTCGGCCGTGCCATCCGAGCCCTGACGGACCGTCACCCCATGCTCCGCTCCCGTTACACGGAGACGGACGGGCAGCCCTGCCGCATCGTCCAAGAGGCCGGTGTGCTGGGTGAGTTGACGGTACGTGAAGTGCCGGACGCCACGGACGAGGAGCTCGACGAGCTCGTCACGGCGGAGGTGCGACGGCCCTTCCGGCTGGACACCGAGGGCCCCTTCCGCGCCGTACTGCTGCGCCGCCGCGACGACGCCGTGGCGCTGGTCGTCACCCACCACATCGCCACCGACGCCTTCTCGCAGTGGCTGCTGTGGCGCGACCTGCTCCAGGCGTACGAGGCCTTCGCGTCCGGTGAGGAGGAGCCCGGCTGGGAGCCGCTCCCCGTCGGCTACGACGACTTCGTCGAGCGGGAGCAAGTGCTCCTCGACTCCTCGCGCGGCAAGCGGCAGGCGGAGTTCTGGCAGGAGGAGGCCGCCGGAGCGCAGGCCGCCGAGCTGCCCACCGACCGGCCCCGCCCCGCCGTGTCCTCGCAGTCCGGTGCGAGCCTGCTGCGCCGGCTGCCCGACCGGCTCTCCGACAAGGTGCTGCGCACCGCCGCGCGGCGCGGAGTCTCCCCGTTCGCCCTGACCCTCGGCGCCTTCCAGTCACTGCTGCACCGCTGGGGCGGCCAGAGCGACTTCCTCCTCGCCTGCCCGGCGTCCACCCGGCGCTCCTCCGCGGCCCAGGTCGTGGGCTACTTCGTCAACCCGGTGCTCATCCGCGGCCGGTTCGACCGGGAGACCACGCTCGGGGACGCGATGGCCCAGGCGGCCGACCGGGTCCGGCAGGCCACCGCGCGCGTCTCCTACCCCTACCCACTGGTCGCCCGCGACGCGGGCACGGCGGGCCCGCTGTACCGGATCTCGGTGACGATGGTGGCCACCGACCGGTTCGGGCCGGGCATGGGCGGCGCCGCCTCGGGCGAGCCGATGAACGTGGCGGGCATCGAGACGACGTACCTGGAGATCCCGCATCTGGAAGGCCAGTGCGACCTCTCGCTGGAGATCACCCGTGACGTGTACGGGCTGACCGTGGCCCTGCGCTATGACACCGACCTGTTCGAACGGGCCACCGCGGAGCGGCTGTTCGATCTGTTCGTCCGGTTCGTCGAGGCGGCCGCCGACGATCCCGACCAGCGAGTCTCCCGGATCCCGCTGACCGACGACGCCGAACGCCGGGCGCTCCTCGCCCTCGGCAGCGGCGGACCCGGCGGCACCCCGTGACCGACCACCTCGTGATGGACCACGAACCCGGCAGGAGCCTGCGGTCATGACGCCACGACCGGTGCTCGACGGCATCCTCGACGCCATCGGCGACACACATCTGGTGGAGCTGGGCGGCCTGCTGCCCCGCTTCCCCTCCCGGGTCCTCGCCAAGCTCGAAGGGTTCAACCCGGGCGGCAGCGTCAAGGACCGGTCCGCGCTGTCCATGCTGCTCGGCCGGATCCGGGGCGGCGAGCTGATCCCCGGCCGGTCCACAGTCGTGGAGTCCAGCTCCGGCAACCTGGCCATCGGGATCGCCCAGATCTGCCGCTACTACGGGATCGACTTCATCTGCGTGGTCGATCCCAAGACCACCCGGCAGAACCTGGCGATCCTGCGGGCCTATCAGGTCACGGTCGAGATGGTCACCGAACCCGACCCGGACACCGGCGCCTTTCTGCCGGCCCGGCTCGCCCGGGTACGGGAGTTGGTGGCCGCCCTGCCCGGCGCCTACTGGCCCAACCAGTACGCGAATCCGCTCAATCCGCGGGCCCACACCCGGACCATGCGGGAGATCGCCGAGGCGCTGGACGACCAGGTGGACTACCTGTTCTGCGCCACCGGCACCGGTGGCACCATGACCGGCTGCGCCCAGTACATCCGCGAGCGCGGCCTGTCCACGACGCTGGTCGGCGTGGACGCGCTCGGCAGCGTGCTGTTCGGCGGTCCGCCCGGGCCGCGGCTGCTGCCCGGGCACGGCGCGGCCGTCCGCCCGGCGCTGTTCGATCCCACGCTCGCCGACGAGGTGGTGCTCGTCTCGGACCTCGACTGCGTGGTCGGCTGCCGGACCCTGACGCAGCGCGAGGCGATCCTCGCGGGCGGCTCGTCCGGTGCCGTCACCGCCGCCCTGCTGAAGTTCGCCGACCGCGTTCCGGCGGGCAGCACCTGCGTGCTGATCTTCCCGGACCGCGGCGACCGCTACCTCGACACGATCTACGACGACGAATGGGTGCGCCGCCAGTTCGGCGAGGTGAGCCACCTGTGGAAGGAACCGGAGCACACCATGGCGGTGGGAACATGCTGATCATCGGCCACCAGACGGTCGCGGGGCTCCTCGAAGGGCGCGAGAAGGAGGTCGTCGACCTCGTCGCTGACGCCTACCGGCGCCACGACGAGGGACGCACCAGCCTGCCGCACTCCGTCTTCCTGCGCTTCCCCGACCGGCCCCGGGACCGCATCATCGGCCTGCCCGGATACCTCGGCGGCAGCGCGGACGGCGGCGAGGACGACATCGCCGGAATGAAGTGGATCGCCTCCTTCCCCGGCAACATCGCCTCCGGAGTGCAGCGCGCCAGCGCCGCGATCCTGCTCAACAACCTGCGCAACGGGCAGCCCGAGGCGCTCATCGAGGGCTCCCTGATCTCCGCCCAGCGCACCGCCGCCTCGGCCGCCGTGGGCGCCCGCATGCTCCTCGGCGGCCGCAGGCCCTCCGGGGTCACGCTCATCGGCTGCGGCGTCATCAACCGCGAGGTGCTGCGCTTCCTTGCCGTCGAACACCCCGGCCTCGACCAGCTCACCGTGTACGACACGGACCCCGGGCGCGCCCGGCGGTTCACCCAGGACAACGCGCGGTTGCTGCCGTCGGCCACCGTCCGCCACTGCGACACACTCGAAGAGGCGCTGGCCGCCCACGACCTGGTATCCATCGCCACCACCGCCGCGACCCCGCACACCACGCTCGACGCCTGCCCGCCCGGCACCGTGGTGCTGCACGTCTCGCTGCGCGACCTGACCGCGCGGGCCGTGCTCGACGCCCACAACATCGTCGACGACCCCGACCACGTGTGCCGCGAGAACACCTCGGTGCACCTCGCCGAACTCGCCACCGGCGGCCGGGACTTCATCGACGCGAGCATCGGCGCGCTGCTGCGCGGCACCGCGACGCTCGACCCGCACCCCGGCAAGCCGCTCGTGTACTCGCCCTTCGGGCTCGGCGTCCTCGACCTCGCGCTCGCCCGCTTCGTCCGCGACAGGGCCCGCGCCGGCGGCCTGGGCACCGACGTCGCGGACTTCCTGCCGGCGCCCGCCGCGTAATAGCCCGCCGCGCCGCAGCACCCGCCGACGCCCACCCGGATGGAGCGGCGACGCTCCCTCGCCGCGCAGGGCCGCCGCACCGCCGTACGTGATGACCTTCCCTGGAGAAGAGATGACAGTCCCGCTGCACGAACTCGTCGCCCGTCAGGCCGTGTCGACTCCGCTCGCCGTCGCGGTCGACGGCGACCAGGGGCCGCTGAGCTACGAAGCGCTCGACCGGCGCGCCAACCGGATCGCGCATCTCCTCGCGGCCCGCGGTGTCGGCGCGGAGGACCGGGTCGTCGTCTGCCTGCCGCGCGGCCACGACCTGGTCGCGGCGCTGCTCGGCGTCTGGAAGGCGGGCGCGGCCTATGTGCCGCTGGACGCCGGGCATCCGCAGGAGCGTACGGCCTGGGTGGTCGCCGACAGCGGCGCGGGAACGGTGGTGACGACCGCGGCCGACGCCGAGATGTTCGAACAGCTCCTGCCCGGCGGCGTCGTGGCCCTGGAAGCCGAGGCCCTGGACGAACTCCCGGACACAGCACCTCAGGTGGAGGTCACCTCCGACCACGCCGCCTACCTCACCTACACCTCGGGCTCGACCGGGCGCCCCAAGGGTGTGCTCGTGCAGCACGGCGGCATCGCGGGGCGCGTCGGCTGGTCGCTGAACAACCAGGGGCTGACGCCCGCGGACCGGGTGCTCCAGAAGACCGTCCTCACCTTCGACGCCGCCGCCTGGGAGCTGTTCACGCCGCTCGCCGCGGGTGCCACCGTCGTCATGGCGCCGGCGGGGGCCGAGGCCGACCCGGCACTGCTGGTGCGGACGGTCGCCGACGAGCACATCACCGTGCTCCAGGGTGTGCCGTCCGTGTTGCGGCTCCTGGTCGCCGAGCCGCACTGGGCGGACTGCGCGGACCTGCGCCTGGTGTGCTCGGCGGGCGAGCCGCTGGACGCCGAACTCTGCCGCCGCCTCGCCGAACCGGGCGGCGCCCGGGTGTGGAACACCTACGGTCCCACCGAGTGCTCCATCGACGTCACCGCCCAGCTCTTCGACCCCGAGCGGCACACGGAGGCCGTCCCCATCGGACGCCCCCTGGACCACCTGCGCGTCTACGTCCTCGACGCCGAGTTCGACCCGGTGCCGATCGGCGTCGTGGGGGAGCTGTACGCGGCGGGCGAGGGCACGGCACGCGGCTACGCGGGACGCCCCGGACAGACCGCCGAGCGCTTCCTGCCCGACCCGCACGGCCCCGCGGGCAGCCGCATGTACCGCACCGGCGACCTGGTGCGCTGGCGTTCCGACGGCTCCCTGGACTTCCTCGGCCGCGCCGACCACCAGGTCAAGGTCAACGGCGTCCGCATCGAACCGGCCGAGGTGGAGGCCGCGTTGAACGCCCACCCGGATGTCCGCGGCGCCGTCGTCGACGCCCGCGTCATCGGCGACGGCAAACGGCTCGTCGCCTATCTGACGACGGGCCGCCGCATCCCCCGGGACGAGCTGCGCACCTTCCTGCGCGGTCGCCTTCCCGAGCCGATGATCCCCTCGCTCTTCGTGCCGCTGGAGGCCTTCCCGCTGACCAGCAGCGGCAAGGTGGACCGCGGCGCGCTGCCCGACCCGGTTCTGGAGCAGGCACAAAGCGCCGAGTACATCGCCCCGCGCACCCCCGCCGAACGGCTCGTCGCCCAGGTGTGGGAACAGCTCCTCCAGGTCGAACAGGTCGGCGCGCACGACGACTTCTTCGCGCTCGGCGGCTCCTCCCTCGTCCTCACCCGGCTCGCCGACGCCCTGCGCAAGGCGTCCGGCGACGACATCCAACTCCGCGGCCTGTTCGGCGCGTTCACGGTCGAGGCGCAGGCCAAGCTCCTTCAGGACGCCCGTCCCGCCGTACCCGGTGTGACGCCGGTCGGCCGCGACGAGCCGCTGCCGCTCTCCTTCGGCCAGCACCGGCTGTGGTTCCTCGACCGCATGCACCCGGGCAGCCCCGAGTGGGTGGCCCCGTTCTTCCTGCGGCTGCCCGCCGGCACCACCCGCGACGTCATGCAGTCCGCCCTCGACGCGCTGGAGACCCGCCACGAGTCACTGCGCACCCGCTACGTCGTCGAGGGCGAGGAACCCCGCCAGCTGATCGTCGCGCCGGGCACCGTCGAACTGCGCGTCGAGGACGCCTCGGAGGCACATCTGGAGCGGCTGTTCGGGGAGCAGTTCGCCCGCGGCTTCGACCTCACGGACGGCCCCCTGTGGCGGGCGCTGCTGGTCCGTGTGCCCAAGGGCGGCCCGGTCCTGCTGGTGACGGCCCACCACATCGCCACCGACGGCTGGTCGACCGTCCTCCTCGACCGCGAGCTGCGCGAGCTGTGCGCGGCGGCCACCGAGGGCCGCACCCCCGAACTCGACCAACTCCCGGTGCAGTACGCCGACTTCGCGGCCTGGCAGGCGGCCCACGGCTCCGACATCTCCTCCTCGCGCGAACTGGACCACTGGAAGCAGACCCTCGCCGGACTGCCCGAACTCAGGCTCCCCACCGACCGCCCCCGCCCCGCGCAGCGCGACGCGCGCGGCTCCGGTGTCAGGTTCTCCGTGCCCGCCTCGCTCGCCGACGCCCTCACCGGCATCGGACGCCGGCACGGCGCGACCCCGTACGTGACGCTGCTCGCCGCCTTCGGCGCGCTGCTCGGGCGCTACAGCGGCCAGGACGACTTCGGCATCGGCAGCCCGGTGACCGGCCGGACCCGCCCCGAGACCCAGAGCACCGTCGGCTTCTTCCTCAACTCCCTTGTCATGCGCTGCGATCTGACCGGCGACCCCACCTTCGCCGAGCTGCTCCAGCGGGTCCGCGCCACGGTCATGGCCGGCTTCGCCCACCAGGAACTGCCCTTCGAACGGCTCGTGGACGAACTCCAGCCCACCCGCGACCTCTCGCGCACCCCGCTCTACCAGGTCGCCTTCGACCTCCAGGACGAGGGAGCCACCTCGGTGGCCGCCGACGACATCCTCATGGACGCCTTCCAGGGCGCCTGGCGGGTCGCCAAGACCGACCTCACCCTCTTCGTCTGGCGCCAGTCCGACGGCTCCCTGATCGGCGCCTTCGAATACGCCACCTCCCTCTTCGACCACGACACCGTCGAGCGCCTGGCCCACCACTTCGTCCAGTTCCTCGAAGCCGTCGCCGCCGACGCGGACACCTCCCTCTCCGCCGTCGACATCACCTCCGTCCAGGAGCGCCGCCTGCTCAAGGCGTGGAACGACACGGCGACGCCGGTAGGTGAGGTGTCGGTGCCGGAGCTGATCGCGGAGCGGGTGGCCGAGTCGCCGGGTGCGGTGGCGGTGGAGGCCGGGGGTGTGCGGCTGACGTTCGGTGAACTGGACGCTCGGGCCAACCGCCTTGCGGGTGTGCTGGGTTCGCGTGGTGTGCGTGCGGAGTCGTCGGTGGCGGTGCTGCTGGATCGCTCGGTCGATCTGGTGGTGGCGTTGTTGGCGGTGTGGCGGGCCGGGGCGGGCTATGTGCCGCTCGATCCGGCGCTGCCTCGGGAGCGGGTCGAGGGCATGCTGGCGGATGCCGGGGTGTCGGTGGCGGTGACGTCGGCCGCGTACGCGGACCGGTTCGCTGTCGATGTCGTACGGGTGGACGAGGTTCACCCGGAGGCGGATGTGTCGCTGGCGCCGGTGGATCTGGACTCGTTGGCGTACACGATCTTCACGTCGGGTTCGACGGGCCGCCCGAAGGGTGTGCAGGTCACGCACCGCGGTCTGGTGAATCATGTGGGCTGGGCGGTGCGGGAGTTGGCGTCGTGCGGCTCGGGTGGTGCTCCGGTGTTCTCGTCGGTGGCTTTCGACCTGGTGGTGCCGAATGTGTGGGCGCCGCTGGCGGCCGGGCAGCGGGTGTGGCTGTTCGACGGTGAGCTGACCGAGCTGGGCCAGGCGCTGGCGGAGGCAGGCCCGTTTTCCTTCCTCAAGCTGACTCCCGGTCACTTGGACGTCATCGGCAGCCAGTTGAGCGATGAGCAGATCCGGGCGCTCACGACACGGATCGTGGTCGCGGGCGAGGCGCTTCCCGGCGCTCTGGTGGAGCGCTGGCGTCAACTCCTCGGCGACGGACGGATCTTCAACGAGTACGGTCCCACCGAGGCGACCGTCGGCACCTGCGTCTTCCCGATCGAGACGTCGTACGACGGCGTCGTGCCGATCGGCCGCGCGCTGCCCAACGTCCAGATGCGCGTCCTGGACGCGGAACTGCGCCCGGTTCCGGTGGGCGTCGTGGGGGAGTTGTACGTCGGTGGCGCCGGGGTCGCGCGCGGCTACATCGGCGATCCGGTGCGGACGGCGCAGCGGTTCCTGCCCGACGCATACGGCGAGCCGGGCGCCCGGCTCTACCGCACCGGCGACCTGGCGCGCTGGCGCGCGGACGGTGCGGTGGAGTTCCTGGGCCGGATCGACGACCAGGTGAAGGTGCGCGGCTATCGCATCGAACTCGGTGAGATCCGGGCCGCGTTGATCGCGCATCCGGAGGTGTCGGACGCGGCCGTGACCGTCACCGACGACCAGCGTCTGGTCGCCTACGTCGTCGGCGGCATCGACGACCTCCGTGACGCGCTGGGGTCCGCCCTGCCCGAGTACATGATCCCGTCCACCTACATCGAGCTGGACAAGATCCCGCTGACGGCCAACGGCAAGCTCGACCGGCGCGCCCTGCCGGACCCGGAGGCCGGGGCCGCCACGGATTCGTACATCGCGCCGCGCAGCGAGGTCGAGGAGAGCATCGCGGCCATCTGGGGTCAGGTCCTCGGCCTGGACAAGGTGGGCGTCGAGGACAACTTCTTCGACCTCGGCGGACACTCCATCCTCGCCGTACGGCTGATCTCGCGACTGCAGACCGAGTACGACCTCGATCTGCCGGTGCGGGTCGCCTTCGAACGCCCCACCGTGGCGCAGCTCGCCGCGGAGATCGAGGACCGGGTGCGGGCCGAGATCGACGCGCTCCTGACCGACGCCCGCTGAGCTCCCAGCCTCTCAGAAGCCCCACAAGAAGGGACCCCCATCGTCATGGGATCCGCGCGACACCTGATCTCCCTCACCGACCTGACCGACGACGAGCTGCGCGGCATCGTGGCGAGAGGCGTGGAATTCGCCTCCGGCGCACGGGCGAACACCATGGACGGCGCTGTCGTCGGTGTCTACTTCCGCCGTACGTCGACCCGCACCCGTACCGCGTTCACGGCGGGCGCGCTGCGTCTGGGCGCGCAGACCGTGACGTTCGGGCCCGGCGATCTGCAGACCAACACCGGAGAGACCAGCGAGGACACCGGGCGGGTGTTCGCCGGGATGCTCGACCTGCTGGTGGCCCGGACCGCCGATGCCACCGCGGAGCTGCGGACCTGGGCCGCCGGCGACATGTCGGTGATCAACGCGATGAGCGCCGAGGAGCATCCGACGCAGGGGCTCACCGATCTGACCACGCTGCAACGGCACTTCGGGCGGGTGGACGGACTGCGGCTGCTGTACGTCGGCGAGGGCAACAACAGCGCCGCCGCCCTCGCGCTGGCCCTCACCCGCTACCCCGGCACCGAACTGGAACTGCGCACTCCGCCCGGCTACGGACTCGCGCCCGAGATTCTCGCCCAGGCGGCGGAGCAGGCGGTGCGCAGCGGCGCGAAGGTGGTCGAACGGCACGACATGAGCGCGCTGCCCGCCGACCTCGACGCCGTCTACACCACCCGCTGGCAGACCACCGGGACCAGCAAGCCGACCGAGGACTGGCGGGACGTCTTCGCGCCGTTCCAGGTCACCCGGGCCCTGTGGGAGAGCAGCCCGAAGGCCGTCTTCCTGCACGACCTGCCCGCCCACCGCGGCGAGGAGGTCACCGCCGAGGTGCTCGACGGGCCGGCGAGCATCGCCTTCACGCAGGCCACGCACAAGCTGCACAGCGCGATGGCCGTCCTGGAGTGGTGCTGGGCGGGCCATCGATGAGTACGGACATCCAGGCGCGGGACGGCGGCGAGGAGAAGCTGCCGCCGCTGCGCAGCAACGGGCGCTTCCGGCTGCTGTGGGGCGGTTCCGCGCTGTCGGTCATGGCGGAACGCTCCTCCACCATGGCCTTCACCCTGCTGGTGCTCTGGCACACCGGGTCGAAGAGCGCCGCGGGCCTGGTCGGCTTCGCCGCGCTGCTGCCCATGCTGGTCATGCAGTTGCCCGCCGGAGTGCTGGTGGACCGCTGGGACAGACGGCGCGTGATGCTGGTGTGCGTGGCGGGGCGGGCGCTGGCCATCGGGTCGGTGGCGGTCTCGCTCGCCGGGGACGAGGTGCGCGTCTGGCACATCGCGATCGTTGCCTTCGTCCAGGGCAGCCTCACCGTCTTCTACCAGCTGTCGGAGCGGGCGGCGGTGCGCGGTGTCGTGCCGCCGCAGCAGGTGTCCACCGCGATGGCGCAGAACGAGGCGCGCTCCCGCGCCGTGAACTTCGTCGGGCATCCGGCGAGCGGTGTGCTGTTCGGCCTGTCGGCCTGGGTGCCGTTCCTGTCCAGCACCGGGCTCTACCTGATGTCCCTGCTGACGCTCACCCGGCTGCGGATTCCCCGCAATCCGCGCTCCGGCAAGGCCAAGAGCGCCCGCGGCATGCGCGAGGAGATTTCCAGCGGACTGCGCTGGGTGTGGCAACGTGCCTATTTCCGCTCGGCGTTGCTCATCATCGCGGGCAGCAACCTCGTCTTCCAGGGGCTCATCCTCACCGTGGCCGTGCTGGTCAGGGAGCAGGGCAGACCGGCGAGCACGGTCGGTCTGATCATGGCGGCCGGCAGTATCGGAGGACTCCTCGGAGCCTTCAGCGGCGGGTGGTTGAGCAGGCGGCTGCCGATGCGGCGTGTGATGATCTACGCGCATGTCGCCTGGGCCCTGATCATGCCCGGAACGGTATTTCTCTTGCATCCTGTGACACTTGGGATTCTCTTCTTCATAACGTCGCATATAGGAGCCGCTGTTACGGTCTCCGGTATGTCCCATCAGGTGCGCATCACACCCGACGCCATGCAGGGGAGGGTCGGCAGCGTCGTCATGCTCCTTGTCTCCGGGGCGAGTTCGCTCGGCGCGCTCGGAACCGGATACCTCTTGGAAGGTGTCGGTACGCGCGGGACACTGGCCGTCGCATCCGGAGTGATGGCCCTGCTCGCCGTGGTGGCGACCGTCGTGTTCACCCGCCCCGGGGCGGAGCTCGAGGACCGGAGCGCCCAGGAAGAGGCGTCCGGACATCGGCAGGAGCTGACGGCCGGTCCCCCCACCACCATGACGCTACGGAGAAGTGATGGATGACGCAGTGCGGCTGGAGTCGCTCACCAAGACCTACGGCTCGGGCAGTGGCGCGGTCAGCGCGTTGCGCGAGGTCGGCCTGTCCTTCCCGCGCGGCAGCTTCACTGCCGTCATGGGACCCTCGGGATCAGGCAAGTCCACCCTGCTGCAGTGCGCCGCCGGGCTCGACCGGCCCACGTCCGGGCGGGTGTTCATCGACGGCACGGACATCGGCGGCCTGAACGAGACCCAACTGACCGAGTTCCGCCGGGAGTCCACCGGTTTCGTCTTCCAGTCGTTCAACCTGCTGCCCTCGCTGACGGCCGCGCAGAACGTCGGGCTGCCGCTGCGGCTGGCCGGCCGCAAGCCCGGGCGCCAGACGGTGCTGCGGGCGCTCGCCCAGGTCGGCCTGGAGGACCAGGCGGGCAAGCGCCCCAGCCAGCTCTCCGGTGGCCAGCAGCAGCGGGTGGCGGTGGCCCGCGCCCTCGTCACCCGTCCCGCCGTGCTCTTCGCCGACGAGCCCACCGGTGCGCTCGACATCACGACAGGCCGCGAACTGCTCGAAGTGCTACGGAAGTTGGTCGGCAGCCCGGTCACGGGCGGCCAGGGCGCCGACGATCCCGAGCTCGACGAGCCCACCACCATCGTGATGGTCACGCACGACCCGAACGTGGCCTCGTACGCGGACCGTGTGGTGTTCCTCGCCGACGGCGCCCTGGTCGGCGAGCTGACCACGCCGACGGCCGAGGCGGTCGCCGCCCGCATGACCGATCTGGCGGTGTCGTAGTGCTCGGCGTGGCCTTCCAGACCCTGCGGGCGCGCTGGGTGTCGTTCCTCGGCACCGTCGTGGCGCTCGTGCTCGGCGTCGCGCAGGTCGCCGCGATGGGCGTCCTGCTGATGACGATGCTCGATCTGCCCGACCGTCCGCCCGAGCGGTTCGCCCAGGCCTCCGCCGTGGTGCTGCCCACCGACCCCGACTGGGACCCGGCCCACCACGACCTCGGCGTCCGCTCGCTGCCCGAGGCCGAGGGCGTCTCGCAGGACCTGCTCGGCCGGGTCTCGGCCACCGGGGAAACCGTGGTCGACCGGGCCTTCTACGCCCAGCTCCACGGCGGCCCGAAGAACCAGGTCGGCCACCCCTGGGCGGTCGCCCGCTTCGGCGGATACAAGCTGACGAGCGGTCAACAACCCTCCGATGACCGGGAGATCGTTGTCCCGTCCGACCAGGCGCACACCGGCGAGAAGGTGACGGTGATGACCGCCGCCGGCGTCTCGACGTACACGGTGTCCGGCACGGTCGCCCCGGTCGACTGGGAGAACGCGGTGTTCTTCGGCGACGCCGAGGCCGCCCGGATCTCTCCGCGCATCCAGGCCCTGGTGGCGCTCGGCCCGCTCGACCAGGTGCGCGGCGCCGTCGGCAAGGACGCCGAAGTCCTCACCGGCAAGGACCGGCACAAGGCCGACGCCAGCGAGGCCGAGGACCGCGAGACCCTCGACAACACCATCACGCTGGTCCCGGTGATGGCCTCCGTCGCGGGCACCACGTCCGTCTTCGTCGTTGCCTCCACCTTCGCCTTCGCCGTCATCCAGCGGCGCCGCGAGGTCGCCCTGCTGCGCACCGTCGGCGCCACGCCCAAGCAGGTCCGCCGCATGGTCCGCGGCGAGGCCCTGCTCGTGGGCACCCTGGCCTCCGCGCTCGGCACGGCCCTCGGCCTGTACGGGGCGCAGCTGCTCACCGACATGCTCATCGACCTCGACATCTCACCGCCCTGGTTCCGTGTGCGGCCCTCGTTGCACTGGACGGTGACCGCCCCGCTGGCCGGCGCGTTCCTCGTCGGTGTCCTGGTCGCGCTGTGCGGTGCGGCCGCCGCCGCGCACCGCGCAGGACGGGTCCGGCCCGTGGAGGCGCTGCGCGAAGCCGCGGTCGACGACTCGGGGATGACGCCCGGACGGCTGCTGATCGGCGCCCTCGGCGTCGGCGGCGGCGTGGGCCTCGCCGCATGGATCGCCGTCGGCAAACCGGCCACCATCCTCTCGCCCAACACCTACGTCACCGAACTGCTGGTCCCCGTGCTGGCCGCCGCCGTGATCGCGCCCCTGGCGATCGGCCCGCTGGCCAGGCTGCTGATGTGGCCCTTCCGTAACTCGGCCGGGCCCACCGCGATGCTCGTCCGCGAAAGCGTGCTCACCTCGCGCCGTCGCACGGCCGCCACCGCGGCACCCATCCTTCTCACGGTCGGCCTCGCCCTGTCGCTGCTCGCCGCCACCGACTCGCTCGGCGCGGCCCGCGACCACGGACTGCGCAACCAGGTCGCCTCGCAGTACGCGCTCGCCCCCGACGGCACCCCGGGCATCAGCCCCGAAGTCGTCGACCGGGTCAAACGCATCGACGGCGTACAGATCGCGGCGCCCCTCCTCACCACGGTCTACACCCGTGACGAGGACCGCTACGAGGAGAACGACGGCATGGTCGTGGACACCTCCGCGCTCAAGCGGACCATGGACCTCGACATCACTCAGGGCTCCCTGGACAAGCTCGACGACAACAGCATCGCCGCCCCCGACCTGTGGGGCTGGGACGCCGGCACCACGCAGAAGATCCTGCTCGGCGACGGCACGGAGGCCACGCTGAAGGTCGCGGCGGTCTACAAGGCGATGCGCGGCGAGGACGTCGCCTACCTCCCGGAACGCTTCGCCCCGTCCGCCGCCTATGCCCGCGACGGCCTGGCCCGGCGCGCCTATATCTCCCTGAATCCCGGTACGGACAAGGCAGCTGCCACCGCGGCGATCGCCAAGGCCGTCCAGGGCACCGGGGCACGCTTCCTGACCCGGGACGAGCTGGTCGCCTCGGAGAGCGCGTACGCCCGCCACCTCATCGAAGTGCGACAGCGCTCCACTGCCGTGATCGTCGTGCTGTTCTGCTTCATCGCCATCCTCAACACCCTGCTCATGGCGACCTCCGACCGGCGCCGCGACCTCGCGGTGCTCCGACTGGCGGGGGCCACCCCCAAACAGGTCGTACGGTTCTTCGTCGCCGAGTCGCTGCTGGTGGCCGGCATCGGCATCGTCCTCGCCCTGCTCGCGTCCGCCGTGAACATCGCGGCCCTGTGGGCGGCACTGCTCCAACTCTTCGGTACGACACCGATCGTGGCGCCGTGGCTCGTGGTCGTCGGCATCGCCGCCGTCTCCACGGTGCTCGCCGTCATTGGCACGGTGCTGCCGGTCTCGGCGGCGCTGCGCTCCCGGATCGTCCAACTGGTCGGCGCCCGCGAATAACGCGGACGCCTCGCCCGACAGGAGCCTCCGCCCCGGCGGACGCCCCGCCCGAAAGACCGCGCGCGGCCTGGTCCCTCCCCCCGTGGGGACCGGGTCGCGCGCTTCTTTGTGCCCGCGCACGGGCCCGTAGGGGCCCTGGATACGTCCTGAATGCGTCCTGGATGCGTACGACAGTTCGCGTAGAGGCCCGGTATAGGCCCCCACCGGAAGCTGACGGCGGATCCGGGTGCGTATCCCGATCCGATGTCCGAACAGACCTCCGAGAGGGAGAGCCGACATGGCTGACGAGCAGACCGACAACCGCGTGTACCGGGTGGTGCTCAACGACGAGGAGCAGTACTCCATCTGGGCCGCGGACCGGGACATGCCCGCGGGCTGGCACGCGGAAGGCACCGAGGGGACCCGGCAGGAGTGCCTGGACCGCATCGAAGAGGTCTGGACGGACCTGCGCCCCGCGAGCCTGCGCCGCCGCATGGAACAGGCGACCGCCTGAGGCAAGCGCCTAAAGGCAACCGCCTCACAGGCGCTCGCACGCACACGCACACGCACACAGCACCACGGCCGGAAACCGAAAAGCACACGGTGGGGGAGGAGCGCTCAGCATGAGCACGGGCGGAGTTCGTACGGGCCAGGAAGCCGGGGACCAGCGCGAGGAACTGGTGCGCGCCCGGCTCGCCGGTGCCCGCCGGGGGCGGCGTGCCGCACTGCGGCGGGCGGACCGGGACGGTCCGCTGGCCCTCTCCCACGGTCAGCAGCAGATGTGGTTCCTCAGCCGCCTCGACCCGGACAGCTGGGAGTACAGCGTCCCGGTCGTGCTGCGGCTGCGGGGACCCCTCGACGCCGAGGTGCTGCGCCGCGGCTTCGAGGCCCTGCACGCGCGCCACGAGATCCTGCGCACGCGCTACCGCCTCGACGGCGCGGAGCCGGTCCAACTCATCGACCCGCCGGGCCCGTTCGACCTGCCGGTCGACGACCTGACGGGGCTGGCCGACGCGGCGGAGCGGGAGCGGCGGGCGCAGAGTCTCGCCGAGGCCGAACCCGGCCGCCCCTTCGACCTGGAGCGGGGCCGGCCGCTGCGCGCCCGGCTGATCCGCCTCGCGGACGACGACCACATCCTCGCCGTGGTCCTGCACCACGTGGCCTGCGACGAATGGTCCGTCGGCCTGCTGCTCGGCGAACTCGCCGCCCTCTACGAGGAGTTCGCGGCAGGCAGGCCCGACCCGCTGGCCCCGATCGACTTCCAGTACGCCGACTACGCGGCCTGGCAGCGCTCCCGCCTCGCCGACGGCACCCTCGCCCCCCATCTGACCTACTGGCGCGAGCAGTTGGAGGGCATCACCCCCCTGGAGGTGCCGACCGACCGGCCCCGCCCGGCCACCCGCAGCTGGGCGGGCGACGCCGTGCCCGTCACCCTCCCCGCGGCGCTCACCGACCGGCTGCGCGCCCTCGGCTCCGCGCACGGCGCCACCCTCTTCACCACCCTGCTCACCGGCTATCAGGCCCTGCTGGCCCGCTACACCGGACGCACCGACATCCCCGTCGGCACCGTCGTGTCCGGGCGCGGCCGCCCGGAGCTGGAACAACTGGTCGGCTACGCCATCAACACCCTCGTGCTGCGCGGCCGCTGGCAGGGCGACCCTTCCTTCCGCACCCTGCTGAACGGCGCCCGCGCCACGGTCCTGGACGCCTTCGACCACCAGGAGTACCCCTTCGCCCGGCTGGTCGACGAGCTCCAGCCCGAACGCGACATGTCCCGCACACCGCTGTGCCAGGTCGCCTTCACCCTGCACCAGGAGCGCACCGAGGCGTTCCGGCTGCCCGGCGTCGCCGCCGAACCGCTGCGCGCCACCTCCCGCGTCTCCCGCTTCGACCTCACCCTCCAGCTGGGCGAGCGGGCCGACGGCTCCGTGCACGGCACGCTGGAGTACAGCACCGCGCTGTACGACCGCGCCACCGCCGAGCGGCTCGCCCGTCACTACGTACGCCTGCTGGAATCCGCCGCCACCGACCCGGACCGCGCCCTGTCCCTGCTCGACCTCCTCGACGACACGGACCTGGCCGTCCTCGCACCCGCGCCGCGCCTCTTCCCGGCACCGGAGCGCTGCGTCCACGAGGTCTTCGAGGAGCGGGCCGCCGCCACCCCGGACGCCACGGCGGTCGTCTGCGGCGGACAGCGGCTCAGCTACGCCGAACTCGACGCCCGCGCCAACCGGCTCGCCCACCATCTGCGCGAACTCGGCGCAGGACCAGGTGAGTTGGTCGGTGTCAGCCTTGACCGGGGCATCGACCTCGTCCCCACCCTCATCGGCGTCCTGAAATCCGGCGCGGCCTACCTCCCGCTGGACCCCGAGCACCCCGCGGACCGCCTCGCCTACACCCTCAAGGACGCCGGCGCCCGCGTCGTCGTCACCTCGGACACCCACGCCGCGCACCTCGCCGCCGCCCACGACGGCCTCCTGGTGAACCTGGACGGCGAGCGCGACTCCGCGGCCCTGGCGGCCGCGCCCAGCACCGCCCCCGCCTCCGGTGTCCGCCCCGACGACCTGATCTACACCATCTACACCTCGGGCTCCACCGGCCGTCCCAAGGGCGTCGGACTCACTCACGCGAACGTATTGCGCCTGTTCACCATCACCGAGGAGCACTACGGCTTCGACGAGCACGACGTCTGGACGCTCTTCCACTCGTACGCCTTCGACATGTCGGTGTGGGAGCTGTGGGGCGCCCTGCTCTACGGAGGCCGCCTCGTCGTCGTCCCGCCGGACATCGCCCGCTCCCCGGAGGACTTCCTGCGCCTGCTCGCCGACGAGCGCGTGACCGTCCTGAACCAGACCCCGTCCGGCTTCCGCGGCCTGGTCGCCCTCGCCGCCGACGGACACCCGCTGATCGACGAACTCGCCCTGCGCGTCGTCACGTTCGGTGGCGAGCGCCTCGACATGCCGGCCCTGCGTCCCTGGGTCGCACGCCGCGACCTCGACCGTACGGCGCTGATCAACATGTACGGCATCACCGAGACCACCGTGCACACCACCTACCACGCGGTCACCGAAGCCGACCTCGACGCCGACCACGGCAACGACGTGGGCGTTCCGCTGTACGACCTCCAGGTGCAACTGCTCGGCGCACACGGCGAGTTGGTGCCCATCGGCGTCCCCGGCGAGATCCATGTCGGCGGTCCCGGAGTCGCCCGCATGTACCTGGGCAGGCCGCGGCTCACCGCCGAGCGGTTCGTGCCCGATCCGTACGGCCCGCCCGGCTCCCGCCTCTACCGAAGCGGCGACCTCGCGCGCCGCCGCCCCGACGGCGGCCTCGACTACCTCGGCCGCATCGACCACCAGGTCAAGATCCGCGGTCACCGTATCGAACTCGGCGAGATCAAGGCCGCGTTGACGGCCCACCCGCTGGTGCGCGACGCGGTCGTCGTCGCCCGCGAGGACACTCCCGGCGACAAGCGTCTCGTCGCGTACGTGGTGCTCGCGGGCGAGGCCGTCGTGGCCCCCAGCGAACTGCGGTCCCTGCTGGCCCGCACGCTGCCCGCCTACATGATCCCCACCGCCTTCCTGGCCCTCGGCAAGATCCCGCTCACCGTCAACGGAAAGCTCGACCAGGCCGCCCTGCCCGCCCCCGACCGGGGCGCGCTCACCGTCGGGCGGACCCAAGTCGCCCCGCGCACGGCCGCCGAGGAACGGATGACCGACGTCTGGCGCGAGGTCCTCGGCGTCGACCGGGTCGGTGTCACGGACAGCTTCTTCGACCTCGGCGGTGACTCCCTCCGAGCCGTCGCCCTGGCCGCCGCGCTGCGCGACGCCGAGTACGACGTGACCGTCCGCGACGTCTTCGCCCACCGCACCCCGGCCGAGCTCGTGGAGTTCCTCACCGGGCGCCCGGCCCCCGCCCGCCCCGAACCGGGCATCGCCCCCTTCGCCCTCCTCACGGACGAGGACCGCGCACGCCTGCCGGAGGGCGTCGTCGACGCCTACCCGCTCGCCCAGGTGCAGCTCGGCATGGTCGTGGAGATGCTCGCCGACGACGGCCGCAACCACTACCACAACTCGACCTGCTTCCGGATCCTCGACGACGACCCGTTCGTCCCCGAGGCGCTCCAGCAGGCCGTGCACGTCGTCATCGGCCGCCACGAGATCCTGCGCACCTCGTTCGCGCTGGACGGGTACGCGGTGCCGCTGCAATTGGTCCACGACCCGGCGCAGGTCGACTCACCCATCCGCACACGGGACCTGACGGACCTCGACGCCGAGGCGGCCGAGCAGTCCCTGCGCGCCTTCATGGCCGAGGAACGCACCGAACTCTTCGACCTGACCAGGCCCCCGCTGATCCGCTTCACCGCGCACACCCGCGACGACGGCAGCTGGTGGCTCACCCTCACCGAGTGCCACGCCGTCCTGGAAGGCTGGAGCCATCACTCGCTGCTGATGGAACTGGTCACCACCTACCGGGCTCTGCGCGACGGGCAGCCGCTCCAGGAGCCGGAACCCGCCGCCGTGCGCTACGCGGACTTCGTGGCGGCCGAACTCAAGTCCCTCGACTCCGAGGAGGACCGCGACTACTGGCGCGGCATCGTCGAGGGCCACCCCAAGTTCGTACCGCCCGCCGGATGGGGCGACGACCCGCTCACCACTCCGCGCGGCCTGCACCGCGCCTGGGTCCCCTACCACGACCTCGAAGCCGGGCTGCGCGCCCTGGCGAGCGAGGCCCAGGTCCCCATCAAGAGCGTGCTGCACGCCGCCCACCTCAAGGTGATGAGCCGGCTCACCCCCGAGGAGACCTTCCGCACCGGCCTGGTCACCAACGCCCGCCCGGAGGCCGTAGGCGCCGAGCGCGTCCACGGCGTCTACCTCAACCCCCTGCCCTTCGCCTACCGGCGCGGCGCCCGCACCTGGCGCGACCTCGTCCGCCAGGTCTTCGACCAGGAAATCGAGGTCTGGCCGCACCGCCGCTACCCGCTCGGCGCCATGCAGCGCGAATTCGGCGCCGCCGAACGCCTCGTGGACGTCCGCTTCAGCTACCAGAACTTCCGCCAGGTCGACCAGGACCTCATCGACTACGCCGCCACCATCGACGACAGCCCCACCGAGTTCCCCCTCGGCGTCTCGACCCGGGCCGGCTTCATGGTGATCACCGCCAACCGGCACGTCATCGGCCGCGCGGGCGTCGACCGGCTCGCCTCCATGTACCGCTCGGTCCTCGAAGCCATGGCCACGGACGCGGACGGCGACGCCGAGCGGGCGGTCCTGCCGGGCGGCGAACGGGACCTGGTGCTCGCCTCCTGGAACGACACGGCGACGCCGGTACGTGAGGTGTC
The DNA here is from genome assembly GCF_042894545.1 of Streptomyces sp. NPDC001530. Taxonomy (NCBI): domain Bacteria; kingdom Bacillati; phylum Actinomycetota; class Actinomycetes; order Kitasatosporales; family Streptomycetaceae; genus Streptomyces; species Streptomyces sp. NPDC001530. The sequence goes on from NZ_JBIAVS010000023.1 coordinate 56,401, forward strand.
GGTGCCGGAGCTGATCGCGGAGCGGGCGGCCGAGTCGCCGGGTGCGGTGGCGGTGGAGGCCGGGGGTGTCCGGTTGACGTTCGGTGAACTGGACGCTCGGGCCAACCGCCTTGCGGGTGTGCTGGGTTCGCGTGGTGTGCGTGCGGAGTCGTCGGTGGCGGTGCTGCTGGATCGTTCGGTGGATCTGGTGGTGGCGTTGCTGGCGGTGTGGCGGGCCGGGGCGGGCTATGTGCCGCTCGATCCGGCGCTGCCTCGGGAGCGGGTCGAGGGCATGCTGGCGGATGCCGGGGTGTCGGTGGCGGTGACGTCGGCCGCGTACGCGGACCGGTTCGCTGTCGATGTCGTACGGGTGGACGAGGTTCACCCGGAGGCGGATGTGTCGCTGGCGCCGGTGGATCTGGACTCGCTGGCGTACACGATCTTCACGTCGGGTTCGACGGGCCGGCCGAAGGGTGTGCAGGTCACGCACCGGAGTCTGGTGAATCATGTGGGCTGGGCGGTGCGGGAGTTGGCGTCGTGCGGCTCGGGTGGTGCCCCGGTGTTCTCGTCGGTTGCTTTCGACCTGGTGGTGCCGAATGTGTGGGCGCCGCTGGCGGCCGGGCAGCGGGTGTGGCTGTTCGACGGTGAGCTGACCGAGCTGGGGCAGGCGCTGGCGGAGGCAGGCCCGTTCTCGTTCCTGAAGCTGACGCCAGGTCATCTGGAGGTGATCGGCGGGCAGTTGAGCGACGAGCAGATCCGCGCGCTCACGACACGGATCGTGGTTGCCGGTGAGGCTCTGCCCGGTGCTCTGGTGGAGCGCTGGCGGCACTTGCTCGGCGACGGACGGCTGCTGAACGAGTACGGCCCCACCGAGGCAACCGTCGGCACCTGCGTGTTCCCGGTCGAGGAGGCGCACGAGGGTGTCGTGCCCATCGGCCGCCCGTTGCCGAACATGACCATGCGTGTCCTCGACGCACGGCAGCAGCCCGTGCCGGTGGGCGTGGTGGGGGAGTTGTACGTCGGTGGCGCCGGCGTGGCGCGCGGTTACACCGGGGATGCGGTGCGGACGGCGCAGCGGTTCCTGCCCGATCCGTACGGGGCGCCGGGCGCCCGGCTCTACCGCACCGGTGACCTGGTGCGCTGGCGCGCGGACGGTGCGGTGGAGTTCCTGGGCCGCATCGACGACCAGGTCAAGGTGCGCGGCTACCGCATCGAACTCGGTGAGATCCGAGCCGCGTTGATCGCGCATCCGGAGGTGTCGGACGCGGCTGTGACCGTCACCGACGACCAGCGCCTGGTCGCCTACATCGTCGGCGGCACCGAGGGCCTGCGCGAGGCCCTCGCGTCGACACTGCCCGAGTACATGGTGCCGACCCTCTTCATCGAGCTGGACAAGATCCCGCTGACGGCGAACGGCAAGCTGGACCGGCGTGCCCTGCCGGACCCGGAAGCCACGGCCACGGACACGTACATCGCGCCCCGCACGGCGACCGAGGAGAAGATCGCAGCAGTCTGGGGTCAGGTCCTGGGACTGGACAAGGTCGGCGTCGAGGACAACTTCTTCGACCTCGGTGGACACTCCATCAAGGCCATCGCCCTGGTCGGTGCCCTGCGGGCCGAGGGCTTCGAGGCAGCCGTCGGTGATGTGTTCCGCCACCGGACCGTGGCCGGACTCGCGACCGCGCTCGGCGCGAGTGCGGGTACGCCCGAGCATGATCCCTCTGTCGTCGTACCCTTCGCCCTGCTCTCCGAGACGGACAGGGCGAGGCTCCCCGAGGGGCTGTCCGACGCCTTCCCGCTGGCCCAGGTGCAGCTCGGCATGCTGGTGGAGATGCTGGCCGACGACGGCCTGAACAAGTACCACAACACCACCACGTTCCGGATCAGGGACGGACGGCCCTTCGACGCCGGCGCGCTGGAAAAGGCGGCGCGGGCGCTGGTGGAGCGTCACGAGATGCTGCGGGCGTCGTTCGCGCTGGAGGGCTACTCCGAACCGCTCCAGCTCATCCACCCGAGCGCGGACATCCCGGTCACCGTGCACGACTTGCGAGGCCAGGACGAGGAGAGCCAGCAGGCCGCCCGCCGTGAGCACATCGTCGCGGAGCGCGCCGCCACCTTCGACCTCGAACGCCCGCCCCTGCTGAGGATCTCGGCGCTCGTGGAGTCGGACGAGGCCTGGTGGCTGTCGGTCAGCGTCTGCCACCCCATCACCGAGGGGTGGAGCCACCGCTCGCTGCTCAGTGAGATCGTGGAGGGCTACCTGCGGGTGCGCGGCGGCGAGCCGCTGCCCGCGCCCGAGGCGCCCGCCGTGCGGTACGCGGACTTCGTGGCGGCCGAGCGCGCCTCCCTGGAGTCGGACGAGGACCGCACCTACTGGCGCGGTGTCATCGAGGGCCACGCCAAGTTCGAACTGCCCACCGGCTGGAGCGGGGACGTGACGTCCGGCCCGGCGCATACCGTCCGCGTTCCCCTGGCCGACCTCGCGCCGGCGTTGCGCGCCGCCGCGCGCGACACCGGCACGTCGCTGAAGGCCGTGCTGCACGCGGCTCACCTGAAGGTGATGAGCCTGCTCACCCCGGAGGAGGCCTTCCACACCGGCCTCGTCTGCAGCGGTCGCCCCGAAATCCTGGGCGCGGAGCGCGTGTACGGCATGTACCTCAACACCGTGCCGTTCGCCTTCCGGAGCGGCGCCCGCACCTGGCGCGAACTCGTCCGCCAGGTCTACGACCAGGAAGCCACGCTCTGGCCCCACCGCCGCTTCCCGATGCCCGTGATGCAGCGCGAACTGGCCGACGGCTCCCGCCTGTTGGACGTCCGCTTCAGCTATCTCGACCTCAAGGACGCCCAGGCCGAGTCGGACATCGTCGACGCGGACTCCGGCATGGGCGAGGGCGCCACCGAGTTCGGCCTCGCCGTCGCGGCCCGCGCGAGCGGACTGCTCCTCACGGCTGATCCCCTCCGTCTCACCCCGTCCGCCGTCGACCGGCTCGCGTCGATGTACCGGGCCGTCCTGGAAGCCATGGCCGCGGACGTGGACGGGAGCGCCGAGTCCACTTATCTGCCGGACGGTGAACGAGAGTTGGTGCTCGCCTCCTGGAACGACACGGCGACGCCGGTACGTGAGGTGTCGGTGCCGGAGCTGATCGCGGAGCGGGCGGCCGAGTCGCCGGGTGCGGTGGCGGTGGAGGCGAAGGGGCTTCGCCTGACGTTCGGCGAGCTGGAGGACCGGGCGAACCGCCTGGCGCAGCGCTTGCGCGGCGCGGGCGTGGGTCCGGAATCCTCCGTGGCGGTACTGCTCGACCGTTCGGTGGACCTGGTGGTGGCACTGCTGGCGGTGTGGCGGGCCGGTGCCGGCTATGTCCCCCTCGACCCGGTGCTCCCGGTCGACCGGGTGGCCGGCATGCTCGCGGATGCCGACGTGTCGGTGGCGGTGACGTCGGCCGCGTACGCGGACCGGTTCGCTGTCGATGTCGTACGGGTGGATGAGGAGCACCCGGAGGCGGATGTATCGCTGGCGCCGGTGGATCTGGACGCGCTGGCGTACACGATCTTCACGTCGGGTTCGACGGGCCGCCCGAAGGGTGTGCAGGTCACGCACCGCGGTCTGGTGAATCATGTGGACTGGGCGGTGCGGGAGTTGGCGTCGTCCGGCTCGGGCGGTGCTCCGGTGTTCTCGTCGGTTGCTTTCGACCTGGTGGTGCCGAATGTGTGGGCGCCGCTGGCGGCCGGGCAGCGGGTGTGGCTGTTCGACGGTGAGCTGACCGAGCTGGGGCAGGCGCTGGCGGAGGCCGGTCCGTTCTCGTTCCTGAAGCTGACGCCGGGTCATCTTGAGGTGATCGGCGGTCAGTTGAGCGACGAGCAGATCCGGGCGCTCACGACACGGATCGTGGTTGCCGGTGAGGCGCTTCCCGGCGCTCTGGTGGAGCGCTGGCGGCACTTGCTCGGCGACGGACGGATCTTCAACGAGTACGGCCCCACCGAGGCGACCGTCGGCACCTGCGTCTTCCCGATCGAGACGTCGTACGACGGCGTCGTGCCGATCGGCCGCGCGCTGCCCAACGTCCAGATGCGCGTCCTGGACGCGGAACTGCGCCCGGTTCCGGTGGGCGTGGTGGGGGAGTTGTACGTCGGTGGCGCCGGCGTGGCGCGCGGTTACACCGGGGATGCGGTGCGGACGGCGCAGCGGTTCCTGCCCGATCCGTACGGTACGCCGGGCGCCCGGATGTATCGCACCGGTGACCTGGTGCGCTGGCGCGCGGACGGTGCGGTGGAGTTCCTGGGCCGGATCGACGACCAGGTGAAGGTGCGCGGCTATCGCATCGAACTCGGTGAGATCCGGGCCGCGTTGATCGCGCATCCGGAGGTGTCGGACGCGGCTGTGACCGTCACCGACGACCAGCGCCTGGTCGGCTACATCGTCGGCGGCGACTCGGACACCTTGGGGGAGTGGCTGAACGGCGCCCTCCCGGAGTACATGATCCCGTCCGCGTTCATCGAGCTGGACAAGATCCCGTTGACCGCGAACGGCAAGCTGGACCGGCGCGCCCTGCCGGACCCGGAAGCCGTCGCCGCCGAGACGTACATCGCGCCTCGCAGCGACACCGAGGAGAAGATCGCCGCGGTCTGGAGTCAGGTCCTGGGACTGGACAAGGTGGGTATCGAGGACAACTTCTTCGACCTCGGCGGGCACTCCATCAAGGCCATCGCCCTGGTCGGCGCCCTGCGGGCCGAGGGCTTCGAGGCGGCGGTCGCCGACGTGTTCCGCCACCGGACGGTGGCAGGGCTCGCGGCAGCACTCGGCGACGACAGTCCGGCGGACGGGGTGGACCGGTGGGCAGCCACGGCCGTGGCACCCTTCGCGCTCGTCTCCGCCCACGTCAGGGACTCCCTCCCCGAGGGCGTCGTGGACGCGTACCCGCTCTCGCAGGTCCAGCTCGGCATGGTGCTCGAAATGCTGGCGGACGACGGCCTGAACAAGTACCACAACACCTCGACGTTCCGGATCAAGGACGGCCGGCCCTTCGACGAGGACGCGCTGGCCCGGGCCGCGCGCACGGTCGTGGAACGGCACGAAATGCTGCGTACCTCCATCGAGTTGGAGGACTTCGAGGTGCCGCTCCAGCTGGTGCACGCGGTGGCCGACGCCCCCGTGGTCGTACGGGATCTGCGAGGCGGCTCCGCCGAGGAATTCGAGGAGGCGCGGCGGGACCACATCGCGCGGGAGCGCGGCGAGCTGTTCGACCTGAAGCGGGCGCCGCTGCTGAGGATTTCCGCGCTCGTCGAGTCGGACGAGGCCTGGCACCTCGGATTCACGCACTGCCACGCCATCACCGAGGGCTGGAGCCAGCAGTCCCTGCTGATGGAGGTGCTGGGGCTCTACCACGCCTATGCCGCGGGGGAGGAGCCCGAGACCCCGGAGCCCGCGCCCGTGCGGTACGCGGACTTCATCGCGGCCGAGCTCGCCTCGCTGGACTCGGAGAACGACCGCGCGTACTGGCGGCGGATCGTCGACGAGCACGCTCCGTGGAGCCTGCCGTCGGACTGGGGCGCGGAGCCCGGATCGCCCCGCGAGGACTTCAAGCTGTCGGTGGAGTTCCGTGACATCGAACCCCAGTTGCGGGCGCTGGCGGCCGAGACTGGGACCTCCTTCAAGGCGGTACTGCTGGCCGCGCATCTGAAGGTGCTGAGCACCCTCACGCACGAAGAGGCCTTCCACACCGGCGTGTTGTACAGCGCCAGGCCCGAAGTGCCGGGTGTCGAGCGGGTGTACGGCATGTACCTCAACACGCTGCCGTTCGCCCATCGGCGGGGCGCCCGCAGCTGGGGCGAACTCGTCCGCCAGGTCTTCGAGCGCGAGGCCGAGGTGTACGGGCACCGGCGCCATCCGCTGCCCGCCGTGCAGCGGCTCGCGGGCGGCCGCCGGCTGTTCGACGTCATGTTCCGGTACCAGGACTTCCACCAGGTGGACACCGGCACGGTCGACGTACGGGCGGGGGCCGGCGACAGCTCGAACGAGTTCACCCTGTCCCTCGCCAATGTGCCAGGACGGCTCGTCCTGCGCGCGATCAGCACCGGGCTGAACCGGGCCAACGCCGAGCGGCTCGCCGGGATGTACCGGGCCGTGCTGGAAGCCATGGCCGCGGGCCCGGACGGCGACGCACAGGCGACGGTCGTCCCGGAGGCCGAGCGCACGCAGATCCTCCAGGACTGGAACGACACCGAGGTGGAGTGGGAATGAGCAATCCCCGGCCGGACATGAGCAAACCCCGACAAGGACCGCGGCGCGTGCACGAGGTGTTCGCGGACACCGCCGCCGCCCGCCCGAACGCCGTGGCCGTCGAGGCGGGGGACGGGACACTGACGTACGGCGAACTCGACCGGCACGCCAACCGTGTCGCCCACCGGCTGCGCGCGGCGGGTGTCGGACCCGAGTCGGTGGTCGGCGTGCTGCTGCGCCGCCGCCGGGGCCTGCTGCCCGTGCTGCTCGGCATCTGGAAGGCGGGCGGCTCCCACCTCCCGCTGGACCCGGCCCTGCCGCGCGAACGCCTCATCTACATGCTGCGCGCGGCGGGCGCCCGGCTGGTGGTGACGGAGACGGAGCTGGCGGACCGGATCGCCGACGACCCCGACAGCGCGCGCTTCGGCGGCGGCGACCCCGACGGCGTACGCGCGCATGCCGAGCCGTCGAACGACTACGACGGCGTACTCCTCGATGTGGAACGCGAGCGGGACGCGATCGCGCGGCAGCCGGACTCCGTGCCGGACCTCGGTGCGCGGGACGGGCTGCAGCACAGCCTCGCCTACACCCTCTTCACCTCTGGTTCCACCGGCCGCCCCAAGGGGGTGCAGATCGCGCACCGCTCGCTGCTGAACCTGCTGTTCTCGATGCGTGAGCGGTTCAAGGCCGGGCCCGCGCACACCTGGCTGGCGGCCACCTCGCTGTCGTTCGACATCTCCGCGGCCGAGCTGTACCTGCCACTGATCACCGGTGGCCGGATCGTGCTCGCCGGTGACGAGGAGACGGGCGACTCGGGGGCCCTGCTGGGGCTGATCGACGGCCGTGGGGTCACCCATGTCCAGGCCACCCCGGCCGGGTGGAAGCTGCTGCGCGCGGCGGGATTCGAGCACCGGCCGGTCACCGCGATCACCACCGGGGAAGCCTGCCCGCCGCCCCTCGCCCGGGAGTTGCACGGGCACGTGGACCGGCTCGTCGACCTGTACGGTCCGACCGAGACGACCATCTGGGCCACCGGCTGGGAGGTCGAGGCGGGCGTGGACACCGTGCCGATCGGCCGGCCGATCCACAACATGCGGGCGTATGTGCTCGACGCGGCGCTGCAGCCCGTCCCGGTGGGTGTGGTGGGCGAACTGTATCTGGGCGGCGCCGGTGTGGCCCGCGGCTATGTGGGGCGCCCCGCGCTCACCGCCGACCGGTTCCTGCCCGAGCCGTTCGGCGGGGCGCCCGGCTCCCGCATGTACCGGACCGGCGACCTTGCCCGCTACCGCGCGGACGGCGAACTTGAGTACCTGGGCCGCGAGGACCACCAGGTCAAGATCCGCGGCTACCGCATCGAACTCGGCGAGATCGAGGAGCGGTTGCTGCGCCGGGAGGGCGTGCGGGACGCCGTCGTCGTGGTCCGCGAGGACGCCGGCGGGGAGAAGTGGCTCGCCGCGTACGTCGCCGTGGACCACGCGTCGGGCCCGGACCAGGAGGCGTTGCGCGGCGGGCTCGCGGCGGAACTGCCCGCGTACATGGTGCCCGCCGCCTTCGTCCTCCTCGACGAACTGCCGCTCAGCGCGGCCGGAAAGATCGACCGCAAGGCGCTCCCGGCCCCCAGCCGGTCCGCGCTGATCGCCGACCGGGCGTATGTCGCCCCGCGCACCCCCACCGAACAGCTCCTGGCGGACGTCTGCGTGGAGGTGCTGGGCGTCCCGGACGTGGGCGTCCGGGACCGGCTGGCCGATCTCGGCGCCGACTCCATGCGGATCGTCCACGTCCTCGCGGCCGCCCGCCGCGCGGGCCTCGCCATCACCCTGCGCATGCTCCTGGACAACGGCACGATCGAGGACCTCGCGAGGGCCCTCGACGCGACGGAACAAGAGACGACGGGAAGAACAACGATGACGACAGCAGTCGGCGCCCTGTCCTCGACCGAAATCGAGCGGGTGATGGCGGAGCACCGGATCCCGGGCGCCGCCGTCGCCCTCCTGCGGGACGGCGAACCCGTAGGCGTCCACGTCCACGGCGTCCGCTCCGTCGAGACGGGCGCACCGGTGACCCTGCGCACCCGCTTCCAGGCCGGCTCGATCAGCAAGCACATCACCGCCTACGCCGCGCTGCGGCTCGTCGACCGCGGTGTCCTCGACCTCGACGCGGACCTGGACGGCCTGCTCATCGGCCGTACGCTGCCCAGGGCGGCCGGCGGCCGGCCCGTCACGCTGCGCCAGTGCCTGTCCAACACCTCGGGGCTCGCGGGCACTCAGGCCACCTGGTGGCATCCCGACGAGGCCATGCCGAGCCTCCCCGGCATCCTGGACGAGATCCGGGCGGACCACGAGCCGGGCTCCCAGTTCCGCAAGGAGGGCGCCCAGTGGGCGGTCGTGGAACAGCTCCTGGCCGATGTCACGGGGCGGGACTTCGACAAGGCCGTCCAGGAGCTGGTGTTCGAGCCGCTGGGCATGCGCGACAGCGCCTTCGGGGCACCCGGCGCCCCGGACGCCGCCGCCGGACACGACCAGCACGGACGTGAACTGTCCGGCGGCCACCGGGTGCGTCCGGTGCGGGCGGGCAGCGGTCTGTGGTCCACGCCCGCCGACCTGGCCGTCTTCGCCGGGGCGCTGCGCCGCGCCCATCAAGGCCTGTCCGACCTGTTGTCCGCGCGGCTCGCGGGCGTCATGCTCACGGAGGCGTTTCCCGGCAGTTTCTACGGTTTGGGCACCGTGGTCGACGGCACGCCGGGGGAGCCCGAGTTCGGCCACGGCGGCCAGACCGCCGGCTTCCGTGCGCTCACCTCGGTGCGACTGCGGTCCGGTACCGGCTGTGTGGTGATGACGAACTCGGACAACGGCAAGGAGCTCTACCGGGCCGTCGCCGCCGCGCTCGGAAGGATCATCTCCACCTAGCGCAAGGCACCGGCCAGCCAAAGAATGCGACGGATAACGCAGGAATAACGGTCCTTCATAGTTTCTCCACCGAGCCAAGTTCCGCAGATGTCAGACGGGGGGTGCCGAATGGACTTCCAAGTCCTCGGCCCGGTGGAAGCCCGCAAGGGTGGCGTAAGAATCGCACTGTCCGGATCCAAGGTGCACACGGTCCTCGCGAGCCTGCTGCTCGCCCGGGGGCGTGTCGTGTCCGACGAACGACTGAGCTCCATGCTGTGGGGGTGGGAGCCGCCCGCCACGGCAGGAGCGCAGATCTACACCTACATGTCGCGCCTGCGCAAGCTGCTGGGCGACGACGTCGAGATCGACCGGCGCCCGCCGGGGTACGTCCTGCGGGCGCCGCACAGCACGATCGACCTGCTGGAGTTCGAGCAGCTGGACCGGGAGGGGCGCCAGGCGCTCGGCCGCGGTCGCCATCTGGAGGCCAGCACCCAGCTGAGCCGGGCGCTGGGCCTGTGGCGGGGGGCCGCGCTCGGCAACGTGACGGAGTATCTGGCGGGCGCCGAGCTGGCCCGCCTCGAAGAGCTGCGGCTGCACACCCTGGAAAGCCGTGTCGAGGCGGACCTGGAGCTCGGCCGGCACGAGCAGCTGACCGCCGAACTCACCGGCCTGGTCGCCGAGTTCCCGCTGCGCGAGAAGCTGCGCGCCCAGCTCATGACGGCCTTCTACCGCTGCGGCCAGCAGGCCGACGCGCTGCACACCTATCACGAGGGCCGCAAGGTGCTCGACGAGCAGCTGGGCATCGAGCCCGGCGAAGCGCTCGGCGCCACCTACCAGGCCGTCCTGGTCGGCAGCCTCGGCACCAAGAGCGGAGCGCCGGCCCGTACGGTGGTCTCCGCGTCGTACGCCGACGGGGATCCGCGCGACCCGTACGAGCCGCGTCCCGCGACGCTGCCTCCGGACATCGAGGACTTCATCGGGCGCGAGGAGGAACTGGCCGCGCTGTGCGGGCAGTTGGCCGAATCCCGCAAGGGCGGCGGGCCCCGCGCACTGCTGGTGACCGGCATGGCTGGCGTCGGCAAGACGGCTCTCGCGGTACGGGCCGCGCACCGCAGCGCCGTGCACTTCCCCGACGGCCAGCTCTTCGCCGAACTGGCGCACCCCGACGGCCGCCCGAAGAAGCTGGCCGAGGTCCTGACGGTGCTGCTGCGCGCCCTGGGCGCACCGGTCGACGGCATGGGCCGAGGCGGCGCCGACCTCGACGAACTGATCCGCCGCTACCGCACCCGCACGGCGCGCCGGCGACTGCTCGTGGTCCTCGACGGCGCCGTCGACAGCCGGGAGCTGGACCTGCTGTTGCCGGGGTCCGCCGAGGCCGCCGTCCTCATCACCGGACGGGCGAGGCTGACCAGGGTGGCCCAGGCACGCACCACCGTCCTCACCCCCTTCGAGCGGGACACCTCGTACGAGCTGCTGGCGGCCGGCGTCGGCAGGCGACGGCTGCTCGCCGAGCCCGACGCCACGAACGAGGTGCTCGGCTACTGCGGAGGGCTGCCGCTGGCGGTCCGCATCGCGGGCAGCCGACTGGCCGCGCGGCCGCACTGGCCGGTCTCCTGGCTGGCGTCCCGGCTCGCCGATCCGGAGCAGAGGCTGCGCGAACTCTCCTACGGGGGGCTGGAGTTGGGGCGGGTGCTGCTTCCGTCGGTGCGGCAGCTGCCCAGACAGGCCGGGCGTACGCTGGTGCGTCTGGCGGGGATCGGCACGGAGCCGTTCCCCGCCCAGCGGGCTGCCCGGCATCTCGCCGAGCCCGAGTCGGCGGCGGAGGAGAGCCTGGAGCACCTGGTGGACGCGGCGCTGCTCGACATCTGCGGCGTCGACCGCCTGGGCCGTCCGCTGTACCGCTTCCACGAACTGGTGCTGCTCTTCGCCGAGTCCCTCGCGAGTGCGCATCGCGAACGAGAACGTTCCACGGCCGGACGCTGACGGAGGTCCGGCTCCGCACCAGCGGAGCCGGACCGGTCAGTCGACGGCGCGTACCTCAGTGCCAGTCCTCTTCGTCGGGGCTGACCGCCGTCGTGCCGGCCGGTCCGGCTCCGCTGTACGCCGCGGCCAGGGAACCTGCCGCGCCAAGTGCGCACAGGGCGATGATCCAGACCATCACTATCTGCCTGGCCGTCGTGCTCCAGATGTTCTGCATGGTGACCCCCGAGTGTGTTGCCGTAGCGAGTGCGGGTGAGGGGACGGCGCCGGGCGCCGTCCCCTTCGTTCGCAATCGAAACTAGAGACATGCGGCTTCGGACCACTATCGATTCGCCTTCGTCCCACGCTCCGCCGTGAGTCCCCGCCTCTCGCCGCATGTCTCAGCGGCGTCGCCCCGACGTCGCGGCCGCCGCCCGCGCCGTACTCGCGCGATCCGGCGACCCGCCCGCCATCGTGGACGTCTGCGCCGAGGGAAGCGCCGCGGCTCTTTCGGGGCCCAGCGCATCGAGGGCACGGTCGACCCGCTCCAGCCAGGGCTTCACATCGATACGGGCGAAGCAGTCCCGAGCCTCCGTCAGATGGCGCAGTGCGCTGGCGCGTTGGCCGCACTTCCCGCAGGCCTCGCCCAGCGCCAGCTTGATCTTCCCTTCCACCAGCGGATTGCTGACCTCGTCCGCCGCGTCGAGGGCCTGCGTCAGCGTCATCCTGGCCTGCTCCCAGCGGCCCGCCCCGAGCCGTGCCTCCCCGAGCGCCAGCAGCCCGTGCGCGAGCCCCAGCGTGTCGGAGTTGTCCTGCACGATCCGCACCATGCGCAGCAGGGCCTCCTCGGCCCGCGCGAAACGGCCCTGGGCCAGCAGCACCCGGCCCAGCCGGTGCGTGGCCAGCGCCACACTGCGCGAGCCGCCGTCACCGATGGCCTCGGCGACCCGGACGGACTCCCGGCTCAGCTCGGCCGCCCGGTCGACATCACCGCGGTCGAGCTCGATCTGCGCCATGTTGTTGAGCACATGGGCCTCCGAGGAGAGGTCACCCACCTCGCGGAAGACCCCGAGCGCCTCGGTGCTGCGGTTCATCGCTCTGGTCAGCTCGCCGCGCATCTCGTCGATCATCGCCATGCTGCGCAGCACCAGCGCCCGCCCGTGCCGCTCCCCGGCCCGTGTGTGCAGGGCGAGTGCGTCGGCGAAGCAGTCGTAGGCCTCCGGGAAGCGCCGCAGCCGCATCTCCAGCGCGCCCAGGATGTGCAGCATCGCGGCCTGTCCCCGGACGTTCCCTGCGGCCCGTGCCGCGGCGAGGGCGCGCTCCGCGCAGGCACGCCAGTCGTCGGTGTGGTCACGGGTCTCGAAGAGCACCACCGTGGACATGGTCAGATCCCAGGCCAGTTCGTCGAGGCCGAGTTCCGCCGCCTGCTCCACCACAGCGGACAGAGTGCGTCGCTCCGCCTCCAGCCACTGCAGCGGCCGGACGGCCAGATCGGCGGCCACGTCGTCGGGCAGCGGACGGCGCGGGGTCGTGCTGTGGATGACGCTGAAGTCACCTCCGTAGAAGCGCCGGTGGGCCAGCTCCGCCAGGGACAGCGCGCTGCGGAAGACCCGTTCGCGGGCGGCCCCCCGCTCCTGCTCGGACTCCTCGCCCTGGGCGCGCTCATAGGCGTACAGCCGCAGCAGGTTCTGGAAGCGGTAGCGCGGCCGGCCCCTCGCGTCCGTGCCGGCCACGTCCAGGAACTGGGCGTCGACCAGCTGCTCCAGAAGCCGCTCCGCCGCCGCGGGATCCGTGTCGACGAGCGCGGCGCTCAGCCACGGCGCGAAGTCGGGCACCTCCAGCAGACCGAGGAGCCGGTAGAGCCGGGCAGCTTCGTCGCTCAGGCATCGATAGCTCAGCGCGAAGCCCGCCCTGACCTGGGACTCGCCCTCGCTCAGCTCGTCCAGCCGGCGACGCTCGTCGCTGAGCAGCGAGACCAGCCGCGCTACCGTCCAGTGTGGCTTGGCGGCAAGCCGCGCCCCGGCGATCCTGAGCGCCAGCGGCAGCCGGTCGCACAGCTCCGCGACCCGGGTGACGGACGCGGGATCGTCGGCGACACGCCGCTCGCCGACGATGCGGCCGAGCAGCTCCGCCGCCTCGGGCCCGGTCAGCCGGCCCAGTTGCACCCGGCACCGCGGCGGCCAGGCGACCAGCTCGGCGAGCTGCTCCCGGCTGGTGATCAGCACAGAGCAGCCGGGGCTGCTCGGCAGCAGCGGCACGATGTGCGGGTACGAGTGCACATTGTCGAGCACCACGAGCACCCGCCGCTCGGCCAGGATGCTGCGATACAGCGAGGCCCGCTCCTCGAGGCCCACCGGGATCCGGTCGCCGGGCACGCCCAGCGAGCGCAGGAACCGGCCGAGGACCTCGCCGACCGGGGTCGGTTCGTGATGCTCGTCGTAACCGCGCAGATCCGCGAAGAGGTGCCCGTCGGGGAAGTGCTCGGAGACGCTGTGCGCCCAGTGCACGGCCAGACAGGTCTTGCCGAGCCCGCCGACGCCCGTGATGAGCCCGCCGGTCGGCCCGCGCACCTCGGCCGTACGCTCCAACAGGGCGTCCAGCAGCGCCATTTCCCTTACGCGGCCGGTGAAACCCGGTACGTCCGGCGGGAGTTCGAACGGCTTGCCCACCAGATCCCGCGGTTGTTCGTGCTCCGCGGCGGACGGCCCCCGCTCGCCCGCAGCCGGAGACACGTCGTCGTGCAGGATCGCGTCGTGCAATTCGCGAAGCGCCGGGCCCGGTTCGAGACCGAGTTCGTTGATGAACAGACGGCGCCCGAGGCGGAACGTTTCCATGGCCTCGGCCCGGCGGCCGGAACGGTACTGCGCGGTGATCAGATGATGCCGGGTGCGCTCGCGCATGGGGTGCGCGCGCACCGTGGCGTCCAGTTCCGGAATGATTCTCTGGTGATGACCGAGTTCCAGCTCGACGGCGATCGCGTCGTCATAGGTGTTGAGACGTAACTCCTCGAGGCGCCGTGCCTCGTCCTCCACCGCCGCTCCGGTCACCCCCGCCAGTGCGGGCCCGTGCCACAGGCGCAACGCCTCGGCGTAGTGCCGGGCGGCGTCGGACAGCCGCTTCTCCTGGACGGCGTGCTCGGCTCTGGAGACGAGCGCCGAGAATTCGAGGCTGTCCAGGTGATGTCCACTGGCGCGCAGCAGATATCCCGGGTGTGCCGTGACGATGACTTCCTCGGTGATTCCAGCTTTCCTGAATGATTTGCGCAAGGCGGCTATGCAAATCGATACCTGGGTACGTGCCGTGGCGGGCGGTTGGTCTCCCCAGACCGCGTCGACCAGCTTGTCGACCGATACCGTTCTCTCCGGATTCAACAACAAGAGTGCCAGAATGGTTCGATGACGCGGCCCGCCCACCTTCACCTGTCCGTCGTCCGAGAGCACGCTCAGCGGACCTAGAATCTTGAAGCGCAACGGCTTCTCCACTTGCCCTCCCCTGCTCCGAAGTCCCGGCCGGAGCTCGCGGGTGCCCCGTGATGGGCCATGGTTGATCCATTCTATGCATCACTGGATGTGGAATTGTTAATTCCAGCGGAAGGGCTGGATTTGGTTGTTTCTGAATACGCGTCAGTAAGGTTGATGTTGAGTAAAGGATTTTGTTTGCGGATCAATAATCCCGGCGAGTGTCGATTCCTGAACAAGGCTCAGCTTTCCCTGAACAGAGTTCAACCTTTTTGGAGAAGCCCTCAGGGCCGGTAGCGCAGCGGGTGATCCTCGGGGACTTCGACGAGCACGATCTCGGTGCCGTCCGGATCCGCGATCCACATCTCGATGAGCCCCCACGGCTCCTTCACCGGCGGCCGCAGCACCTCGACACCCGCGGCCGTCAGCTCCTCATGTGCCGCCGCCACGTCCGCGACCTGGAGCCACAGCTTGAGCGCGGGGGAGGGCGGGACCTCGGAGCGGCCCGCCACCTCCAGGAAGCCGCCGCCGAGGAAATAGACGGTCCCGCGCTCGGAGCCCGTGCCGAACTCGCGGTAGACGGCGAGACCCAGCCGCTCGCCGTAGAAGGTCCGGGAGCGCTCCGGGTCGGTGGGGCGCAGGAGGGTCCGGCTGCTCAGTACATGCACCATGCACCCGGAGCGTAGAGGAGGGTTAGGCTCGTCGATGCCCGAGCCGCGCCATCGAACGGAGAAACGCTCCATGGATACCGCCGCCGCCACCGGAATGACCTTCCGTGACGCCACCGATGCCGATGTGGACGCCCTGGTCGAGCTGATCGAGTCGGCGTACCGCGGGGACTCCAGCCGGACCGGCTGGACCACGGAGGCGGACATCCTGGAAGGCCAGAGGACCGACCCCGAGGGCGTGCTCGCGGTCATCAAGTCGCCCGACAGCCGGCTGCTGACCGTCGAGCGGGACGGCGCTGTCGTCGCCTGCTGCCAGCTCGAACACCGCGGCGACCACGCCTACTTCGGCATGTTCGCGGTCAGCCCCACGCTCCAGGGAGGCGGCCTCGGCAAGGTCATCATCGCCGAGGCGGAGCGGCACGCCTACGAGATCTGGGGCGTCGCGGAGATGCACATGACGGTGATCTCCGTACGCGACGACCTCATCGCCTGGTACGAGCGGCGCGGCTACCGCCGTACGGGAAAGATGACGCCCTTCCCGTACGGCGACGAGCGCTTCGGCATTCCGCAGCGCGACGACCTGCAGTTCGAGCTGCTGGTCAAGCCGTTGGCGTGACGCTCAGCCCGCTGGCGTGAGGCTCAAGCCGTTGGCGTGACGCTCAGGCCGCCGGCGTGACGCTCAGGCCGTGAAGCGGCCGGTGCGCTTGATCTCGGGGTAGTCGGTGGTCGCGCCGTCCAGCTCCAGGGCGCGCACCAGCCGCAGTTGGTCCTGGGTGTTCACCACCCAGCCGATGATCCGCAGATCGGCCTTGCGGGCGGCCTCGACGACCTCCAGGGTCAGCCGGCGGATGTTGAGGCAGACGGTCTCGGCGCCCGCTTCCGTGGCGCGCTCCACGACATCGATGCCATAGCGGCTCGCGATGAGCGCCGTGCGGACGCCCGGCACGAGGCGGGCGATCTCGGCGATCGCCTCGTCGTGGAACGACGACACCTCGACCCGCCCGACCAGGTCCCGCCGGTGCATGACCTCGGCCAGCGCACGCGCCGCCGACAGGTCCTTGATCTCGGCCTGCAGCGGCGTCGTGACGGCGTCCAGCACCTCCTCGAAGACGGGGACGCGCTCACCGCGTCCGGCGTCCAGCGCGCGCAGCTCTTCGAGCGTCTTCTCGGCGATCGGCCCCGAGCCGTCGGTCGTACGGTCCACGTCGGTGTCGTGCATGACGACGAGAGCGCCGTCCTTGCTCAGATGCAGATCGAGTTCGATCAGGTCGAGGCCCGCGTGCTGGGCGGCGATGAAGGAACGGAGGGTGTTCTCGGGTTCGACACCCATCACTCCGCGGTGACCGATGGTGAGGAAGTTCAAGATTCGACTCGCTTCCGTCGACGGCGGCTCGGCTCGCGCGTGGTTCCGACGGCGGCGCCCACGCGGCAAGGCCGCAGCCTAATGGCCCCGCTGTGCGATGTACCCGTTCGTACGCGGGGCAATGGGGTGTCTGGCAGGGAAGATCCGCGTCGGGTCGCCCGGATGGATCACTCCGGGGTGGGCGAGTCCCGCGACGGTTGACCAGGGCACCGCCCTTGCCACTTGCTGGACTGACGGTTAGTCATGTCTATCTCTTGGCAAGGGAGTTCGCCCGATCGCCCTGGAGAGGTGCCGTGATGTCCACCGAACCCACGCCCGACGTCCTCGCCCTCATCGACGCCGTCCGGGCCCACTTCCCGGACCTCGGGGGCACCGTCACCGACGCGGCCGAGGCCCGCCGCATCCTCGCCGCCGCGCCCGCCTGGCCCTTCGCGCCGCCGGCCGTGGGCTCGGTCGAGGACCGCGCGATACCGGGGCAGGAGGGGGCGCCGGACATTCCTGTACGCATCTATCGACCGGAGCCGGAGCCGGATACGGAGTCGGACCCGGCTGGGCCGCCCGCGCCCCGCCCCACCGTTGTCTTCTTCCACGGCGGTGGATGGGTCCTCGGCGGCCTGGACACGCACGACCCCATCGCGCGCGCCCTGTGCCGGGACGCCGGCGCGGCCGTCGTGTCGGTCGACTACCGGCTCGCGCCCGAGGCGCCGTTCCCCGCGGCCGTCCACGACGCGTACGCCGCGCTGTGCTGGGCCGCGGAGCACAGCGGCGAACTGGGCGGGGACCCGGGCGCGCTGGTGGTCGCGGGTGACAGCGCGGGCGGGAACCTCGCGGCCGTCGCCGCGTTGATCGCCCGCGACCGGGGCGGCCCGCAGCTCGCGCTCCAGGTGCTCGTCTATCCCGCCACCGACCTACGGCCGCGGGGCGGCGCACCCCGGTGGGACGGCGCGAGGTACTTCCTCACCCCGGCCCACGGCCGCTGGTTCCTCGAGCAGTACTTCGGGGCCGGCGGCGAGAGGCCCGCCGGCGAGGACCCAGGCGGCGATCGGGCGCACCCGCACGCCTCACCCCTCGTGGCCGATCTCCACGGCCTGCCGCCCGCCCACATCGTCACCGCGGGCTTCGACCTCCTGTGCGAGGAGGGCCGTGCGTACGCCGCGAAACTGCGGACGTCCGACGGCCGGGTCACGGAGAGCCACTACCCGGGCATGTTCCACGGGTTCTTCGGCTTCCCCGAGCTTCTCGCGGATGCCCGCGCCGCCCAGCGGCGCGTAGCGGAAGTAATCGCCTCCACGGTGTCCGACAGGAAAAAGAGCGGTGAAGGTGGGGGGTGCGCAGGACAATCTCCCGAGTCTCCTCTTGCGTGAAGGAACCTCGTATACATACGGTGTCCATACGAGAGGTTCTCCCGTGGAGGATGGGACATGACGGAAATTCTTGTGCAGGTGGGTACGGAGGAGCGGGTTCCTCCCGTGGCCAGGGTGGTGGAGCACCCGGCATGGCCCGTGCTCAAGGATGCCGTGGAGGAGATCCGGCCCTGGCAGTCCAAGGACGGCTCCATCGACTTCGAGGCGGAGGGCGCCCCCGACGCGTCCGACGCCGATCTGGCCGTACGCCGTGCCATAGACGCCATCGAGCAGCTCGCCCCGCTGCTGCCGCACGACGCGGCCTACCACGAGGCGCTCGTGAAGGACCTTCGGCGCTGGGCCGACGGCGGCTTCCAGGTGCCCGACTTCCTCGACTCGCTGCTGGCCTTCCAGCCCGCCGCGCACCGCGAGGACGGTCTCCAGCACCTGGTCGTCTTCCCGATGTACACGCAGAACGGCAATCCGAACCGCAACCTCGAAGCGGTCGTCCTGCGCATGGTGTGGCCCGACTGGCTGGCCGAACTGGAGCGCACCCGCTACGACAATCCGCTCTTCTGCGGCATCCGTTTCGAGGACTTCACCACGGGCTACGACACGAATTCGGCCGTTCTCTTCCCCGAGACCATCGCTGTGCGCGAGGCGCCCGAGCGCTTCTCCTGGGGCGGCATCTTCTGTGACCGCGAAGCCGCCCGCTTCCGCGCCGTCACGGACGCCGCCGTGGACATCCTGGGCCTGGAGCTGCCCGAGGACATCGCCTCCATGATCCATGACCAGCAGCGCTGCGAGCAGGCCTTCGTGCTCTGGGACATGGTCCACGACCGCACCCACAGCCACGGTGACCTGCCGTTCGACCCGTTCATGATCAAGCAGCGCCAGCCGTTCTGGATGTACGGCCTCGAGGAGCTGCGCTGCGACCTCACCGCCTTCAAGGAGGCCGTGAAGCTGGAGGCCGACGGCTTCCCGCAGGGCCGCGACGTGCAGTACGCGGTGCTCTTCGACCGGATGTTCCGCTTCCCCGTCACCGGCGAGCGCGTCCGCAACTACGACGGCCTCGGCGGCCAGCTTCTCTTCGCCTACCTGCACCAGCACGGCGTCGTCCGCTGGACCGACAACAAGCTGCACATCGACTGGCAGCGCGCCCCGCAGGTCACCAACGAGCTGTGCGCCGAGATCGAGGAGCTCTACCGGGCCGGCATCGACCGCCCCAAGCTCGTCCACTGGTTCAAGGCGTACGAGCTGGTCTCCACCTACCTCGCACCGCACCCTGGCTCCAAGTGGGCCAAGGGCCCCGACGCCCTCGACCTGACCCAGCCGCCACGCAAGCTCGTCGACGACGTGCTTCCGGACGAGTTTCCGCTGAGCATGTTCTATGAGGCGCTGTCCAAGAAACTGAAGAATGTGATCGCCTCCACCAAGGGCATCACGGCGGACGGCACCGAGCGGATCGCCGCGTGAGCGACCGCGTCAACACTGCTCAGCGGGAGGCAGACATGGGGAACGGGAACGGGCCACTGAGCGGTGCGGTGATCGCGGTGGCCGGCGCGGGTGGACCCGCCGGGCGCGCGACGCTCGTCCGGCTCGCCGAGGCGGGGGCGACCGTCGTCGGCTCGGACAACGACCCCGAGCGGCTCGCGGAGGCCGTGGACGCGGCCCGCTACGGGCACGGCGGCGCCACGGTCGTCGGGGACACGGTCGACCTGCTCGACCTGCAGTCGACCCGGGACTGGGCGACCCGCATCGAGAAGGACTTCGGCCGGGTCGACGGCCTCGTCCACCTCGTGGGCGGCTGGCGCGGCAGCGAGACGTTCACCAAGACGAGCCTCGACGACTGGGACTTCCTCGAGCTGCTGCTCATCCGCACCGTGCAGCACACCTCCCTCGCCTTCCACGAGGCGTTGCAGCGCAGCGATCGCGGCCGGTACGTCCTCATCAGCGCCGCGGGCGCGACCAAGCCCTCCGCGGGCAACGCCTCCTATGCCGCCGCCAAGGCCGCAGCCGAGGCGTGGACGCTGGCCCTGGCCGACTTCTTCCACAAGGCCGGGGGCGAGGCGGGCCCGACGTCGGCGGCTGCGATCCTGGTGGTCAAGGCACTGGTGCACGACGCCATGCGCGCCGAGCGCCCCAACGCGAAGTTCGCGGGCTTCACCGACGTCAAGGACCTGGCCGAGGCTATCGTCGGGGTCTGGGAGAAGTCCGCCGCCGAAGTGAACGGAAACCGTCTGTGGCTGACCGAGAAGCCGTGAACCCTCCGAAGACCGACGCCCGGCGTCACCACGACCCGGCCGTCCGCGGTTTCGCCAGTGACAACTACGCGGGGGCCCACCCCGAGGTGCTCGCCGCCGTGGCCCTGGCCAACGGCGGGCACCAGGTCGCGTACGGCGACGACGAGTACACGGCGAATCTCCAGCGGATCATCCGCAGCCACTTCGGTGCCACGGCCGAGGCCTTCCCGGTCTTCAACGGCACCGGAGCGAACGTGGTCGCGCTCCAGGCGGTCACCGACCGCTGGGGCGCGGTGATCTGCGCGGAGAGTGCGCACATCAACGTCGACGAGGGCGGCGCCCCCGAGCGCATGGGCGGCCTCAAGCTGCTCACCGTGCCCACACCCGACGGCAAGCTCACCCCTGAGCTGATCGACCGGCAGGCGTACGGCTGGGACGACGAGCACCGCGCGATGCCGCAGGTCGTCTCGATCACCCAGAGCACCGAACTCGGCACCCTCTACACGCCCGACGAGATCCGCGCGATCTGCGACCACGCCCACGCACACGGCATGAAGGTGCACCTGGACGGGTCCCGGATATCCAATGCGGCCGCCTCTCTGGACGTTCCGATGCGGACGTTCACCAACGCGGTCGGCGTCGACATCCTGTCGCTGGGCGGCACCAAGAACGGCGCGCTGTTCGGCGAGGCCATCGTCGTCCTCAACCAGGACGCCGTCAGCCACATGAAGCATCTGCGGAAGCTGTCCATGCAGCTCGCCTCCAAGATGCGCTTCGTCTCCGTACAGCTGGAGGCGCTGCTCGCCAAGGACCTGTGGCTGCGCAACGCCCGCCACTCGAACGAGATGGCGCAGCGGCTGGCCGAGGGCGTGCGCGCGGTGCACGGCGTGGAGATCCTCTATCCGGTCCAGGCCAACGCGGTCTTCGCCCGCCTGCCGCACGACGTGAGCGAGCGGCTGCAGAAGCGCTACCGCTTCTACTTCTGGGACGAGGCCGCGGGCGACGTCCGCTGGATGTGCTCCTTCGACACGACCGAGGACGATGTCGACGGGTTCGTGGCGGCCCTCAAGGAGGAGATGGCCCACCGCTAGCCCGGGAAGGCGTGCATAGATATACGGTCGATCGAAAAGTAATTGACTCTCGGTCGGCCGTATTCCTATGCTCTGCGGGCATGGAGCTCATCCAGGAAACCCCTGACCTGTCCGCCTATTTGGCCGCCGACGAGGTCATCGACCATCACCATCCGGTCGTCCGCGAGGTGGCCGCACGCCTGGCGAAGGGTGTGGCCGACTCGTATGCCTATGCGCAGGCTGCGTACAAATTCGTGCGCGACGCGATTCCGCACGCGCAGGACGCCGGTGACCTGCGCGTCACCTGGCGCGCCTCCGATGTCCTGGAGCAGCGCACCGGCATCTGTCACGCCAAGGCGCACGCGCTGGCCGCGCTGCTGCGGGCAGAAGACATTCCGACCGCCCTGTGCTACCAGTCGCTGCTGCACGACGACGGGAGCGGGTATGCCGTGCACGGACTGATCGCCGTCCGGTTCGACGGGGCCTGGCCCCGGCAGGACTGCCGGGGCAACAAGCCCGGCGTCGACGCGCAGTTCTCGCTCGACGGCGAGCGGCTGGCCTGGATTCCCGACCCGAAGTCCAGTGAGGTGGACTACCCGGTACTGTACGCTGAACCTCACCCGGCCGTTCTGCTCGCCCTCAAGGAGGCCCCGGACCGGCCGTCGCTGTGGCAGACGCTCCCCACCGCACTCTGAGGCAAGGCAGGCAAGGCAGACGATGACTCTCACGCTCACGGTGTCCGACGAGGTGCGCGCCCTCGCGCCCGGTTTCACCCACCTCGCCATCGAGGCCCACGCACTGGTCAACGGGCCCAGCACCGAGGGGACGTCGGCGCTGCTCGACGACGCGGCACGGCGTCTGGCTGTACGCCTGGACGGTCGGGCTCCGCACGAGGACCCGCACATGGCGGCTTGGCGCGAGGCGTACACGGCGTTCGGGTCCAAGCCGTCGCGCACCCGCAACTCCGCGGAGGCGCTGGCCAAGCGGGCCCTCTCGGACGGCGGACTGCCCCGGATCAATGTCCTCGTCGATGTCTACAACGCGATCAGCGTCGCCCATCTGATCCCGGTCGGCGGTGAGGACACCGACCACATCCAGGGCGGGATGCGCCTCGTGCGCGCCACCGGCGACGAGGACTTCGTGACCGTCGCGGGCGGCGAGGAGGTCGTCGAGCACCCCGACGCGGGCGAGGTGGTGTGGCGCGACGACGCGGGCGTGACCTGCCGCCGCTGGAACTGGCGCCAGGGACCGCGCACCCGGTTCACGGAGGAGTCCACCTCCGCGATCTTCCTCCTGGAGAGCCTGGCACCGATGCCGGTGGCCGACGTCGAGACGGCCGGCGCCGAACTCGCGGAGCTGCTGGAGAAGTTCAGCCCCGGGGCGCGGATCACCGTCCACGCCCCGGAGCAGGCGAGCCGGGGATGATCCGGACCGCTGCCCTGCGACGGCTGTCGCAGGAAGTTCACCTCGCGCCGGGCCCAGGCGCGCAGTAGCGCACCGAAGGCGTCTGGCACGGGCAGCTCGGGAAGCGCGAGCTCGCCCCGCGTGGTGGTGCCCACCCCGATGAACACCCGCGGCACATCGGGCCCGTGGTGCACATGCGTCAACCCGGCTGTGCACGCTCATGGGGAGCCAGGGCTCAGCGCGCGGCCTGGAGGTACTTCAGGACGGCGAGTACACGTCGGTGGTCGTCCGGCGACTGGTGCAGGTTCAGCTTCTGCAGGATCTGCCGGACATGGGCTTCCAGCGTCTTCGGACTCATCGACAGCTTTCCGGCGATGGCTGCGTTCGAACGCCCCTCGGCCATGAGCGCCAGAACCTCGAGTTCCCTCGCGGTGAGGCCCGCGAGGGGGCCGGGGTCGCGCGGCCGCCGCATCAGCGTGGTCACGATCGTGGGATCGATGACGCACTCGCCCTCGACGACGCGGCGCAACGCGTCAACGAGCAGGGCGACGTCCAGAACGCGCTCCTTGAGGAGATACCCGAGGTGTTCGGGCGCGTTGCTGATCAGACGCATGGCGTAGTGCGCCTCGAGGTACTGCGACAAGACGAGTACGCCGATGGAGGGATCCATGGATCGCAGCTGGTGGGCCGCGACGAGGCCCTCGTCGGTGTACGTCGGCGGCATCTTGATGTCCATGATCACCGCGTCGGGCACAGCGGATTCCAGCTTGCGCATCAGTGTGGCGGTGTTGTCAGCGGTCGCCACCACCTCGCAGCCGGCCTCTGCGAGCAGCCGCGCCAGACCGTCGCGGATCAGCATCGAGTCGTCCGCGATCACGATCTTCATCGGACATCCCCCGTTCGCGATCTCCATCTGACTCCGTCCCCTCGGCCGCGATCCTGGCCACGAGCAGTGTCCCGCCCGCGGCACCCCCGCCGACAGTGATGCTGCCACCCAAAGCCTCGACCCGGTCGGCGATCCCTCGCAGCCCCGAGCCCTGGGCGTCGGCACCGCCGCGGCCGTCGTCGGTCACGCGCACCACGATGGTGCCCGCCTCCGCGACGACCTCCACGCTCGCCCGCGTGGCCGCCGCGTGCTTGGCGATGTTCGTCAGTGCCTCGGCGCAGACGAAGTAGGCTGCAGCCTCGACCGGAGGCGGCAGTCGGCCGACCCCGACCGCCACCGAGACCGGCAGCCCGGCCCGGTCGGCGAGCAGTGGCAGCGCGGCGCCGAGTCCGCCCGCGGTAAGGCTCTGCGGCCTGATTCCCTGGGCGAACTGGGCGAGTTCGCGCCGGGCGGTGGCCACCTCGGCCAGCACCTCCGGCAGCGTGGCGCGCAGTTCCTCGCCCGCCTCGGCTTCGAAGGCGGCGAGATGGAGCCCTGCCTGGGCGAGGTGGCGTTGCGCACCTGTGGCCAGCTCCGCCTCCAGCGCCCGCCGCTGGGCGTCCGCCGCCTCCACGATGCGGCGGCGTGACGTGGCGAGCTCCGCGACGCGGGCGCGGATCTCTGCCCTCATGCGTGCGTTGGCGACGGCCAGACGCAGCGCCGCGGTGGCCCCATCGACCAGATGGTGGTCGTCCAGCACCGCGGGGTCGTGGATGAGTACGGCGATGGGCTCCCTGTCGTTCTCGACAGTCGTCGCCACCCGCCCCGCGGCGCGCCGGTCGACGTCGAGCGGCCGGCCGGCCTCGTCGACGTACGCATGCTGCCACGGCACCCAGTAACCCAGTGTCAGGCCGGGATCGCCCAGCGCCCGGGCCAGCTGGGCCTGCAGTCCCGCGGTGTCCGTGCGCAGACCGAGCTGCGTGACGAGGTCGGCGACGGTGGCCTCGGTCCAGCGCCCGTACAGCAGATCCACCGTCAGCCAGGTCACCACCAGGCAGACGGCCGCGTCGTAGACCAGCAGGACAGCGCGGTCCGCGCCCCACTCCAGCAGCACGTTGGCGCTGCCCAGCGCCAGCACGCCGGCGAAGACCAGCGCGGCGGCCAGCGCCGACCGCCCTGCCCTCCGGGCGGGGCCCGACGTCCGGGCGAAGACGTCGAGAGCGGCCGCGACGACGAGAGCTGACAGTCCCGCAGTCAGCCACGGCGTCCGTACGAAGCCCTCGTAGCCCGCCGCCACGTAGGCGGCGAGGACCACGGCAGTGGCCGGCCGCCGGTGCAGCCGCCCGATCGGATAGGACAGGTGCAGATGGACCAGCGGTCCCCGGTGGAGGAACACCAGGCCGGGGAAGGCGCTGCCCAGGAACCAGCACGCCCCGGCCACCGCCATGAGCAAGCCGACACGGCTGCGCCGCCTGCCCGTCCAGGCCATCGCCCCCGAGCCGAGAAGCACCGTGCCGACCGCGGCGTCGGCCACAGACAACACCCGATCCTGCATGGCGTGCTCACCCCGCCAGCGCCAAGAGCGCGGTGCCCGACAGTCTGTCCTTGGGTATGAACCCGCGAGCGGCACTTCGGTTGAGCCGGTCTGCATAAGACGTGGCGTCGCGGCTGGAGGTGAGGACGACCGCGGGCCGCTCCCGCCCACGTTCGGTCAGGCGCGCACAGACCTCGAAGCCATCGAGGTCCGGCAGCACGATGTCCAGCAGCACGATCTCGGGGTCCAGTCGCTCGGCTGCGAAAACGGCTGACGCGCCGTCTGCGGCCTCCCCGACCACGTCGAACCCCTCCGCCTCCAACAGCGCCCTGGCGAAGGTACGGAAGCCTGCGTGATCATCCACGATCAGAAGCGTCGGGGCCACGGCCCGATGGTGACAGCAAGGATGACGGCCGCGCATCAGGGTTGCCCCCGATGCGCAGCCGCACCGCCGCGGGGCCCGTTCAACGGGCCACCGCCGTCTTGACCCAGGGCTGCTTGGAGCCGCCGAAGGTCACGGCATAGCCTCCGCAGTCCGTGCAGTCGAAGTTGTCGAAGGTGAGCTGGTCGCCGTCGAGGCGGAAGGTGGCGTTGAACGTGAACAACCCGGCGAGATGGATCCGGTCGCGGAACGTCTGATAGGGCCACCGCTCGGTCTCGCCGTTGGGGTCGGTCTTGGTGAGGATTCCGTTCTCGAAGGCCAGGGTCCACGTGCCGTTCGGCGGACGCACGGTCCAGGTCTCGTCTCCCGGCCAGTGCCGCCAGTCCCGGTCGGCCATGGTGCGCGTCCACGTCCCTTCGAGCGCACTGACCGTGGTGGACCTGTCGGGGCATGAGGCGGTGTCAGGTCCCACGCCGGTCGTCTCCTTGAGGTACTGGATCTGCTCGAGCCAGTCCGCCGTGCGCGTGTCCTTGCGCAGCCTGGCATAGACCGGCTTCAGGGCCGACTCCATGGCTTCGAGGTCGGCGGCGGACGACGCCGGGAACTTCATTCCCAGCCTGCACAGGGTGGGCGCGGACTCCCGGTCCTCGGCCCGGGAGACATCCACCGCCTGCGTGATCGTCTGCTCGAGCGCACTCGTGAGGACGGCCCGCTGCTGCGCGGAGAGCCTGTTCTGGCTCGCCTTGCCCATGACGACCACGAGGGGGCGCGGCCACAGATCGACATTGCCGGTGACGTACTTGGCATCGCGGTCGTGGTGCCTGCCCACGACGGCGCCGAGTTGCATCTGAACGCCGCCGTAGGAGCTGAGATCGGTGCTCGCGGGTGCCGTGACGGGAGTCGCCCCCAGGGCCCGCAGGCTTTCGTCCATCAGGGCCGAATCCTGACTGACGATCTTCTCGCCTTCGAGAGCGTCCGGGTTCACCAGGGGCTCGCGGGTACCCACCAGCCGTGTCAGGGGCCCCGGCAGCACACCGATGCCGACGACACCGGCCTTTCCCACTCCGCGGAGCATCTTCGCCGGAATGCCGGCCTCGAACACCTTCGTCTCCAGCTCGTAGCTGTCCACCAGCATGGGCGCCAACAGTGCCTGGAAGTCCGTGACGCCGACCCGGTCGAACGAGCGGGCTCCCACCCAGGCCATGTCAGCCTTGCCCTTGCGGATGTCGTCGAGTGTTGCCACCTCCGGCCGGGCCTCTCCTTCGCGCCACTCGTCCCGGAACCTGATCCTGACCGTCCCCTTGGACAACTGGTCGACACGCTTGACCCAGGCCACCAACTGCGGCGGCTCAATGGCTCCGCCGGGGTTGGCGAGGGTGAGCACGGTGGCCTCGGCGCCGGCATGCCCTCCGGCCCGATCGGGTGACGGAGTCGAGCATCCCGCCGAGACCAGCAGTGCTCCCACAACTGCCGCCGCGGCGGCCCACGTTCCTGGTTTCTGCCGTTTCACTGGGGCACCTCCCATCGATGCCCACGACGCTAGGAACGTCCCTCGAGCGGGACATCGGGGCTGTCCCCGCAACAGGCCACGGCCAGAATCAGGGACAGCCCTCTCCCAAAACAAGGCCCGTCCCGGGACCATCGTCCCGACAGATGAACGAGTCGCTTGCCGGGGACATGCCGATGCCGACACGCCTGCTGCTGTTCGGGCTGGGAGCCGCTCTCAGCCTGGTCACCGTGGTGATCGCCCGGGCGGAGCGGGGCTTCTCGACGGCGCTTACGACATCGCACGGCCTGACCGCCCTGCTGGGTGCCGGCTGGGCCCTGCTGATCGGTGCTCTCACTCTCGGCCGGCGAACTTCCGGTCGACGAACGGGACTGCTGCTGTTTCTGGCGGCATACGCCTGGTTCCTGCCGGAGTGGGACAACCCGGGGACGACCTCGTCGGCCGTGTTCTCCCTCGGGCTCGCCCTCAACGCGGCCTGCCCGGCGGTGGTGGGGCACGTGGCGCTGGCCTACCCCAGTGGCCGCCTCGGGTCACGGCCCGCCCGTGCGCTCGCGGCGGCAGGCTACGCGATCACCGTGGGCGTACAAGGAGTGGGCACGGCCGCGTACTTCCGACCCCAAGCGGAAGGCTGCTCGGAGTGCCCACGCAACTGGTGGGCAGTCGTCGACGCCTCGGCTCGCGCACAGAGCATCGCATCGCTGGGTGTACAGGCGGGCACGGCCTGGCTGCTGGCGCTCATCGTCTTCCTCGCCTGCCGCCTGCTCACATCGAGTCCGGCCGCACGGCGGTCCACACGCCTGCCGACGCTGTGTGCCCTCGGCTACTTCACGGCCGTGGCCGTCTCCTACATCCGCAGCCTGGACCGCGGCTTCCTCGGCTTCGACGCGCGTGATGGCCAACTCTGGCAGGCGCAGGCCGGGGCGCTGTGCCTGCTGGCGGCCGCAATGATCGGAGAGCTGGTCCGGGCCCGACTGAGGCAGCGCGAGCTGACCCGCCTGGTGATCGACCTGGGCGGCACGGCCACCCCGAGCACGTTGCGCGACGTGATCGCCGAACGCCTCGGCGACCCGGACCTACAGATCGCCTATCCAGTCGGCGCCGGCAACCGTCATGTCGACGCAGCGACCAACCCGGTCGCCCTGCCCCCGCCGACCGGCAGAGCTGCCACCACGCTCCGCCGCGGCGACTCGCACATCGCCACCCTGATCCACCGCCCCGACCTGCTGGACAGCCCGAGTACGATCGACGACCTCCTGTCCGGCGTCCACATGGCCCTGGAGCACGAGCGTCTCCACGCCGAAAGCCTCGCTCAGCTCGCCGCCCTGCGCGCCTCGGGCGCCCGCATCGTCACCGCCGGCGACGAGGAGCGGCGCCGCCTGGAGCGCGATCTGCACGACGGCGCCCAACAGCGCCTTGTAGGCCTGGCCTTGGGGCTGCGGCTGCTCCGGATGCGCGCGAGAACCCCGGCACCCCACCTGGACCAGGCCGAGGCGGAGCTCGAGCAGGCCATCTCCGAGCTCAGACGGCTGGCGCGCGGACTTTACCCGGTCCTGCTCAAGGAGGCCGGCCTTGCCGTCGCCCTCGAAGCACTGGGCCAAACCCGAGACCTTCGCATCGAAGATGTCCCACGCGTGCGCTACCCCGATGTCCTGGAATCCACGGTGTACCTGGTGGTGGCTCGGCTGAGCGAGAACAGGCCGACGAGGGTCTCCGTCGACAGATGCCATGGACAACTGATCACATACGTCGCGGTGACAGGCGAGATGCCGGACCTCGCTGACCTGGCCGATCGGATCACCACGCTCGAAGGCGCGCTCACCTCCCGCACCGAGCAGGGCGAGACTCGAGTGACCGTCCAGCTTCCACTGCGCGGTACGGGCCCCGTCGCCGTCGCCGATCCATAGTCGGCCCGGCTCGTCATCGACAGCCTCGGGCTGGTCTTGTTCCTCTTCGACCCTGGCACCGGTGGAGGGCCGCAAGGCGGTGGAAGAGGTGCAGTCAGCAGAGGTCGGGAAGCCCGAGGTGGACGAGAACTGGGTCGCGGTCTCGGGTGGGCCGAAAGGCAGCGTCGCGGTGCGCATCGTGCGCCGCAAGGGGGCCGTCGGCCCACTGCTCGCGGTCTTGTGCATCCATGGCGCCGGGTGGGCCCAGGAGGCCGGACCGCCGACTGATGGCACCGGCGGTCGCGGTCGGCGCGACGACGGAGCGTTTCTCGGCGTCGGCGAGGGCGAAGTCACGCAGGACGACGAGGAACGGGACCGATGCCTTCGGGTCGGCCGCGCGCCGGTGCATGAGCACCTGGCACGTGGTGGACTTGCCGCACCCCCGATCACCGAGCAACACGGTTCGGTCGACGGCCCGTTCGAACTCCGCGATGCCGAGCGTCGGGCCGTCCTGCGCCACGCGGTTCTCGTCGAGCCGCTCGATGCCCGGGCTCACATGCAGGGCTTCTGTCGGCACGCGTCGCCGGCGCTCGAAGTCGGGTGGTTCCAGCGGCCCATGGGCGAAGGCGGCCTGGCGCCGACAGGCGGCGACGAACGCCTGGTCCGCCGCGAGGCAGGCGGAATCGCGCAGGGATAGCGCGCGCGTGTGCCTTTCCATCGCGCCGAGGACCGCCGTCACACGCGCCGAGAACGCCTCCTGACGGATCCGGCCCAGCGACTCCGGATCGGAGCCCGCCAACTGGCCCACCAACGTGGCGATTTTCAAGTCGCAGTAGTCGAAGAGCTCCGCGGCGAGGGCGCCCATCACCGGGTCGGCGTCCGGAAGGCGCTCCGCCATGGCAGACGGGCCCAGCACACCGCGGGCGCAGGACACATACGCCTCGCGCAGCCCATCGATCACTGATGCCGACGCGTCCGTGAGCCCGCAGCCACGGGGGCGGTTGCGGCGGGACTCGCGCCCCGTTCCCCGGACTTCCGCTCAATACGGGGAAGCTAGCCGTCGGCTGACGGAGCGTCCAGACGGCGTGGCGCGCGGCCGGGGGCGCGGAATCATGGGTCCGCGCCCCAGGGGCGATTCAGCGGACCCAGGCCGCCCAGGAACCACGAACTCGGCGCTCTGGCCGCCGAGGAGCCACGACTGCGGCGTCCCTGGCTGCCGAGGAGTGACGACTCGACGCGCTCCGCCACGCCGCAGCGCCCCCGGCCCCCCAGGAGTGACGATTCAGCGCCCCCCGGCCGAGCCGGACGGGCCGATTCAGCTGGCCTCGGCGGCCTTCACCTCTTCGGGAGTGGGCGCCGTGCCGCCGAGGTGCGCCGGCATCCACCAGGTGTCGTCCGGGCCCTTGGGGCGTACGGGATAGGCGCGCTGAGCGGCCTCCAGGAGCTCCTGGACACGCCCGCGCAGGCGCCGCGTGATAGCGCCCGCGTACTGGTCCTGGGGGGCCTCCACCGGCTCGCCGACCCGGATGGTGATCGGGGTGTGGCTGCGCTTGAAGTTGCGCGGGTGGCCCTTGGTCCACAGCCGCTGGGTGCCCCACAGGGCCATCGGGATGAGCGGGACGCCGGCCTCCTGGGCCATGCGCGCGGCACCCGACTTGAAGCTCTTCAGGGTGAAGGACTGCGAGATGGTCGCCTCGGGGAAGACGCCGACGATTTCCCCGGAACGCAGCGACTGCAGCGCGTGCTGGTACGCCGTCTCGCCCTGCTTGCGGTCCACCGGGATGTGCTTCATGCCTCGCATCAGCGGGCCGGAGATCCTGTGCCGGAAGACCGACTCCTTCGCCATGAAGCGCACGAGACGCTTCTGCGGCAGGGCGGCGAGACCATCGAAGATGAAGTCCAGATAGCTGATGTGATTGCTCACCAGCACGGCGCCGCCCGAGCGCGGAATGTTCTCCGATCCCTTGCAGTCGATCTTGAGGTCCCACACCTTGAACAGCGTTTGGGCGAGACCGACGACGGGACGGTAGACAAGCTCTGCCATGGACGGGGTGGACCCTTCTCTCTGCTCGGGAAGGGGTCTCCCGGCGGGAAAGTTACGCAGCCGTAGGTTTACGGCATTGCGCAGATCGTGCCCCAAGAACGGACGGGGGGCCAGTCCTGGTGCCGCAGAAGGGCGAGATCCTCGTCACGTCCATCACTTGATCCACCTCGGACTTTTAACCCGCCTTTACTTCGCGCGTACCGCCACGCGGCGTGCGACCAGGTACATCTCGCATCCCAAGCAGTACCCGAATGCGGCATTGAGGAACGCGGCAGCGAGCGCACAGCCCGTCGCCGCGAGCCCCAGCCACTGCGGCCCGGCCGTGTAACCGATCAGTCCCACCGCGGCGAAGACGAGTCCGACCGCCTGCGCGAACTGCGGCGGTTCGGGCGCCTCGAACTCCGTCGGCGGCCCAAGTCGGGGGCGCACGGCCTTCCGGAACAGCCAGCCGTACGGAGCGCGCGCCACGCCGCCCGCCGCGCCCAGCGCGAACGCCAGTACCTGCCAGGCCAGCAGCCAGGCGCTCCCGGTGATCAGTACGGCCGCCAGGACGACGGTCGTCACGGCCGCACCGAACCGCGGCCCCCTCACATCGATGTCCATGAATCAAGCATTCCGCACGGGACGGGATGCGTGGAGTCGGGAATCTTTGCGGTCTCGTGAATGCTTGTGCAGAGGATGACCGGACTTGTGGTGTGCGTGGTGGTGCTCGCGGCGGCGAGCGCGTACGGAGTGCTGCATCAGCGACGCAGTGGGAGGGTGAGAGTGCGCGGACGCGACGGCGGAAAGCGGCTCGGCGCGGCGGAGTTGGGGGAGGGGCTCGGCGAACGGGCCACGCTCGTCCAGTTCTCCAGCGCCTTCTGTGCCCCGTGCCGGGCGACGCGCAGGGTCCTCGGCGAGGTCGCCGACATGGTCCCGGGCGTGATTCACATCGAGATCGACGCCGAGGACCGCCTGGAACTCGTGCGTGAACTCGACATCCTCAAGACCCCGACCGTGCTGGTGCTCGACGCCGAGGGTCGGGTCGTACGGCGTGCCACCGGGCAGCCGCGCAAGGCCGATGTGATCGCCGCGCTGGGGGAGGCCGTCTGAGGCCGTGGCGATCTTGGTGACGCATCTCCCAGATGCCGGAACGCACTTGACTGCGCGCACCACCTATCGTCAGCCTGACCGCATGCCGCCGGAACTCCTTCTCTTCGAGCGTGTCCACGTGGACCTGGCCCGCACCGCGAGTGCGCGCTGTCCGGGCTGTTGAGCAGCCCCGGATCCCCACGTCAGCCCTCGCAGAAGGACAACTCCATGACGGCCACGCCCGACCTCGGCATCCCTCGACTCGCCTCGCCCGACCTGCTGCGCTCCGCCTTCCGACGGCACGCGGCCGGTGTCGCGGTGATCACGGCCCCCGGCGCGGGGGGCCCCGTCGGCTTCACCGCCACCTCGCTCACCTCGGTCTCCGCCGAGCCCCCGATCGTCTCCTTCGGCATCGGCGTCGGCGCCTCCAGCTGGCCCGCGATAGCCGAGTCCGACCATGTCGGCGTCCATGTGCTCGGCGAACATCAGCAGGAACTGGCCGCCACCTTCGCCAGAAGCGGCGCCGACCGCTTCGGCGCGCCCACCCGATGGCGTAAGGGGCCCGAGGGAGTTCCCGTCCTCGACGACGTCCTCGCGTGGCTCGTCTGCCGGGTCGTCGCGCGTGTGCCCGCGGGGGACCACCGCATCGTCCTGGCCGAGGTCGTCCTCGGCGACCCCTCGGGCGCGGGCCGCCCGCTCCTGTACCACCAGGGGCGTTTCAACGGCCTGCGCGACTGAAGCTACTGGGCGGTCCTACTCGCCGGTCCTACTCGTCGGTTACGCAGCGTTGCCAAGGTCACAGTTCAAAGCGCTTGCTTAGTGGGCATTCAGTGGGTGTACTGACGAGTAATATTTCGTTCGGAGCGCGGGTCGCCCCGACCGGGATCGGCCGCTTCAGGCGCCTATGCTGCCTGAAAGAAGGCAGCCCAGAAATGACGATGCAGTAGGAGAGCCGGCGTGAGCTTGAGGATCGTTGTCACTGTGAAGTACGTGCCCGACGCCACTGGCGACCGGCACTTCGCCGATGACCTGACCGTCGACCGTGACGACGTGGACGGTCTGCTCTCGGAGCTCGACGAATACGCGGTGGAGCAGGCGCTGCAGATCGCCGAGGACGCCGACGACGCCGAGATCACCGTGCTGACCGTCGGCCCGGAGGACGCCAAGGACGCGCTGCGCAAGGCGCTTTCGATGGGTGCCGACAAGGCCATCCACGTCGAGGACGACGACCTGCACGGCACGGACGTCATCGGTACGTCGCTGGTGCTCGCCAAGGCGATCGAGAAGGCCGGCTACGACCTGGTGATCTCCGGTATGGCGTCCACCGACGGCACCGCCGGTGTGGTCCCCGCGCTGCTGGCCGAGCGCCTGGGCGTCCCGCAGGTCACGCTGCTCTCCGAGGTCTCCGTCGAGGACGGCGTCGTCAAGGGCCGCCGTGACGGCGACACCGCCTCCGAGCAGCTGGAGGCCTCCCTCCCGGCCGTCGTGTCGGTCACCGACCAGTCGGGTGAGGCGCGTTACCCGTCCTTCAAGGGCATCATGGCCGCCAAGAAGAAGCCGGTGGAGTCCTGGGACCTGGAGGACCTGGAGATCGAGGCGGACGAGGTCGGTCTCGAGGGTGCCTACACCACCGTCGACTCCGCGGCCGAGCGCCCGGCGCGCACCGCCGGCACGATCGTCAAGGACGAGGGCGAGGGCGGCAAGCAGCTCGCTGAGTTCCTCGCGGGCCAGAAGTTCATCTAAGGCTCACCCCGCTTACCCTCCCTCAGACTTCGAAAGCACGCAGGAGAGCATTCCCATGGCTGAAGTTCTCGTCTACGTCGACCACGTGGATGGCGCCGTCCGCAAGCCCACCCTGGAGCTGCTGACGCTGGCCCGCCGCATCGGTGAGCCCGTCGCCGTCGCCCTCGGCTCCGGTGCCGAGAACACCGCCGCCGCGCTCGCCGAGCACGGCGCGGTGAAGGTCCTCACGCACGACGCCGCCGAGTACGCCGACTACCTGGTCGTACCGAAGGTCGACGCGCTGCAGGCCGCGTACGAGGCCGTCTCCCCGGCCGCCGTGCTGGTCCCGTCCTCCGCCGAGGGCAAGGAGATCGCGGCCCGTCTCGCGGTCCGTATCGGCTCCGGCATCATCACCGACGCCGTCGACCTGGAGGCCGGTGACGAGGGTCCGGTGGCCACGCAGTCCGCGTTCGCCGCCTCCTTCACCACCAAGTCCCGTGTCTCCAAGGGCACCCCGGTCATCACGGTCAAGCCGAACTCGGCTCCCGTGGAGGCCGCCCCGGCCGCAGGCGCCGTCGAGGCCCTCGCGGTCTCCTTCTCCGAGAAGGCCACCGGCACCAAGGTCACCGCGCGCACCCCGCGCGAGTCGACCGGTCGCCCCGAGCTGACCGAGGCCGCGATCGTGGTCTCCGGCGGCCGTGGCGTCAACGGCGCCGAGAACTTCTCGATCATCGAGGCGCTCGCCGACTCCCTCGGTGCCGCCGTGGGCGCTTCGCGCGCCGCGGTCGACGCCGGCTGGTACCCGCACTCCAACCAGGTCGGCCAGACCGGTAAGAGCGTGTCGCCGCAGCTGTACATCGCCTCCGGCATCTCCGGCGCGATCCAGCACCGCGCCGGTATGCAGACGTCGAAGACGATCGTGGCGATCAACAAGGACGCCGAGGCCCCGATCTTCGACCTGGTCGACTACGGCGTGGTCGGCGACCTCTTCGACGTCGTCCCGCAGCTGACCGAGGAGATCAAGTCCCGCAAGGGCTGAGCCTCCCCGAGGTGCGAGGCCCCTGCGACCGTCGCGGTCGCGGGGGCCTCTGCTCATGCCAGGGCCAGTGAGGCCTGCACGGGCAGATGGTCGCTCGGGAACTGACCGTTCAGGGAGAACGTGTTGATCGCCGCCCGGTGTGTGGTCACGCCCGGCGTGGCGAGGATCCAGTCGATCCGGTCGCCGTCAGGCACCAGCGGCTTGTAGCCGTGGAAGGTGGCGTAGAGCGGGCCGCGCTCGGCCGCCGTGTCCCAGGTGTCGACGAGGCCGGCGCCCAGCATCTCGTCGTAGACCGGATTCTTGTGGGCCGCGACATTGAAGTCGCCGGTCACGATCAGCGGCAGGGAACGGTCGAGCCCCCCGATCCGTTGAGTGATCAATCCGGCTGCACGCGCGCGTGCGTTCTGACTCCCGCTGTCCAGGTGGGTGTTGAGGAAGTAGAACTCCCGCTTCCCGTCCCGCAGATCGCGGAAGCGGACCCAGGTGACCATGCGGATGCAGACGCCGCCCCAGGTGTTCGAACCGATCACCTCGGGGGTGTCGGAGAGCCAGAAGTGGTCGTACTCGGCCGGTTCGAGGCGACGGGTGTCGTAGTAGACGGTCATGAACTCGTCGCGGCTGCCGCCCGCGCGGCCCGTGCCGATCCAGTCGTAGTGCGGTCCGAGGTCGGCGGCGATGTCGCGCACCTGCGGGTAGAGGCCCTCCTGGGTGCCCATGACGTGGGGAGTCTCCCGGCGTAAGAGTTCGCGCATCACCGGGCGGCGCGCGGCCCAGCTGTTGGGCTCGGCGGTGCCGGCGAAGCGGAGGTTGAAGCTCATGACGTCCAGGCGGCGGCCGCCGCGCCGGGTGGCGGAGGCCTGCGCCGTGCTGAGCAGGGGCATGGCGATCGCGGCGGCCGCCGCGGTCCTGAGCCCCATGCGCCGGGTCACTCTGGTGGAGTTCGACACGCGTGCTCCTTCGGTCGCGAGTCAGGATGAAGCGTGTGCACCGCAGTGTGGAAGAAGGAACAGAGACAAGAGTGAACGGGCCAGGGCATCGGGGTGTCCCGCGATCCAAGAGGGTGTTGACCGGCAGGAAGATCCCCAGATAACTTCATTCTACGGATTGTTGATTCCGTACTGCGGAAAAGTGGAGGGTGTGGGATGGGTCAGGGTCAGCAGGAGAACGTGGCGACGAGCCTCGCGGGCGCCATCAGCGAGGAGATCAGCGCCTCCCTCGCCCCGGTCGACGCCGAGCTGGAGCGCCGCTACCCCGGAGACCCCGGCACCCGGCAGCCCGTCCACACCGTGTACGTCCCCGGTGACGTGTTCGCCGCCGACACCATCCGCTCCTGGGGCGACCGGGCCCTCGCCGCCCTCGACGAGCACGCCCCGGACGCCGCCTCCTTCGCCGCGGTCCTCGGTCTGTCCGACGAGCTCGCCGAGCCCGTCTACGACCGCGTACGGGCCAAGCTGGAGCGCGAACCCATCGAAGACCTGCGCGTCGACTTCGAGGACGGCTACAGGCCGCGCCCGGACGCCGAGGAGGACGCGGCGGCGGCCCGTGCGGCCCGTCTGATCGCGCAGGCGTACGAGAACGGCACGGCGGCCCCGTACATGGGCATCCGCATGAAGTGCATGGAGGCGCCGGTACGCGACCGGGGCATCCGTACGCTCGACATCTTCCTCACCGGCCTGATGGAGGCCGGCAGCCTGCCCGACGGGCTCGTCCTGACGCTGCCGAAGGTGACATACGCGGAGCAGGTCACCGCGATGGTCCGGCTCCTGGAGGAGTTCGAGAAGGCGCGCGGTCTCGAGCCCGGCCGGATCGGCTTCGAGATCCAGATCGAGACCAGCCAGTCCATCCTCGCCACCGACGGCACCGCCACCGTCGCCCGCATGATCCAGGCCGCCGAGGGCCGCGCCACCGGCCTGCACTACGGCACCTTCGACTACAGCGCCTGCCTCGGCGTCTCCGCCGCCTACCAGGCCAGCGACCACCCCGCCGCCGACCACGCCAAGGCGATCATGCAGGTCGCGGCCGCGGGCACAGGTGTACGCGTCTCCGACGGCTCCACGAACGTCCTCCCGATCGGCCCGACCGAGAAGGTCCACGACGCCTGGCGCCTGCACTACGGCCTCACCCGCCGCGCCCTGGCCCGCGCCTATTACCAGGGCTGGGACATGCACCCGGGCCACATCCCGACCCGCTACGCCGCCGTCTTCGCCTTCTACCGCGAGGGCTTCGAACAGGCCGCCGCCCGCCTCGCCCGCTACGCCAACCACGCCGCCGGCGACGTCATGGACGAGCCCGCCACCGCCAAGGCCCTCAGCGGCTACCTCCTGCGCGGCCTGGACTGCGGCGCCCTGGACATCGCGGAGGTCGCGAGGGTGACGGGCCTGACGCGAGCCGACTTGGAGGGCTTTGCGGCACCGAGGCGGGGAGACCTGACCATCTCCGGGAAGTAGAGAGCGCCCCTTGAGGGACGCGGGACTGCGGCATCATGCGACTCCGCCGCGTGGGCGCGACCAGCCACATGCGGCCGGTACGTTGAAGACGGAGCGACCCACCTATACGTATCTCTCCAGGCCGGAAGCCATGGTGAGCCGCTCCTCGGCGAACAGTCGGGTACCCCGGGCGCACAGCTCCGCATCGAAGCGCGCCCGCGCGCAGAACTCCTCCGGCGTCTTTCCGAACAGCTCCCGCAGCCGCGGAGACGCCGCGAGGAGCGAGGCGAGCAGCACACGCTCGCCCGGATGCGCCCGGGGCACCCCGGCTCCGTCGCGAAGCACCCCACGCCGGTTGACGTAGACGTACGCACCGGGCAGCAGCTCTCCGGACTCCAGCTCGATCCGGATGTCGGACGAGGGAAGCCAGGCACGGTCGTACGCCCCGGCCGCCGCGGAAACTCCCTCGCTGGCGTCGACCACGGCGAGCTGGGCCGAGTCGAGCCAGGTGAGGAACAACTCGCCGACGGTGCCCGGCGCGTGGAACGGCGACGCGGACACGTACCCCAGCAGACTCACGTGGGCCGAGACGCCGACGCCGATGGCGGCAACCCGCGCCTTCACCATCGGGATCGTGCCGGAGACCTCGTACTCCGCCATCTTGTGCCGGAGTTGGCCGGGGCAGGCGTTGGAGCCGACCGCGACGACCGGGACGCGGTCCTCGTACACCAGGCGTGTCAGGGGTAACAGTCGGTCCCCGTCCAGGAGTCCGGACTGCTCGGGCCAGGCGCCCGGATAGCTCAACGGATGGTCGCGCGGCGCCTCGGCGAGGCCGAGGGCTTCGAGCGTACGGGGATCCGGGGCGCCCATGGCTCAGTGCGCGGGCGGGAGTTCGCCCGAGCCGCGGGTGATCAGGCGGGTCGGGAGTTCGATGCGTTCCGGGGTGACGAGGGTGCCGTCGAGCTGGCGGAAGAGGCGTTCGGCGGCGGTGCGGCCGAGGGCGGCGGCGTCCTGGGCGACGACGGTGACGCCGGGCTGGAGGAGGTCGGCGAGCTCGATGTCGTCGAAGCCGACGAGGGCGACGGGGCGGCCGCGCTCGGCGATGACGCGGACGACCGTGACGGTGACACGGTTGTTGCCGGCGAAGATCGCGGTGACGGGGGAGGGGCCGGAGAGCATGTCCTCGGCCGCCTTCCGCACCCGCTGCGGGTCGGTGACGCCCAGGGACATCCACGCGTCCTCAACCGGTATGCCCGCGTCCTCCATGGCGGCGCGGTAGCCGCGCAGCCGCTCGGCGGCGGTGTGGATGCGGGGCATGTCGCCGATGAAGCCGATCCGGCGGTGACCGTGCGCGATGAGGTGGGCGACGCCGTCACGGGCGCCGCCGAAGCTGTCCGACAGCACGACGTCGGCGTCGATCTTTCCGGCCGGGCGGTCCACGAAGACCGTGGCGACGCCCGCCTTTATCTCGGGCTCCAGATAGCGGTGGTCGTCACCGGCCGGAATGACCACGAGCCCGTCCACACGGCGCGCGCACAGCGCGAGGACCAGTTCCTGCTCGCGGTCCGGGTCCTCGGCGCTCGAGCCGTTGATCAGCAGGGCGCCATGGGCGCGGGCCACCTCCTCGACCGCGCGGCTCAGCGGCCCGTAGAACGGGTCCGCGAGGTCCTCCAGGACGAGGCCGATGCTCGCGGTGCGGCCCTTGCGCAGCACCCGCGCGCTGTCGTTGCGGCGGAAGCCCAGCGCCTCGATGGCCTCCTGGACGCGGCGCTCGGTGTCCGGGGTGACACCCGGTTCACCGTTGACTACGCGCGAGACCGTCTTGAGGCCGACTCCCGCACGCGCCGCCACGTCCTTCATGGTCGGACGGTTTCCGTAGCGAGTTCCGGAGAGGCGGTCTGCTCGGCGGGCGGTCTCGGCCACGATGTGCTGTCCTGTCCTGTCGTCCACGGGGATGCGTCGGTCCATGGGGTTGTAAGAGGATGTGGCGTCGAGCATAGAGCCTGGACAACGTTGTCAGATGCGGGAGAGACTGTCCAGCGCAATCTCCGGCCTGCGCCCCCACCGCGAGACCGGCCTGCCCTTTTCTCAAGGTTCACCGGGAGACCTGACTCTGATGCACACCGACCTCGTGGCCGCGCTCGACATCGGCGGCACCAAGATCGCCGGAGCGCTGGTGGACGGCCACGGCCGGATCCTCCTGCGCGCGCAGCGCGCGACGCCCGCGCAGGAGGAAGGCGACACCGTGATGCGGGCCGTCGAGGACGTGATCGGCGAGCTGACGGTCTCCCCGCTGTGGAGCGGAGCGCGGGCCGTCGGCATTGGCAGTGCGGGCCCGGTGGACGCCTCCGCGGGCACGGTGAGCCCGGTGAATGTTCCGGGCTGGCGCGACTACCCGCTGGTCGAGCGGGTCCGCAAGGCCACGGCGGGGCTGCCCGTCGAGCTGATCGGCGACGGCGTGGCCATCACGGCGGCCGAGCACTGGCAGGGCGCCGCCCGCGGACACGACAACGCGTTGTGCATGGTCGTGTCGACGGGCGTCGGCGGCGGGCTCGTCCTGAACGGACAACTGCACCCCGGCCCCACCGGCAACGCCGGCCACATCGGGCACATCAGCGTCGACCTCGACGGCGATCCCTGCCCGTGCGGCTCCCGGGGCTGCGTCGAGGGCATCGCGAGCGGCCCGAACATCGCGCGCCGCGCGCTGGAGGGCGGCTGGCGGCCCGGCCCCGACGGTGACACCTCGGCCGCCGCGGTGGCCGAGGCCGCCCGCGCGGGCGACCCGGTCGCGGTGGCCTCCTTCGAACGGGCCGCGCAGGCGCTCGCCGCCGGCATCGCGGCCACCGCGACCCTCGTCGAGATCGACATCGCCGTCGTCGGCGGGGGAGTGGGCAAGGCGGGCGACGTCCTGTTCACGCCGCTCCGCAAGGCGCTGGCGGACTACGCGACGCTGTCCTTCGTACGGCGCCTGACCGTGGCGCCCGCCCTGATGGGCACGGACGCCGGTCTCGTCGGCGCGGCGGCGGCCGCGCTCAGCAGGAACCCGAGCGCGACCGCGGCCTGAGTCCGACGCGATCTCCGGGCGGCCGGGGCCCGGCCGCTTCCAGCCCCTCCATCGCGGGCATATTTCAGCCCCTCCGGCGGTTGAGGAGCGGGGTCTGGGGCGGAGCCCCAGGGGCGGGACGGGAAGGGGCGGAGGGGGCGAAAACAATCCCCCGACCGCCCTCTCCTCACTCAGGGCTCAGGGCTCAGGGCTCAGGGCGAAGCCGACGGATACGGCGAGCGTGGGGGCCCGGCCGACGGGACGTCGCCCCGCCTCCGTGGCTTCAGCAGCTGAGCTGGGCGTTCGCCCAGTCCGCGTGGTCCGAGTCGATGCCGTCGCCGCCGTCGGTGACGACGAGGCGGACCACCTGGGCGCCGGTGACGTCGGCCGTGATCGGCTGGGCCGGCATCGCGTTGGTGAGGACGCCGGTCGAGGCGACCTTCGTCCCGTCGGCCCAGACCTCGAAGACGACGGTGCCCTTGGCCCCCTTCTCGTCGTCGACGCCGACCTCCGCGGTGACCGTCTCGCACGCCTTGCCGGTGTAGTACT
Source organism: Streptomyces sp. NPDC001530 (assembly GCF_042894545.1). Classification (NCBI taxonomy): domain Bacteria; kingdom Bacillati; phylum Actinomycetota; class Actinomycetes; order Kitasatosporales; family Streptomycetaceae; genus Streptomyces; species Streptomyces sp. NPDC001530. The sequence goes on from NZ_JBIAVS010000023.1 coordinate 97,055, forward strand.
CGACGGCGCTCTCGGCGTGCACGCCGAGCCCCTTGGCGTACACGACTCCGCCGAGAGTGATCGGATGACCGTCGCCCGCCGCGCTCTCACCATTGCTGGTGTTGCGCTCAACCGGCCCCCATCCATTGGTCGTTGACAGCCACGGCAGGTCACCGAGAGAGGAGACCCCCGACGGCGGCGCCACCACTACGGAGGCCTTCAGCGGCAGCACGCTCTCGGCACGTACACCGGTCGGCGAGCGGTAACTCGCCTTCAGCGTCAGGTCGTACGAGCCCGTGGCCGTGCCGCCTGGCGCCGTGACCTGCCACGACGTACGCAGCGAACGGCCCGTAGTCACCTGGCCCGCGGTGGTCGGCGACGTCGCCCTGACCGTCCAGCCTTCGGGCCCGCTCAGCGTCACGGACACGCGCTGCGCGGGCGTACGGCCGAGGTCCGTGACCGTCGACGTCAGCGCGGCCGTCTTGCCCGCCTCGACCAACGGGCTGCCGTCCAGGCCGAGTTCGACGGCGGGCGGGTTCATGGCCCACCTGTCGTCGACCGAGACACGTACCAGCACGGTGCCGTGCGCGGGGACGGTGGCCGAGATCGTGCCCGCGGTGTTGTAGCTCTTGTGCTGCCACAGATCGCGCAGCGTGTACGCGTCGGCCGCGGGCAGGCCGACGGCCCCCGCGGTTGTGGCGATCCGCTGTGCGCTGCCGGACTCGTTGAACAGCGCGACCGCCCGGCTGCCGTCCTTCATCTCCTTGGCGACGACCCAGCGGCCGCCCTCGGAGGAGACCACCGTGCCCTGCCTGCCCAGCGGATCCTGATCGATCGCGATGACCTCCTTGTTGTCGAGGATGTCGAAGGTCGCGGCGGACGCCTTGCGCAGATCGGAGCCGATGAGCAGCGGTGCGGCCATGACCGACCACATGGAGAAGTGCGAGCGGTACTCGGTGTCGGTCATGCCGCCGTTGCCGACCTCCAGCATGTCCGGGTCGTTCCAGTGCCCCGGACCGGCGTACTGGGCGAGCGGCAGGTTCTGCTTGAGGATCGACAGCATCGAGCCCCAACTGTCGCTGATGTCACCGGTCGTACGCCACAGATGTCCGACGTCCGACGCCCATTCCCAGGGTTTGTTCTCGCCCCACTCGCAAATGCTGTAGACGATGGGGCGGCCGGTCGCTTTCAGAGCGTCACGCATGGTCGTGTACCGCACCTTGGCGTCGACGCCTTGGTTGTTGCAGTTGTCGTACTTGAGGTAGTCGACACCCCAGTCCGCGAACTGCTGGGCGTCGCTGTACTCGTGGCCGAGCGCGCCGGGGAATCCCGCGCTGTTGCACGTCTTGGTGCCCGCGCTGGTGTAGATGCCGAGCTTGAGCCCCTTGGCGTGCACGTAGTCGGCAACCGCCTTGATTCCATTCGGGAATCGCACCGGGTCGGGCACCAACTTGCCGTTCGCGTCCCGTGCCGGGAGGGCCCAGCAGTCGTCCAGATTGACGTACTGGTACCCGGCGTCCTTGAGGCCCTTGTCGACGAAGATGTCCGCGATCCCCTTGACCATGGCCTCGTTGAACTCGGCGCGGCAGTGCGTGGAGTTCCAGTTGTTGAAGCCCATCGGCGGGGTGAGGGCGAGACCGTCCGCCAACGTGGGCGAGACGGGGTCCTGTTTGGGCGCGGCGAACGCGGGTGAGATGAGCCCGGTCGTACACAACAGTCCTGCGGCGAGCGCTCCGACCACTCTTCGGCGGGTTGTGCGGGTGTGAAGGTGACGCATCGTTACGTTCCTCCGAACTCGCGAGAGATGGGATGTCTGCATGTTCGCGACAACGGTGCGCGTTTACGGTAGGACGTGTCGGACTCTGTTGGAAGAGAAGTGGTAACGGTTGTTCGATATCTCGTCAGAACCCTTGACGCCACTGCCACTTGGGAGTGAGATCCAAGCCTCGCGTTCGGTTGTGTTGGGTGGCACCCCGAGGAGGGGGACATGGCACAGTCATCGTTGAAGGGGCTCATCGTGCCCGGAGGCACGACAGGACATCGGATGTCCCGGCGAAATCTCTTGCGTGGTACGGCCGTCGGAGCCGGCGCGCTCACACTCCCCGCCCTGCTGTCCGCGTGCGGCGACGGACCTGGCGGAAACAAGAACGAAGTGACCGTGGGGTCCAACGCGTCGGACGCGGTCCCCAAGAAGGCGTACGCGGCGGCCTTCGCGGCGTACGAGAAGAAGTCCGGCAAGAAGGTCAAGGTCAACACCAAGGACCACAACGACTTCCAGGAGAACATCAACCGCTATCTCCAGGGCACGCCCGACGACGTCTTCATGTGGTTCGCCGGATACCGCATGCAGTACTTCGCGGAGAAAGGGCTCCTGCACGAGATCAGTGACGTGTGGAGCGGCTTCAGCGGATTCTCGGACGCACTCAAGGAACAGTCCACGCACGCGGGCAAACAGTACTTCGTGCCCTATTACTACTACCCGTGGGCCGTCTTCCACCGGAAGAGCCTCTTCCAGAAGCAGGGATATCAACAGCCCAAGACCTGGGACGAGTTCATCGCGCTCGCCAAGAAGATGTCCAAGGACGGTATTCCGGTCGCCTTCTGCGACAAGGACGGCTGGCCCGCCATGGGCACCTTCGACTACATCAACATGCGCCTGAACGGATACGACTTCCACAAGTCCCTGATGGCGGGCAAGGAGTCGTGGACCGACACCAAGGTCAAGAACGTCTTCGACACCTGGCGCGAACTCATGCCGTACTACCAGAAGGGCGCCCTCGGCCGTACCTGGGAGGAGGCCGGGCAGAGCCTCCAGCAGCGCAAGACCGGCATGGCGGTCTTCGGAATGCCGCACCCCGGCACCCAGTTCCCTGCGAGCGAACGCGACGACATCGACTTCTTCGCCTTCCCCGAGATCGACCCGCAGTACGCGCAGGACGCCGTGGAGGCGCCCATCGACGGCTTCCTCGTCGCCAGGAAGTCGAAGAACCTGGACGGCGCAAAGGCGTTGCTGAAATGGCTGGGCACGCCCAAGGCCGAGGACACCTACCTCGCCCTCGACCCCAACAATGTGGCGGTCAACGACGGCGCCGACACCTCCAAGTACAGCGCCCTGCAGAAGAAGTCGGCCCAGCTCGTCTCCGGCGCCAAACAGATCTCACAGTTCATGGACCGCGACACCCGACCCGACTTCGCCTCGACCGTGATGATCAAGGCGATCCAGGACTTCATCGGCAATCCGAAGGACGTCGACGGTCTCTGCAACAGCATCGAACGGCAGAAGAAGACCATCTTCTCGTCGCCCGTCGGCTGAACCTGGGGGAAGACGTTCCGTGGCGCTCAACATCCCACGGCGCGCCGGAGGGCGGCGGCTGCGGCGGTTCACCCGCCGCGACGTCGTCGTCCTCGGCGTGCTCCTCGGCATACCGATCCTGCTCGACATCGTCATCATCTGGGGCCCGACGCTCGCCTCCATCGGGCTCTCCTTCACGTCCTGGGACGGCGTCGGCGACGTCCACTGGGTCGGCGGCGACAACTACAAGAACATGGTCGAGAACTACCCGGTCTTCTGGCCGGCCGTCCGCCACAACGTCCTGTGGCTGCTCTTCCTCGGCCTGATCGCGACCCCCTTCGGCCTGTTCCTGGCCGTCCTCATCGACCGGGGTGTCCGCTTCAGCCGCTTCTACCAGTCGACGATCTACCTGCCCGTCGTCCTGTCCCTCGCCATCGTCGGCTTCATCGCCCAACTGGTCCTGGGCACCGACCAGGGCGTGGTCAACACCATCCTGAACAACCACGACGACCCGATCGACTGGCTCGGCGACTCGCACCTCAACCTCTGGATGATGATGATCGCGGCGAGCTGGCGGCACACCGGCTACGTCATGATCCTCTACCTCGCCGGACTCAAGTCCGTCGACCCGCAGTTGAAGGAAGCGGCCGCGATCGACGGCGCGAACGAGCGCCAGACCTTCTTCCGCGTCGTCTTCCCGACCCTGCGCCCCGTCAACGTCATCGTCGGCGTGATCACCGTCATCGAGGCGCTGCGCGCGTTCGACATCGTCTACGCGGTGAACAAGGGACGCAACGGCCTGGAACTTCTCTCGGTCCTCATCACGGACAACATCATCGGCGAGGCCAGCCGCATCGGATTCGGCTCGGCGATCGCGGTCGTCCTGCTCACCGTCTCCCTGGGGTTCATCGTGACGTTCCTGGTCCAAGAGCTGCGAGGTGCCCGCGACCGATGACAGCCGACATCCGCGCCGGCGCGCCCACCCGCCCGGCTCCCCCGGCGGCGCAGAAGCCGACACCCCGCCGCAGGCCGCGCCCCGGCCGCTTCGGAGTGCACATCTTCCTGATGGGCGTCTCCCTGGCCTTCCTCGCCCCCCTGCTCCTCGCCGTCTACGCATCGCTGCGCCCGTACGAGGAAACGGCGCAGCACGGCTACTTCTCCTTCCCCAAGCACCTGTCCTTCGACTACTACCGCCGGGCCTACACCGAGTCCGGCATGGGCAAGTACTTCACCAACACCCTGCTGATCGCCGTACCCGGCGTCATCATCACGCTCTTCCTGGCCTCGTTCGTCGCCTTCGCGGTCTCCCGCCTGAAGCTGCGCGGCGGCCTGGTGCTCCTGATGTTCTTCACGGCGGGCAACCTGCTGCCCCAGCAGGTGATCGTGACCCCGCTGTACGTCCTCTTCAACAAGGTCCCGCTGCCGTGGTGGATGTCCGACTCGCTCACGATGTACGACTCCTACTGGGCCGTCATCCTCGTCAACATCGGCTTCCAGCTGGGCTTCTGCGTCTTCGTACTCGCCAATTTCATGCGCACGCTTCCGCAGGAGATCCTGGAGGCCGCCATCGTCGACGGCGCGGGCGTCTGGACCCAGTTCTGGCGCATCACCCTGCCCCTGTGCCGCCCTGCCCTCGCCGCCCTCGGCACCCTCGAATTCACCTGGATCTACAACGACTTCCTCTGGGCCCTGATCTTCATCTCCAACCCCGACAAGCTCCCCATCACGTCCTCCCTGAACAACCTCCGCGGCCAGTTTTTTACGGATTACAACCTGCTCGCCGCAGGCTCAGTCCTCGTCGCCCTCCCGACGATCCTCGTCTTCCTGCTGCTGCAACGGCACTTCATCGCAGGGCTGACGCTGGGGTCGACCAAGGGCTGACCTCGTCCTCACTCACATCCGACGCCATCCCCGTCACGGTCGAGATGGCGCCCGTAGCCGGGGTCTCCCGCGTGCACGGGCGCGGCCCCCGCCGCGCGGGCGGCGTCGCAGTTCTCGTAGTACACGGCGCCCCCGCCACTGTTGTCGTCGGTGCCGCCGTCGTCCGTGGCGGCCTGTGCGGTGACCGTCGCTCGTACGGTCTTCGTCGTGCGTACCGTCACGGTGGCGGAGGGCGTCGCCGTGACCGTCTGCGTCGCGGTCGCCGTGGCCGTCGCCATGGCCGTGGTGGTGACCGTGGCCGTCGGACGGGGCTTCGCCGCGGTGGCCTCCTTGTCGTCCCCGTCGCTCGTGCCGATGCCGACGCCTATGAAGAGGGTCACGAGGAGGGCGGGCAGGACGTAGCGCTTGCGGGCCCATCTCGGAGCGGTGCGGGCGGTCGGGGTGGGCGGCGTGTGTGGTGTGGGTGGTGTGTGTGGTGTTGTGTGCGGGTTGGTCATCTCGTCCCCCCTGGGATGTTTCGAGTGGGATGAAGGTAGTGCCGTGGATGTGTCCGATGAGGGTGAGATGAAGTTGCGTGACCTACCCGTGACTCGTCGTCGGCTCCGTAGTTGAACCGGGCATGAAGAAGCGCAGCATGCTCGCCATCGCCTCCCTCGCCACCGGGTTCGTCGTCGCGGCGATCACCCCCTCCCACGCCCTCGACGGCGACGCCCTGGGGGATCTCAACGTCAGCGACACACTCAGCACCCTCGATCACACGGTCAGCAGCGACAGCCTGGCCGTGGACGAGAACGCGCCGGGCGGCCAGAACGGCTGAGCCGAAGGCCTCGGTACGACGGCGCCGGCGCCCCTGGGACAGGGCACCGGCGCCGCCGTGTCGGCTCCCTCATCAGGACCTGGTTTCCGTGGCAGGGTGGAGCGGGCAAGCCACAGGGGGCCAACAGAAGAGGGGGAACCGTGATCGTCTGGATCAACGGTGCGTTCGGTGCGGGGAAGACCACCACCGCACGGGAACTGATCGAGCTGATCCCGAACAGCACGCTCTTCGACCCCGAGGTCATCGGCGGCGCACTCACGCACCTGCTGCCGCCCAAACGCCTCGCCGAGGTCGGCGACTTCCAGGACCTGCCGATCTGGCGACGCCTCGTGGTCGACACCGCGGCCGCCATGCTCGCCGAACTCGGCGGCGTCCTCGTGGTCCCGATGACCCTGCTCCGCCAGGAGTACCGCGACGAGATCTTCGGCGGCCTCGCCGCACGCCGGATTCCCGTACGGCATGTGCTCCTCGCCCCGGCGGAAACGATCCTGCGCGAGCGAATAGCCGGGCGCGCGGTGCCCCCGGACCTGCCCGACGGTGAAATGCGCGTGCGCCAGTGGTCCTACGACCACATCGAGCCCTACCGCGCCGCGCTCGCCTCCTGGCTCACCGCCGACGCCCACCCCGTGGACACCAGCGCGCTCACCCCCTACGACACCGCCCTGCGCATCGCCGAAGCCGTACGCACCGGGGACGCGCCCGTGTGCGACATCGTGCAGACCCCCGAGCCCACCGCGGAGACCGTCGCCGCGGGGGTCCTCCTCTTCGACGAGCAGGACCGGGTGCTGCTCGTCGACCCGACGTACAAGGCCGGCTGGGAATTCCCCGGAGGCGTCGTGGAACCCGGCGAGGCCCCGGCGCGCGCGGGCATCCGCGAGGTCGCCGAGGAGACCGGCATCACGCTCGACGACGTGCCCCCGCTCCTCGTCGTCGACTGGGAGTCGCCCGCCCCGCCCGGCTTCGGCGGTCTGCGCCTCCTCTTCGACGGCGGCCACCTCGACACGGCAGCCGCCCGGCGACTGCTGCTGCCCGGGCCCGAGTTGCGGGACTGGCGCTTCGTCACCGAGCAGGAGGCGGCCGATCTGCTGCCGCCCGTGCGCTACGAACGGCTGCGCTGGGCCCTCAGGGCCCGTGAGCGCGGGGCGGCGCTCTATCTGGAGGCCGGGGTCCCGGTCGGCTGACGTCGTGACTTTGCTCGGCGTGTGGAGCTCCGAGAAGGAACCCACCAACAGGACCGGATCCACCCCCGGTTGAAGGAGGGACACGCGCGCGCACGCGAACGATCTGACGGAGAGCGAGCGCGTCGCCTGCGTTGACCAGGTGCCGGAACTGGTCGACCGAGGCGGCGGGAACCTCGTGGCCTGCCACTACGCGGAGAGCGTCGGACCGCTCTGACCGAGCCGGCTCAGCTCTTCCCAGGGGTACGGGTTCTGCCGGCTGTCCTGCAGCAGCCTGCGGTTGAAGTCGCCCATGACGGTGGCGAGGGGGGCGTGGCGGGTGAGGATCGAGGCGACCTCCGTCGGGACGCCGTCGGGATGCTCGCCCTCGGCCCAGGCGCGCACGAATGCCTCCCGCTCCTCCCTCCCGTACCCGTACAGGGCGGTGACCAGCCAGTTCACCAAGTACGTCCGCGTGTAGGAACGGTCATAGGACTCGTGCCGGTCGAAGAACTCGCGTTCGGCGCGGGAGAGTGGGAAACGCGAGGAGAGCGCGAGGCCGAAGTCCGCGAAGTACAGCCGTCGGCCATCGGTGAGGATGTTCTCGAAGTGCGCGTCGAAGTGCAGGAGTCCGCGTGCGTTCATGAAGGAGACACCGGCCTCCAGGCCCCGCTCCACCAGGGAGCAGACCCCCTTGCCCTCGAACCGGGTGCCGAGCCAGTCGTGGAGGTTGTACGGGATGTACTCCAGGAACAGTGCGACGCTCGCCGAAGCGGTGCGGAGGGCCTCGATCCGATGGCGCACCTGCTGGGAACCGCCCCAGTAGGCGACCGCCCGCTCGACGTCGGCCAGTTCCTCGGGCAGGGGTTGCACGGTGTCGGGCAGCACCCGCCAGTGGTACATCAGGGGGAAGCCCCCGAACTGCCCGGCCAGTACCCAGTTCGTCGTCATCGTGTGCACGGCGAGCTCACGCCAGGCCCCGAAGCCCGGACCGCCGATGCCGTACTGGCAGAAAGGCGGAAGCCCGAAGACGTTGGCCGTGGACCGGGCGTGCTCCGGCCGTCGCTCCGGATCGGTGAGCGGCACCCGCTTCACGAAGACCGGGGTTCCGGCGACATCCAGCAGTGCGGATCTCCCGCCGATGCCGGTGCCCAGGGGCGTCGCCGCCTCCACCAGTCCGGCCAGTTCGCTGTCGCCGCACAGGGCCAGGGAGGTGGAGACCTCGCTGTGGGCGCTGAGGCGCGTCGCGTGCGCCGTCTCGGGGCTCGTCACCGTGACAAGCTTGCCATTCCCAGGAGTTGGCCGCCCGCGGCTGCTTCCGGAACGCCGTGGTGGGCCCCCGGCCCGATGGCGGGGGCCCACCACGAGAGGTCACCTGGGGCGTCCCCTATGTACCCCTGTGGGCAGAGTGCTCAGCTCGCCGCGTAGTTGCGCAGGAACAGCGCCTCCGCGACCGAGAGGCGCTCCAGCTCGTCCGGCGAGACACCCTCGTTCACCGCGTGGATCTGCGCCTCCGGCTCGCTCAGACCGATGAGGAGGATCTCCGTCTGGGGGTACAGCGAGGCGAGCGTGTTGCAGAGCGGGATGGAGCCGCCCATGCCCGCGTACTGCATCTCCTGGCCCGGGTAGGCGACCGACATGGCCTCGGCCATCGACGCGTACGCGGGGCTGGAGGTGTCGGCGCGGAACGCCTGGCCCTGGCCGATCTGCTCGGTGCTCACCCGTGCGCCCCACGGCGTGTGCGTTTCCACGTGGGCCTGCAGCAGCTTGGTCGCCTCGGCCGCGTCCATGCCCGGCGGCACCCGCAGGCTGACCAGCGCGCGGGCGGCCGCCTGCACGGACGGGGTCGCGCCGACGACCGGCGGGCAGTCGATGCCGAGGACGGTGACGGCCGGACGGGCCCAGACGCGGTCGGCGACCGTGCCGGAGCCGATGAGCTGCACGCCGTCGAGCACCTTGGCGTCCTCGCGGAACGCCCCTTCCTCGTACTGCAGCCCGTCCCACGCCTGGTCGGCCGTCAGCCCGTCGACCGTCGTCGAACCGTCCTCGGCCCGCAGCGAGTCCAGTACGCGGATCAGCGCGGCCAGCGCGTCGGGAGCGGCGCCGCCGAACTGCCCCGAGTGCAGGTTGCCTTCCAGGGTGTCCACCTGGATGCGTATGAGGGTCATGCCGCGCAGGGTCGCGGTGACCGTCGGCAGACCGGCCCGGAAGTTGCCGGCGTCGCCGATGACGATGGTGTCGGCGGTCAGCAGCTCCGGGTGCTCCTCGGCGTACCGCTCCAGGCCGCCCGTGCCCTGCTCCTCCGAACCCTCGACGATCACCTTGACGTGCACCGGAACGCCGCCGTTCGCCTTCAGCGCGCGCAGGGCGAGCAGATGCATGATGACGCCGCCCTTGCAGTCGGCGCTGCCGCGTCCGTACCAGCGGCCGTCGCGCTCGGTCAGCTCGAACGGCGGCGTCACCCAGGCCGCTTCGTCCAACGGCGGCTGCACGTCGTAGTGCGCGTACAGCAGGACGGTCTTCGCGCCCTCCGGCCCGGGCAGGTAGCCGTACACCGACTGCGTGCCGTCGGGGGTGTCGAGCAGTGCCACGTCCTGGAAGCCCTCGGCGCGCAGCGCGTCGGCGACCCAGTTCGCGGCGCCCTCACTCTCGCTCTTGGGATATTGGTCGAAGTCCGCCACCGACTTGAAGGCCACCAGCTCGGTGAGCTCCGCCTTCGCCCGGGGCATGAGCGAGGCGACGGTCTCGGCGACCGGATTCGACGACATGGGCACGCTCCTTGTAGGTGCGACGTTGTACTTCTGTGTACAGATGATCGTGCGGTGCGTAGGCGCGTACTGGTGTGCAGGGCGCCCGCGCTGCCGATCCTCCCACAGCGGCCTGCGGCGATGCCCGCCGTAGGATGCGGGAGGCAGGAGCGGCAGACGGCTGGACTGGGAGCAGTAGACCATCGTGAGCAGCGAGAACTCTTCGGCGGACGACGGGCAGCGGGTGTGGGACGTCGTCGTGGTCGGCGCCGGGCCCGCCGGGGCCTCGGCCGCCTACGCGGCAGCGGTCGCGGGACGCAGCGTCCTGCTCCTGGAGAAGGCGGAGCTGCCCCGCTACAAGACGTGCGGCGGCGGCATCATCGGCCCCTCGCGCGACGCGCTGCCGCCCGGCTTCGAGCTGCCGCTCCAGGACCGGGTGCACGCGGTCACGTTCTCGCTCGACGGCCGCTTCGTGCGGACCCGCCGCTCCAAGCAGACGCTGTTCGGGCTGATCAACCGGCCCGAGTTCGACCAGCAGCTCGTCGAGCACGCCCAGAAGGCGGGCGCCGAGCTGCGGACGGGCGTGACGGTCTCGCGGGTCGAACAGCACGGCTCCGCCGTACCGGACCGGCGCACCGTCGCCGTCGTGCTGCAGGGCGGCGAGACCGTGCTGGCGCGGGCGGTTGTCGGCGCCGACGGCAGCGCCAGCCGGATAGGGGCGCACGTCGGCGTGAAGCTCGAACAGGTCGATCTCGGCCTGGAGGTGGAGATCCCGGTGCCGGAGACGGTCGCCGAGGACTGGCAGGGACGGGTCCTGATCGACTGGGGGCCCATGCCCGGCAGTTACGGGTGGGTGTTCCCGAAGGGCGACACGCTCACGGTCGGGGTGATCTCCGCGCGCGGTGAAGGCGCCGCCACCAAGCGGTACTTGGAGGACTTCATCGCCCGCCTCGGGCTCGCCGGCTTCGAACCGGCCGTCTCCTCCGGCCACTTGACGCGCTGCCGTGCCGATGACTCGCCGCTCTCGCGCGGCCGGGTGCTGGTGTGCGGTGACGCGGCGGGACTGCTCGAGCCCTGGACCCGCGAGGGCATCTCCTTCGCACTGCGCTCCGGACGGCTCGCGGGGGAGTGGGCGGTACGGATCGCGGAGGCGCACGACGCGGTGGACACCCGGCGCCAGGCCTTGAACTACGCTTTCGCGATCAAGGCGGGGCTCGGCGTCGAGATGAGCGTCGGCAAGCGCCTGCTGACGGTCTTCGAGCGGCGGCCGGGCATGTTCCACGCGGCGATCACCAGCTTCCGGCCCGCCTGGAAGGCCTTCACGGGGATAACGCGCGGTTCGACCTCGCTCGGCGAGCTCGTCCGCACCCACCCGATGGCCGGGCGCGCCCTGACCGCGCTCGACAGGTGACCCTTCGGCTCGACGCGTGACCCTGGGGCTCGACGCGCGATCCTGGGGCTCGACAGGCTCGACAGGCTCGACAGGCTCGACAGGCTCGACACGTGACCCCTCGGGCCGCCGGGCGACCCCTCAGGGGCCAGAGGTCAGCTCTTGACCAGCGGTCAGCTCTTGACCGTGATGCGGAAGACCGGGTGGTCGGGGGCGATGCGGCGCAGCTCCTCGTTGGATGAGTCGGGGCCGACGCCGTTGAAGAAGACGCCGACTTCGGCCTTCCAGCGCTTCAGGTAGGCGCGCAGCAGCGGGACCTTGTCGTCGTCGGCGATCTCGGTCGCGGTGAACGCGTCCACGTTCTTGCCGAGGCGCAGCTCGCCGCCTCCCGCGGCCCGCATGTTGTGCGTCCACTGGACGTGACCGCGGGGGGCGACCAGGTACTGCTCTCCGTCCACCGTGAGCAGATTGACCGGGGTCGTGCGCCACTCGCCGCTCTTGCGACCGCGGACGGCCAGGACCCGGGAGCCCCAGATGCTGATACCGCGGCGGGTCATCCAGGCCACGGCGCGATTGAAGACGTTCACGGTGAACCAACCGGGCTTCTGGACGTGTGCGGACATGGTGACCCCCATCGATTGGGAGAGCGCTGCTTCCTTTTGTGAGCACTGCTCTCGCTTGAGAGAAGTCTGCGCCAGATCGACGATCCAAAGCAAGAGCACTGCTCTCTTTTTTGAGCGACGCTCTCCCTTTGGTGCGCCAATCTGGCTCGGAAGCACTGCTCCGGTTGCGGAGCACCGCTCTCTTTTGTGTGCACTGCTCTGAAAACGTGGCACACTGCCCCGCATGAGTACCGCACGAGGGGCACGGGCCCGAGCCAGGGTCGAGGTCACCGCGGCCATCAAGGACGAGGCGCGCAGACAGCTCGCGGCGGAGGGTGCCGCCAAGCTCTCGCTGCGGGCCGTGGCCCGCGAGCTCGGCATGGTCTCCTCCGCGCTGTACCGCTACTTCCCCAGCCGTGACGACCTGTTGACCGCGCTCATCATCGACGCGTACGACTCCCTTGGCGAGACCGCGGAGTCGGCGCACGCCGCGGTCGTCGGCGCCGGCGCCGGTCCCCGGGAGCGCTGGATCGCCGTGTGCGTGGCGGCCCGGCGGTGGGCGTTGGAGCATCCGCACGAGTACGCGCTCATCTACGGTTCGCCCGTGCCCGGGTACACCGCGCCGGAGGCGACCATCCCGGCCGCTTCCCGCGTGGGTCTGCTCCTGATCGGCATCGTCCGCGACGCGTATCAGGGCAAGGGGGTGGCCCGCCCCCCGCTGCCCGCCGACCTGAAGGCCGAGGCGCGGCGGATGGCCGCCGATATCGCGCCGGACCTTCCGCCTGAGGTGGTCACGGCGGGCGTGGCCGCGTGGGCGCAGCTCTACGGGCTGATCGGTTTCGAACTGTTCGGGCAGTTCAACCGGGTCGTGGAGGATCGCGAGCGCTTCTTCCGGCATGCGGTGGATCAACTCGCCCAGGGTGTGGGCCTGGTGTTTCCTCAGCCGACCGGCGCCACTGGCGCGGCCGGCTCCACGGGCACCGTTAGCGCCACCAGCGCCACCACCTCCACGGGCGCCACCAGCAAGAACCGCGGCTCCGGCGCGCCCCGCGGTTCCGGCGCGACGGCCGGAGCCTGACGCGGGAAGTACGAGGACCGGTTCAGTCCTCGCTGCCCTCGTCCCCCGGGCCGCTGAGCGCGCCGTAGCCCTGTACGAAGCGGGTCAGCAGGCGGGCGAGGGCCTCGCGGTCCTCGGCGGTCCAGTCGGCGGTGACCTCGGCGATCACACGGTGGCGGAAGTCGCGGATCCGTGCGAGTGCCGCGTGGCCTTCCGTGGTGAGCGCGAGCAGGGAGCGGCGCCCGTCGCGCTGGTCGGCCTCGCGGCGGAGCAGGCCCGCCTTCAGGGCCTGTGCGGCGAGGCGGCTCGACCTCGGCTGGTCGACACCGAGGGCGGCCGCGGCCTCGGTCACGGTCAGCGGTGCGTCCCGCTCGGCGGCGGAGTCGATGGCGTCGAGCAGTTCGAAGACCGCGTCGGGGAGTTCGGCGTGACGCCCGGTGCGCTCGCCGCGCCGTTCCGACAGCCGGGCCAGGGTGCGCTGTCTATGTGCGCGACGCAGGGCGACGACCGCCGTCTCGATGGCCGCCGTGTCCTCGCTCGGGTTGCCCTGCACACCGCCTCCGATGCATGCTAAGAAGCAATTACATGTCGCATTACATGGATACAGGGATCAGCTTACGCGACCTGCTTCGGGACACGCGACCTGCTTCGGGAGGCTCCATGACCGCGCCCAAGCCCATCGGCTACTGGCTCAAGCACCTGCACGGACTGCTGGAGAAACAGTTCGAGGTCACCCTCGCCGACGTCGGTGTGGGCCGTCGTCACTGGCAGGTCCTCAACACACTCAGCCTCGGGAAGACCGACCGCGACGAACTCACCGCCGCCCTCGCTCCGTTCTGGGCCGAGGGCGAGCTGGGCCTCGACCACATCCTGGAAGATCTGGCGGCCCGGGGCTGGACCAGCGCGGCCGCGCGGCCCACCGGCCTGTCGCTCGCCCTCTCCGACGAGGGCCGCGCCGCCCATGCCGAGATCGAGGCACGTGTGCGGGAGACGCGGGCCACGGTGCTGACGGGGCTGACCCCCGAGCAGTACAGCGAGACCGTGCGCGTCCTTTCGGCGATGGCGCACAACGTCGAGGCGGACCTCGCCGCCCGCTAGGCGCGCGGCCATGCGCATGGCCGGCCATGCGCAAAGCCGGCCATGCGCAAAGCAGCGGCTGCGGTACTCCGCGGGGAGTACGTGTGATCACCTCGCCCGGCGGACGCCACGGCCGCCCGGTCCCGTCTAGCGTGGCCGTCATGGAAGAGCAGCGCACTCCCAGGTCGCCGGCGTGGGGCGGTCCCCCCGCGTGGTGGCGGCACGGGCCGCCCGGGTGGAACCGCTGGGACGACAAGGAGCGCCGCGCCCATTGGCCGTGGCGCTCCACGGTGCTGGTGACCGCCTTCGTGCTCCTCGGCTCCAATTTCGCGGCCCACTCCCAGGAGGGCGACCGCGCTCCGCTGGACCTCTTCGCACGGGCGCTGCTGCTGGTGGGCTGCGGCCTGCTGCTCTGGCGGCAGCGGCGGCCGGTGCTCGTCGCCTTCGGTACGGCCGCCGCCGCGATGATCTATCTGGGCGCCGGATATCCGTACGGGCCGGTCTTCCTCACCGTCGCCGTGGGCTGCTTCAGCGCGGTGGTCGCCGGGCATCGCAGGGCCGCGTGGACGGCGGTCGCCATGCTCTGGGTCGGGCATGTGCTCGTGGGGCACTGGCTCTATCGATGGCTGCCGCCCTCAGGGGACGGGCCCGCCCCCTGGGGTCAGGAACTCGTCATCGCCACCTGGATCGTGGCGATCGTGGCGCTGTCGGAACTGGTCCGCGTACGCCGTGAGCAGTGGGCCCGCGAGCGTGCCGAGCGTGCGCGGTCCGCTCAGCGGCGCGCCGACGAGGAGCGGCTGCGGATCGCCCGCGAGCTGCACGACGTGCTGGCGCACAGCATCTCGGTGATCAACGTCCAGGCGGGTGTTGGACTCGCGCTCCTCGACTCCGACCCCGAGCAGGCGCGCACGGCGCTCACCACCATCAAGGCGGCCAGCAAGGAGGCGCTCGGTGAGGTCCGCCAGGTGCTCGACACCCTGCGTGCGCCGGGCGAGGCGCCGCGCGCCCCGGCGCCGGGACTCGACCGGCTCCCCGAACTCGTCGAGCAGGCGGCGGGCGCGGGCCTGACGGTCGAAGTCGAGGGCGAGGTCCCGAAGCTGCCGCCGGGCGCCGACCTGGCCGCCTTCCGTATCGTCCAGGAGGCGCTCACCAACGTCGTACGGCACTCCGGATCGCGGCACGCGCGCGTGCGGCTCGAATCCGCGGCGGGCGCGCTGCGGTTGCGGATCGACGACGACGGCCCCGCGACCGGGGTGGAGGCCGGCGGCAGTGGCAATGGGCTCGCCGGAATGCGGGAGCGGGCCGCGGCCCTGGGTGGCACGATCGAGGCGGGCCCGCGCGACGACGGAGGGTTCCGTGTACTGGCCGTACTGCCGCTGAAGGCCAAGGAGGACCGGTGATCCGCGTACTGCTCGCCGACGACCAGTCATTGGTCAGGGCAGGCTTCAAGGCGCTGCTGGACGCGCAGCCGGACATCGAGGTGGCCGGTGAGGCGGCCGACGGCGAGGAGGCGCTGCGCAAGGTGCGCGAACTGCGCCCCGACGTCGTCCTGATGGACATCCGGATGCCCCTGCTCGACGGCCTCGCCGCGACCCGCCGCATCACCGACGACGCGGACCTGAAGGACGTCAAGGTGGTCATGCTCACCACCTTCGAACTGGACGAGTACGTCTTCGAGGCGATCCGCTCCGGCGCCTCCGGGTTCCTGGTCAAGGACACCGAGCCGGACGAACTCCTGCGCGCGGTACGGGCGGTGGTCGAGGGCGACGCCCTGCTCTCCCCGGGGGTGACGCGCCGACTGATCTCCGAGTTCGCGGCCCGCTCCAAGGAGCCCGCGGCCGCCGAATCCCTCGCCGAACTCACCGAGCGGGAACGGGAGGTGATGGCCCTGGTCGGCATCGGCCTCTCGAACGACGAGATCGCCCGCCGCCTGGTCGTCAGCCCGCTCACGGCGAAGACCCACGTCAGCCGCACGATGGTCAAGCTGGGCGCCCGCGACCGGGCCCAACTGGTCGTCCTCGCCTACGAGTCGGGGTTGGTACGGCCGGGCTGGCTGGGCTGAGCCGCCTCCTCACGCTGGAAGCGGATCAGCACGCCGGCCACGCGTAGGAGGAACAGGGGAGCGGCCAGAGCGGCCCCGGAGGCGACCAGCATCCGCTGCGCCGCATCCGACAGATCGAAGGCCAGCGCCGGTCCGGCCACGACGCCGAACGCGACGGCCGCCAGGAACGCGGCGCTGAGCAAGGCGTATCCGATCTCGACGGTGACCGCGTCCCGCTCGGCTTGAGTGCGCCGGCCGCGGACGTGCTCCGCCTCCACACCGTAGTTCTCCATCTGGCCCCCGTAGTTCTCCATCCGTCGAGTCAACAGGCCTACGCCAGGCGGCGCAAGGATCCCCGGAGGGCGTCTCAGGCGCGCTCGGTGGTGAACGGTCCGTCGGTGCCGAAGGCCAGGGTGGCGAAGCGTTCGCCGATGCGGCGGTGTGTGGCGGCGTCCGGGTGGAGCTGGTCGGGCAGCGGCAGCTCGGCGAAGTCCGCCTCGCCGTAGAGGTCGCGGCCGTCGAGGTAGTGCAGGTTGGGGTCGTCGGCTGCCCGCCGCTTCACGAGGCGGGCCAGTTCGTCCCGGATGACGTTGAGGGTCAGCTTCCCGGCGGCCCGTTCCGCGGGGTCGCCCGCGGCCCGGAACTGGAGCTTTCCTGCGCTGAGGTTGCTGAAGTCCGGGGCGCTGGGGCCGGGAGTGTCCTCGTGGATGGGGCACAGGATGGGCGAGACGACCAGCAGTGGAGTGGTGGGATGCCCCTCGCGGAGGGTGTCGAGGAAGCCGTGCACCGCCGGAGTGAAGGCGCGCAGACGCATCAGGTCGGTGTTGACGAGGTTGATGCCGATCTTGACGCTGATCAGGTCCGCGGGGGTGTCCCGCAGGGCGCGGGCGGTGAACGGGTCGAGCAGGGCGCTGCCGCCCAGACCGAGGTTGATCAGGTCCGCGCCGCCGAGCGAGGCGGCCAGCGCCGGCCAGCTCGTGCTGGGGCTTGCGGCGTCGGAGCCCTGGCTGATCGAACTGCCGTGGTGCAGCCACACCGTGCGGCCCCCTTCCGGCACGGGCTCGACCGGGGCGTCGGTGCGCAGGGCCACCAGCTGGGTGATCTCGTTGTGGGGCAGCCAGATCTCCACGTCCTTCACATGGTCGGGCAGACCGGCGAACCGGACGGTGCCGACCGGACCCGGCCGGTTTTCCGCGGACCCGGTGGCCATGTCCACCATCAGGACGTTGCCGCCGGTCACGCCGGCCTGCCCGGCCAGGCGGCCGTCGACGAGCAGGTCGTACACACCGTCCGGACGGGGCGGGGCGCCCTGGTAGGCCATCTTGGTGCGGAGTGTGTCCAGCTCGACGGCGGTGGCCCGGGTGCGGAACACCAGTCGTACGCCGGAGGGCTGGGCCTCCGCCATGGCCAGTTGCCCGTCGGAGCACTGGGCACGGGCCCGGGCGGGCAGCCGGTGCGGGAGCACGCCCTGCGCGGTGCGCTCCAGGTCGAGCGCACCGCGCAGGAGGTCCGCGGTGATGGGCGTGGTGACGGGCGTGGTGATCAAGTCCGCAGGCCGGGGCGTGGCGGAGGAGCCGGGGATGTCGGCGTGCTCGTGGTTCACGATCTCAGCCTGTCAACCGGAGCGCCGATCCGCACATGATTTCCGCCCACCACACTCGCGGTTGAGGCGATGACGGTCGCCGTCCGCCGGGCGATCAGCGGGATCCCCCACGGCTCGGCGCCGTCTGCCGTCGTGCAAGCCAACCGCCCCTGATCGAGGGGGCAGCGCCTAGTCGCGGACCGCCACGCGTTCCACTTCCGCCTCCTCCTGAAGGGACTTGGCGACGACGATGGACTGCTGCGTACGCCGAGTGCGCAGTCCGGGCAGAGTGATCAGCAGACCCGCGAGGGCGATGCCGGTCACCACGATCAGGCCGGGCCGGTAGCTGTCGAGGACCGCCTGGGGCGAGGAGCCCTCGGACGAGTTCGCGGTCACGACCGCCGTCACCACGGCCAGGAAGATCGCGCCGCCGACCTGGACCGAGGTGTTGAGCAGACCGGAGACCATGCCCTGCTCGTGGTCGTCGACCCCGTTGGTGGCCTGGATGTTGAGCGAGGGGAAGACCAGCGCGCAGGCCGCGCCGATCAGCAGCATGGTCGGCAGGATGACCGCCGCGTACACGGGGTCGAGGTCGACGCGCAGGAAGAGCGCGTACCCGACGACCATCAAGGCGAAGCCCACCGCGATGAGCCGCGGGGTCCCGAACCGGTCCACGATGGCCCCCACCTTCGTGGAGGAGAGCGCCACCAGCGCCCCGGCGGGCAGGAAGGCGAGCGCGGTGTGCAGGGCCGACCAGCCCAGCAGCGACTGCATGTACAGCGTCACCAGGAACTGGAATCCGACGTACGAGCCGAAGAACGCCATCGCGCCGAGCTGGGCCCGGATCTGGCTGCCCGAGCGCAGGACGCCCAGCCGGATCAGCGGGCTCGGGCTGCGTCGCTCAACGGTCACGAAGACGCTGAGCAGCACGGCGACGGCGAGGAAGGAAAGCAGGGTGCGGGCGGAGCTCCAGCCCACCTCGGGCGCCTGTACGACGGTGAAGACGAGCAGCAGCATCGAGGCGGTGCCGAGGATGGCGCCCGGGATGTCGTAACCGCGGTGGTCCTTCTCGCGCTCGCTGCGCGGGATGAGCTTCAGCCCCGCGAGCAGCGCGATGACCGCTATGGGCGCCGGCAGCAGCATGGTCAGCCGCCAGCTCGCCTCCGTGAGCAGACCGGACAGGACGAGGCCCATGGAGAAACCGGTGGCCGCGCAGGTGGTGTAGATCGAGAGCGCGCGGTTGCGCAGCGGGCCCTCGGCGAAGGTCGTGGTGATGATCGACAGGCCGGCGGGCGCGGTGAACGCCGCGCTCAGGCCCTTGATGAAGCGGCTGGCGATCAGCAGCGGGCCCGAGTCGACGAGTCCGCCGAGCAGCGAGGCGAGCGCGAAGACACCCAGGGCCACCAGGAAGACCTGGCGGCGGCCCAGCAGGTCGGCGGTGCGTCCGCCGAGGAGGAGCAGTCCGCCATATCCCAGGATGTAGCCGCTGACGATCCATTGGAGCGTCGAGGTGGAGAGATCGAGTTCGGAGCCGATGGACGGCAGGGCGACGCCGACCATCGACACGTCCAGCGCGTCCAGGAACATCGCGGCGCAGAGCACCAGCAGGGTGCCCCAGAGCCGAGGGGTCCAGCGTCCCTGGGACGCGGGGTGGGTGAGCGGAGAGGTCATGACCCCGACACTACATGCGCATGCATCCAATGCAAATGCATTTAATTCCGATGCAACAAAGCAGATTTTTTGCTACGGTGCGCCCATGGCGGCGAAGAAGGCCGAGCAAGGGCTCGTGAACCAGTGGCGCGACATCCTCGCGGTGCATGCCCGCACCCTCTGCGAGCTCGACCGCGCACTGCATCGACACGGCCTCGGCGCCAGCGACTTCGAGGTGCTCGACGTCCTGGCCGAGGGCACCGCGTCGGACGGCGGCGCCTCGTACCGCGTCCAGGAGATCTCCGAGCGCGTCCACCTGAGCCAGAGCGCCCTGTCCCGGCTGATCGGCCGCCTGGAGAAGGACGGCCTCGTGACACGCGGGATGTGCGAGGAGGACCGGCGGGGCGTGCGCGTGTGCCTCACGCCGAAGGGGCGCGACCTGCACGGCGAGGTGCTGCCGGTGCAGCGCGCGGTGCTGACCCGGATGCTGGCGGGCGGTCCGGCCACCGCTTGCGAGTGACCGGGCCTGGAGCCGAGTGACCGGGCGCGATTCGCTCAACTCCACTTGCCCCCGGACTTCTCCCGTCAGCTCCAGGTCACTCCCGACCTCTCCCGCCACAGCGCCGCGAGCGAGGCGTCACCCGTCACGCTCGGGAACGGCTGCCGGTTCCAGAGCGCCAGGTAGAGCCGTCCGGCCGGTCCGGTCAGTTCACAGTCCGCGTCTCCTGCCTCGCCCCGGTCGCTGACCGGCGGCTGCGCCGACAGCCGTACGGTCCACACCGCGTCCGAATCGGTCGCCCGCACCCGCAGGACGCGCGGCTCCTCCGTCCGCACGCTGCTCCTCGCGCGCGCGTGGAAGCCGCGCAGCAACTCGTCGATCCCGTCCACCGCGAAATCGGTGGCCACCGCCGTCGGCTCCCCGCCGAGCGCCGACTCGGCGTCGACCCGGTGCACCGTCGTCTCGTGCGCCTGGCGTCGCGCCCAGAAGGCGAGCGGCGAGGGTGCCGGCAGAAAGCTCCAGCACTCCACGTCGGGGGAGGCACCGGCCAGCGTCTCGACGAGCCGCCGGTGGCCCTCCCGGAACCAGGACAGGAGTTCGCCGCCGTCGAGATCCGGCAGGCCGCCGTCGGGGTGGTACGAGGTGTACCCCTCGGCGACGAACGCGGCGGCCCACCGGTGCACCATCCCCGTGTGCCGCACCAGATCCCGCACCTGCCAGCCCGGGCAGGTCGCGACCTTGGCGTCGACCCCCGCCTCCTCGGCCGCCGCGGCCAGCAACCGGCCCTCCCTGTCCAGGTTTCCCACAAACTCCGGAATCTCCATGCGGCGAGTGTGCCGGATGAAGTGCGGTTCAAGGCAAGGGGTGTGGGGCTGCCTCGCGGGTTGGGGCCTCGACTGCCTCTTCCACGCGTCCGGCCGGGCGCTGCGCGACCGTCGTTGCCGTATCGGACGAACAGGGCCGGTCTGCCCGGGCGTGCGCGAGGGCCGCACCCGGACGGGTGCGGCCCTCGCGCTGACTGAAAACCGGGATTGATCGTTACCGCTGCTGTGTCACTGGTGGTGAGGTGACGTCAGGTAGTGCTGGCGAAGGAGCTCCCTTCCGTAGTCGTTGCCGTTGGGCGTGCGGATGATCGAGTGCACGTGCTTCTGGGTCGCGCCGCTGCCCTGTGTGGCGCCGTACGCGCCCGCGAGCGGGCCCGGGGCCTGGCAGTCGACCTCGACCCAGACGACCGGGCTGTGCACCCGGACGTAGAAGGCGGAGTCGTCGGCGATGCCGCCCGCCCACGACCGGCACCGTCGTCTCGGCCGTCCCCTGCGCCGGCAGGTCACGGCCGGCCGAGGGGCGGACGTATCGGGCGGTGGATCAGGCCGGAAGCCTTATCGACTGCGAGTGCCGGAAGAAGTCGGTAGGATCCCAGCGGGCCTTCACCTGTTGCAGGCGCGTGTAGTTCGCCTTCCAGTACAGCGTGAACCAGGGAACGCCGGAGGCGTTCCACACGGGGTCAGTGATGTCGGAATCCGGGTCGTTGATGTAGCAGCCGTCGGTAACGTCGCCGGGCACCGGATATCCGCCAGTGGCCGCGAACGTCTGGCTGTAGATGTCACGCAGCCAGCCGATATGGGTCCCGTCCTCGCGCGGGTCGACCCAGAAATTCTCGTACAGCGCGATGAAGGCGGAATCGCGGTGCGCGAACGCGGTTGCCTCGGTGGCTACTTCATTGGGCCGCCCACCACCGCCGTTGAGGGATATCGCCGCATTGGGATTGGCGTAGTCTGTGCGCGTCATGTTTCGGTGGATGACCGCGATCTGGTCGTCGGTGAAACTCCGCCGCATCCAGGCCGTCTTGACGGCGCTGCGCAGGGTGTGGTCGTACAGCAGGGCCGGGCTGCTGGTGCCGACCAGCTTGGTGGAGGCCAGCCACGGCACCCGCCGGGAGGGGAACGAGGCGGAGATGCCGGTGTCGCGGGTGAGGGCGGCCGCGTAGTCGGCGAGCAGCCGGTCGGCATCCGGGTCAGTTCCGTCCACCTGGGTGAACAGGGCTACGCCGCCGGCCGGACCCTGGCGCATCAGCAGGTAGCCGGCGAGGGAGATGAACGGTGAGGACACCGAGCCGTTGTCCACGTGCCAGTCGGCGAAGTTGTGGACGAGCCGGCCGAAGGTCGGGAGATCCAGCTGGTTCCAGGGGATGTTGAGCAGGCTGACCAGTACCCCCTTGGGCGGCCGCGGGAGTTGCAGGGCCGGATCCGTGCCGGTGGATCCGGCCGCGCGGAACCAGTAGCGGGTGATGATGCCGAAGCTGCCGCCTCCACCGCCCGCGGTGGCCCACCACAGATCGTGGTTCGGGTCGGACGGGTCGCGTGAGGCGACTACGCGCCGCACGGCGCCGGAGCGGTCAACGACCACCATCTCCACGGCCTCGATGTGGTCGGCGACCAGCCCGAATCTTCGGGTCAGCAGCCCGAAGCCGCCGCCGCTGGCATGCCCGCCGATGCCGACGGTCAGGCAGGCGCCGCCGGGGATCGTCACGCCCCAACCCTTGTACAGAGCCTCGTAGATCTGGCCCAGTTGGGCTCCGGCCTGCACCGAGAAGGCCCGGCGTGCGGCGTCGTAGGCCACCTCGTTCATCCCGGAGGTGTCGATGATGACGTCCACGTCCCGGTGGCTCACGAAATCCGCGTAGCAGTGCCCGCCGCTGCGGACGGAAACCCGCTTTCCGGCGCGCACGGCGTCCTGCACCGCCGACACCACCTGTTCCGATGAACCGACCAGCTGGATGGAATCGGGTGCGGCCTCCCATCGTTTGTTGACGCCGACGGACAATTCGGCGTACCGGGCGTCACCTGGGCGCACGGCCACCGGGCCGAACACCGGATCGCATGCGCCCACGGCGTCCACGGTTTCCGCTGCCGCGGCTTTCTGCGAGAGGAGGGACGGGGCGACGGTCGCCGCGGCCACGGCCGTGGCGCCGGTCAGAAGGTGTCGTCTGCCGATTTCTGGCATTGCTGTATCTCCGCCTGGACTGTCTGGGACTTCCGCAAAGGGAATGCGAGGAACGGGAATGAGATGAACGGGAATGCGAGGAGGAGTATCCGGCCGATCCGGTGATCATGGGTGGCGCTGCCACCAGGCTGGGGAAGGGCGGGCGCCGCCGGGTTGAGGGCTCCCGGCGGCACCCGCCGCTCAGAGGTGGTCGTGGGCGCGGTGCCAGGCCGCCTGGTCGTGCAGGGTGCGGTGCAACGGGCGGAAGGTGACGCCCAGTTCGCGGACGGCACGGGAGGAGCTCACATGCCGGCGGTTGCCCTCCAGCAAGGCGCGTACACCGTCCCGGGTCGCGGGAGGAGTGCGACCCCGCAGGCGTGCCGTGGCCTCGAGAACGGCGGCGACGGCGAGCGCGAGACGGGCCGGTACCTCGCGTGGGGGCGCCACACCCGCGGCGCGGGCGGCGAGCCGGCACACCTCCGGCAGCGTCACCCAGCTCCCGGCGACGATGTAACGCCGAGCGTGCTCGCCAACCACCGCGGCACGGACGCACGCGTCGGCGACGTCGCGGGCGTCCACGACATGGTTGCCGGCCCGGGGTACCGCGCGCAGCTCCCCACGTGCCACGGAGGTGAACAGCCGCCCCGCGGACGTGGGCCCGGCGTCTCCCGGGCCCCACATCCACCCCGGCAGCACGATCGGCACCCGCACCCCGTTCCGGGCACCGAAGGCACGTACGACCTCCTCGGAGCTCAGCTTGCTGGCGTAGTAGCCGTTCTCCCGGGTCCGGCGGCCTTCCGGGGTGTCCTCGTCGGAGGGCCGCCCGTCGGGGCGGGTGCCCAGCGTGCCGATAGAGCTGGTGTGCACCACCACCGGCACTCCGGCGTCGGCGGCCGCCCGCAGCAGTTCGCCCACGGCGTCCACGTTCGTCGCGGTCAGCAACGCGTCGTCGCGGCCGCCGGGGGCGTAGTACTCCCGGAAGTACGCCGCGGTGTGGATCACCGCGTCGTGGCCCGGGAGCACGGGGACGATGCTCCGTACGTCGAGCACGTCACCCTGCCACAGGTCCAGCCGCTTGTGGTCCGGGAGCAGGGAGCGGGCCCGTTCGGGGTCCCGGACCACAGCCGTCACCTTGCTGTCCAGGTCGAGCAGGCGCCGTACGGTGTTGCTCCCGAGCAGACCGGTCGCGCCGGTGACGACGACCCGCCGGGGCCGACGGGTGGTCAGGTCCACTGGACCACGTCCAGCCGGATCGACGTCGTCACCGCCCCGTCCTGCTGCACGTCGACGGCGACCGGGACGGTGAGGGTGCGCAGTTCCTCGTGGCGGCGGAAGCCGTCCACCCTCGCCCGCAGCTCCGTCACCTGGTCCAGCTCCGCGTAGTCGGTGAAGTCGGTGGTGATGGACGCGATGGTGAGGGTCTCCGGGGACAGCCCGTGCAACCGCGCGACGGAGGCGATGCCCAGCTGGCGGGCCGCCTCCATCTGCAGATGACCGGGCACATGGTCCAGCGGGTGGTCGAACATGTGCGGATGGCTCGGGTCCATCACCAGCTGTGCCGAGACGTTGCCCGGTCCGGTTGGGACGGGCTCGGTGATGACCACGTTGCGGGCCTCGCGGCGGCCCACCGAGGACGGCGCGGCAGCGGTGAACCGCGGCAGGGTGTGGTCCGCAGCGGCCGTCCGTCGCTTGGCCCGCAGGGTCCTGTATGCGCGCTGGGACACGATCAGCAACGCACCGTCCCCGGCCAGCGCCACCTCTCCGTCGAGCGAGACGTCACCGGTGAAGGTGAACCCCTGGATGCGACCCGCCTTGTTGCGACGGGGGTGCACGGTCATCGACACCAGCACATGGGCCGGGGTGGCGCCGATCCGCAGCTGGGCCAGGCCCACCGTGCGCAGGTTGAGGGCCCGGAAGATGAACGCCGACCCGAGCTCCACGCCCAAGTGACGGTGGGCCACCAGGACGCCCGCCTGCCGTACCACCTCCACCAGCAGGGTGAAGTCGTACAGCGGCGCGTTCTCGCCGATCAGGTGGCCACGGGGTAGCTGCGCGGCCACGACGAACGTGTTCTCGCCGGTCGAGGCGGAGTCGGTGACGAACACCTCGGCGACGGATGTGCGGTGGACCAGTGTGCGGGAGACTGTCGCGTCGTAGCGCAGCGTCGCTCCGGCCGTGGCCGCGGCGGTGGCCACGGCCTCGGTGCTGAGCGGCGCTTCCCCCGGTACGCTGGCCTCGGCAGGTCGTGCTTCGGGTACGGACATGATCGAAGCGGATCCCTTCCAAGGTTCCTGAGAAATGAGTCCGGGGGCCTTATGCCGCGTCGGACGTCGTCTCCGCCGGCCGCGAGGGCAGGCGTTCCAGCAGCTCAAGGACTCCCGAGATGCCGGACCGCGCCCCCACGACGCCGTCCGGGCGGATGTACGCAAGCCACGGCGTGCTCGCCGGGCCGAGACCGGGGCCGTCCGCGCGCGCGGTGTCGCAGCGGGCACCGGCAGCGTCGGCCTGCCCGGCCGCGGAACCGGCGTCGGAGGGCTGGATCCACAGTACGTTCGCCGTGTCGTCCACGCCCCGGCTGCGCAGGGCGACCAGCACCCGCACGGCGATCTCGCCGGCCGCCTGGTCCCCGTACGCGATGAGGCTGTGCCGACCCGCGGTCAGGTACGAGTGCAGTGACTTCGCCTTCGTGCCGCGCAGCGGAACGAGTGCGATGTCCGGTACCCGCCTGCCCAGCCGGACGGCGCGGGGCACGGAGTTGGCGCCGGGCAGGTCGGCCACGGCGGGGCTGGCCGAGTGGTCGAGGTCGAGCTGGGCGAGCTGCGGCAGCATCTGCTTCTCCATCACGCCGCGGCGGGTGAAGGACTGCATGGTGGCGTCCCGCATGGCGCGGGCCATGGGATTGCGTAGCAGCCACATCCGGGTCTGCTGGTCGGCGTTGCGCACCGCCTGAACCGATGCGGGGCGGCGCTCTGTCTCGTAGCTGTCGAGCAGGGCCGGGTCGGCGCCACGGGCGACGGCGGCGAGCTTCCAGCCGAGGTCGTAGCCGTCCTGCACACCGGTGTTGAGGCCCTGGCCGCCCGCGGGACTGTGCGCGTGGGCGGCGTCGCCGGCCAGGAAGACCGGGCCCTGGCGGAAGCGCGGGGCGACCTTGGCGTGCACCCGGAAGCGGTTGGACCACCAGGTGCCCCGCAGCCTCAGGCCCCCCGGACCGCGCTCGTCGAGCAGTTCCTGCAGCAGCTGGTCGGAGGGGGCTCCGGTGCGCTCGTCGGGCTCGATGTCGAAGAAGACCCGGTGTCCGCCCTCCGGCAGGGGCACCAGGACCAGCACCCCGTCCGGAGTGATGTGGTACTGCGCCTCGTCCTTCGGGGCCGGGCCCTCCACCGGGCCGTCGCCCAGCAGGAACACCCGGTCGTAGGTGTGGCCTTCGAAGGGGATGCCGACCGCCTCGCGCACCATGCTGTGCGTGCCGTCGGCACCGACCAGCCAACGGTACGTCTCCTTCTCGACCCGCCCCTGGGCGGTACGCAGGGCGACGGTGACCCCGTCTTCCTCGACGTTGACGCCGACGGCGTCGGTCTGCCACTCCACCGTGCCACCGAGTTCGAGGAGGCGGGCGTGCAGCGCTTCCTCGGTGACGGGCTGCGGGGTGCACAGCGGGTGACGGAAGGCGGTGCCCTCCAGGCCGCCGAAGCGCATGCCGCCGATCTGCTTCTTGCGGGACCAGTAGGTGGCTCCGGCCAGCGGAAGCGCGGTGTCGACGAGTTTGCCGGCGACGCCGATGCGGTCCAGGCACTCCAGCGCACCGCTCCACAGGATCAGCGCCTTGGGCGCGTCACCGGGGCCCTCGCGCCGGTCGACGATCCGGCAGGGCACGCCGAGGCCGAGCAGGGTGCAGGCGGTGGTCAGGCCGGTGGGGCCGGCTCCGACGATCAGAATCTCCGTGGTCATCGCGCAGGACCTCCCGGGTCCGGGTCGCCGGCCTGGAGGAGGGTGAGCACCTCGCGGACGGTGGTGTCGGTGTCGGTGAACCGCACGGATTCGATGCCGAGTTCGCGGGCGGCGACGCAGTTCTCCTCGGTGTCGTCGACGAACAGGCACTGCCCGGGCTCCGCGCCGAGCCGGTCGAGCAGGATCCGGTAGATCTTCGCGTCGGGCTTGCGTACGCCCTCCTTGTGCGAGTCCACGACGAGTGCGAACAGCTCGTCGACCGGCAGCTGAGCCCGCCAGCGCGGCTCCCACTCGCGGACGTTGTTGGTGAGCAGGGCGATCCGGTAGCCGTCGCCGCGCAGTTGGCGCAGGAACTCGACGAAGGGCTCGTTCGGCTTCCGCCCGCGAAACCACAGTTCTCCGAACTCGTGCCCGTCCAGGACTCGTTCGGATCCCGGGGGGAGCTCGGCCAGAATGCGCTCCGCCATCTGCCGCTCGGTGATGGCGCCGATCTCCAGGGCGGCCATGGGGGTCTCGCCGTGCCTGTGGGTGGCGGCCGTGAACGCCTCCGCGAGGGCCGTGACCTCGATCCCCGCCAGCTCGGCGAAGGCGGTGAAGGTCTCGACCAGGGGGTTGGTGAGCACGCCGCCGTAGTCGACGACGACGGTGTCGATGGTCACGGGTCCTCCTGCGGAGCCTCGGTGGCCGGTCCGTACTCCAGTTGCAGACCGACCATGACCAGTTCGGTTTCGCCGACGTTGTGCATCTGGTGGCACAGCGGCTGTTCCGCCGGGTTGAACAGCACCACGCCACTGGGGAGTTCGCCCTCGCGGATGACCTCGCCGTCGGCGCCGAGCGAACGGACCTTGGCTCCGCTGAGCACCACCGTCGCCCAGGGCTTGCGGTGGGTGTGCAACGGGCGGGTGCCGCCGGGGGGTACCTGTTCGACCCAGGCCTTCACCAGGGGGGTGTCAAGGCACAGCGGTGCGCCGAGCTCCTCCCAGGGCCCCGCCGGGCTGGTGGGTTGTGTGGACATGGAGTCTCCGAGAGGTCAGTAGGGGGCGTTGGCGGAGAAGAAGCGGCGAGGATTGTCGACGAGCATGGTGTGGATCGCCTCGTCACTGACGTCCGCCTGGCGCAACGCGGGCAGCACATCGTCGTGGATGTGCGTGTAGTCCCAGGAAGGGGCGACGAGTTCGCGCTGGTCCGGTGTGAGGTAGTCCAGGTAGCACGGGCAGTCGTGGGACAGCACCAGCTGCTCGGCGTAGCCGGCGTGCACCAGTTCGGCCACGGTCTTCACGCGCTGTTCGATCGGGGCGATGAACTCCATGCCGAAGCGGTCCATGCCGAGGAACGAGCCGGCGTCGAGCAGTTCGCGCAGATAGCCGAGGTCGTCGGTGTCGCCGGAATGGCCGATGACGACCCGGCTGAGGTCGACGCCCTCCTCCTTGAAGACCTTCTGCTGCAGCAGCCCGTTGCGCACCAGGGCGTTGCTGTGCGTCTGGATCGGCGCGCCGGTCTCGCGGTGGGCCTGGGCGGTGGCGCGCAGCACGCGCTCCACGCCCTCGGGAAGGTCCTCGGTCTCGGTCGCGCACTTGAGAACGGCCGCCTTGACTCCCGTATCACCGATGCCCTCGGTGATGTCGCGCACGAACAGCTCCACCATCGGGTCGGGTCCCTCGAAGACCCGGCCGGGGCCGCGGAAGGCGAAGTACATCGGTTCGTCGTTGTAGGTGTAGACGCCGGTGGCCACGACGATGTTGAGCGGTATCCTGGCGGCCACCTTCTGAATACGGGGCAGATAGCGCCCCTGGCCGAGGACGGTGAGGTCGACGATCGTGCGCACCCCACGCTCGGCGGCGGCGGTCAGCCGGGCAACGGCACTCTCGACCTGCGCCTCCTCGTCCCAGAGTTGAGGATTGTTCTCCTGTATCTCCGTGCTGAGCACAAAGACATGCTCATGCATCAGAGTTGTTCCGAGCTGTTCAATCGGAATTCCACCTTCCACCGTTTCGACAATGATGGGTTCCAGAGAATCCACTTTCGCCATTTATCCCCCTGATCTTGTTTTCTGCTCCGCTGCTACGGTCTCGATCCCCAAGTTGGTTTGTCAACGAGTATCTGACGGCATGGTGGTGGCATTACCAATAGTGCTGACAGTTACCTTGCCAGCGGCGAATCCAGCGGAGAAAGTGAGGGATTGGGAATGTGCTCGCCGAATGTTAATTCGGCATGACATTGATCTCTGTGAGGAGCGCACGTGGCGCACATGAAAAAGCTCGCACTGGTGACCGGCAGCACCGACGGGCTCGGGCGCGGGGCCGCCAAGCTGCTGGCCGCACAGGGCTGGCACGTCGTCGTGCACGGCCGCGACCCCCGCAAGGTGGCCGACGCCCTGGCCGATGTGCGCAGGGCGGCCAAGGCCGCCGAGGGCTCTGCCGGCCAGATCACTTCCGTGACCGCCGACCTCGCCCGCCTGGAGGAGGTGCACGCCCTGGCCGACGACGTGCTGCGCACGCACGGCCGGCTGGACGCCCTGGTCAACAACGCCGGCGTGGCGACACCCAATCGCAGCGCCCGCACCCGTCGCGTCACCCCGGACGGCTACCAGCTCGAATGGCAGGTGAACTTCCTCGCCGCCTTCGCCCTCACCCTGCGCCTGACAGGTCTGCTGGTCGCCTCCGCGCCCGCCCGAGTGGTCAACGTGAGCTCCGTCGCCCAGGGATGGGGCGCCATCCAGTGGGACGATCTGCAACTGGAGCGGCGCTGGGACCGCATGACCGCGTACGCCCAGTCCAAGCTGGCCCTGACGGCCTTCACCAACGAGTACGCACACCGCCTGCAGAGCCGCGAGGTGCGCGCCAACAGCCTGCATCCGGGCATGTGCTCCACCAAGATGGTCCGCAGCACGTTCGTCTTCGCGCCGCACCGCACCCGATACGGCGCCGAGAACATCGCCCGCCTGGTCACCGACCCCGGACTGCGGTCCACGAGCGGCGCCTACTTCAACGAGAGGCGCCGCGTCGAGCCCAACGGCTTCGCCCACGACCCGGCCGGCCGGCGCAGGCTGTGGGACGTGGCTCTGGCCCAGTCCGGTGTCGCCGACCGCGCGGACACCGTGCTGCCCGAGCTGCTCACCGCCTGACCGCGCCGGTGGCCGAACCGAGACGGGGCAGGCGGCAGGCCCGTGGCGAACGCCGTGTCGAGCAGTTGCTGGACGCCGCCGCGCGCCTGCTGTGCCGTACGGGGGCGACCGTGCCCGGCACCACCGCCATCGCCCGCGAGGCCGGGGTCTTCCCGGGCACCTTCTACCAGTTCTTCCCCGACAAGGAGGCACTGCTCGCCGGGCTGGGCGAGCGGCTGGTGCGCGAGCTGTACGCGGCGCACGGACCCTTGTTCACCGCGGACCACGCGCGCCTGCCGCCAGAGCGGCTGACCGACGCGGTCTTCGCCCCGCTGCTGTCGTTCCAGCCCGAGAACCTCGCCCTGCTGATGCTCATCCGGGCCGAACTGCTGGGAGGCGTAAGAGAGATGCTGACCGTGCGCGCCCGCGGCGGAGCGGGACCGGGTGGCCGCCGTGGTGTGCGCACTGCTCCAGGCCGGCCGGGCCTTGGTGCGCGAGCACCAGGGCCCGGAAGCCGAGGCGTACACCGCCGAGGTCAAGGCCGTGATCGGCCGCTATCTCTCCGCGCGGACCGGATCAGCCCCGCCATGAGGCGGCGAGGTCGCCCAGTCGCTTCTCCTCCTGCGAGCCGGGGAAGGCGAAATGCGTGACGATGCTGAGTCCGGTGGTGTCGCCCTCCACCGCGAACTTGACGTAATTGAGCGACAGCGGCCCGACCACCGGGTGCTGGAAGCGCCGTACGGACGAGGTGAACTGCTCCACGTCGTGCGAGGTCCACCACTCGTGGAAGAGCGGGCTGGACTTCTTCAGATCGTTGACCACCTCGATGAAGCGCGGGCGGCCCAGCTCGTGGGCGGACTCCGTGCGCAGCAGCCCCACCAGCCAGCGCGCATCGCGCTCCCAGTCCGGCAGCAGATCGCGGGCGCGCGGCACGTTGAACATCAGCCACAGGACGTTGCGATGACGCTCCGGCACCTGGGCGACGACGCCGTCCATGAGCGCCGCCTCCGCGCGGTTCCAGGCGACGATGTCGAAGCAACGGGTGATCACGTAGGCCGGGTTGGGGTTGAGCAGGTCAATGAACGCCTGGATGTCCGGGCCGACCGTCGGCGCCGGGTCCATCGAGGTGGTCTGCGGGGCCTCTCCGGCGAGCCGGAAG
Organism: Streptomyces sp. NPDC001530; assembly: GCF_042894545.1. Classification (NCBI taxonomy): domain Bacteria; kingdom Bacillati; phylum Actinomycetota; class Actinomycetes; order Kitasatosporales; family Streptomycetaceae; genus Streptomyces; species Streptomyces sp. NPDC001530. Next base: position 128,018 of record NZ_JBIAVS010000023.1, read on the forward strand.
AGGTGGTCGCGTTCGGGCGCGTCGAGCGCCAGTGCCCTGGCGATCCCGTTGAGCACCTGCCGGGAGACGTTGATGTTCCTCCCCTGCTCCAGCCAGGTGTACCAGGTGAGGCTGACTCCGGACAGCTGGGCCACTTCCTCCCGCCGTAGCCCCTGGATGCGCCGGCGCCCGGACGCCGATCCGGAAACTTGAATTCCCGACTTTTCCGGGTCCGCCTTTCGGCGCCGCGACCTCAGAAAGTCGCCGAGTTCCTTACGACTAAGCTCGTCCTTTGAAGGTCCCATGCGTAATCCCCCGTCGCGATGGCCAGGACTAACTGGTGCAGTTTCCACCAGTATTTACTCCACTCTTCTTCAGTGTCAAACGATGCTTAAAGATGGGGACAGGTGTCGAGTAATGGTCGACATCGAATAGCGCCTACCGCACACGGCATATCCAGCCGATTTACGGAAGGGAAACCGTATGGAAACAGAGACTGAGCAGAAAACCACGGTCGCCGACGAGGCGGACGGAGTGCTGGCCGAGCTGTTCCTCACTCCGGACGGCCTGCGCGACCCGTATCCGCGCTACGAGCGCATCCAGGAGCTGGCCGCCGTTCACCATACCGCGCTCGGTCACTGGGTGGTCACGGGTTACGACGACGTCAACGCCTTCCTGCGCAGCCAGCATGCCCTCAAGGACCCGTACCGGGTCTTCGCCCCCTGGGTCGGCAAGGACGACTGGCAGAACCACGCCGCCCTGCGCCGACTGCCCAACATCATGCTGTGGGCCAACCCGCCGGACCACACCCGGCTGCGCAAGCTCGCCGGCTTCGCGTTCACCCCCCGCGCCGTACAAGCCATGCGCCCGCAGGTGACCGAGATGGTCGAGCGCCTGGCCGACAAGCTCGAACGCGAGGGCTCCCTCGACTACATGAAGGACTTCGCCTTCCCGCTGCCGGCCATGGCCACCGGCCGCATGCTCGGCATCCCCGACGCCGACCTGCCCTCGTTGCAAGGCCCGATGCGCGCCTTCCAGGACATCTACGAACTCGGGCTGACCCCCGAGGACCTCGCCGAGTGCGACAAGGGCGCCCAGTTCACGGACGACTACTTCAGCGCCCTCGTCGAGGAGCGCCGCAAGAACCCCGGCGACGACCTGCTGTCGGCGCTCATCGCCGCCAAGGACGGCGAGGACAAGCTCAGCCAGGGCGAACTCATCGGCATGTGCAACCTGCTGTTCGGCGCCGGTTTCGAGACCACGACCAATCTGCTGGGCAACGGCATGCTGGCCCTGCTGCGCCACCCCGATCAGATGGAGCGGGTGCGGGCCGACCTGAGCCTGGTTCCGGGCGCCGTCGAGGAGATGCTCCGTTACGACAGCCCCACTCAGCTCGGCAACCGGGTCACCGACGGCCCCGTCGAGATCGCCGGCATCGAGATCCCGGTCGGCTCCTCGGTGGTGGCCCTGGTCGGCGCCGCCCACCGCGACCCGCGGCGCTACCCCGACCCCACCCGCTTCGACGTCACCCGCGCCGACGCTCCCGTGCTGTCCTTCAGTTCCGGCATCCACTACTGCCTCGGCGCGTCACTGGCCCGCATGGAGGCGCAGATCGCCTTCACCACCCTGCTGCGCCGCTTTCCCCGGCTGTGCTTCGACGGGGAGGACACCGTGGAGTTTCGGCCCCGGCTCACCCTGCGCGGCGTCGAATCCCTGCCCATCTCCGTCGGCTGACGGGAGATCACCCCGTGGCTTCCCCCGTACGGACCGACCGTGCCCGGGGCCGGTCCGCCGCCCCCGCGCGCGGCCTGGTGCCGTTGTTCGCGATCGCCTGCGGTCTGACCGTGGGCAACCTCTACCTGTCCCTGCCGCTGCTGGACACCCTCGCGGCGGAGCTGCACCATTCGCACTTCGCGGTGAGCCTGGTCGTCGTGGCCACCCAGGCCGCGTACGCGGTCGGTCTGGTGCTGGTCGTACCGCTGGGGGACATGCTCGACCGGCGCAGACTCGTCCTCGCTCTGCTCACCGCCGAGACGGCGGCGCTCCTGCTGGCCGCCACCTCGCCCGGCATCGAGGTGCTCTGCGTGGCCGCGGCTCTCATCGGCCTGACCTCGGTGGTGGTCATGGTGATGGTGCCGTTCGCCGCGTCGCTCGCCACCGAGGCCGAACGCGGCCGGGTGGTGGCCGGCGTGATGAGCGGGGTCCTCATCGGCTCGCTGCTGATCCGCTTTCTGTCCGGCGTCATCGGCGAGCACACCGGCTGGCGGCCCGTCTACTACGGCGCGGCCGGCGTCGCCGGAGTACTTGTCCTCGTCCTGCGCAGCCGCATCCCGGCGGGCACCGGAGCCCCGCCGGACACCGGCCTCGGCTACGTGCGTCTGCTGCGCTCACTGCCGGGCCTGGTGCGCTCGAACCGCGTGCTGCGCCGCCGTTCCCTCTACGGCGCGCTGTGCTTCGCGGCGTTCACCGCCTTCTGGACCCCGCTGCCCTTCCTCCTGGCCGGCCCCCACTACGGATACGGAGCCGACGCGGTCGGGCTGCTCAGCCTGGTCGGCATCGGCGGTGTCGTTGCGGCGGCCCTCGCCGGCCGGGCGGCGGACCGTGATCTCGGCCCCTGGCCGACCGGGGCCTTGCTCGCCGGGGGGTGTCTGTCCTTCCTCCCGGCCGCGTTCGGCGAGCACTCGCTCGCACTGCTCGTCCTGGCCACGTTCCTCCTGGACTTCATGGTCCAAGGGGCTCACATCACCAATCAGAGCGAGATCTACCGACTGCCCCCGGAAATTCGCGGCCGAGTGACATCGGTGTACATGACCGGGTATTTCCTGGGCGGGGCGGTGGGGGCCGTCGGAGCGGCGGCCCTGTATTCCGCATCGGGCTGGCCAGCGGTCTGTGTACTGGGGTCCGCGCTCACCGGCGCCGCCTTCCTGGCCTGGGCGTTCCACCTGGTCAGGGACTGATCTGGTGCTCTGACTGCTATTAGTTCCGCCACCATTGTGCCCATTCAGGCCCAGCCCTAGGGTTGTTGGGCGGGAATTCAATGAATTCCCCGGAGTAAATCGGAGTTGACATATGGACGTGCCCCCGCGCGAACTCGCGGACGGCCTGCAGGTCTCTGCACTCGGACTCGGCTGCATGGGAATGGCTGAATTCTACGGGGACCGCAACGATCCCGAATCGATCGCCACGATCCACCGGGCCATCGACGTCGGCGTGAACTTCCTCGACACCGCCGACATGTACGGCGACGGCGTCTCTGAGGAGATCGTCGGAAAGGCGCTGCGCGGCGGCCACCGCGACCGCGTCGTCCTCGCCACCAAGTGCGGCATGATCAGGACCCCTTCCGGGGTGGAGCTGAACGGATCGCCCGCCCACATCCGCAAGGCCATCGACGCCAGCCTCATGCGGCTCGGCACCGACCGGGTCGATCTGTACTACCTGCACCGCATCGACCCGCAGGTGCCGGTCGAGGACTCGGTCGGGGCTCTGTCGGAGATCGTCGAGGCCGGCAAGGCCCGCTTCATCGGCCTGTCCGAGGCGGGCGCCCAGACCATCCGACGGGCGCACGCCGTGCACCCGATCTCCGTCCTGCAGACCGAGTACTCGCTGGCCAGCCGCGGGGTCGAGGAGAAGATCCTGCCGACCTGCCGTGAACTGGGCATCGGCTTCGTCGCCTGGGCCCCGCTCAGCCGCGGCCTGCTCGGCGGGCAGATCATCAGCGACGCGGACCTGGCCATCTCCGATCTGCGCCGATTCCTGCCGCGCTTCGAACCGGACAAGCTCGCCGTCAACGGGGCGATCGTCACCCGGCTCGGCGAGATCGCCCTCGAAAAGGGCTGCAGCACCGCGCAACTGGCCCTGGCCTGGCTGCTGGCGCAGGGCGTCGTGCCCATCCCCGGCAGTCAGACCCGCCGGGATTTCGACGAGAACGTCGCGGCACTGAGCGTCGAGCTCACCGCGGACGACCTCGCCCGGATCGAAACCGTCGCACCGCCCGGGGCATTCGCGGGCGAGCGCTTCCCCGCCGGGCTGATGCACCTGGTGGAAGACGCGTGAGCGGACACAGCCGCATCGAACCACCGCTCCATTCATTGACGACGGAGGCACCCGTGAGTCAGAACCCTTCCGCACCGACCGTCCTGATCACCGGGGCGTCCGGCGGTCTGGGAACCGCGACGATCAAGAAGCTGTCCAACGCCGGCTGGCATGTGATCGCCGCGGTCCGTACCTCCGGGGCGCTCGCCAAACTGCCCGACGTCGATTCGCTGACACCCGTCGTCCTGGACGTCGCCGACCCCGACTCGATCGCCGCGGCCGCCGAGAACCTTTCCGCCGTCCTCGGCGACCGCGGGCTCCAAGCCCTGGTGAACAACGCCGGTGTCATCGTGCAGGGGCCGGTCGAGATGGTCCCCCCGCACGCGCTGCGCCGCCAGTTCGACATCAACGTCCTCGGCCAGGTCGCCGTCACCCAGGCCTTCCTGCCCGCGCTGCGCCGCGCCGGCGGCCGGGTGGTCAACATCGGCGCGGTCACCGCCCGTGTCTCCGTCCCGTTCTTCGGACCGGTCGCCGCCTCCAAGGCCGCCCTCGCCTCGCTCAACGACGCGCTGCGCATGGAGTTGAGGTTCCAGGGCGTCGACGTCGTTCTGGTCGAACCCGGCGCCCTGGAGACGGAGATCTTCGCCAAGGCCGAGAAGTCCGCCGCCGAGGACGGCTGGACCGGCGGCACCGAGGCACGACGGCGGTACACCAAGGCGGTGGCGGACGCCCAGGCGGCTTCCGCCAAGCAGAGCGCCACCGCCATCGACAAGGCGGCCAACACCCTGGTCAAGGCGATCACGGCGCGCCGCCCGGCCACCCGCTACCTCATCGGCCAGGACGCTCGCGCCCTGTCGTTCCTGCGAGTCCTGCCCGACCGGGTCCGCGACACGATGCTGCTGCGCACGCTCGGACTCAACCGCGCCTCCTTCGAGGCCACCGCGGAATCCGTACCTCACACCTGAGACGCCGAATACACCCCCGGAGAGGACCATCATGTTCGAGCGTCTCGCCCGGCTGACCACAGCACGGCCACGCCTCATCCTGATCCTGGCGCTGCTGTTCGCCGCCGCCGCCGTCGTCCTCGGCGGCGGGGTGGCCGACCGGCTGCAGGGCGGCGGCACCACCGACCCCGCGGCCGAATCCTCACAGGCGTCGGATCTCCTGGAGCGGGACTTCGCCGCTGGGCGCCCCAATGTGGCGCTGCTGCTCAAGGCCGACGGCGGAGTGGACTCCGCACCCGCCGCCGCCGAGGGACGGCGGCTCGCCGAGCGGCTCGCCACCGAGCACCACGTGCAGGGCGTGTCCTCGTACTGGCAGGACAAGTCCCCGGCACTGCGCAGCACCGACGGGCGCTACGCATTGATCGTCGCCCGCATCACGGGAACCGAGACCGAGGCCGACGACACCCTCAAGGCCATCGCGCCTCACTATCGCGGCAGCCACGGCCCGTTGGACGTCAAGATCGGCGGCGCCACCCAGATCCGTACCGAGGTCCAGGACACCAGCCGTGAGGACCTGGGCAGGGCGGAGGTCATCGCGCTGCCTCTTACCCTGTTGATCCTCGTCCTGGTCTTTCGCAGCGCGGTGGCTGCGCTGCTGCCGGTGATCATCGGACTGATCGCGATCGTAGGCACCAACGCCTCTTTGCGGGTCATCACGGGCTTCACCGACGTCTCGGTGTTCGCGCTGAACCTGACCACCGCGCTGGGCCTCGGACTGGCCGTGGACTACGGGCTGTTCATCGTCCGCCGCTACCGCGAGGAGCTGCACGGCGGCCTGCCTCCCAAGGCCGCCATCGGCACCACGCTCGCCACCGCCGGACGCACGGTCGCCTTCTCGGCCCTCACCGTGGCCGTGTCGCTCTCGGCCATGCTCATCTTCCCCATGTACTACCTGCGGTCCTTCGCGTACGCGGGCATCTCGGTGGTGCTCGTCGCCGCGGCCGCGGCCCTGCTGGTGCTGCCCGCACTGCTGCTGGTCCTGGGCCGGCGGATCGACGCCCTGGACCTGGCCCGGCTCTTCCGACGCGGCTCCGGCCCCGCGCACGCCGACGCCTCTGGACGGCGCTGGCGGCGCATCGGCGAGGCGGTCGTCAAGCGCCCGGTGATCTTCCTGGTGACCGCGGTCGCCGCGCTGGTCGCCCTCGGCCTGCCGTTCCTCGGGGCGACCTTCGGCAACATCGACGACCGGCAACTGCCCAAGGAGGCCGAGGCACACCAGGTGCACCAGGTGATCCGGGACGAGTTCACGTCCCGCCCCACCGGTGTGCTGGACGTGGTCGCCGACGGCGTCGACGGCACGCGGCGCACCGCCGAGATCGGTCCCTACGCGGCGCGGCTGTCCGGGCTGCCCGGCGTCGTACGCGTCGACTCCGCGGCCGGTGTCTACCAGAAGGGTCACCTGACCCAGCCCGCCGGACCCGCGCAACAGCGCTACACCGCCGAGGGCGGCAAGGCCACCTATCTGTCCGTGGTGCCCTCCCTGGAGGACGTCTCCCCCGAGAGCCAGCACCTCGTGCGTCAGATCCGTGACGTGGCCGCCCCCTTCCCCGTGCTCGTGGGCGGTGGCGCCGCCGAGTTGGTCGACACCCAGGACACCCTCACCGACCGGCTGCCGTACGCGCTCGTCGCGATGGTCGGCGTCACGATGGTGCTGCTGTTCCTGATGACCGGCAGTGTCGTGATGCCCCTCAAGGCCGTGGTCCTCAACACCCTCAGCCTGAGCGCCACCTTCGGCGCGCTGGTCTGGGTGTTCCAGGACGGCCATCTCAGCGGCCTCCTCGGTGACTTCACCGTCACCGGCTTCCTCCCGGCCACCCTGCCGGTGCTGATGTTCTGCGTGGCCTTCGGACTGTCCATGGACTACGAGGTGTTCGTACTGTCGCGGATCAAGGAGGAGTACGACCGTACCGGTGACACCGTCCGGGCCGTCGTCTTCGGCCTGCAGCGCAGCGGTGGCGTGGTCACCGCGGCGGCCGCAGTGCTGTCCATCGTTCTGGTCGCCATCGGCACGTCGAAGATCACCAACATGAAGATGCTCGGCCTCGGCCTGGCCCTGGCCGTGCTGATGGACGCCATCGTCGTCCGAGGCGTTCTGGTGCCGGCGATGATGCGGCTGCTCGGCCGCGCCAACTGGTGGGCCCCCAGGCCCCTGCGGCGGCTGCACACCAGGTTCGGCATCAGCGAGGGCGGCCCGACGGCACCGGAGCCGGCCCTGACCGTGGCCAAGGCGGGTGAGCCGCTGTGACGGAGCTCTGGACGGTCGAGATCGACTCCTCGGTCTGCGTCGGATCGGGCCTGTGCGCCAGCAGCGCGCCCGAGTGCTTCACCCTGGAGACCTCCGGTCGGGCGCGGCCGCCGCAGGCGCCGGTCGAGGCGGCCGACGAGGTGCTGGAAGCGGCCGAGAACTGCCCTGCCGCGGCGATCACGCTGCGCAAGGTGGCCGGAGGCGAGGAGGTCTTCGCGCCCTGAGCCCCCGCAGCGGCGCGAACCGCCTGTCCCGGCTCAAGTGCACTTGAGCCGGGACAGGCATTTTTCGCTGTGTACGCGCAGCGCCCCCTGCTCGCATGGCAAGTTCGACTTGACGAGGGATCGGACCGCCCTCCGCCTGATCTTCCCGGACACAGCCGCATCGCTTCGACTCTGCGCGCACTGCCATATACGAGCGTGCGTGACGACCTCAGGATGTCTTGACCTCGCCGTTTCGCTTGGGTACGGCGGCTGTTGAGGCGGAAACGCGAAAGTGCCTACGTGCAGGGTATCGGGTTGCGTCCCAAGGTCCATGTCAGCGCCGATGGTTCGGGGGTGGTCGGTCATGCCGGGGCACGGCTGCCGGCCGGTCTCGCCGATGCCACCGGGCTGACTGCCGCGTACTCCGCCGCGCTCGGACCGCTTCGGCCGCGCGGGACCGGACATGACCCGGGCCGGATCGCCACCGACGTGGTGATGCTCGCCGACGTCGGTGGGGCCATCGCGGACCTGGCCGTGCTACGGGACCAGGCAGGGGTGTTCGGCCCGATCGCCTCGACACCGACGGCCTGGCGGTTGCTCGCCGACGTCGACGAGACCGCCCTCGCCTCGCTGGCCTCTGCCCGCGCCCAGGCCCGGGAAGTCGCCTGGCTGCAGGCCGCCGAACATGGTGAGGGCATACCCGCAGTCCGCACCGCGGTTGGAGAACCCGGCCCCCGCGCTGAGACTCCGTCATACCCAAGCAGCGAAAACACTTCGCCCACCCGACAGCTGACGATCAGCGACGTCTCATCACCCCAACCGAAAAGCGAGGCCAGGCGCCCGAGTCCGGATGAGTTGCGCTGGCCGAGATCGCCGGTGTCGGGGGAGGCCGAGGGAGAGCGGGCTGTCGTCGGCCCAGGGTGCTCCGGGGGCCTCGCAGCCTGACGTCCAAAACACTCCCAAAACTCGGCCTTCTGTGGGGACAGCACATCATTCCGCCGTCATCACAGTTCCAGGAGAGTGGGATGACGCGACCACTCCGTTCACATCTCGCCTACGCAGGCCTCGCACAGCCATGCAGACACAGCCGAGCCAGAGATAGATGTCCATGGGAAGGGCAAGCAGCAACGCCCGGTGAGAACCGTGGGGTTGAGGCCCCGACCGTGGAAAGCGCTCAGACAGCCCGCCAGGCCGTGTGCGCTGGCGGGCCCAGGGCGTGGCCGGATGACGACTGCGCCGCCAATCTGCCGCAGGTCGGAGGATGCGTTCTGGGCGGGATACAACGCGCCGTGCGAACACGATGTACTGAACCCGGTTTGCTGTCCGCAGTGTCGACTCACTGATGCGGAGATCGGCCGGCTCGCTGTACTGCACCGCAGATACTGCAGTCGGATGTCGATCAAGGGGCAACTGCATGACGCTCCTGCCGCGACGAGGCGGTCGTGATGCTCTCATCAGCGAAGGCGTCATCGCCTTACGTGGATCATGATTTGAGACTCAGCATTCCTTGGTACGCGATACCAACTCTGCGATTGTTCGGTGAGGTTGTCGAACCGTGGCTTTGTGGTCTCCGTTGGCGGTGGGGTCAGCGCGCTGCCGCACGGCTCGTCATGAACCCGATGACCGCAGCTGACGCGGCCAGTACTGCCACACTGGTGAGGGCGATGGGGAGGGAGTACCAGTCGGCCATGAAGCCGATGGCGGGCGGGCCGAGGAGCATGCCGCCGTAGCCGAGGGTGGATGCGATCGCGACTCCGTCGGGGCCGGCGTGCGTGCCGGCGCGTTCTACGGCGACCGGGAAGAGGTTGGCGAGGCCGAGTCCGGTGATGACGAAGCCGAGGAGTGCTGCCCACAGGGAGGGGGCGAGCGCGCCGAGCATCATGCCGGCGGCGGCGGTCGTGCCGCCGGATACGAGGGTACGGGTCTGGCCCAGACGTTCGAGCAGCCTCGTGCCAGTGACTCGGCCGATGGTCATGGCGAGCGCGAAGCAGGAGTAGCCGACTGCCGCTGCGCCCGGTGTGGCGTCGAGGTCTTGCTCCAGGTGCAGTGCGCTCCAGTCGGCCAGGGCTCCCTCGCCGTAGGCCGTGCAGAGGGCGATCAGGCCGAAGGTGATGACGAGCCCGCGGGTGCGGGTGTCCAGGCGGCGTGGCGTGGTTACATCCTTCGGTGAGCTTTCGGGTGGTGCCGGGGGCTGGAGGTGCAGCAGGGTGCGGCCGGCCAGGGCGGTGACGAGCAGGCCGATCAGGGTGAGGCCGAGCAGGTGCTGTGTCGGGGTCAGTGCTCCGGCGACCAACGCGCCGAGTCCGGCGCCGATCATGCCACCGAGGCTGAACGCGGCGTGGAAGCTGGGCATGATGGGTCGTTGCAGGACTCGTACCAGGTCGACTGCTGCGCTATTAAATGCGACGTTTATTCCTCCGTAGGCTGCGCCGAAGATCAGGAGTACGGCGCCGAGGGTGAGGGCGGAGTGGGTGAGTGGGGGCAGGGCGACGCTGAGGGAAAGCAGGATGCCGCAGATGACGGTGACGGGGTGGCTGCCGTAGCGGCGGCACAGGCGCCCGGTGAGCATCATCGTGATCACCGCGCCGGCGGAGACGCCGAGGAGTGCGAGGCCGAGGGCGCTGGCGGAGGCGCCGGTCTGGTGCTTGATGGCGGGGATGCGGACGACCCAGCCGGCGAAGATGAAGCCGTCGAGGGCGAAGAAGACGGTCAGCGCTGTGCGGAGCCGGGTGAGGTCGCTGCTGTGGTTGCCCGGCACGACGTTGTGCTTTCGGGCTTTGTTTATTAGCGGCACAAAATCAGGCTAGGTGGGTCGCGTGACTGGGGCAAGGGGGTTGGCGGGCGTCAGGTCGCGGGGCGGGTTCGGCCCGGGCGGTGGCGTCGCGCCCGACATCGGGCCGCGAAGCCACACTTGACCGCACTTGTGGTGGGGAACCGGTGCGCGGCGTCACCGAGTGTCGGAGTCGGCGACCGCATGCCGCACGCCTGGTGCACCACCGCGCAGGGGCGAAGCTGCCCGGCGTCGGCCCACACCAGGGTGATCGTGGAGAAACGCACTCGCGCAGCGCGGCGGTGATGCGGAACGCACCGTCGCGGTCCTGTAAGGAGGCGGTCGTGACTACGACGGCCAGCAGCAGCCCGCCGGTGTCGACCGCGACGTGCCGCTTCATGCACCCGAGCGGCGCTGCCGGGGCCGGTCCGTCTGGCCCGCCAGGCGGCGAAGACCGGCTCGATCAAGGCCCGCCGGGCATCGGACACGTCACTGCGATACGGACGACGAGCACTCACGCACTCTGAAACGACCACCAACGCCAGCAGTCAGAAAAACATCCCCAACCACCAACTAGCTAGATCAGATGCCCTCAAGACTCCTGCTTGCAGGACCCGGCCAAGAGGCCTGTCGCGGCCCGGGGAGCCGATACGCTGCAGGGCGGGCATGACCGGGTCATCGAGGTCGACCTCGCGGACCTGGGCCTGAAGGTGGAGAGTCAGCAGCAGGTCGACATGTCGATGACCTGTTCCTCGGCCGGCGAGGGCCGGATCAAGGTGGAGCTCGCCGTCGACGGCACCAGGGTCGCCTCGTACACCGGAGCCGCCTTCGACGAGCGGGGCTGCGGTGTGGCCGCCTTCCACTACAGCGCGACCGACCCGCAGGGCACGGCCTTCCACGCGGGTTTCGAGTGCTTCACCGCGTCCGAGCCGTTGGCGCGCTGACGGCGCGAGCCGCTCGCCAGTCCGGATCCTCACAGTCCCGCGGCACGACAACCTTCGGGCCCCTTGGTCCGTCATGGCGGTCTCAGCCCGTGCCTGCCGTCCGTGCCGCTCAGGCACCTCCCGTCCCAGGAGTTCCGCCGTACGGGTTGCCCCAGAGTTGCCGCTGTGTGCGTCGTCGGGGAACCGGTTGTGCTGGTCGGGCCGCGGCGATGCCGTACCTGCTTCCGCAGAGACGCAATCATGAACAGGCCAGCCGATGGGTCGAGGATGTCCTCCTCAAGAGGTGCCGCGTGTGGGTGGCGGAGCGTGAGATGGAAATCCTCGGCTATGCCGCCCTTGAAGGCGACATGCTCGAACACCTCTATCTGACGCCGGATGTCCGCCGCCAGGGCATCGGCACGCTGCTGCTCGACGAGGTCAGACGGCACAGCCCGGACGGGCTGTCACTGCACGTCTTTCAGCACAACACCGATGCCTGCGTGTTCTACGAGCGCCATGGCGTACTCGACACCAACGACGGCGATCGCAACATGGAGAACTTGCCCGACATGACCCTTCGCTGGACACCGAACCGCGCGCGGTTAAACCGTGCCGCCCAGACGTGCCGAAGGCATTACTCGTCATTTGCGCAGGTCGGGCCGGTGGTAGGTCTTGCCGGCGTGGAGGCGCTGGGGCTTGAAGTGGCGGCCGTGCGGGCGTGTCTCGTTTGGTGACCGGTCACCACCGGCTTGGGTCCCTCGCTGCCAGGGATATTGCCGGCCGAGACGCCGACGACCAAGGGCAGTAGGTCGCGTCCGACAGGATGTGCATCTCGGACCTCGGATTGCCCCGGTCCACGGGGCTCGGACCTGTGTGTGGGCCCCCTTTCGGCTGGGCAGGCCGCTGAGGTCACCTGGTCGACAGGGTCCGGGCCTTGCGGAATTCGCCGCGCGCGAGCAGAGAGAACGTCGCCGTGGCGCACAAGGTCAGGGCGACGATCGCCCACTCGAAGGCCCCGCTGTGCTGGTCGGGGTCCACTCCGAAGACTGCCTCGATCCAGTCGGGCCAGATGAGCGTCACCAGGAAGAGCAGTCCGCACAGACCGGCGGCCACCGCCTCGATCCGGCCTCGCACACGCACATCTTGTGTCATCGCCGTCACCTTCGATGAGTGCCAAGTCGAGGATCGGTCAGACCGTCGACAGGTCGATCCGGAACATGCCGCGGCCGTGCGTGGCGCTGACCAGTGTCTCGTCCATCCAGAACAGTTGGTCGACCGAGCAGTTGGTGGGCCCTTCGTTGGTAGCCGACCAGTTCGCCCCGTCGTCCTCGCTGGCGAAGAGCCCGACCTCTGTTCCGCAGTAGAGGAATTCGGTACGGCGCGGATGTATGGCGACTGCCCGGATCGGAACGTCCGGCAGCGTCTCGGCGAGCTGGGTCCACTGGACGCCGCCGTCGTGGGTCACCCAGAGGTTGTCCGGTTCGAAGCCACCGAAGGCGACGAAGACGGTGTCCGGGTGCGCAGGATCGATGGTGATGCAGGTGAGATAGCGCCGCGGTCGCAGTGGGCTGGGCCCGGTCACCCCGACACGACTCCAGGTCGGCGTCGCCGCCGTGCCGTTGACGGTGCGGAACAGCATGCCGTTGACGTGCCCCACCCAGATCAGGTCGGAGTTGCCGGATGCCACGGCGAGAGCGCTGATCTTCGCTCCGGCGCTGGGTTTGACCGCCTGCCAACTCGGCCCGGACGTGGGCGTGTTGGGCTCCTTGGCATTGTTGGTCCGCCACAGCGACAAGCCGCCGGCGAGCAGTCGGTCGGAATTGTTGGGGTCCAGCGCGAACGGCGCGATGAACAGCGCCTGGTTGGTCATGGCGTCGGGGATACGGAAGGGCAGCGGCTTCCAGTCCCATTCCCTGAGGTCGTTGTTCCAGAACTGGCCGCTGATGTAGCGGTCGCCCTCGGTGTCGTCACTGGTGCCGCCGTCAGTGTTGCGGTGGATGTTCAGGAAGACGTACTCGCCGTAGAACACCTCGGAATCGTTTGGGTCGCAGGCGCACCAGCCTCCGTCGCCGCCGAAGATCTGCTGCCAGCCCTCGGTGCCCTGGCCAGGGTCGAAGCAGATCGTGCCGTTGTCCTGCGCACCGCCAATGATCTTTCCGCTGAGCCGGTTACCGGCACCGGAGTAGAACTGGGTGACCCCATAGTTGTTGTCCAGCTCGGTCCAGCCGTTGACGAACGGTGGTTCCTGCTCGGTGCCGGTCTGCGCCAGGTCGTCCGCCGTGAAGACGCCGCCGTCGTTTCCGAAGAACACTGTCCGGTTGTCGGTCCCGTTGTAGGAGGGGTGCGAGACGATCGCGTGGTGGTCGGCGTGCACCGACCGCGCGTCCCACCAGGTGCTGATCTCAGTGATGTGGTCGCCGCCATCCGTGCTGCGCCACAGGTCGACGCCGCCGAGCACGACGAGGTTCTCGTCTGTTGGGTCGCTGGCCCACACGGCATTGCCGTACCAGCCCTGGTCGCCCAGGTAGTCGGCCACGTGACCGCCGGAGTCGAGAGTCTGGCGGGGATGGTAGGTCTGGCCGCCGTCCGTCGAGCGATAGATGCGGCCGCTGGTCATCTGGACCGAGGCGTAGACGATGCTGGGGTCCTTGGCCGCGTAGGCGAGTTCCACCCGGCCCGACCACGGGTTGCCGCTGTGTGTCGCCGTCTGCCAGGTGCGTCCGCCGTCGGAGCTTACGAAGGCCGCGCCGGCGTCCAACGCGCCCGCGACGGCCCGGCTGTCGTCGGTGGGATCGAACAGGACGATGCCGAGAGGGACGTCGAGGACCTGCGTCCACTTGTTGCGCTCCGCGTCGGAGCAGCGGAACAGGCCGGTCGTGGTGGCCGCGAGGACCACCTCGCCGGTTGGGGAGACTGCGATCCGGGTCACGGCGCGGAAATCCGCGGTCTGGGTGGCGGTGATCGGCGCCCAGTTGACGCCGTCGGTGGTGCTGAAGACGCCGTTGCCCCGCAGGGCGTCGCTGTTGGAGAAGCCCTCACCGGTGCCGACGTAGATCGTCGCCGGGTCAGTGGGGTCCATGGCCAGGCAGGAGCAGGCCAGATTGCCGAGGAAGTCGTCGACGGGCACCCACTGCCCGCCGCCGTCCTGGGTGTGCCACACCCCGCCGCCGGCGCTCGCGGCCCACATCTTTCGCGGCTCCTCGGGGTGGATCACGATACCGCGGGTGCGGCCTCCGATGTTGCCCGGGCCGAGCCATTCCCACTGGGCGAGCTGCATTCCGGCCGTCGGAGTCGGGCCTCCCGCGAAGCCCTCGCCGGTCAGGCCGGTGGGCACACCCGCGGTGTGCGCGGGCGGGGCCTCCCTGGTTGCCAGCAGCGAGCGCATCCGGTCGAGCGCGGTTCCCTGAGCGTGCGCCGGGACGGTGCCGTCGTCGCTGCGCTCCTGTGCGAGCCTGAACAGCCCTCGTGCGTTGGGTAGATCGGGGTAGTTCAGGCGGCGCAGCGCCCGCCGTACCGCCGCGTCGGGCAGCCCTTGGAGGGTCTCGTTCGTCGCACCCCGGCTCCGGCGCAGCAGCGGCACCTGTTCGATCCGGATGTTCTTTGCCCGCGCCAGCTGTTCGTCGGAGATGGCCATGACGCCCCCTGAGGATGCGGTGAAGCTCAACCTGCACAATGCCCGCTTTGCGGATATCCGGCAATTGAATCCAGAAAAGCGAGTAAGGTAACTCCGCTTGTCCTCACGGGAGTTGTCTTGCGTGTCCAGAACCTGCCCTCGGCGGCACACGCGGATCCGCGTTCGGCCCGAGCCGAGGGCTCATCACTATCGTCACCCCTGGTGCCGGGGGACGCCAACTCGAAGCGGGGGCGACGGCGCGTTTTCGGGTCCGCGCGAGTTCGACCACCCGGACAACCGTGAAGCGGTGGCCGCCGCCGGTATAGACGACCTGGTCGTAGCCTGGCGGGCCCGGGCCCAGATCCCGCACAACAAGTTCGTGATCGCAAGCGCGACGGTGCGCCCCGGGCCGCGTGGACCGGGTCGACCAACATCACTGAGACCGGGATCTTCGGTCAGTCGAACGTCGGACACACCGGCACCGAGCCGACCGTCGCCCAGCAGTACCTCGACTACTGGGCGCAGCTCGTCCAAGACCCCACCCCCGGCACCCTCAACAACTGGGTGGACGGCACCAACACGATGCCCGATCCCTGGCCCGTGGACATCTCGGCTGTGTTCAGCCCGCACATGCGGACTACGGCGCTAGACCGCTAGGCCGATCTCTTCGGGTCGTCCCAGGATCTGGTGTGCGTCACGTTTCCGTTCAACTTCGATCCTCGCTTCGTCAGCCAGCTGCCGGGTGACCACGCCGCGTGCTCCGTTGGCTGCAGTTTGAGGACGCCAACATCGCTGATGCTGCACCGGGACTTGGTCATCGATCCCGACACCGAGCGCGTGGCCTGTGGTCTCGTCGAAGAGGGCGGCCTCGCCGGCCAGGCGGCCGAGCACGACAACCCGTTCTCCAACAACATCGAGTACCTGCACACGAAGTACTGCTGATCGACCCGATCGGTGACGATCCGGTCGTGGTCACCGGCTCGGCCAACTTCAGCAACCCTCCGCGAACAAGGCAGTCCAACCAGCCCCCGGCGACAGCGGCATCAACATCTTCCCCAACGCCAAGGCCCTCAAGACGTGGACGGGGATCTCGAAGGGCTTCGGCGAGATCGCCGTCACCGGCGACACTTGGACGGTCAGCCTGCCCCCTACCAACAAGCAGGCGCGCCCCGACAGTCAGCGCCTAGCCTCGAAGGTAGCGAATGCGCTCGACGGTGACGTCCAAGAGTGAGGGCTCGTGTACAGGCCCGGGATATGTAGGCCACGGCGTGGAGCAAGACCAACTGGAGCCTGGACAGCCTGACCAAGCCCGTCTACCAGGCGCCCCCACGAACTGGTGGACCTCTCCAAGTGCTGGCGGGCTACCGAGTTCGCCCAGTTCGCCGACGCGGACATCAACGCCTCCCGCGCCTACGAACTGCCCACGGATGGCGACGGCCGCGTCCGTACCATCGCCGAGGTCATCGCACAGGGCCTGGCCGTCCCTGACGAGGAGGACCGCACGGCCGTCGACCTGCTGGAAAGGCGGCTGAGTTGTCGAAGACGGGACCTGGATGCGCTGGAAGGTACACCATGTTTCCTATGACGGGTTGGCAGAAGGTCTGTTGGTGGGCGTTGGCAGTCGTCGGCGCGTTGTCGGCCGTATTGCTGGTGGTGTGGGTAGCGGCAGCGGACCTGGAACAATCCAGCCAGGTGGCAGGGGTGCTGGGCGCGCTGCTGGCGGCCGCGGCACTGTTGGTGGCGTTGTGGCAGCTCAAAGCCCAGTCCGGGGCGACGGTACCGGAGCCGGTGCGTGCTCAGGCAGGGTCGAACGCGGCCCGCGGCAACATCCGCAACGCCCAGGCCCGCGACACCGCCCCTGGCACAGGCGGGCCTCCACCCGGGGATGCTGGGATCGTGGCGCAGGGCGGGTCAAACGCAGCCGGCGGCGATATCGACGGTTCCACCGCACACAGCGGTCCATGAACAGCAAGCAACCTGACAGCGACCCGCAACGGTCCATCTCCACGCCGGGTGTCGTTGCCTCCCATGGCTCGAACGCCGCGGGCCGGGATGTCATCAACTCCGTTGCCGTGCACGCCGACACGGTTCTGCCGGCCGAGGCCTATGCGCCCATTCCAGATGAGGCGGCAGCCGACGGACTGTCGAACATCCCTCGCATTCGGCTGTTCGTCGGACGCGCCAGGGAACTCGACGCGCTGGATGCCGTATTCGCCGCCCCAGGCGGTGTGGTGCTGCAGGCACTGAGCGGGCTCGGCGGGGTGGGCAAGTCATTCCTCGCGGCCCGCTGGGCGGACACCCGGGCAACGGACCGGGTGCGGTGGTGGATCACGGCGCACAGCCTCGCCGCCGTCGATTCCGGCCTGGCCGCCCTGGCCCGCGCGCTGCAGCCCGGCCTGACCCAACTACCCGCCGAGCTGCAGACCGAACGCGCACTGCAGTGGCTGACCCGCCAGGACGACTGGCTGCTGGTACTCGACAACGTCGACCACCCCGACCACATCCGACCGCTTCTTGACCGGACAGCGAATTCAGGCCGCGTGCTGGTCACGACCCGCCGGGCCACCGGCTGGCACCAGCTGACCAGCACAATTCGCCTGGGCTCGTTCGATCCGGATGAGTCGGTGGAGCTGTTCACTCACATCTTTATGCAGGACGGCCCGAGGGACCCCGACAGTATCGCGGAGGTGTGTGAGGAGCTGGGGCATCTAGCGCTCGCCGTCGAGCAGGCTGCCGCTTTCTGCTACGAATCCGGCACCGCACCAGCCGCCTACCTGGACATGCTGCGTCGGTCACCAGCCGACATGTATAAGCATGGTCCTGAAGGCGATGATGCCAGGACGGTGGCGAGGATTTGGCGCCTAACTCTGGACCGGCTCGCCGATACCCCGCTGGCCGGGCAGATCTTGCGCATCCTGGCCTGGTACGCGCCTGACAACATCCCCCGTTCCCTTCTGGCGGGCCTCGCTGACCCTCCGGCGATCGCGGATGGGATCAAGCGGCTGATCGCCTATAGCATGATCAGCAGTAATCCGGACGGCTCACTCTGTGTCCACCGCCTTGTCCAGGCTCTGTCCCGCGCTCCGCAGCCGGATGACCTTCACCGGGAGCCGGAACACGTCGCTCTCGCCCTGGTCCAGGCGTCCCTCGGCCTTGATCAGGTTTTCCCCGTTGATCCGTCGGCTCCGGCGAGCTGGCCTGCGTGCCGGGTCCTGTTACCCCATATCGAGGCCCTGGCCCGCTATTGCCCGGCCCGGTACGACACTGCCGTAATGGTCAACCTGCTTGACCGGGCTGGCAGGTACCACGTGCTGCAAGGGGCTGCGGGCCGTGCCATTGAGTACCATCGTCGAGCCCTGGCATGCTGCGAACGAGAGTTGCCGGAGAGCCACCTCGACCTCGACGAGGCTGGCCACCGGACGCTCCTGCGCCAGCACCTCGACCGTACGCGCCTGGCCGTGCTGGTCGAGGCCCCGGAACCGGAGGCGTACGGCTGGTGCGGCGGGCGAGCCCACGAGGTCGTGGTTCCGCTCAAGGCGACCCGGCCGCCGACGTGGCCACCGCTGCCGGTCCCCAGCCGGGCCCGTGCCCTGTCTGCGGCCCAGATGCAGACGCCCGCCGCTTCCTCGGTTCTTCTGGCTGCCCTGTACGGCGATCCCCGCCGCCAAGACATGCTGCTTTCCCGGCACTTGCCCGGCCTCCTAGAACAGCTCAGTAACCCGCCGTGGTGGTTCATCCGCTTCCGCGACCCGGACCAGCACCTCCGCGTACGCATCGCCCTCCCCGATCCGGGAGCCTTCGCTGACACAGCCCGAACGGTGAGTGCCTGGGCCGACGAACTGCGGCACGTCGGCCTGCTGTCCGATCTGCGCTATCCCACCTCCTACCGCGAGATGGGCCGCTGGGGATCCGGCACCGCGTGGGAGGCGGCCGAAGAGGTGTTCCGGGCGGACTCGCGCGCCGTCCTGGCCCAGCTCGCGCAGCCACAGCGTCCCGGTCAGCGCACGCTGGTGGCGGCCCACACCGTTGCCATCGCCTCCGCGTTCTTTGGCAGCACCGAGGCCGGAATGCGGTGGCTGATCGAACACATCCCGCCGACAGCCCCCAAACCCGTTCCGCGCCCGCAGTTCACCGAGGCCGTATGGCTCGCCGACCCGAGCGACGACTGGGCGGTGCTACGCCGTGTCCCGGGCGGGGACGCGATCGTGTCGGGATGGGCTGACCGGGATACGGCGCTCGCCACGTACCGGCCGCACCTGCCCGGCCCGGACACCCAGGGCATCGCCGTCGACGACGTCCTGACCTCCCTGTTGCACGTCCATTTCGTGCGCCACGTCGCCGTGAACTTCCCGGAGGAAGAAGTGTGCCTCTACCTGGCGCGTGCCGCCGCCCTGGCCTGGACCGCCCGCACCAGGGGGCGGGCCTAGTGACCGCCCACCCCGCGCTCGACCTGGTCGACGCCATCGCCGCCCAGCTCGCCGACCCCGACACCGTGCCCCTCGCCTCCAGGACGCTGTCCTCAGACCGGCAACACCTCGCTTACGGCCCTCCCGGAATCGCGCTCCTGTACATCGAGCTGGCAGCGAACGGCCTCGGTCCGTGGCACCGCGCCCACAACTGGCTCGCCGCCGCCTCCCGGCAGCCGTTCACCAGCGGCCCGGACAGCCACCCCTTCTACGGAGTGCCCGCCTTCGCCCACGCCCTGATCTGTGCCGCCGATCACCTTCCCGGCTCCTACCAGCGCGCCCTCGACGCGATGGACGGACAGATCGCAGTCGACGTCGGACGCCGTCTCGACACCGCACATCGCCGCATCGACGCCGGACGCCTGCCGCAACTCGCCGAGTTCGACGCCATCCGGGGCCTCACCGGATACGGCGCCTATCTACTGCGCCGAAACCCCGGCAGCTCCACGATGCGTGCCGTTCTCGACTACTGCGTGCGCCTCACCGAACCGATCATCCACCACGGCGAGACCCTGCCGGGCTGGTGGGCGGAGACCGGGCCCTCGGGCAGCCCGGACGACCGATTCCCCGGCGGGCACGCCAACACCGGTATGGCGCACGGCATCGGCGGCGTGCTCGCGCTCCTGGCCCTCGCCGCTCGGAACGGTGCCGTCACCGATGGGCACCACGCAGCACTGCGCACCATTCTGGCCTGGCTGGACCGCTGGAAGGAGAAGGCCGGCGGCGGACCGGTCTGGCCGTACTGGGTCACTCAGGGCGAGCTGCGCAGGGGGCGTCTCGGCTCGTCAGCCCCCAGGCGGCCGTCCTGGTGCTACGGCACCGCCGGCCTCGCCCGCGCCCAGCAACTTGCCGCGCTTGCCCTCGGCGATGCCAGCCGCCAGATTGACGCGGAGAACGCGCTCGTGGCCGCCCTCACCGATCCTGAGCAGCTGAAGGCCACGATGGACAAAGGCCTCTGCCACGGGTTCGCCGGCCTCGCCCACGCTGCCGCGCGTACGGCCGACGACGCCCACCCCTCGACCGCGGGAGAACTACGCGCCGCGATCCCGCCCCTCCTGGCTGCGGTCACTCCGCCGGGCATCGACCCCGAACGCATGGCCACGGCGCTCATTCAGGACGAGGAAGGCGGCCCCGGCCTACTCGACGGCGCGGCTGGCACAGCCCTGGCCCTTCTCTCGCCCAGCACCGCCGCACCACCCCGGTCCGCCTGGGACGCATGCCTCCTCATCGCTTGATCCACCGACCGAAGGACCTCCATGCCTCCCGACCGCTGGCAGCAGCACAACATCACCTTCGTTGACCGCGAGAGTGCCCGGCGCGCCATCGCCGAACGCATCGGCCCCGCCCTGATCGAGGCCGAGGCCGATGGCCAGCTCACCGGCTGGTGGTTCATGAACAAGCAGCCCTGGCCGCTGCGGTACCGCGCCGACAAGCCCTCACCAGCCATTGAGTTGCTCCTGAGCGATCTCATCGGCGACGGCGTGGCCGTGTCGTGCCTGCCCTGCGTCTACGAGCCCGAGACCGACACGTTCGGCGGCCCGAAGGCCATGGACGCAGCCCACGAACTGTTCCACAGCGACTCCCGCCACCTGCTCACCTACCAGCTGAGCCCGATGCACTTGGGACGCCGGGAGACCGCCGTCCTGCTGGCGAGCGTCATGGTGCGCGGTGCTGGACTCGATTGGTTCGAACAGGGTGACGTATGGGCGAAGGTCGCGGCCCTTCGACCGGCCACCAATCCACCACCACCTGAACGAGCCGCCGAACTGGCTCCGGCCATGCGGAAGCTCATGACCGCCGACGCCCACAGCCTCTGCCGCCTGGGTGGCCCACTCCACGCGCACGAGGAATGGGTGACCGCCTTCGAACGGGCCGGAGCCACGCTCGCCGACCTCGCAGCCCGCGGCGCCCTCACCCGCGGCCTGCGAGCCGTCATCGCCCACCACGTGATCTTCCACGCCAACCGCGCCGGTCTCCTCCGGGACGACCAGAGCACCCTGTCCCACATCGCACGAGAGGCAGTCATGGGAACGAGTGACCACACCGCATTGCCCACCGAGGCAACGGCCGACATCGATAGCGTCAGCGCGGTGAACACCGACACGATCACCACCCCCGCGGCGGACGCCGAGCGCCTCCGCAACGCCCTGGTCGACCAGCTCCGCGCGGACGGGCACGCCCGCACACCCGCCGTCGAGACCGCGTTGCGGACCGTGCCCCGCCATGTGTTCGTGCCCGAGGCGTCACTCGAAGACGCCTATGCCAACGCACCGGTGCACATCAAGTACGACACCGACGGCACGTCCATCTCCTGCGCCTCCCAGCCGGGCGTCGTCGCCCTCATGCTGGACCAGCTCGAAGCCCAGCCCGGCGAGCGCATCCTCGAACTCGGCGCCGGCACCGGCTACAACGCCGGTCTCCTCGCCCACTTGGTCGGCGAGGGCGGGCATGTGACCACCCTCGACGTTGACGACGACCTCGTGGAAGGCGCCCGCGTCCACCTCGCCAGCGCGGGAATCACCAACGTCCAGGCCGTGACCCGCGACGGGGCTCTCGGCTACGCCGAGGGAGCACCGTACGACCGGATCATCGCCACCGTCGGCGCGCACGGCGTGCCGCACGCCTGGCTGCAGCAGCTCGCCCCCGGCGGCCGGCTTCTCGTCCCCCAGCGCCTCAAGGGCACGGTGTCCCGCTCCATCGCCTACGAGCGGCGTGACGGCCGGTGGGTGTCCCTCGGCAGCGAGATGAACACCTTCATGCCGCTTCGGCGGGGCATCGCTGACGATGACCGCCGAGTGATCCCGCTCAGTACTGACGGTGCCGTACGACTCCAGGCCCCCGCCGGGCTCAGCATCGACGCCGATGCCCTCGCAGGTGTACTTGACCAGCCGCGCACCGAGGAGTGGACCGGCATGACGGTCCGCGCCATGGAGTCGCCGGAGTGGATGGAACTGTTCGTCACCTGCTCCCTCCCCTCTGGCCTGATCCGGATGCTGTTCCCCCAGAGCGCCAAGGGCACTCTGCTCACCGAGGACCCCTACCCCTCGTCGACCGCGGCCGTCGACAAGGGCGCCGTCACTTACCTCGCCCGGCGCCTGTCGAAGGAGAAGACCCCCGAGGGCGACAAGCTCTGGGAGTTCGGCGTCATCGGCCACGGCCCCGGCAGCGACGAACTGGCCGCGAAGGTCGCCGACGCCATCCGCACCTGGGACAGGCAGTACCGAGGCGGTGAGGCCACGTTCGAGATCCAGCCCCTCGACGCCCCCGAGATCGAGCAGCGCCCCGGTCTCTTCTCTCTCGACACCCCGCTGAACCGCATCGTCGTCGACTGGCGATGACGCCCCACGCGTAGCTGACGGTGCCCGCGGCACGCGGCCAGCGGGCACCGTCACTCCACCAGCCCTCACCCACACCCTGGGGGACACATGGATCCGCACGGACCCACAGCCCAGCGCTTCCCGCTCGTCGCCCGATTCCGGCCCGCCTGCCTGCCCCTGCCCGAGCGTGTGCGGAGCCTCGTCGAACTCGCCGACTCTGCTGTGAAGCAGAGCGACCAAGGGCTCGCATCGGCCGTCTACAACCAGGCCGCGCTCATCGCCTCCGACCTCGGCCTTCCCGACCTCGCCCGCGAGATGTGCCACCAGCACGCCGCCGCTTATCTCCACGCCTGCCCGTTGCCCGGCATGAGCGCGATCCGGGGATTGGAACCGGTCGTCAACCTGGCCCGCCTCCAGATCCGCGCTGGCCGCGCAGATGAAGGGCGTCAGCGACTGCTCGACCTGTATGAGGCCGTCGAAGCCGGAGCAGCCGCCCAGTTCGAAGGCGTCGAGGTACCGGTGGACATCGCCGTGACCCACGAAGACCGTCACGAGGTCCGCGCGTGGCTGTGGCGCGTCCTCCTCGCTGACGGCACTCGCACCCTCACCACCGGAGGCCGTTGGGCCGAGGCCCTGACGCACATCGAAACCCACCGCGGCGTGGGCAAACGGATGCTCGACGGACGCCAAGTCGCGGTACTCGCCAACCTCGTTGCAGGTGACACGACATCGGCCGCTGCCCTCCTCGCCGACACCACGCCCGGCGACCCGTGGGAGCAGGCTGTAACGGCATGCCTGACCGTCCTGTGCTACCGAGACGCCGGGCAGCCGGCCGACAGCCACCTGGAGGACCTGGCAGACGCCTATCTTGAGCGGCAAGCCGAACCTGGGATGACCGTCTTCGATATCCGGCTCGGGCTTACCGTCCTCGACTCGATCGGTTCCGCCGATTTGCCTGCCGCGTACGGCATCGTCGAGGACCTCCACCGCAGGACGACAGACAGCGAAGACGGCTACGCGGCCCGCGAGAACCTGGCGCACCCCCTGTTCACAACGCTCGCCACGGAGCGGCAAGCACAGGACTGCCGTGCGCTGGTGCGTGCCTGCGCCCTCGGCTCAGGGATCCTCCCGGACGAACTGCGAGGAGAACTGACAGAGGCTCTGTGTGCCAGCGACAGCGTGATCCGGGAAAGCCTCGCACGCTCCTCTGGTCCCGGATGCACATCCACTATGGAGAGAGCCTGACGGACGCGCGGACCTGGGGGCTCGACGAGAGGCTGGAGCTGCTTGCCCCTGGTTGTCTGCGTGTGGTGGTCAGCGTCGCCGTGTGCTCGATGGCTGCGGGGTTGGGACGGCAGCCGCCGCGTGGACCGGTGCGTTGGAGAGCCGTGTTGCGCTGCGGGCCTGTGCTGCGCGGGCCCGCGCGCTCGGTGCTGACCTTGCGCTGAGTCGCTGTACGCGCCAGGTCAGTACCCGCGCGGGGTGGCGGGCGTCGTCCAGCCCACGATGGTCTACGGCCTGCTGGAGGAGTTGCTCCGGGTTGTGGCCTGCGGCCTCGGCTTCGGCGAGGACAGCGGTGAGGGAACCAAACGCGGGGCTTCGATGATCTGCTCCAGGTGATCGGGCACGGCCTGGCGTAGGTGGAGCATGTGCCGGTCCACGGTCTCCTGGGGAGGTCGGCGGCTGGCGAGGGCAGTCAGGGGCGTGGCTGCTGCGTGGTCCTACGCGGACTGGAGGTGGAGCAGGGTTTGGTGGGCGGCGGCGACTTGCTGGTCATGGTGGCGGACCTGGTGCCAGCGGGCGGCGGCGATGACGACGAGGATCGCGGCGTCGAGGAGCATCGCCAGGGCGGCACCGTCCTTGGGAGCGGGCTCGCGAAGCATGGCCCGTACGGTGCCGCGTAGTGCTCGGCCGTGGTGACGCTCGGCACGGATGCGAGAGCGAGTGGCGCGTTCGAACACCGACGCTGCTTCTTGAAGTTGGAAACGAAGAGATCGGGGTGCGAGGAGGGGGAGGGCGTCGAGGGCTTCGCCGAAGGCGGCGAGGTGGGCCTGGGAGGCTTGGTCGTCGGTCTGGTCCAGGTGGTGGGGGATGCGTTCCGTGGACGCGGTGGCCTGGTGCCAGGGGTTGGGCCTGCGTCGGCCCGGCTGGTCAGCCGGCTGCGGGTCGATGCTCTCCAGGCGCCTACGGATTTTGGGGAAGAACAGGTCGGGAGCGAGTTCGGAACCGGAGAACCAGACAGGCTTCTGGCCGGTGGTGGTGGTGTCTTCGGTGGCGACCTTGTACCCGCGGACGTCTCCCGAGGGGAAGTGCACGCACGCCGTCGATGTGGCTGAGCAAGTGGACGAACTCCTCCATGCTGGAGGCGGCGGCTACGGCGGTGCGGACGGTAGTACGCAGGCGTTCTCTGGCTGGCTTGTCGTGACCGGAACGGCGGGCCTTCTCCTGTTCGGCGCGGGTGGGCCGTTTGGCGGCGGTGCGGTCGCCGCGGATGACTTGGAAGAGGCCGTATTCCTTCTCGATGATGGCGAGTTCGCGGTCGGCGGTGAGGTAGTCGTTCCAGTGGCGTGCGGTGCGCAGGTCGGCGCGGACCTTGGTGGCGGCGATGTGGATGTGGTCCGGTGCGTGGCGGACGGCGACCCACCGGCAGCCGTCCGGGTCGCCTTCCGGTGCGATGCCGGTCGCCGCGACCACGCGGCGGGCGATGTCGGCCCACTCCTCATCGCTTACGAGGACGACCCCAAGACTGACGCCGGCGCGCGGACCATCGCACTGGACTCCGACACGGTCCGGGCCCTGCGACGGCACCACGCCCAGCAAGACAAGGACCGTAAGGAGTGGGAGAGCGCCTGGGTGGAGACCGGCCGGGTCTTCACCAAGGAAAACGGCGAGATGCTCCACCCCGCCAACGTCACACCCCGCTTCATCGAGCTGTACGAGGGGATCGGCCTCCCGCCGGTCCGGTTCCACGACCTCCGCCACGGTGCCGCGACCCTCGCCCACGCGGCCGGGGCCGACCTGAAGGACATCCAGGAGATGCTCGGCCACTCCTCGATCACCATCACGGCCGACACGTACACGAGCCTGCTCCCCGAAGCGGACCTGGCGATCGCCGAGGCCGCAGCCCGGCTCGTCCCGCGCGCCCGCGCCACCTCCGAAAACACCGCCCCCGAAGCGGAGGCCGAGCCCGACGACGCGGAGTATCCCGGCCCGGAGTCCGTGCCGGATGATGCTGATCCGTTGGGAGATATTTCGGAGATCAACTCTCCGTCCGCTCACGCACCGCTCACGCAAACGGCCCCGGACGAGCAGTCCGAGGCCGAATAGAGTGCCTCCCTGGTGGAGAAACCCCAGGTCAGCGGCGTAATGCGTTGTGCCCCCGGCAGGATTCGAACCTGCGACACCCGCTTTAGGAGTTCCATCCGCAGTGCGGCCCGGCCCTGCTCGGCGGGCTCTGGCGAGCCTTCTCGACTTTGAGGAAGGACGTTTGTGTCCGGCGCCCTTGTCCTCGTTGATGTCAGTCGTGGATGTCAGCTGGGTCGCGGTCCCGGGTCGTTGTCTGTGGCATGTGTTTCACTCTCTGGCCATGGACGAACAGGAACTGCTCGCGGCTGTTACCTCCTTGCTCCGGCCGGGCGGGCAGGAGTTGGTGTGCAGCCAGTCTGGGCACCCGGCGGGGCACGTGTGCATGACGGCTTCCGGCGCAATCAACCTATCCACTCTCCTCAAGGAGTTCAGCCGTTGGTACGGGCGGCCGCGCAACCTCGCCATGGGCGGCTACGTCGATCCGACGGTGACCGAGCGGACCGGGCTGCCGCTCCTTGCTCCCTTCGCTGGGGAACTGGTCGAGATGCGCGGGTGGGCGTCCGGCAGTCGGTGGATCGGCTGCGGTGCGGTCCGTGCCGGTGACGGCGAACAGCTGGTGGTGCTCGTGGCGGAGCGGGCTGCACCGTCGCCAGATGCACTGCCGGAGGGAACTTCCTGGGTGGACTCTCTTCTCCGTGTCACAGGTTGGGACGCGCGGGACGCCGCGCAGCCCTGGGCGGAGATCGAAGCGGCGCTGGGGACCGAACTGCCCAGTGACTACAAGCAGTTGTGCCAGGCGTTCGGTGTCGGCGAGTTCTCGCAGGTGGTGTCGGTGCTGTGCTCTGATGAGACCCGCGTGGCGGATCTGCTGAGGATGTGGCGCGTTCTGCTGGAGGGCGACGACCCCTCGGACGGGCCGTTCGCGCCCTACCCGATCCATGTGCCCGGGACGACGGGAGGGCTGATCCCCTGGGGAACCTCGCGTGCGGCCGACATGTTCTTCTGGCAGGTCACGGACGGCGCGGTGGACGCATGGCCGGTCCTCGCCAAGATGGAGGACGCCGAGGACTGGGACCGTTACGAGATGACCGCCACGGAGTTCCTCTACCGGATCCTCACCGATCCCAGATTCTGGCCCTATTCCGTGGCCGACTCCGTGCCCGAGCCGTTCTTCGAGCCTGTCTGAACGGCCGGTGAGCGGACAGGAGGGTCTTGCCGTGACGGACAGGTGGGGGCGTCGAACTACGACGACAACTGGCGGCTGTCGGTCGGCAACACCACCACTGGCAGCGCGCGGGCCCTGCTGAGGTTTCCTCCGACCGGCGTGCCGGCAGGCACCAGCTGGACTCGGCCGACCAGTTCATGGCGTCCCCTCGCCGCGCACTGTACAGAGCGGTCGGCGTAGCGACTTTGGCCGGGAGTTCCAATGACCCAGTCAAGCGCCGCCGCGCTTGGATCCTGGAGCACCAGTTTGGAAGACGCCGTATGCAGACTGCGGCTGACCTGCCAAGTTTCTGACCTGGTCCGGAGAGCGACTGTCGCCGCCGTCCCCGTGAGTCTCCGGAAGATCCCGCCGGACCGGGCATGGAACGGGCACGCCAGCCACAACCCCCTCCGCGGGGCTCAGTAGCCGAAGAAGTGACCAGCGGTCGCGTTGGCGTCGGGCATTGCAATCCTCTCGTGTGCTGACCTGAGATCGAACCGTCGACGCTTGTCAGCATTGGTCTACGTTGAGCACCCTTTCACGGCCCACAGACGGCCCTGAGCGCCGCGGTTATGTTGCGAGTTCCGTGCGGCAAGATCTAGGGGGTGTGATGAGGCGGCCGTTGCTGTATGGGGTTGTCGGTGGCACGTACTAACGTGCCCGCAGCGTCCCGTCGATCTTTGTACGCTTGAGGAGCCACGATGCCCGGAGACACACCCGAGCCGCCCGCGAAGGATCTGCGCACCCTGATACCGGAGTACGCGAGCCTTGCCCGGGAAACCACCCTCCTCAACCCGGAGCCCGGCGACCCTGACGTGCGGGAGAGCTCGCTGGGAGGCGAGCTGCTGTGGCCCGCGGACGAGCCGTGGCCGTACTGCGCGCAGGAAGACCACTGGACGTACGGGTCCGACTGGCGCAACCGCACCGAGATTGTCCCGGGCGCGGTGCCGATGGTGCCGATCCTCCAGCTGTTCGCCCGGGATGTGCCGGGGTTGGAGTTCCCGGAGGGGAAGGATCTGCTACAGCTGGTGTGGTGCGCGCTGATACATGAGCAGGATCCCGGGCCGGTTATGCCGCAGCTGTACTGGCGCAACGAGGCGGAGGTCGTGGCTGGCGGGCTGCTGTCCGAGATCCCCGGGGTGAGCGAGGGGGAGTACGACGAGGACCACATGCCGGAACCGTCCACGTTGTCCCCGAATACCGCGGAGGACTGTCCGAGGTGGCTTGATCTACCCAAGGACATGTGGGAGACCTGGGAACCTCGTCTCCGGTTGCCGACGGGCGGCTCCATGTGGCCACCCGACTCCAACATCATCGGGACGAAGGTCGGCGGCTGGCCCGCCTGGACGCAGCCTGCCGACTGGCCGAACTGCGAGAGCGGACACCGCATGGAACACCTTCTGACCATCACCGGCGACATACAGTTGGGCGACTGCGGCGGCGTCTACTTCTTCCATTGCCGCCAGTGCCCCGGCCTCCCGTGGGACTGGCGCTTCGACTGCCACTGACAGCTGAGGTCGGTGGAGTCTTAATGGCCGAGTCAAGGCTCTGCTGACTGTCGGTGCTGTCAGGCTTCGGTGTCGTCGACCGCGGCGAGCCAGTGATGAGTTTTGCCGGCGTCGATCCCAACCCAGAGGTGGGTCAACTGCTCGGCCATGTACGTCCGTGACCGACCGCACGATGTGGCACGGCGGCGGCACGCTGCACAACTTGCGCTGGCCAGGCTGCCCACCGTCCTGGCGCACGTCACCGGTGTCCGCCGTCCCTACCGCCGTAGACCTGGCCAGGCAACCGGTACTTGCCGAAAGACGCAGGCCCGCTGGACCTCGTGGGTCTACTCGCCAGTTCCTTCCCCCTCCCCGCTGCTGACCTGATGACTCAGGAGCGAGGTGGGACCCGACGTATCACCGTCCCAGCGAGGGATTGCGACCCCGCAGTGCGGGGTCGAAGCGGCACGGCATCCGCCGCAGAAACCTGACGTGCGTCCAATCGGTGATTGTCGGCAGATCGCAGACATCGACCGTGTCACTGCACCGCGTGTCATCCGGATGCCGCAACGGAAACTGCATCACCCATCTGGCCGACCTGACATGCCGTCGGCTGCCGCACCGGGAAGCCTAGGATCCGCCACTAGAGAGAGGGACGTCGCCTACCCCTGTCTGCCATCGGCGGGCCCACCTCATGACCGGAGGAGACGGGATGCTGCACCGCGCCAGCAGGACCTCTTGGAAGCGCTTTGCCGCCGTTCTCGTCCCGAGTGTCATGGCCGCCGCGGCCCTCGGTATCGGCATGGGGCAAGGAGCACTGGCCGCGTCGTTCTTGATCTCCGGCCAGAAGTTCCAGGTGGCCCTGGACACTCTGGACGTCCGTGGTCTGAGCCTTTACGGCACAGTGGACGTGACGAGGAAGGGCACCCTCGTGCCGGTCGTGGTCACCGGGGCCAGCCGTGCGGAGATCAGCGGACTGTGCCAGTCCGTGGTGGTCCCGATCCCGGTCCTGGGCTCGTACACGCTGAGGATCACCGGCGGCGAACGGAGCCGGGTCGAGGCGAAGAACTTGTTCCTCGACGCGACATCCTTGTCGAGCGAACAGGCGAATTTCGACGACCTCGACATCGGTGTGGCGACGGGAGCGGTCAGCAAGGGCCCGATCAGTCCGGGGGACAGGAGCTCCCGGTTCTTCGATCCCAACGGCTTTGCTCAGCAGGCGGATTCGGCCTCCCTGAGCGACGTGCGCTTCACCACGGTCGCAGTCTCGGCCGCCACGTTCAACGTTCCGGACCTCGATGTGCGGCTCAAGCAAGGCCACCACGAGTGCTTCTGACCTATCGGCACGGAGCACGCACCTTTCGCGCCCGCTCGCCGCACACTCCCGCCCGCCGCACATCATGGAAAGCCCACGTGTCCTTCGAACTGTTCGACAGATGCCGGAACTTGCGTGTCGCTGCCGCCGACGCCCGACGGGGATTCAGGACCTGGCGGGACGAACGTCCCTTCTGGGCCGGACTGTTCACCTTCGCGGCAGGCTTGCCCATCATCTACTTTCCGTACGCGCACTTGAACTTCGGCGCCATCCCACTGGCACTGTCGACCTCCGCCGGCGCGGGGTCGCTGATCATCGGGGTTCTACTCTTGGCCCTGGGCATCTCCCTCTGGGTCCACCAGCAGGTGCGCGTGTTCGCAGGGATCACGGTCATTCTGCTTGCCCTCGTCTCGTTTCCCGTCGCCAATCTCGGGGGCCTCTTCATCGGGATGATGTCCGGCCTGATCGGCGGATCCCTCGCCTGCGCCTGGGTTCCTCCGACGGTCGTCGCCGAGTCGCAGCCCGCAGCGAACCGTGCATCAACGACCATCCCCGCGGGTGAGGACCACGGTGGCAAGTGACGACCTGACCGGTTGTGCGGCAAGCGGGCCGGAGTCCGAGCCCTGCCATCTGCGCAGTGTGGCGAAGAGCCGCTTGGCCGGCCAGCTGCTGCGGCCCCTCGCCTGCGCGCTGGCAGTGGCCGCCCTGTCCTTGGTCCTACAGCTCGCCACACCAGCGGTCTCGAAGGCGTTGCTCGCGCCTGGCGGCATCCGCACCTCCAAGGCACCAGCAGGTGCCGGCACGCCGGTCGACCAGCTGCCTGCCCGCCCGGCGAACGTCCCCTGGGTGCTGCGCGCCGACAGACTCGTGCTCCACGGCAGTGCCTTCCGCGGCGTGGTCACCGTCCGGACCGCGGCCGGGTCCGAGCGGGTGCTGAAGTTCACCGCACGGTCGATGGACTTCGGCGACCTCGACCTGACGGCGGGCCGCGGCCGCGCGGCGATGCGTCTGCGGGCCAAGCCCGCGACCACATCCACGGTCAAGGGCAAGGACGTGGTGACGCTGTACACCCAGAAGCTGTCCGGCACGCTCGTCGGACTGGGCGGCGCTCCGCTCCCGGCGGACCGCAGCGTCACCGTCACACCCGACGCGCTGCCCCCGTGGCTCTCCCACCCCGCTGTTCCCACCCGCACAGTCACCTTCGAGAACGTGACCGTTTCACAGGTCGCCCAGTTCAGCGGCGACCTGTCCATCACCGGGCCGGCCCTCAGCGCCGCGGCTGGGTGACCAGCGTAAATCCGCTGCCTGCGGAATATGGAAGCATGGCGGGACGAAGCTCAGCACGTACGACAAGTACGAGGCACACGTCCGGCGCTACCTGATGCTGATCCTCGGTGCCAAGCGGCTCGAATCCCTCGGTGTCGCGGATGTACGCGGCCACGGGCCTGTCCATTCACCCACGGGCGTTCGTTGACATCCCCGACGCTCTGACTGATTGTCATGTGCCTTACAGCACAACCGCGTCGTGCGCGCGAAACGCCCTGGCTCCCCTCGCGGGACGCGGAAGGAACCAGGGCATTGCCCAAACGTGCCGCGTCAGTCGGGCAGGTCGGAGGGCGAGGTCGCCCAGCTGGTGTTCGGCTGGGACGTGAGGCGGTAGGTGAGCGTGCCGCCGTTCCGGAGCAGGCCCGGGTCGGTCCAAGAGCGGTCGTGTGGACGGCCGTTGAGCTGGACGGCGCCCACGTACGGGTGGTCGGCGTCGGCGTCGGGTGCGTCGATGACGATGTCGGCGCGGCCGGGTCGGTCGACGACGGCGTGCGGGAACAGCGGGGTGCCGAGCAGCATCGAGGCGCTGCCCGGGCTCTGCGGATACAGGCCGAGCGCGGAGAAGACGTACCAGGCGGACATCGTGCCGAGGTCGTCGTTGCCGGGCAGGCCGGCGGGTCCGGTGCCGTAGACGGTGTTGAGGATTTGGCGGACGGTTGCCTGTGTCTTCCAGGGCTGGCCGAGCGCGTTGTAGAGCCAAGGGGCGTGGATGCCCGGCTCGTTGGTCGGGTCGTAGCGCAGCGCGTCGCCGCCCTTGACGGACCAGGAGCCGTCGGGCTTGTGGAAGAAGCCGTCGAGCCGCTGCGCCGCCCTCTCGCGGCCGCCCATCGCCTCGGCCAGGCCCTGGACGTCTTGCGGGACCATCCACGTGTACGTCGCACTCGTCCCCTGGGCGAAACCGCGCTCGCTGCCGGGGCTGAAGGGGGAGAGCCAGGAGCCGTCGAGGTCGCGGGCCTGGATGTAGCCGGTGGTGCCCGCGCCGTCGGTGGCCTGGGGGTTGAAGACGTTGCGCCACCAGCCGCCGCGCTCGGTGAACTCGGCGGCCTGCTCGTCACGGCCCAGGAGCTTCGCCCAGCGGCCGAGTGCCGCATCCGCGACCGAGTCCTCGAGGGTCTCTGCGGCACCGCCCCAGCAGTGGCACACGTCCTGCGCGGCGTAATGCGAGGTCAAGTACTGTGCCAGATTGGGCCGTTGACCGGTGCACTGACCGGGACAGCCGGCGTCCGACAGTCCGTCCGGGTTCGGTACGGTGGCCTGGCGGGCCAGGGAATCGAAGGCGCCCCGGTAGTCGAAGGTGCGGACGCCCATCGCGTAGAAGGTCGCCAGGGTGGCGGCCGAGGGGTCGCCGGTCATGACATGCGTCGCCCCGTTGATGTGCACCCAGCGGTCCCAGACGCCGCCGTTCTGCTGCGCGAAGTTGTACAGGGACTGGGCGAAGTCTCCTGCGATACGGGGCTTCAGCAGGGCGAGCAGCTGCACCTGGGCCCGGTACTGGTCCCAGCCCGAGAAGTTGCTGTACTGCGCCCCCTGCCCGCGTGCCAGGCGATGCGGCTCGCCGTCCATCCCTGGGTAGCGGCCGTCGGTGTCGCTGACCAGGTTGGGCTGCATCAGCGCGTGGTAGAGCGCCGTGTAGAACGTGGTGCGCTGCGCGTCCGTACCGCCGTCGATGCGGACGGAGCGCAGTTCGCGGTCCCAGGCGACGGTGGCGGCCGCGGCGACGTCGTCGACACTCGAGTCCGGGGCGATCTCGTGACGCAGGTTGGCCTCCGCGCCGGCGAGGCTCACGTAGGAGATGCCGAGCCGCATGCGGACATCGTTGTCAGACCGTGTGTCGAAGCCGACCCAGCCGCCGGAGCCGCGTCCCGCGCGGTCCGCGCCGGTGGCGTATCCCTCACCGCCCCCGCCCGAGGCGGAGCCGGGGGAGAGGGTGCTGTCCTGCCACGTACCCGTGGTGGAGAAGGCGCGGTCGAAGGAGGCGCTGAAGTAGAGCCGGTAGTAGCTCTTGCGGTTGTTGGTCCCGCCGTTGGCGCGACGTCCGCAGAACGCACCGGTCAGCACCCATCCGGTCACTTTGCGGTGGGCCCGGTCGATCTCGATGTGCGCGTCCTCGCTGCCGTTGAGGGAGTTGGAGACACGGAAGAGCAGGCTGGCGGGCTTGTCCGCCGGGAAGGTGAAGTCGGCGACGCCCGCGCGCCGGGTCACGGCGAGATCGGCGCGGGCACCGGAGTCGAGCCCGACGGTGTAGCGGCCCGGCACGGCCCGCTCGTCGTCGTGCGAGAAGCCGGCGGCGTACACGGCGTCCTTGGTGTCGGCCGAGGGCGACGACGTGACGTCTCCGACGAACGGCATGATCGGTACGTCGCCCGCGGCTCCCGGGTTGCAGCCGGCGCCGTTGACATGGGTGAGGCTCAGACCGCGCATCCGGCGCACGTTGTACTCGTAGCCGTTCGCGGCGCCGGTGCTGGTCTGGTCGCCGGTGGTGCTGGTCGGGGACCAGGCGATCATGCCGTACGGGAGGGTGGCACCGGGGTAGGTGTTGCCCCCGTTCGTCGTGCCGATGAGGGGATCGACGTACGCGGTGGGGTCGGCCACCGCACCGGACGGGTCGGCAGCGGACGCGCCGGGGGCGGGCAGTGCTGCGAGGAGTGCGGTGGTGAGCGTGAGAGCGGCGGCTCTCACGCTCAACCGTCGTACGACGGCCGTGGATCTGAGGACCATGTCGACCATATCGACCATGTCGCGGAACCTTCCGTAGGAACGGACAGTCGTGCCCGGAAGCGGCCGGACGATACGTCTGCGTCCGGCCGCCAAGGCGCCGCCGAGCGTAGGCCGTTGGTGCACGACACGAACCGACGTTGACGCCAGCTTCGGTGAACGGCCGGTGAATCCGCGGCCCTTGCGTGTCGTGCACCTGGGTGGAGGGTCAGGCCGTGTGCAGCGTCAGTCCGTACCGGTTGAGGATTTCGTTGACGGGCTGATACCACGTCTCGCCGCCGGAGCTGCAGTTGCCCCAGCCGCCTGAGGTGACGCCCTGTGCCTGATCGCCGCTGATGAAGGAACCGCCGGAGTCACCCGGCTCGGCGCAGACGCTCGTCTTCGTCATCTGGTGGACGGCGCCCTGGCTGTAGTTGACCGTCTCGTTCTTGGCCAGGACGGCGCCGCAGTGCCAGTGCGAGGTGGAACCGGAGCGACAGATGGACGCACCGATCGGGGCTTCGGCGGAGCCACGGACGAGCTGGTCGGAGACGGTGCCCCAGCCGAGCACCACCGGTACGGTCCACCAGCCGCTGCCGACGTTCACCCAGGCGTAGTCGTTGTCCGGGAACGACGACCCCTGGAAGTTGCCGATGTACGAGTGGTCCCAGCCGTACACCGCGGCACTGGGCCGGCCGCAGTGCCCGGCGGTGACGAAGCCGCCGTACACCGAGAAGCCGATGGAGCAGCGGACGTTGCCGGTGTAGTACGGGTCGCCGCCCACGGTCCCGGCGGCGAAGGTCCGCGGTGCGTGGGTGGTCTGCCGCACCGTGACGGGGCCCGCCTTGCGCGCTCGTGCCAGGAAGGTCTGGACATCGTTGTCAGGCCGGTGCGCGGTGACAATGTTCACGACGACCTTGTTGGCCTTGGGGTCGACGTACCAACTGCTCACGCCGGCGGGCGCGGACAGCGCGTCGATGCGCGCCTTCGCCGCGTCGAGCCGCTTCGCGCTGTGCTTGACGAGGCGTACGGTCGCACCGGTCGCGCGTATGGCATCGACGTTCGCGCCACGGGTGACCGCGACGGTCAGCTTGCCGCTGCCCGCGTCGAACCAGGAGCCGCTGTACGACGACCCGGCCGCCCGCTTCGCTTTCCCTTCCACGGCCGTTGCGGTCTTCTCGGCGGCCAGGCGTGCCTCGGCCTGACTCCTGGTCAGGCCCAGATCGTGCTGCATCGCGGTGAGGAGCTGGGTGGAGGCCGGTGCTTCGGTGGAGCGTGCGCGCGTGTCCGCGGCGGAGGCCGGCAGGGCGCTCGCGGTTGCCCAGGTGCCGACCAGGAGGAGTGCGGACAGTGCGGTGCGCATGACTGTTGTGCGTCTCAAGGGAGTGCCCCTTCGTTGTTCCAGCAGGGTGGGGGTGGAACAGCAGAACTTTGAGAGCGCTCTCACTCCATGCGCGGCAGAGCTTAGCCGGTGATCATGAGCAGGTCCATGCCAATCCCGCGGCAGGCCGGTGAGTTCAGCGCGCCAGGAGCTTCCGGAGTTCCGCGATGACCCGCTCGGGGGCTTCCTCGGCCATGAAGTGACCGCAGTTGACGGTGGTGTGAGCCAACTCCGGTGCCCAGGCGGACCAGAGGGCCTGGGCGTCGAAGCCGAGGGCGGCGCCCCAGTCCTGCTGGAGCACGGTCACCGGCATGTCCAGGAGGTTGCCCGCGTCCCTGTCGGCCTGGTCGTGCTCGACGTCGATGCCGGCGGAGGCGCGGTAGTCGGCCACGATCGACGGCACCGCCTCTCGGCAGGCGTCCAGGTAAGCGGCGCGGATGTGGGCGGGAATGGCTGTGGGGTGGTGTGCCCACAGGTCGAGGAAATGGCCGAAGAAGACGTCCGGGGCGGCCGCGATCAGCTGCTCGGGCAGGCCCGGCGGCTGGGCCATCAGGTAGAGGTGGAACCCGATGGCGGCGCTCGTGCCGCGCATCACCTCCCACATGTCCAGGGTCGGGAGGACGTCCAGGCAGGCCAGGTGGGTGATGGCGGCGGGGTGGTCGAGTCCGGTGCGGAAGGCGACCAGGGCACCGCGGTCGTGCCCGGCCAGCGCGAACCGCTCGTGGCCGAGTGCGCGGGCCAGGGCGACGATGTCGGCGGCCATGGTGCGCTTGGCATACGTGGCCCGGTCGGTGTCGGCGGGCTTGTCGCTGGCTCCGTAGCCGCGCAGGTCGGGGCAGATCACGGTGTGGTCCGCCGCGAGGTCGGCGGCGACGTGCCGCCACATCAGGTGGGTCTGCGGGAATCCGTGCAGGAGCACGATCGGGCTGCCCGAGCCGCCGACGGCGGTGTGGAGGGCGACGCCGTCGGCGACCTGGATGCGCTGGTGGTCGAAGCCGGGAATGGTCGGTGTCATGGTGTGCTGCTTTCGTCGGGGCGGTAGGCGCCTGCCGGTGGGCGGACACGAGTGAGCCTCCCGCGGGCGAATCAGCATCCGATCAGCACGTACTGTGGCGGGCGAGGCGGGCGAGGCGGGCGAGGCGGGCGCGGCGGGCGCGGGGAGGTGAGGATGGGACCGATCATCTTCGGTGTGCTCGGGCCGGTGGTGGCCTGGGACGGCGCCGGTGACGCTCTGGCGTTGAAGGGCCCGCGGCACCGCGCGGTGCTGGCCCGGCTCATCACGGCGCGTCGACGCGTGGTCCCGGTCGCCGTTCTCGTGGAGGACCTGTGGGACGAGCCCGGGGCGGGCGCCGTGGGGGCCGTACAGACCTTTGTCGCCGCACTGCGCCGGGTCCTGGAGCCGGACCGGCCGGTCCGGGCCCCGGCCCGTCTGCTGGTGACGGAAGGCCCCGGGTACGCGCTGCGGGCGGTGCCGGACACGGTGGACGCCTGGCGGTTCGAGGCGGCCGTCGTGGCCGCCGCGAAGCTGTCGCCCGCGCAGGCACTGGAACAGCTCAAGGGGGCAGTGGAGTTGTGGCGCGGCCCGGCCTACGCCGAGTTCACCCACGAGGACTGGGCCCGCGGCGAGCGTTCCCGCCTGGCCGAGCTGCGGCTGCGGGCGGTGGAACAACAGGCCTGGGCCCGGCTGGACTTGGGGCTGGCGGCCGAGGCCGTGCCCGACCTCGATGCCCACCTGGCCGAGCATCCCTGGCGTGAGGATGCCTGGCGGCTGTTGGCCCTTGCGCTCTACCGCACGGGCCGCCAGGCGGACGCGCTCGCCGTGCTGCGCCGAGCCCGGAGCATGCTGGCCGAGCAGCTGGGCGTGGACCCCGGGCCCGAGCTGCGCCGTCTGGAGACGGACATCCTCACCCAGGATCCACGCCTCGGCCTCCCGGCCGAACCGTCGACCGCGGCGGCCCGGCTCTGGACGCGGGTGGCCACGGATTACGACCGTACGGTCGCGGCGGGCGCCCGGGCCCGGCTGGAGTCGACGATCGAACTGGTCCGCAACCTCGCGGTGACCGGAGGCGGCGGGCTGCGGGCGGCGCAGGAGCACCGCCTGGCGGCCATCACCGCGGCTGAGGAGTTCGGTGACCCGGACCTGACCGCCCGGGTGATCGGTGCCTACGACGTTCCCGCGATCTGGACCCGCAACGACGACCCCGAGCAGGCGCGGCACATCGTCGCGGCCGCCGAGCGCACCCTGGCCGCACTGCCGGGCGGCGGCTCGCACGAGGCGGTGCGCTGCCGCTTGCTGGCCACGGTCGCACTGGAGATGCGCGGCACCCGCTCCCCGCGCGGTCCGGGGGCCGCACGCGAGGCGGAGAAGATCGCCCGCCGCCTGGACGATCCCACGCTGCTGGCGTTCGCCCTCAACGGGACGTTCATGCAGTCCTGCACCCGGGCCGGTCTCGCGGCGCGGCGGGACGCGATCGGCGCGGAGCTGGTCGAGCTGGCCGCCCGGCACGGTCTGGCGAACTGCGAGGTGCTCGGCCACCTGATCCGGATGCAGGCGCGCAGCGCGCTCGGCGACTTTCCGGCGGCGGACGAGCACGCCGCCGCAGCGGATCGTCTGGCCGAGCGCCACGAGCGGCCGCTGGTGAGTGTCTTCACCCAGTGGTACGGCGCGCTGCGGCTGGCCGCCTCCGGGCGGAGCCCACGGGCCGAGGCCGCATACGAGACTGCTGCGGCACGGCTGCCGGGCGCCGGCATGCCCGGTGTCGAGCACGGTCTGCTGCCTCTCACCCGGCTGTGCCTGCGCCTGGCCGACGGAACAACGTCCGCACGGGAGGCAGCCGAGCACGTCGACCCGGACGCGGACTGGGGCCCCTACCGCCCTTGGGCCGAGCCCTACGTCCTGTTGCGCACCGGCAGGCGCACCGACGCTCTGGACATGCTGCGCGCCGTGCCGGAGCCGCCCGCGGACCTTCTCTACGAGGCGCTGTGCTGTGTGCAAGCCGCAGTCGCGCTGGAACTCGGCGACCGGGCGGTGCTGGATCGGCTGCATATCCGCCTGTCCCCGGCTGCCGGTGAACTCGCAGGTGCGGGCAGCGGCTTGATCAGCCTCGGCTCTGTGAACCGGTGGCTCGCCGCCATCACCGAGGCCCTCGGCTGACGTTGGGACAACGCTGCTCTGCGCGGCACAAAGGGATGCCTACCCAGTAGCTCACGCAGCTGTGTAGCGGACTTCGACCAGGCGGTACGTGAGACCGGTGACGATGGGGTCCAGGTATTCCCTGTACTCGCGATCTTGCCGTCGGTGTCGAACTTGAACGCAGATGTAGGTGTTCCGGTACTTCTGGGCGCCGCCGGTCATGACGTGGTCGGATTCGAGCCGGGCGATGACGGTGTCCGAATCACGGTTGGTCCAGATCTCGTGAATGGGAAACCGTAGTCCCAAGTGCGCCCCGGATGTGGTCGTTGCCGCGACGCGATCACGAGGGCAGGGGCGAGGGCGAGGTAGGGGATAGCCGAGGCGTCGGAGGGCTTGACTGCGAAGTTGGCATGGGCCGCGCCGGGGA
This sequence comes from Streptomyces sp. NPDC001530, assembly GCF_042894545.1. NCBI lineage: Bacteria > Bacillati > Actinomycetota > Actinomycetes > Kitasatosporales > Streptomycetaceae > Streptomyces > Streptomyces sp. NPDC001530. Next base: position 166,843 of record NZ_JBIAVS010000023.1, read on the forward strand.
GCCTGGAGAACCACAAGTTTGCCCCGCGCCTGGTCCCCACCATCGAAAGTGGGCCTCGATCAGGCCGTCGGTGGGGCCCGGCGACTGCGGCCGGTTCGGGTTCACGCTTGAAGTTTCAAACGGATTCGGCCAGACTGTCGTTTGACGCTTCAAACGTTCCCTTGTGGAGCTCTTCCCGTAGTCGCCTCCCTGGAGTTGCCATGTCTGTTGCCTCTGACGCAGTCGCCGTCCGCCGTGGTCCGCTCGCTGTGGCGGGAGGTGTGCTCGCCGCGATCGTGGTGGCCTCCGTGGCTGAAGCGGTGCTCGCCCTTCTCGCCCTGGCCGCGGGCGCGCCCGACGACTTCCGGCCGCTGAAGGCGTCCTCGTACATCTTCCTGACGGCGGTCGGGGTGGTGGCGGGTGCCGTCGGCTGGGCCATGGTGCGCAAGATGTCGAAGGACCCCGAGGCGCTGGTGCGGTGGCTGGTGCCGACCCTCGTCGTGGTGTCCTTCGTTCCCGACTTCCTGCTCTTCGGTGACGGCGGTGCGACCGGCGTCGGGGCGCTGCTCCTGATGCACGTGGTGGTCGCGGCGGCCGCGGTGTTCACGTACCGCAAGGTCATGCCCCTGTCGTAGGGACGCTGACAACAGACGGAAAACGTCGGGCGGGCAGAGATCACGGTCCCTGCCCGCCCGACGCGTGCACGGCTCAATGCCTCCGGATCAGAGGCGCGTCGGTGCGGTCGGCGATGTCCTCGGCGGTCATACCCGGCGCGCATTCCACGAGGGCGAGGCCCTCGGGCGTGACGTCGAGGACGCCGAGGTCGGTGATGACGCGGTGGACGCACCGTTCGCCGGTGAGCGGGAGGGTGCACTCCTTGACGATCTTCGGGCTGCCGTCCTTGGCAGTGTGCTCCATCAGGACGACGACCCGGCGGGCGCCGTGAACGAGGTCCATCGCGCCGCCCATGCCCTTGACCATCTTGCCGGGGATCATCCAGTTGGCCAGGTCGCCGGCGGCGGACACCTGCATGGCGCCGAGCACGGCGGTGTCGATGTGGCCGCCCCGGATCATGCCGAACGACAGGGCGGAGTCGAAGAAGGAGGCGCCGGGCAGGACGGTGACCGTCTCCTTGCCCGCGTTGATGAGATCCGGGTCGACCTCGCCCTCGTACGGGTACGGGCCGGTGCCCATGATGCCGTTCTCCGAGTGCAGGACCACCTGAACGCCCGGCGGGAGATGGCCGGGGATGCGGGTGGGCAGGCCGATGCCGAGATTGACGTAGGAGCCGTCGGTGAGTTCGGCGGCGGCGCGGGCGGCCATCTGGTCGCGGGTCCAGCCGGTGGGCGTACTCATGCGCGTACGGTCCTCTTCTCTATCTGCTTTTCGGCGGCCTGAGCAGTCGTCAGCTCCACCACTCGTTGCACGAAGACGCCCGGCAGGTGCACCTCGTCGGGGCTCAACTCGCCTGGTTCCACGAGTTCTTCGACCTCGGCGACGGTGATGCGACCGGCCATCGCCGCCAGCGGGTTGAAGTTGGCGGCCGACTTGCGGAAGACCAGGTTCCCGTGATGGTCGCCGCGCCAGGCCCGCACGAGGGCGAAGTCGGTGGTGATCCCGTGTTCCAGGACGTACGTGCGGTCGGCGAAGTCGCGGGTCTCCTTGGGCGGGGAGGCCAGGGCGACCGTGCCGTCGGCCGCGTAGCGCCAGGGCAGTCCGCCGCGGGCGACCTGTGTGCCCACCCCCGCGGGGGTGTAGAAGGCGGGGATGCCCGCTCCGCCGGCGCGCAGCCGTTCGGCCAGCGTGCCCTGCGGCACCAGCTCCACCTCCAGTTCGCCCGACAGGTACTGGCGGGCGAACTCCTTGTTCTCGCCCACGTAGCTGCCCGTGACGCGGGCGATCCGGCCGTCAGCCAGCAGGACTCCCAGTCCGCGCCCGTCCACACCGCAGTTGTTCGACACGACCTCCAGGCCGGTGGCGCCCTGGGCGTGGAGGGCCTGGATGAGTACGTCGGGGATGCCGCTGAGACCGAAGCCGCCGACGGCCAGCGACGCGCCGTCGGGGATGTCGGCGATCGCCTCCGCGGCGCTCGCGCGGACCTTGTCCATGGGTGAGAGGGCCTTTCTGTCGTGCGTTGCTGCTGCTCAGGCGTCTGCGCGCAGGGCGTCCGAGATCGACTTGGCGCCGCCGTGCGCGGTGAGGCCGCCGTCGACCGGGATCTCCGCTCCGGTGATGAAGGACGCGTCGTCGGACAACAGGAACACCACGAGCGGGGTGATGTCTTCGACGGTCCCGGTGCGGCCGAGCGGTGTCTCGCGGAGGTTCGCCTCGCGGAACGCGGGCGCGGCGGAGGCGGTCATGTCGGTCTCGACGAAGCCGGGGTGGATGGTGTTCACGCGGATGCCGCGGTGCCCCAGTTCCATGGCGGCGGTCCTCGACAGCCCGCGCAGCGCCCACTTGCTGGCCGTGTACGCGACGGGGTAATGGGCGGTCAACGCCGCCGACGACCCGACGTTCACGATCGACGCCCCCGCGCGCATCAGCGGCACCAGGTGCTGGATGCCCAGAAGCGGACCGGTCACGTTGACCGCGTGGACCCGGGCCATGTCCTCGGGGCGTACGTCGTCGATGCGGGCACGCCAGGTGACGCCCGCGTTGTTGACCAGGCCGTGCACCTGCCCGTATGCCTCGCGCAGTTCGGCGGCGAGTTCCCTCCAGTCCTTCTCACTGGTGACGTCGAGGCGGCGGCAGCCGGGTGCCTCCGCCACGTCGGTGGCGATGACCCGGGCACCCTCGCGGGCCAGTGCCTCGGCCTCCGCGGCACCCTGGCCGCCAGCCGCGCCCGTCACCACGACGACCTTGCCGAGCAGCCGCTTGGGACGGAGGTCGCTGGTCACGGCCGCTCCCGGGAGCGACGCCGGGCGGCCGCGACCGGCACCGGATCCGAGCCGGTCACCACGGTGTTGGAGACGGAGCCGATGCCCTCCACGGTGAGCGTGACCGTGTCGCCGGGCTTCAACGGTGCCGGGTCCTGCCGGCCTCGTATGCCCCACAGCTCGGCGAGGCAGCCGCCGTTGCCGCAGGTGCCCGAGCCGAGGACGTCGCCAGGGCGCACCCAGGTCCCGCGCGAGGCGTAGGCGACCATCTCCTCGAAGGTCCAGCTCATGTTGGACAGCAGGTCCTTGCCGACCACCTCGCCGTTGATCTCGGCGGTCAGCGCCAGCCGCAGGAAGCCGTCCTTGTCGCGGTACTTCTCCAGTTCGTCGGCGGTGACGAGGTAGGGGCCCAGGGTGGTGGCGGTGTCCTTGCCCTTGCATGGGCCCAGGCCCACCCTCATCTCGGCGGACTGCAGGTCGCGGGCGGACCAGTCGTTGAGGACGGTGTAGCCGACGATGTGGTAGCGGGCCTGCTCGGGGGTGAGGTCGCGGCCCTCCCTGCCGATCACCGCGGCGACCTCCAGCTCGAAGTCGAGCACGCTCGACCCCGGCGGCACGGGGACGTCGTCGTGAGGGCCGTACACCGCGTACGGGTTGGTGAAGTAGAACGTCGGCGCCGCGTACCACTGCTCGGGCACACCGGCTGCCCCGTCCACGGACCGCCGTACGCCCTCGACGTGTTCCTCGAAGGTGACGAAGTCCCGCACGGTGGGCGGCTGGAGCGGCGGCAGCAGTCGTACGTCGGAGACGTGGGGACCGGCCGGGACGTCGAGCATCGCGGAGCCCGCGTCGAGCAGCTCGGGCAGGCCGCCCCCCTCGGCAAGCAGGCCGGTCAGTGAGCTGACGCCGGGCAGGGGGTAGAGCGTGCCGTCCGCTTCGACGACGGCCACTCGGCGTCGGTTGCGGTACTCGTATGTGGCGAAACGCATGGGAGGGGTCCTGTCGGCGGGAGGGCGGGTTGAACGAGACCGGGGACGCGGGGGAGTCAGGGCATGACAGGGCTGCCGCGCCCCCGGCGAACGGGGGGCCTGGCAGGTCAGACCGGCGGGGCCACGAAGCAGCCGTGGTCGGGGTCGTTGAAGGACTCCTTGGCGACCAGTTCGTTCATGGGGTTCGCGGTGCCCCACTGGTCGGTGACCTCGGGCTGGGAGAAGTCGTAGACGTGGGGGTGCCAGGTGTCCTCGTCCAGCAGCTCCAGCTCCGTCGTGTACTCGACGGTGTTGCCGTGCGGGTCGAGGAAGTAGGTGAAGGTGTTGTCGCCCGCCATGTGCCGGCCCGGGCCCCAGACCTTCTGGAAGCCGGCCCGCATCACGCGGCCGGAGCCGCGCATGTACTCGTCCAGGCCGCGCATCTCGAAGGAGACGTGGTGCAGCGAGGTGTGCGGGCCCTTGGCGATGGCCATGGAGTGATGCTGGTTGCTGATCCGCATGAAGTGCATGACGTCACCGACGTGGGGTGAGCTGAGCGTGTCGGAGTGGCGGAAGCCGAGGTGGCGCTCGTACCACTCGCGGGTCTTGTCGAGGTCCGGCGAGTTGAGGACGACGTGCGACAGCTTGACCGGGATCGACTCCTTCTCCTCGATCCTGCGGTGCTGCCTGACCTCGACGTCGGCGGAGACCTCGATGGTGCGGCCGTCGACGTCGAAGAAGCGGAAGCCGTAGCCGCCGCCGGGGGTGTCGACCTTGCCCGGCTGGGAGATCAACTGGACACCACCGGCGAGCAGTTGCTCGGCCAGAGTGTCCACGTCCGCCGCGCTCGCGGCACCGTAGGAGACCAGGTCGAGGCGCTTCTCGTCGGCCTTGCGCAGCCGTACAACGTACTGCTCGGGGCTGCCCTCGGCGGCCAGGAAGGAGATGCCGGAGTCCTCGGCGACCTGGGTCAGGCCCCAGACGCCGGCGTAGAAGTCGAGCTGCTTGTCGTAGTCGGGCACGGCGAGGTCCACGTGCCGCAAGTGAGTGAGCAGGCGATTGCTCATGGGGGTCCTCCTCAGGCGAGGTTGAGCAGGGCAGCGGCGTTTCCGCCGCGGACGGAGTGGAAGTCGTGGTCGGGCAGGTCCGCTGCGCGCAGGGTGCCCAGCGGGTCGTCCGTGCCCATGTCGAAGGGGAAGTCGGAGCCGAGCAGCACCCGTTCCGGGCCTGCGGCGCGGATCAACTCCCGCAGTACGTGGGGGTCGTGGACGAGGGAGTCGAAGTACAGCTGCCTCAGATAGCTGCTCGGCTCGCGTGAGCAGCTCTGGGCGTCGGGGCGGACCCGCCAGGCGTGGTCGGACCGGCCGATGTGGGTGGGCAGGTAGCCGCCGCCGTGCGCCGCGATCAGCTTCAGGCCCGGATGGCGGTCCAGGACGCCGGAGAAGATCAGGTGGGAGAGCGCGACCGCGTTCTCGGTGGGCTGGCCGACGGTGTTGGACAGGTACCACTGGTCCAGGCGCTCGTCGAGCGTGCAGCCGAACGGGTGCAGGAAGACCAAGGCGCCCGTCTCCTCCGCCCGGGACCAGAGAGGTTCGTACGCGGGATCCGACAGCTCGTGGCCGGGTGCGTGCGAGGAGATCTCCACGCCCTTCAGCCCCTGGTCCAGCGCGTGGTCGAGCAACTCGACCGCGAGGCCGGGATGCTGGAGCGGGACCAGGCCCAGGCCGTGCAGCCGGTCGGGGGCCTTGGCGCAGTGTGCGGCGGTGCCCTCGTTCGCCAACCGGCAGATCTGCACGGCCAGTTGCGGCTTGGCCCAGTAGTGGTAGTGCGACGGGGACGGGCTGACCAGCTGGATGTCCACGGCCTGCGCGTCCATGGCCGCCAGGCGCACGGCGGCATCCGTGAGCTTCGGCACGCGCGCGCCGACCATCGGACCGTTCACGGTCAGGGCTGCCGGGCCGTTGCGGCGGGTATCCAGGCCCTGGGCCTTGGCGAGGCCGGGGTGACCGGCGACGGCCTCCTCGACCTCCGGGAGCAGGAGGTGGGCGTGGACGTCGATCGTCGGAAGCGACTGGGGGTCGGTCACGGAAGTTCCTTCAGCGCGCTCAGGGTACGGCCCATCAGCCCGGGCACATCCGCGTCGCGCACCCCGTCGAGCAGCCACTGGCCGAGCTGCACGGAGGCGTCGACGACCATGCGCACGCGGGGCAGCCGTCGGGCGTGGTAGTCGGAGAGGAGCCGGTCGAGGGACTCGGCGTCCCAGTCGTCCCGGCCGGTCAGCAGTTCGGCGAGGACCAGGACGTCCTCCAGGGACATCGCGGCGCCCTGGGCGAAGGTGGGCGGGCAGGCGTGGGCGGCGTCCCCGACCAGCACGATGCGGCCGCGGTGCCACGGGCCCTCCACCAAGTGCCGGTCGAACCAGGTGTAGTTGACGACCTTCGGGTCGGTGAACGCGGAGCGCAGCTCCTCCCACGCGCCGCCGTAGCTCTCGCTGAGCGCCCGCATCTCGTCGGCGTACGCGTCCGGGTTCAGCGTGGCCCGGTCGCGGGCCCTTTCGACGAGGTACGTGTAGACCGTGTCCTCGCTGGTCGGGCAGTACCCGGCGATGAAACATCGGCCGCCGTAGATCATCTCGGTGCGGCGGACCCCGGCCGGGCGGGGCGCGGGGGCGCGCCAGATGCCCATGCCGGTGGGTTCGGGCTTGTCGGTGATGCCGATCATCTCGCGGGTGGCGGAGTGCAGCCCGTCGGCGCCGACCACCAGGCCGTAGCGGCGGCTCGTGCCGTCCGAGAAGGTGACGTCCACGCCCTCGCCGTCCTGCTCGAACGCGGTGGCCGTGGTGCCGAGTCGGACGTCGGCGCCCGAGGCGCGCACCTCGTCGATGAGGAGCTGCTGGAGCCTGGGCCGCTGCATACCTATGTGTGCGGGCAGGTCGTCGCCGCCGGTACGGAGTTCCTCGTGGGCGTGCAGCACGGTGCCGTCGGGGGCGAGGACGGCGACGCCCTCGGCGGCGTAACCGTCCTTCTCGATGCCGTCGAGGACTCCGACCTCGCGCAGCACGCGCAGGGCGTTGCCCTGGAGGGTGATGCCGGAGCCTGCGGAGGCCTTCCAGTCGGGGCTGGCCTCGACGAGGTCGACGGCGAGGCCGGCCCGGCGCAGCAGGACGGTCAGGGCGTTTCCGGAGGTGCCTCCGCCGACGACGAGGACGATGGGGGTCCCCCCGGCCTGAGGCTGGGGGAGGGTGGGGCTGGTGGGGTTGTCAGCCATGTCGGGGATACCTCCCGAGGTTGGGCCGCGCGACTTCGGGCGGCGGGGGTGCGGCTCGCCCGCTGGGAGTGCGGGCCAGGGGTGGGGACGGGGTGCGGCTCGCCCGCTGGGAGTGCGGGCCAGGGGTGCTGCGAGGTACGGGCCGGATGCGCCGCTGCTGTCCGAGGAAGGGCGCATCCGGCGGCTGAGCGGGTTACTTGACGGCGATGGGGTTGACCGGGGAGCCGACGGCGCCGGTGATGGGCAGCGGTGCGGCGGTGAGCCAGAACTCGTATACGCCGTCGGCCGTGCAGTCGGCGGCGAGGGTGTCGAGGTCCCACATCTCGCCGATCAGCAGGCCCACGTTGGGGATGACGACCTGGTGCAGCGGCTGGAAGGCGTTCTCGAACTCGTTGGGCCGCACCTCGAAACCCCAGGTGTCGGTGGCGATCGCGGCGATCTCGGTGCCGTGCAGCCAGCCGGCGGTGGTGAACGACAGCCCCGGCGCGGGCCCGCCCGCGTAGTCGCCCCAGCCGTCGCGCCGGGCGCGGGCGAGGTGGCCGGTGCGGACGAGGACGATGTCGCCGCGGCCGAGGGTCACCCCGTGCGCCTCGGCGGTCGCTGTCAGGTGCTCCTCGGTGATCGCGAACCCGTCGGGCAACTCGCCCTCGGTGCCGATGACTTGGCCGACGTCGAGGAGCACCCCGCGCCCGGCGACGTACGGCGCCATGTGCTCGATGCCGGTGATGAGGTCGCCGTCGGAGGTGACGACCTTCTCGGCCGCCCGTCCGTTCCACGCCTTGCCGTGGTCGAAGATGTGGCCGAGCCCGTCCCACTGGGTGGAGCACTGCAACGGCATCGCGATCACGTCGTCGGCGCCGCCGATGCCGTGCGGGAAGCCCTGGTTGCCCAGGGCGGCGTCGGTGCCGGTGTCGAGCATGGTGTGCACGGGGTTCGTCCGCCGACGCCAGCCCTTCTGCGGGCCGTTCATGTCGAACCGCTGCGAGAGCGAGAAGCTGACGCCCCGGCGGACCAGTGCGGCTCCCTCGCGGCGCTTGGCCTCGTCGAGGAAGTTGAGAGTGCCGAGCACGTCGTCCTCGCCCCAACGCCCCCAGTTGGAGTACGCCTTGGCGGCCTCGACGATCGTGCCCTCCGGGTCGTGGCGGTCCAGGCTCATGCCGACGTCTCCGCCACACAACGGGTGCGCTGCACGCCCAGACCGGTGATGGACCCCTCCATGACGTCACCGTCGCGCAGCAGCCGTCCCCAATGGATGCCGTTGCCGGCCGGGCTGCCGGTCAACACCAGGTCGCCGGGGAGGAGTTGAGCCGTCTGCGAGGCGTACGACACCAGCCGTGCCACGCCGAAGAGCATGTCCTTGGTGGACTCGTCCTGCATGGTCTCGCCGTTCAGCTTGAGGGTGACCCGCAGGTCGCCGGGGTCCGCGATCGACCCGGCCGGGACGAGCCACGGGCCGAGCGGGGTGAAGCCGGGGGCGTTCTTGCAGCGCAGCCAGTCGGTGCCGATGGCCGGCATGTCCCGTCGGAAGACGGTGGCGCGGTCGGTGAGATCGTTGGCGATCGTGTACCCGGCGACGTACTCCAGAGCCTCCTTGACGGACACCCGGTGGGCCGGCTTGGCGATGACAGCCGCCAGCTCCAGCTCCCAGTCCGGTTTTTCGGCCCATGCGGGGAGTACGACGTCGTCGTACGGGCCGGCGATGGTGCTGGGCAGGCCGATGAACACGTACGGCAGGTCCTCGGCGGCCCGGCGGTCCATGACCGCGGCGATCTCCGCGCGCGCCTCGTCCACGGTGCGCGGGTCGTCGGGGGAGCGGTGGGCGACCTCGAGGTCGATCACGTGCTGCCGGTAGTTGGCGCCGGACTGGAAGATCTGGCGGGGCTCCAGGGGGGCGTGCACCCGCAGGCCCTCCAGTGGCCGCCAGTCGAGGGTGTCGTCGCCCGCAAGGGAGTGCAGGACGGGGAGGATCTCCTCCCACCGCTCCAGCACGGCACGCACGTCGGACGGCGCCCAGTCCAGGGCTCTGGTCAGATCGAGTACCCGGTCGTTCGCCAAGAGGCCGGGGAACGGCTCTCCGTCCGGAGTCGAGAACGTGCCGAGCGCGAACGGGCCGGCAGGTTGCACGAGTGTTGCCATGAGATGTCCTCCTGCTGGGATGCGGTCTACTCTGGCCGCGATCGGCGAATCACGGAAATCAATCCTGTGGATGCGCCGAATCCATGGCATGGATGGTGCGTGGATGGCTCGTGCTTGCATTGGTGGTGCCTGGTGAACCTGTCCCGACTCGACCTCAATCTGGTCCTCGCCCTGCGTGCGCTGTTGGAGGAGCGCAACGTCACCCGGGCCGGCGAGCGCGTCGGGCTGAGCCAGCCCGCGATGAGCGCGGCGCTGTCCCGGCTGCGCCGCCATTTCGACGACGAATTGCTCGCCCGCACCGGCAACAGCTACGAACTGACACCGCTCGGTGTCGCCCTGCGGGATCGCAGCGCCACCGCGTGCGACCTGCTGGAGCGCGTCTTCTCCAGCCAGGCCGACTTCGACCCGGCCGCCGAGGCCCGCGAGTTCACGCTGCTCGCCTCCGACTACGGCGCGGCCGTGTTCGGCGCCGCGCTCGCCCGCGCCCTGCACGAGGAGGCCCCCGGCATCCGGCTCACCTTCCGGCACCCGGCGCCCTCCATCGAGGAGAACACCGCCGCCCTGCTGAGCACCGTCGACGGACTGCTGATGCCGCACGGCGTCATCGACGGCTTCCCCGCCGTCGACCTCTTCCAGGACCGCTGGCTGTGCATGATCGCCGACGACCACCCCGAGGTGGGCGACGCACTCACCCTCGACCAGCTGGCCCGCCTGCCCTGGGCCGTCTACCAGCGTCCCTACGACGCCCCGGTCGCCCGCCAGCTCAGCATGATCGGCATCAGCCCCCGGGTGGAGGTGTCCGTGCAGACCTTCCAGCTGTTGCCCTACATGGTCGAGGGCACTCGCCGGATCGCGATGATCCAGGAACGTCTGGCGCGTGGAGCGGTCCGCTCCGCCGCGGTACGCGTCCTGCCCTGCCCCTTCGAGGCGGTACCGGTGCGGGAGGCGATGTGGTGGCACCCGCTGCACGCCCAGGACGCGGCCCACATCTGGCTGCGGCAGAAGGCGGCGGAGTTGGGGGCGAAGCTCACGAAGAACTGTCCGTGAGCATCGCACGGTGCTGCGGGCTGGGCAGCCGGTCTGCACCGCCGTGGGCAGTCGTTCCGCAGGGCGGAACGGGTGGGCAACGGACTGCAGCGCCGGGCAACCGCGCATCACGCGCCGACGGCAGCCGACGTTGCTTTGGCGTAGCCAGCGCAGCGCACCCGCGTCCTCAGGCCAACTGCTCCGGCAGCGGCCGGGGATCGACGGCGCCCACCCGGCGCCGGGCCGCCCACAGCCCCGCCGCGACGACCGTGGCAGCGAGCCCCAGCACGCCCACCGCACCCGCAAGACTCCCGACCGCCGACTCCCCGGCGAGCAGCACGAGCGGGCAGACGAACTCGCCGCCGAAGAAGGCCGCCATCCACAGCCCCGTGCCGCGGCCGCGGTCCTCGAAGGCCAGGCGGGACATGGCACTGGTGAGGAGGGCGGGCAGCAGCATGCCGGTGCCCACGCAGTTGACGACCGCCCCGATGACCAGCAGCGGGGCGTTGCCCGCGAGGAACATCACCCCGAATCCGACCGCGCACACCGCGAGAACGGCGGGCAGCATCGGGTCGGGGGAGCGCCTCAGCCGGGCGAAGGTGACCGCTCCGCCCACGGTGGCGGCACTGGCGATCGCGGTGGCCAGACCGATCACTCCGGAGTTCTCCACCCCGAGGTCGTCGAGCAGGTACGACATCTCCACCGGCACGGTGTAGAAGACCATCGCCCCGAAGAAGGTGAGGGCACAGATGCCCGCCAACTGCCGCCAGGGGAACGGACGGCGGGTCTCTCTTTCGGCCCGGGTCTCCCCTCCGACCCTGATCTCCTCTCCGGCCCGGGTCTCCGCCTTGGCCAAGGCCTCGTCGGCGGCCGCGCGGGGCGCCGGGTTGGGCAGGGCGGTGGCCATCAGCGGGGCGAGCACCAGGCTCACGGCGTACACCCAGAAGGGCACACGCCAGCCCGCCGAGCCGGCGGCGCCGCCGAGCACGAAGAAAACGGTGGCCGACGCGGAGGCGCACATGGTCTGCAGAGCGAGGTACTTCACCCGCCGCTGACCGGTGTAGTAGTCGGCGATCAGAGTGGTGCAGCACGTCATGATCGCGGCCTCGGTGACCCCGACCAGGGCGCGGCTTGCGATGATCGCGCCGAGCGAGTCCAGCCAGAGCGGCGCCGTTCCGAACACGGAGTACAGGACGGTCGCCACGATCAGCAGGCGCTTGCGGCCCAGCCGGTCCACGATCACCCCGGCGAACGGGGCCAGCAGCGCCAGCGCCAGCGCCGGAACGGTCAGCGCGAGGGGCACCAACGCCTTGGCCCCGGGGACCGAAGCGAAGTGGTCCTGCATCTTCGGCAGCACCGGGGCGATCAGCACCGCCCCCAGGATCGGCAGACAGCTGCCTGCCATCAGCAGGGTCACGCGCAGCAGATGGGCCGGGCCCGAGACGGCCACGGGTGACGGAGCAGCGTCGTCGACCGCGGTGGGAGACGGCGGCGGAACGGAACCGGGCATGGCGACTCCAGGGACGGTGTACGGGAGCGGGCATGCCTTTCACGGGCGCCTACGGCGCACGGCATGCTGAGGACGGCCGCACGTCAGCGGCTGATCCGGACAGCGGCGTGCGGGTAGGGACGACTATGGGTCGTCGGGCACCCGGTCGCCATCCTCCGCGCGATCCGAATCCCGTATCCGGCTCATCCACGCCGTGGATGAGCTTGACCCGCGCTCTCGGGACCACGTTCTCTCGGGAACCAACCACGTGGCATGCCGCGGAGCGGGTCCGCCGTCGGTGTTCCGGCGGACCCGCTCCCTGATGTTCTGAGCAGCGGTCAGAAGGCTCCGGGTGTGCGGCCGAGGGTGCCCGAGGGGTCGCCGGGGTCGGCACCCTTGACCTGGCCGAAGTAGAGCTCGACCTGGGAGCGGAAGCGTTCGACGGCGCCGCGGTTCCTCATGAACTTCGCGAAGGCGTCGGGGTCGGTGTTCTTGTACGAGGCCAGCGGCTCGAGTCCGGTCGGCGGAGCGATGTCCTTGCGGACGGACCAGGTCCAGGTGGCGATGGCGTCCTTCTGTGTGGCCTGGGAGTCGAGCCAGCTTAGGAAGAGCTTGGCGCCGGCCTTGTGCGGGGCCTGCTTGAAGATGGCGCCGCGCTGGGCCCAGGAGTTGAAGCGTTCGGTGTTCGAGAAGACCTGGGTGCCCTTGGGCCGGGCGTCGCCGCCGACGGCGACGGAGGCGAGGTAGTCGCCGCTCGCCACACCGGCGGCGGACCCGGGCACGCCGCGGATCAGCTTGGGGTTCTGCTCGACCAGCTGCGCCAGGTAGTTCCACCCGTACTTGTCGACGATCTGCTTGTAGCCGAACAGGACGGCGTCGTCGTCATTGGGGTAGGTCAGGATCAGCTTGTTCTTGTACGCGGGCTTGAGCAGGTCGGTGCCCTTGAAGTCGCCCGGCTTCGCGGGAAGCTGCTGGGTGTTGACGACGTAGGAGAAGGCGCCGTAGAAGACGCCGGTGTAGTAGCCGTCCTCGTCCTTGGCGTTGGCGAAGATCTCGTCCCAGCCCACCGGCTTGTACTTCAGCAGGTCGCCCTGCTTCTTCCAGCGGTCGAAGTCCTGGGTGGTCTGCAGGATCGCGGCGTCGGCGACGAGGTGGCCGGTGGCGAGCTGGTTGTCGATGCGGGCGTCGTGGTACTTGCTCAGGTCGGTGACCAGGTGCAGCTCGACGTCCGGGAACTGCTGCCGGAACGCGGCGGCCAGGCTGTCCCATTGGCCGGGGGCGTCGCCGCCCATGTAGACGGTGACCTTGCCGCCCTCCGCCTTGGCCGCTTTGTAGAGGGCCTGGAGCTGGTCCTGCTCGCTCATGGCGGTGTGCCGGTGCGCGGTGGTGTCGGCCATGGCGGTCGTGGCGACGGCTGTCAGGGCCAGGGTGGTGGCGATGGCCGCGCCGATCAGCTTGTTCCTGTGCTTCATGGCGATGTGCTGCCTCTCTTATGCGAGCAATCGTTTGAGTTTTCAAACGTTGCGTTGCGGTGCACGCTACGCCTGAAGGTTTGAAGATTCAAACAGTGGCTGGCTAAAGTGTGACCATGCCCACGACGCCACGCTGGCTGGATACCGAGGAACGACGAGCCTGGCTCGCCTACGTCGAGTTCTCCACCCTGCTGTCCGACTACCTGAACCGCCAACTGCGCAAGGACGCGGGGATGACGCACGCTGACTACACGCTGCTCGCCCACCTCTCTTCCGTGCCGGACCAGACCCTCACCATGTCCGAGCTGGCCGAGCGTCTGAAGATCACTCGCAGTCGGCTCACCCACGCCGTGACCCGCCTTCAGCAGGTCGGCTACGTGGACCGCCGCGACGACCCCGCAAACCGGCGCAACCAACTCGCCGTGCTCACCGCGCAGGGGCGTCAGCTTCTGGAGGAGGCGGCCCCCGGCCACGTCGAGGCCGTGCGCCGCGCGGTCTTCGACGCGCTGACCCCCGACCAGGTGCGCCAGTTCGCGGAGATCGGCGCGGCGATCAACGCCGCACTTCAGCGCGTGGACGCCGCCCAGGACGATCAGGAGGTGCTGCCCTGGCGTCGGCGTTAGGGAAAGGGGACCAGGAGCGGCGAGCCCTCTCAAGGTCAGTGGGGTCGCCGAGTGGCGTCCGGGTCGACTCGGCCGCAGCGCTCGACAAACCGCCGCGCTCTACTGCTCTCGCGGTGAGGACAAGGCCGCGGGCGAGCGCGGTCGCGGCCAGGCCTGTTTTCACGACCGGTCCTCGAGGATGTCGTGGGCTTTACGGGCCGCGTCGCGGTTCCAGCGGCGCTGTTCCTCCAGCTTGGGCCGGTTCTTGGCGATGAGCTGGTTCTGGATGCGTACGTCGATTGCGTGCACCGTGCGGACGTAGCCGGTCCGCTGCTTGCAGCGGGCGTCGGCGGTCGCGGTCTCCTTCTCGAGGGCGGACGGCTCGTCGGGGTCGTGCCGCCGCTCGGACAGCCTTTCCTCGAGCTCTTGGCGTTCACGGTCTTGACCGATCTCGGCGTCCTTGGGAGTGGCGTAGTGGTAGCCCGCTTTCCGCATGCAGGCCGACCACGCCTTGGCCGCCTTGTTCCAGGCGGGGTCCCGCATGCCCTGCTGGAGGCTCTTGGACTCCAGGTCCAGTACCGGATCCTTCCGGTCCTGGCGATTCGTCCCGTAGATCGTGCGATCCGCTTCACCGAGGCAGCCGCGCTTCGGAATGCGGTGGCCGTGGACCGTCTTCGGATCGTCCCCAACGAACTCGCCGGTGAGCGCGAGGTATTGAGGGAGGGTCCACTTCTTCTCCGGGTAGCGGCGCTGATAGTCGGCCTGCACCGCGTGATAGCCGTACCGCGCGGCCTGCTCGGGGTCCTGAATGCCGTAGCGGAAGTCGTCCGAGGCGTACAGAACGGCCGTCACCACGCCCGTGCCGGCGGGGCGTTGGGGCCAGGCGGGCATGGGGTCGATGACGAGGTTCTTCAGGCCGTCGAACCCGAGACGGACCATGCACTCCTTGGCGAGCGTCCACCGGGCCTTACCGACCGTACGACCGTCGTCGTCGGGCATGTCGTACGCGGCCAGCGGCAGGAACTTCGGGTCGTCCGACGAGGTGGGCCGCGCAGGGGACGCGGGCAGGTCGGCGTGCTGCCCACACGCCGCGAGGGCGATGGCTGAAGCGAGGACCAGGGAAAGGGGGACGGTTCTGCGCATCGGGCCAGCTCATCAGGGCCGGGGACCCCCGACTGTGGTGGAGGCCATAGTTCCGGGTCACAGCCGCGTCACAGGTACGGCACCGATGACCGAGGTGCGCACCGACGAGTCAGGCCCGCCCCTCGGTCTGCCCTGTCCGGCTCGCTCGGGCCCTCACCGGGGGAGGCCGTTCCGCGGATGGTGCGACTGCTGGACCGCAGGACCTTGCTGGAAGAGACCCGCACCAACCCGGACGACGGCCTCGTACGCCTGCGGGACGACGTCACGAGCAAGATCACGCTGCGCATCGACGACGACCCGGTCGCGGATGTGGCGGCCCTGCTGGACAAGGCCTACGCCGAACTCGAAGCGTTCGTCGGGCCGTTCATGGACTGGGCGCGGCAGCGGCTCGCCCGGCGTGCGACGACCGGCGGCCACTGGCGAGCGTGCCTCGCGTGCGCGGCGATGAGGCCTACTGCGAGGACGACGACGAGGACTTCGACCCCGAGTTCCCGGCCCGGAACCCGCCGCGCGAGCCGCGGCAGCATGGGCGACCGCGGCGGCCCGCACCCCGGCTTTGCCGGGCCTCGTCGAGGTCTTCTCGGAGGAGGAGGCGGACTTTGCGGAGGAGCTGTTCTTCCGGCTGCTGGACCGGCTGGGAATCTGAGGGTTGCCGCGAGCAGCGGGTGGGCCGGCCTGCGATGGTCGCGCGGAGGCTGTGGTGCCGTTCCGGACCGGCGGGCAGGTGCAGCAGTCCGGCCAGAGGTCCGCCATCCCGATCGCGCAGCGCTGCGACCCCTCTCGGCCCCAACTGCCCCCGAATTCGGGCTTGCCGTCGTGTTCCCGGGTCTGGCACGATCGCTGCTCCCGTCACTCATTGCAACGGGTGGCGGCCCCAAGGAGGTCCGGTTCACAGACGCTGGCTGTTCATATCGGCGGCCGCGGCGCTCATCACTGACCCCGGCCCGCGTGTCCACGGCCGGTGGCCGGGTGCCTGGCCCTGCCAAACCCCCGGCTACGGAAGGGCTTGACGACATCGGCCTGCCCGGTGGCCCTGCGGAGCTGCGTGAGGGCCGGTCGGGTCCGTCCGCAGGGCGTTCAGGCCGTGGGTTGCGGATCTGTCGTTCGGCGACCGGGTGCTGCCGGGCGGTGGCTCCCAGCCCGTCTTCGACAACACCGTGGTGGCCAAGACCGAGTACCGCAATCCCGGCCACGGCGGCCCGGTGTACGTCTTCGCCACCAGACCCTTCCAGGCGCCGGACGCAAGCACATCGCGTCGGTGACATTGCCGGAGTACGCGAACCTGCACCTGTTCGGCGCCGGAGTCGACTGAGCGGGGTGGCGGGGCGGCGGCGTTGAGGCAGGCTGTCACGCGCGGCGCCGTCAGGGGATGTGCCGCAGTAGGGCGGCGACTGCCGGCGGCGCCTCGCCCCGGGGCCGTACGACCATGACGTTCCAGTGCGGCGCGTGGCGTTCGATCCGGTGCGCGGTCAGGTCGGGGAAGCGCGCGGCGATCGACTTGGGCATGATGCAGACGCCCAGATCGTGGCGGACGAGTTCGGCCGCCGCCACGATGTCGTTGACCTCGAAGGTCGTGTCGCGCTCGACGAGAGCGGCACGGAACGCGCGGTCGACGGCATGACGGACCGCCCAGCCGGGAGCGAAGTCCACCAGGGGAAGCCGTGCCACCTCCTCGAGTGCGACCTTCCCCTCGTCCCCCGTTGCGGTGAGGTCCCGCCGGGGAGAGGCCACCAGCACCATCTCCTCCCGGGCAAGCCGGCGGGTGACCAGCCCCCGTTGCTGCAGCCGGTCGAGGGCGACCACGGCCAGGTCCACTGCCCCGTCGCGCAGCGCCTGACGAATGTCGACCACCGCGGCCTGCC
Source organism: Streptomyces sp. NPDC001530 (assembly GCF_042894545.1). Classification (NCBI taxonomy): domain Bacteria; kingdom Bacillati; phylum Actinomycetota; class Actinomycetes; order Kitasatosporales; family Streptomycetaceae; genus Streptomyces; species Streptomyces sp. NPDC001530. Next base: position 183,663 of record NZ_JBIAVS010000023.1, read on the forward strand.
GGAGCCGGACCACCACTCCGGGGTGCTCCGCCCGCAACGCGGCCAGGGCGTGGGGGAGGCCGGCCCAGACGCCCTGCATCGTGCCGACCGTCACCGTGCCCCGCAGTTGCCCCTGAACGGCGTCCACCGCCGTCCGCGCCTGTTCCGCCGCGCGCAGCGCCGTACGCGCGGCCGGTACGAAAGCCTCGCCGGCCGGCGTCAGGGCCACTCGGTGCGTGGTGCGGTCGAACAGCCGCGAGCCCAGCTCCCGCTCCAGCGCGCGCACCGTGCTCGACACGGCGGACTGGACGACGTGGAGCCGCTGCGCCGCGGCCGTGAATCCGCCCTCTTCGGCGACGGCGACAACGACTTCCATCTGTCGCAGGTCCATGGCGGATCATCTCCTAGAGAGATAACAGTCTTCGTCCATTATCGCTCCGAGTGCGGAAGGTCGGCCTCTCGGTCGGGGTTGACCTGGTCACGTAGCCACCTGCGGGATCCGTCGAAGGAGAGGCTCATGACCGTGTTTCCCACCAGGACAACCCCGGCGCAGGGAGGGAGCGCCCGAGCGACGGGGGCCGGGGGAGGCGTCACACGGCGTCACTCGGCCGCCCGTCATCAAGCGGGCTTCTGGCTCGTCGCCGCGACCTTCACCCTGACCATGGCCTTCTCCACCGTGCCCACCCCGCTCTACCCGCTGTACCAGCGGGCTGACGGGTTCGGTCCGTTCGTTGTCACCATCGTCTTCGCCACCTACGCCGTCGGCGTGCTGACGGCACTCTTCCTCGCCGGACACCTGTCGGACTGGTTCGGGCGCAGAAAGGTCCTGCTTCCGGCGATCGTGCTCAGCATCGGCTCCGCCGCGATCTTCGTGAGCTGGTCCTCCGTCCCCGCCCTGCTCGTGGCCCGCCTGCTGTCGGGACTGAGCGTGGGACTGCTGACGGCGACGGCCACCGCCCACCTGGACGACCTGCACCGGCTGGCCCGGCCCGGCGCCTCGCCCCTTCGCGCCAACGTGGTGGCCACGGGTGCCAACCTGGGCGGGCTGGGGCTCGGGACACTGATCTCCGGGGTCCTGGCGGAGCACGTTCCGGCCCCGCTGCACACGCCGTACCTGATCTTCCTCGGGCTGTTCGTCCTCGGAGCGCTGGCGGTGGTCCTGGCGCCGGAGACCGTGGAGCGGCCCGAGCCCCGGCCGCGTTACCGCCCCCAGCGCGTCAGCGTTCCCGATCACGCCCGCCCCGCGTTCTTCGCCGCGGCCGGCGCGGCTCTGATCGCCTTCGCGGTCTTCGGTCTGTTCACCTCGTTGACGCCGGTCGTCCTCAGGGATCTGAACGTCGCTTCCCCGACCGTCACCGGACTCGCGGCCTTCCTGGTCTTCGCCTCGGCCGCGCTGGCCCAGATCCTGCTCGCCCGCCTGGGCACCCGCACCCAGCTGCTCGTGGGCCTGGGGTCCCTCGCGGTCGGCATGGTCGTCCTGACCACGGCGGTCTGGGCCGCCGACCTCCCGCTGTTCCTCGTCGGTGGCGTGGTCTCCGGTGCGGCGGCCGGTACGGCCTTCAAGGGCAGCGTCAGTAGGGTGCTCTCGCTGGCCGTGCCCGAGCGCCGCGGAGAGACGCTCACCGGACTCTTCCTCGCCGCCTATCTGGGGCTGTCCCTGCCGGTACTGGGCCTGGGACTGGCCGTACAGACCGTGCCGGTCCGTGACGCCGTGCTGGTCTTCGCCGGCCTCGTCACCGTCCTGGCAGTCCTGCTGGCACGCCGGTTCGCCCGTCGATGAAGAATGTCGAGCCCGTCGATGGAGACGTCAAGAGGGGGGCGTCGGGACCCGGTTGCCGGAGGTTACAACCGGTAGGCAGCGAAAGGCCTGGTGTAGGCCGCGTTGGTTCAGACAAGCTGCCGCGCATGAACTGGATACCCCTGCTCTCCACACTCACCGGCGCCGTTATCGGTATCGCTGCGACTCTGATCGCCGATCGCAACCGGTGGCGGCGCGAGGAGACCCGGCATGCCCTGGAAGTGCGACGCGAGGTGTACACGGAGTTCGTCTCCGCGCTCAAGGCAGCCGGTGAGGACATGCGTGCCGTCGCACTGGGCGATCACATGTCCGAGTCGGCGCGTGAGGCGGCGGTGCGGGAAGCCTTCCGCGGCACCGGCCTGTACACGGCGAGCGAACGCCTTTGGCTCGTGGGTCCGCAGCAGGTCGTGACAGCTGGGAATGAGGCGTTTCACAGCCTGCGCCGGATGCGCGATGCCTACGCCCGGGGAGTCGCTGTCGACTCCGCTGAGGGCGTGCCCCTGATCGCACAACGTCGAACGGCCATGGCCCGGATGCGCGAACTCATGCGTAAGGACCTGGGAGTCGGGCCCCTGGGGATCGAATGACCGCCGATCGCCCCCAACGCTGATTGAGTGGACTTTCAACGGCACGAAGTGAGTTGATTCGTGTGTTCGCGGGCGGCAGTACGTCACGCGCGATGAGAGCGATGGCCGGGGCGGGCCGGCTCAATCCTCATCGACGCCACCGGCCAGTTGATCCGCCAGGCAGGCGAGGTACAGAGCCATGGTGGTTCGGTGCTCACGCAGCGGGCGGCCGGTGATCTGCTCGATCTTGTTCATTCGGTAGATGACCGTGTTGCGGTGGATGTGCAGGGCTGCCGAGGCCCGGACGAGGTTGAAGCCGTTCTCGCACCAGGCGGTGATCGTGTCGCGGAGCGCCGGCCAGTCCGTCTGGGCGCGCAGGTCGGCTGTGGTGAGCTCGAGCAGGCGGTTGCGTGCGGGCTGCCCCACCGCCGCCAGGAGTTGGTGGACCCGTAGATCGGTGATGACGTGGACGGAGGAACCGCCCGTCAGGCGGGCGCCCAGGCGGAGTCCGTCGCATGCGTCCTGGTAGGAGTCGTGCAGACCACCGACGGAGGTGGCCGGCTCGCCGATGCCCGCGCGAGCGGTGAGACCGTCCTGTGCGGCGATGACGTCAGTGAGCCGCTGGCAGGCGCCGACCAAGGACGCTGTCGGGTGCTGGGCGGGGAGCCGGTGCAGGACGCCGATCCAGCCGGGAGCCGTGGAAGCGACGATGTCCTGGGGGTCGGCGAACACCTCGCGGACGGTTCGGAGCAGTTCCGAGCGGACCAGTGCCATGTCCTGCGTACGGGCGCTGCGGCGTCGGGCGGCCGCGCTGGGCACGGTCACCTCGATGGCCACCGCGGCCCGTTGCAGTCGCAGGTCGAAGCCGAGTTCGGCGGCACGGAACATCAGGAACTCGCCCTCGACGACTTGTGGGTCGTACGAAGCGATGTCGGCGAGCAGTGTCTCCGAGGCCCGCTCGGCGAGCAGGCGGGAGCGCAGCATCACGGACTCCCGGAGCAGGATCTCCGTCTGACGCTTCACCAGGAGGCCGAAGCGGCGCACCTGGGCGGGTGTTCCGGTGATCCCGACCGTCCCCACGGCCCGTCCACCCGTGACCAGGGGCAGGGTGACTCCGGGCCGCACGCCGCGCAGTTTGTGAGCCTGCGAGGCGCTGTGGGTGGCGGGCTCCTGGGTGCGGACGACCTCGACGGACGCCTCGTGGAAGGAGCCGACCCGGCTGCTGTCACCGCTGCCGATGACCATGCCCTCCGCATCGGTGATCAGCACGTTGAAGCCGATGACGGCCGAGGTGTCCGCGGCGATCTCCTGGGCGAGTGACGGGCTCAGCACGGGTGTTCCTCCCGCCGGGGGATGGGCCGGGTTTGGGCGCACCGTACAGGGGACCGCGCGATTTCGGCCACAACTTCATACGGAGTGACCGGTGACGCGCGCCGAGCCGGTCTCTAGCGTATGGGCCCAATCAACATCCCCGCCGGGGGCACAGTGCGGTGAACGGCGGGTTCCTTCAGCGCCCGGACGGAAGGCCCAAGCCGATGACCCGTGCACGTCCCCTCGCATCCGCTTTGTTCGCAATACTGCTGCTTTCATCCGTCGCCTCCTGCGGTTCCGGCAGCGACGACGCCCCGAAGAACGTGTCCGCGAAGACCGCCGCGCTGGGCACCCTCACACCCGGCGTCATCAAGGTGGCCGTCCAGCCGTACGCGCCCTACACCAGCGTCCAGGGCGGCAAGATCGTCGGCCTGGACGGCGACATCCTCACCTACGTCGCCAAGAAGCTGGGCCTCCAAGTCAAGCCCCAGGTAACCGACTTCGCCGGCATGCTCGCCGGGGTGCAGTCGCGCCGGGTGGACATCACCATCGGGGGCGTCGCCTGGTCCGCCGACCGGCAGAAGCAGGGACTGTTCACCGACCCGCCCTACTACTCGCCGCCGGCGATGGCCGTGCGCAGCGGTAAGACGTACAAGACGGTCGACGACCTGAAGGGCCGGAGTCTGGGCACGGTCGAGGGCTATGTCTGGGTCAAGTCGATCCAGTCCGTCCCCGGGGCCAAGCTGCACGCCTACCCGGATGCCAACGGCGTCTTCGACGACCTCGGCGCCGGCCGCGTCGACGTCGGCTTCCTCGACCCGCTGATCATCATCGCGGCGCAGAAGCAGCGCCCGGACCTGAAGATCAGCACGGAGTACCTGACACCGCCGACCGCCGCCGAGGTCAAGGCGAAGCCCGCCTACCAGTACTTCCTGCCGTATCAGACCGGCTTCTACCTCCCCAAGAAGGCCACCAAGTTGGAGAAGGCGATCTCCGCACAGATCGACGCCATGTACACCAACGGCGAGATGGCAAAACTCGTCAAGAAGTACGGCGGTGATCCCGAGCAGTTCCTCAAGCCGGTCGCCGATGTGGCCACCGCTCGGCGCGGCGTGGACCGGCCCAGCGACTGGACGCCGCCGTCCATAGGACAGCTCGGACAGCTCGGTCAGTGAGGGGATGACATGTCCGGTCTCTTCCAAGTCCCCTGGTCCGACTACCGCTCCGACCTGCTCGACGCGCTCGGACGCACCGTCTCCTACACAGTGGTCAGCTTCGTCGGCGCGGTGCTGCTCGGCCTGGCGGTGGCGCTGCTCCGGCTGAGTAGGACGTGGCCCGCGCGCATGGTCGCCGCCGTGTACACCGAGGTGTTCAAGAACGTCCCGCTCCTGGCCATCATCTTCTTGACCTACTTCGGACTGGCCTCGGCCGGGATCCGGCTGGACGTGTTCACCGCGGGCTGTCTCAGCCTGATCGTCTTCTACGCCGCCTATCTGTCCGAGATCTTCCGCTCCGCGATCAGCGGGGTACACGCCGGGCAGACAGAGGCCGGTGAGGCGCTCGGCCTGGGCAGGGTGGGCATCTTCGCCCATGTCGTCCTGCCGCAGGCCGTCCGGCAGGCGCTGCCCGGCACCAACACCATGCTGGTCGACCTGCTGAAGTCCACCTCGCTGCTCGTCACCGTCTCCGCCGCCGAGTTGATGTCGGAGGGGCGGCTCATCACCTCGGCCACCTTCCGTGCGCTGGAGGTGTATCTGGTCATCTCCGCCGTCTACTTCGCCCTGTGCTATCCGCTCTCCCAGCTGCTCCTGCTCCTGGAGAGGAAGGTACGGGCGGGCGTTCCGCTGTCCCCGTGGCGACGGCGGCGCGTGCGAGCGGCTCGTGCGCTGCTCGCCGCCGATCTCGGCGCGGGAGCCGACCGGAAGGAGGCGGCGGTATGACCGAGCCCGTCACCACGGCGAAATCCGTTCCACCCCTCTCCAGCGAGGCGGTCGTACGGATCGAGGGGCTGAGCAAGTCCTTCGACGGCCGTCTGGTGCTCGACAACGTGAACCTGGAGGTCGACGGCGGCCGCATCGTCAGCGTCATCGGACAGAGCGGCGGCGGCAAGACGACCCTGATGCGCTGCGTCAACCTGCTGGAACGACCCGACCGGGGCACGGTCGAGGTCGTCGGCGAAGTGGTGCACAGCGGCGGCCGGACCGTCTGCCGGGACCTGCCCCGGCTGCGTCGCACCGTCGGCATGGTCTTCCAGAAGTTCCACCTCTTCCCGCACCTCACGGCCGTGGAGAACATCGTCCTCGCCCAGCGCAAGGCGGGCGTCGCGGAGCAGGAGGCACTGGAGCGGGCCGTCGCCCTGCTGCGGCGGGTCGGCGTCGCGCACCGCGGTCTCGCCCAGCCGGACCAGCTCTCCGGCGGAGAGCAGCAGCGGGTCGCCATCGCACGGGCGCTCGCGCTCAGGCCCGAAGTGCTGCTCTTCGACGAACCCACCTCTTCCCTGGATCCGGAGGCCACCCGCGAGGTACTGAGCGTGATGCGGGAGCTGGCCGCGGACGGCATGACGATGCTGCTGGTCACCCACGAACTGCCCTTCGCCCGCGAGGTGTCCGACCATGTTGTCTTCGTCGACGGCGGCCGGATCGTGGAAGAGGGCCGGCCCCAGGACGTCCTCGACCACCCCGCCCAGGCCCGGACCCGGGAGTTCCTTGCCGCGTACGGATCCACGTCGTGAGCGGCACACCCGGTCTGGCCGGCGACGGCCCCGTGGTGGTGGTCGGCGGCGGCGTCGTGGGACTGTGCGCCGCGTACTACCTGGCCCAGGCGGGCCTTCCGGTCGAGGTCGTCGAGCGGCGTGGCCTGGGCTCCGGGGCGTCCCGGGGCAACGCCGGCTGGATCTGCCTCAGCCATTCGACACCCGTCCCGGCCCCGGGAGTTGTGCGCTACGCGCTCCGCTCACTGGGCCGACCCGACTCGCCCCTGTATCTGCGGCCCCTTCCCGATCCGGCGTTCGTACGCTGGCTGTGGCGGTTCTGGCGCAGCAGCACACCGACCGCCTTCCGGCGCGGCTACGCGGCGATCGCCGAGCTGAACCGCACCACCTTCGAGCTCTTCGACGGCCTGCGCGGGGCCGGTGTCGAAACGACCCTGACCCGTCCCGGCATGGTGCACGCCTTCCTGTCACCGGCCGCGGCCCGTCACCACCTCGCGCTCCAACGGGAGATGGCGGACGGCCGCTACCCGATGCCCGACGAGGTCGTCACGGGTGACGCGGCCCGCCTCCTGGACGAGGCGCTGTCCCCGCGGGTGCGCGCGGCGTACCTGGTCGAGGGAGAGGGCGTGGTCGACCCCGAGGCGTTCGCCCGCGGGCTCGGCGAGGCACTGGCCGCATCAGGGGTGAAGATCCACGAGGATACGGAGGTCATCGGGTTCCGTACCACCGAGGGGCGCGTCACCGCGCTGCGCACCGCACAGGGCGAGATTCCCTGCGCGGCCGCCGTCATCGCGGCCGGCATGCGCTCCGCACGCCTGCTCAGCTCGCTGGGACAGCCGCTGCCGCTCCAGGCCGGCAAGGGCTACAGCTTCTCGGTGGCCCTGGACCCGGCGCCCCGGCACACGCTGTACTTCGGCGAACGCCGGGCCGTCGCCTCACCGATCGGCAACACCACACGGATCGGCGGCACGATGGAGCTGAGCGGCAACAACAACCGCCTCGACTGGCGCCGCGTCGTCGCCGTCGCGCTCGCCAGCCGGCACTACCTGGGCCACTGGTTCGACGACCCGGACGACCTCGTCGGCCTGATCCGCGATCCCTGGGTCGCAGGACGGCCCTTCCTGCCCGACGGGCTCCCGGTCATCGACCGCGTACCGGGATACGGCAACGCCTTCGCGGCCACCGGCCACGGCATGCTCGGCGTCACTCTGGGCCCTGTCACCGGCCACCAGCTCACCGAATACGTCCGCACCGGCCGCCGCCCGGAGGCCCTTACACCGTTCCGCTTCGACCGACAACGCCGGTGATCGGGAGGTCTCCAGCAGCGAACCCGCCCGCGAACTGAGGCCGTCGGCCTGCGACGGGTTTCCCGAGCTCCGCTCGCTCACGGCTGCCGAAGATCAACAGTACGGCGCGCAGTGCCGGTGCCGAGTGCCTCAGCGGCGGCAGGGCGCCAACACGGCTCCGGGCCAAAGTCGTTCCGGCGACCTCGGCGCCGTACGCCAAAGCCAACGGCACCGGGGCCGACGTCATGGTGCGGACTCCTCGATCGGCTCCGTCGGTGGCGTAGCCGGCAGTTCGGCCTCCGGGCCGCAACCCAGCTCCTCACTGAACTTCAGGGCCACGGAGTGGACCACGGTGACCATGTCGACAGCCTGCCGGCGGGCATCGCCGCGGAAGGGCCAGTGGACCTTGAGTGCCATCCGTACCGAGCTCCTCCCCATGCCCTGACAGTGGAAGTCGAGCCATGCGCTACGCCCAAACCCGCCGGGCCTGGCCCCCGCGACGGCGAAGGTTTCGGTGGTCTCTCCCATACCGAAATACAGGTAGCCCTCTTCGCTCGATCTCTGCGTCACGGGGTACGAGGCAGTGCCGACCCAGATGTCGGCGGCCATCTTCAACTCTGCCGGAGCGAGCGGTGCCGGGGTGTAGAGCGTGCAGAAATCCTCGCCGTCGTCATCCCATCCCCGCACGCTGTCAGCAGCCTCCACGAGCGAGGCGTGCACCCCCCGGTACTCCTGCACGTGCCTGCGTCCGGTGAGGCGTACCAGAGCTTCAGCGGCAGGCCCGTTCAGCGAAGAGTCGCAGAGCCGGGCCCATCCCGGCGGCCTGGGACCCTGCTCGGCGCTCGTTGCCCGCACAGAACCGGTCGTGGCCAGACTCAGGATCAAGACAAGGCCGCACGCCACCGGCGCCCGATGGCGCAAGCTGCCGACGCGGCTCCGCGCATCATCGTTCATGCCCCAGCACCCTCCGGACGTCGTAGTGATGCCCCACCCGCTCACATCCCCGAAGCGGGCCCCAACCGCAACGTGGATCAACGGCCACAGCGTAATCACTACTTGACTCTCACGCCGCTTCAGTCCGCCGCAGACCTGGCGCATCCTCCGACAGATCGGCTGGACGGTGCAGGGCTGGTCGCGCCGGGCCGCCGGGCGCAAGGACTTCGCCCTCGTGCCGACAGGTGGCCGTGATCGGGCCGGCCGCCGACTGCCAACCGGGGCCGATGGTAAAGACGTTGGCGGTCCCGTCGGCCCGGGAGCATCGCCGGCGAGTGCTGCGGTGCTCCGGCCGCTCCCGCCCCCGCCAGGCTGAACGACGGGTGCGCCGAGCTGCGGGCGACCATCCGGCTGACGTTGCCCTGGCAGTGCGTACGGCGCGGTTGCTATCAGGTTGCTGTGAATTCGTGAGGCGATTGAACACTGCCGGGCTGGTTTCCGTATGGGGCGGGGGATTTTCATGCCAGTCGACCACTAGGCGTAGGGGTACTTCCTTGAGACGCAGCAGGCGCAGACGCCCAACGGGCGCACGGCGCGCGACCTTTGCAGCGGTCGCGCTGATGTTGGGCGGCGGGGGGCTGGTGGCGGCGAACGTCTACGCTTCCGCGACCGAAGGCGGCTTCGGCGAGTCGGCCCAGCAGTCGAACCCGAGCGGAAGCGATCAGCTTCCGGCGTCGGGAACAGTCACGATCGACTGCCCCGACGTCGGCCAGAAACTGACCAACGTGCCCAGCGCGGCGAAGTCGCAGGTGGACGCGGAGCTGGCGACGCTCGACCAGCAGATCACCGAGGCGTACACCCGGCTGGCCGCGACGCGGCAGGCGCAGGCGAATGACGGGAACTACGTCCAGAACGCGATCCTCGGGCCGCTCAAGGACAAGCGGACCGACGTCATGGGCCGGATCAAGGCCGATTACCAGCAGGTGGGCGGCACTGCCCCGGACTCGATCGACGGCCTTGCGAACTGCACCGCAATGACGGCCGATCCGGCCCAGAACGCCTCAGGTAGCCAGGGCGACAACGGCCAGCAGAGCACTGGTGGTCAGGCCACCGGCGGTCAGGCCAGCGGCGGTCAAGCCACCGGTGGTCCCGTTGCTTCGGACTTCGTCGACATCACGACGGTCGCGCCGAACGTCCCGGCGAAGCCCGACACGACCCGCGACGCCTCGACCGGTACGTTCACCACGCTGTGCGGTGCGAACGCGAACGGGAACCACAACACCGACAACGTGATCGTGGCGCCCGGCGTGGCCAACGGCGCGCACCACCTGCACGACTACGTCGGCAACCAGAAGGTCGACGCGTTCTCCAGCAACGACACGTTCCTCCAGGGCGGAACCAGCTGCGAGAACAAGGACGACCTGTCGGCGTACTACTGGCCGGTGGTCCGTGTCCAGGACGGTACGCAGGACTTCGACCAGAACGCCGACGGCGGTGGCAAGGAAGGCAACGTCGGCAAGATCCTCGTGGCCAAGCAGGCGCAGATCGAGTACGTCGGCAGCCCGACCGGCAAGGTCGTCGCGATGCCGCAGTTCCTGCGCATCATCACCGGTGACGCGAAGGCCTTCACCAACGGCCCGGGCAACGCCAACGCGCACTGGAGCTGCACCGGCTTCGAGAACAAGGTGCAGCTGACGGACAAGTACCCGATCTGCCCGCAGGGCAGCGACGTGGTCCGGACCTTCGCCTTCCAGAGCTGCTGGGACGGTCAGAACATCGACAGCGCCAACCACCGCACGCACGTCGCGTTCGCCGACGCCAACGGCAACTGCGCAGGCGGCTTCAAGGCGATCCCGCAGCTGACGATGCGCCTGGTGTACAGCGTGCCGCAGCCGGTCATCCAGAACGGCCAGGTGAAGAACGCCTACGCGGTCGACGGCTTCCCGGAGCAGCTGCACAAACCGATCACCGACCACGACGACTTCATCAGCGTCATGACCGGGAACCTGATGAACCAGGTGGTCGACTGCATCAACTCCGGTCGTGACTGCGGCGCCGGTGCCGGTGAGCAGCCGCAGGACACGCCGTCCCCGTCTCCTGACGCCTCGTCCGGCGGCAGCGCCGGGGCCGACCCCGGTAACTCCGGGGGCGAGCAGTCGGCGCAGCCCCCCACCACGTCGCCGGGCACGGCACCTTCGGGCGACGGCGGCGGCGTGGGCGGCGACTACGACGACCACGAGAGTGCGACTCCCAAGGTCTCTGCCAGCCCTAAGGTCTCTGCCAGCCCTAAGGTCTCTGCCAGTCCTAAGGCCTATGCGACGCCCTCTTCCGCCGGGACCGATGCGGCCGTTCAGCCGCAGAACGGCTCGGACGACGAACCCAGCAGCGGGAGCGGGGCAGCCGTCGGCACTCAGACGCCGTCCGCGGGCGGGGACGCTCCGTCAGCCGGGTCGCAGACGGAGCCTCAGGCGGTCACGGGCGGGCTGGCCGAGACCGGCACGCACCTTTGGCCGGCCGCGGCCGGAACGGTTCTCATGATCCTGGGCTTGGTGTTCTTGCTCCGTACCAGGCGACGTTTCTGACGCCCAGATCCGTCCAGGATCCGGGAGATGACGGAAGCGGGCTGAGGGGCGGCGCCGTACCTCGCCGGGTGCGGCGCCTGCCAGGTCAGCCCGCAGTTACGTCGACGTAGTCACCAGCGGCGTTGGCCGCTCCGGTCGCGCTGGTTCCGGCGAAGCTCCAGCGCCAGTAGCCGTCCGCGACGGCGGTCGTGGTGGTGTTGAGGGTGCCGACGTTACCGCTGGTCACTGTCACCGCGATCGGGAAGCCGGCGGTCGCCAGGGAGTGAGCCCCTCGGACCGGGGGCGTCTCAGCCGCCGGGTGCCGCATGGCGCTGCGAGCGCACTGTCTCCAGGAGGCGTAGCCAGATCTCGCTGGCTGTGGGATAGCTGGGCACGACGTGCCACAGGGTGGCCAGGGGGATGCGTCCCACGATCGCCGTGGTCGCCGAGTGCACGAGTTCGGCGATGCCGGCGCCGACGAACGTCGCCCCCACCACCAGATCGCCCGCACGGTCGATCACGAGTTTGGCCCGGCCGTGGTAGTCGGAGCGCATGACGTAGGTTCCGGCGAGCGCGCCGAGGTCGTACTCGACGACCTCGACATCGACCCCCGCCTCCCGCGCCTGCTGCTCGGTTGCGCCCGCGCTGCCGACCTCGGGGGTGGTGAAGACGACTTGGGGCAACCCGATGTGTCCCGCCGCGGCGGACGGCAGGTCGGCCGAGCCGTCGGCTCGTGCCGCGATGACCTCTCCGGCGATACGTGCCTGGTATTTGCCCATGTGGGTGAGGAGCGCGCGGCCGCATACGTCGCCGATGGCGTACAGCCAGCTGCCGGGCGCTCCTTGCACACCCTGGTGGTCATCGACGTCCAGATACCCACCAGGAGACAGGCCGACGGTTTCCAGGCCGATGTCGTCGGTGTTCGGGGTGCGCCCGGCAGCCACGACGACCTCGTCGGCCACGATGACCGTACCGTCGTCGAGGGTCACACTCACCTCACCGCCGTGTACGCGGCCTTGGCCCGTGTCACGGGCGTCGGAGCGCTGCACGTGGGACATGCTGCGTCCGGTGCGCAGCTGCACCCCTCCGTCCGTCAGCTCCGCACCGACGAGCGTCCCCGCGAACGGTTCGTACCGGGCGAGCAGCCGTTCGCCGCGATGGACGACCGTCACCTCGGCTCCCAGCCCGCGCAGCCAGGTGGCGGCCTCGCAGGCGACCACGCCGCCGCCCAGGATGACCACCCGACGTGGCACTTCACGCATCGTGGTCACATCGCGTGAGGTCCACGGCAGCGCCGCGCGCAGGCCCGGAACATCCGGTACGGCCGGCGAGGAACCGGTGTCGAGGACCACGGCATGCCTGGCCGTCAGCGTCGTGGCCGAACCGTCCGGACGGCTCACCGCGACCGTGCGCTCACCGGCCAGCCGCCCATAGCCGCGCACCACGTCGATCCCGGTGTTCAGAGCCCAAGTCACCTGGGAGGTGTCGTCCAGCTCGTTGATCACGGTGTCGCGCCGGGCAAGTACCCCGGCGGGGTCCAGCTGGGTCGATACGCCTGACAGGTGGGCGGCCGCGTCCACCACCTCCACCGGCCGGAGCAATGCCTTGCTGGGCATGCACGCCCAATACGAGCACTCGCCGCCGAGCAGACTGTTCTCCACGAGCACCGAGGACAGGCCGGAGAACTGGCTTGCGTACTGGGCGGCGTTCTCACCAGCGGCAGCGCCGCCGAGCACGATCACATCCCACTCGGAGCGGTTCGGGTCCACGGTTGCGGTCATGAGATCCTCCCCAATCGCCCGTCCGCTGAGACGGCGGTGTGCGGAATGTGGTGAAAGCGGGTGCCGCGGGGGACGGCGACGTGCGGGCGCAGGCGGATGGTGAGGCGCCGCGACCTGAAGCCAGCCTATGGGCCACGGCGCTTTGTTGCTCGACGGTGTGTGCCCGTGGCCTCGGCCTTCCGACGCAGGCTCCTATGACGGACAGAATGGGGGCGCGGCGGTCGGCGGGAGGCGTCGGCCGGACTGTGCCTACTCTGGAGGTGTGGCTCGGTCCAACGACGAGGTCGCCGCACTGTTCCACGAATACGCGGACCTGATCTCGATCACCGGAGGAGACGCGTTCAAGGCACGTGTCTATGAGAAGGCTGCCCGGGCGATCGGCGGCCATCACGCCGACGTGTCCACGCTCGACGTCAAGGGCCTCCAGCAGATCCCCGGTGTCGGCAAGTCGATCGCCGAGAAGATCGTCGAGTACTTCTCCACCGGCAGCGTGTCCGCGATCGAGAAGGTGCGGGCGAGAATCCCCGCCGGCGTCCGGCAGCTGACGGCCATCCCCACGCTCGGCCCGAAGAAGGCGTTGGTGGTGTACGAGGAGCTGGGCATCTCCTCGATCGACGAGCTGGTCGACGCCATCCACGAAGAGCGACTGCGCGACCTGAAGGGCTTCGGGCCCAAGACCGAGGAGAACATCCTCCACGGCGTCGAACTCCTCAAGTCTTCCGGGGACCGCGTCGGGCTCGACGTCGGCATGGACCTCGCGGAGGACATCGCCGCCGAGCTGTCCGGGGTGACCGACTGCCGGCAGTGCGCGTACGCCGGGTCGCTGCGGCGCTTCCGCGAGACGATCGGCGACATCGACGTGCTCGCCGCGGCCAAGAAGTCGGCGCCGCTCATGGCGGCGTTCACCGAGCTGCCGTTCGTCACGGAGGTCATCGCGCACGGCGAGACCAAGACCTCCATCCGCACCACCAAGGGCCTCGCCGTCGACCTGCGCGTCGTACCGCCGGAGTCCTGGGGAGCCGCGCTGCAGTACTTCACCGGCGCGAAGGCGCACAACATCCGCACCCGCGAGCTGGCCGTGCACCAGAAGCTCAAGCTGTCCGAGTACGGGCTGTTCGACGTCGAGAGCGGCAAGAAGATCGTCTCCGAGACGGAGGAGGAGGTGTACGCCCGGCTCGGCCTGCCGTGGATCCCGCCGACGCTGCGCGAGGACCGCGGCGAGATCGAGGCCGGACTGCGCGGCGAGCTGCCCGACCTGGTGGCGGAGGCGGACATCCGGGGCGACCTGCACACGCACACCGACCTCACCGACGGCCTCGCCCCGCTGGAGGAGATGGTGGAAGCGGCCGCCGAGCGCGGCTATGCCTACTACGCGATCACCGACCACGGCCCGAACCTCTACATGCAGCGGATGACCGACGAGCGCATGCTGGAACAGCGCGGGCGCGTACGGGAACTCGACGGGGAGTACGGCAGGCGTGGCAAGCGCGGGGGGATGCGGCTGCTGCACGGCGCGGAGCTGAACATCGACCCCGACGGCGAGGTGGACTGGCCGGAGGAGTTCCTGGCCGCCTTCGACCTGTGCGTGGCCTCGGTGCACTCGCACTTCAACCAGGGGCGGGCGGAGCTGACCCGCCGGATCGTACGGGCCTGCGAGAACCCGTACGTCAACATCATCGGCCACCCCACCACCCGCATCATCGGCAAGCGTCCGGGCATCGACGCCGACCTCGACGCGATCTTCGCCGCCTGTGCGCGCACCGGCACCGCCCTGGAGATCAACGCCCATCCGGACCGGCTCGACCTGCGCGACGAGGACATCCTGCGGGCCGGGCGACACGGTGTGAAGTTCGCGATCGACAGCGACGCCCACGCCGCCCTCCACCTGGCCAACATGCGTTACGGCGTGGGCACGGCGCAGCGCGGCTGGCTCACCAAGGAGGACGTGATCAACACCTGGCCGTTGACGCGGCTGCGCCGCTTCCTGGACAAAGGGCGGACGAAGCGGCGCTCCGCGGCGTAACGGCTGCAGCCTCTCGTCCGGGGTCAGCGAGGCTGGTACGCCTTGGGGAGGCGCATGCCGCGCTCGGCCATGATCTGCCGGACGCGGTTGGGGTAGTTGGTGATGATGCCGTCGACGCCCATGTCCATGAGCGCCTCGACGGTGGCCGGATCGTCGCAGGTCCACGGGACGACCTTCAGGCCCCTGGCGTGTGCCTCGGAGATCATCGTCCGGTCGGAGTAGAAGCGGAAGCCGGGATCGCCGACCTTGCCGCTCTGCGGGAAGCCGTAGTTGGGGGAGAGGGCCCTGACACCGGGAATCGTGGCGGCCGCCTTCACGAAGTCGCCGCCGTAGTCGTCGGCGTCGATCCCGCCGAGCCACGGGGAGGCACCGGGCTTGCCGACCTGGAGGAAGTCGTAGTTCGTGAGCGCGACCAGCGGCCACTTCGGCGCCAGTTTGTGCATCGCCTTCAACGCGCCCCAGTCGAAGGACTGGATGGTGACCTGGTCCTCGATGCCCGAGGCGTGGATCTCCTCGTAGACCCGACGCACGAACAGCTCGCGCGGCGCGGTCTGTTCGGGCGCGCCCGCCTCGACCTTCGTCTCGATGTTCAGCGTGACCTGCTGGGCGTGGTAGCTCTTGACCAGGTTCAGGACGTCCTTCAACTCGACCATCCGGAAGCCCTTGACCACCTCCTGCTCGGGGAAACCGGGCAGCTGCTGGTAACCGCAGTCCATCGTCTTGATCTGAGCCAGCGTCAAGTCCTTGATGTATTTCCCGACGTACGGGAACATCGGGTCGCCCGGCGTGACCGGCGCCGTGTCACGGCACTTCACGGCGCTGACCTGCCGGTCGTGGTTGACGACGACCTTCTCGTCCTTGGTGATCTGGGTGTCCAGCTCCAGGGTGGACACGCCGAGGCGCAGCGCCTTGCCGAATCCCTCCAGCGACTCTTCGGTCGTCATGCCGATGCCGCCGCGGTGGGCCTGCAGATCGAAGTGGGTCTTCTGAGGCGGCACGCCCGAACTGTCGTACGTCATCGCATGGGCGGCCACCGGAGAGGCGAGCACCGGTACCAGCAGCAGGCCGGCGAGGAAGTGTCTTGAGGACATCGAAACCTCACTGTGTTGGGTTGGGGGGCCAGAAGACGCTAGTTCGGTCCCCCGCGAGCTCAACGGCCTGGACATGATGGCGGCGTGAATGCTGTGAGAACGCCATGGCCCGGTCCCCCGGCACGCCCAGTCCCCTTCGGCAGAGTCCACGGCGATTCGATTCAGCTGGGGTGATCGAGCGGTGCGTGGGATGTCGGCGAGGTGAGCGGTGTGGATGATGACTCGTGGGGTACGCGGTGACAGGTGAGAAGCACGTCGCACCGTGATCTGCCGATGCTGTGAGAAGCGTGATCTGCCGGTGCTGTGAGAAAGAAGAAGCAGATGCAGTTCCGTGACCGCAGACAGGCGGGACAGGAGCTGGCGGAACGGCTGCGCATCCTGCAGGAGAAGGGGGCCCTTCCGCATCCCGTGGTGCTCGCCCTGCCCCGCGGCGGGGTCCCGGTCGCACGCGAGGTCGCGCGAGAGCTTCAGGCCCCACTGGACGTGCTCGTCGTACGCAAGATCGGCGCCCCGTTCCAGGAGGAGCTCGGCGTCGGCGCCATCGCCGGTGACGATCCTCCCCTCTTCGACACATGGATCCTGGACCGGCTGGGGCTGACCGAGGCCGGCCTCGCAGGAGTGGTCGAGCGGGAACGGAAGGAACTGCGCCGCCGCGAGGAGCGCTACCGGCAGGGCCGCCCGGCCCCCGAGTTGCGCGGCCGGACTGTGATCGTCATCGACGACGGACTGGCGACCGGTTCGACGGCGCGCGCCGCGTTGCGCGCCGTACGGCGCCAGGAACCCGAGCGCCTGGTCCTGGCCGTACCCGTCTCCTCACAGGAAGCGGCCGACCTGATGCGGCAGGAGGCCGACGACGTGGTCTGCCTCTACCGGCCGAGCGCGTTCATGGCCGTCGGCGAGTGGTACGAGGATTTCGGGCAGCTGACGGACGACGATGTGCTCGAGGCGCTGCAGAGCGCTCAATGAGCGGGGCGAGCAGCGGAGCCGCGTGGCGGCACGCCGGGACTCGTCAACGGCGTCGGCCTCGGTGTCGTGTCGCTGCCGGAGTTGTCCACGGCGTGCCCCGGAGTCGCGGCCCCGTCGCCCCGTCGGCCCCGGTGTCGCGGCCGGCGAGGCGCTGACCGCGGGCCGTCGCCGTTCATCCGTCCTCCCGGTTCACCCCGGCCCGCCGGCCTGTGTCAGCCGCAGTGAGTATGTACGGCCCTCGACACCCCACTCGCCCACCGGAGGCTTCAGACCGGCGTCGATCGCGCGCAGGCTGGGTCGCCCGATGTGGGCGTGGACCAGCCGCCGCACGCCGTGCCGTACGGACTCCTCGGCGACGGTCTGCACGCTCGCGTGGCCACCTACGCCGCCCCGGAACCGTATCGGCCGCCCCCAGGCAGCGGCCTCGGCGAACATCAGGTCCGCCCGCGCGGCCCAGGCCGGAAACTCCCAGAACTCCGGCGCCCACACCACGACCAGGTCGCCCGCCTCGATGCGATAGCCGTACGTGGCATGGGACGTGTGGGCCACCGGGTGGCAGCGCACCCGCACCTCGCCGAGATCGAGGTCACCGGCCCGGATCGAGACGTCTCGCGCGGCCGCGCTCCGACGCAGCGCGGACCTCAGTTCCGACCGCTCGTCGGTGACCAGCCAGCCCGCGAGCGGCCCGGGCGGCGGTTCGGCGCCGGGGCCGCCGTCGAAGGCCGCACGACGTCCGCCGTAGCGGAGCAGCAGACCCGCGGGAGCGAACCGCGGCGAGTTCATCGCGCCCGCGCCGAGCAGGGTGAGCCGCAGCCACCGGTTCACGGGCCGGTTCCCGTCGCGCGTACGGTGGCGGACGGCGCCGCCGAGAGCGTGCCGTCGGGCTCCAGGGTGACGCCCACACCGTCGCTGATGCGGTCGAGGGTGGCGCGCAGCCAGGCGCGGTCCTCGTCCGGCGCGGGCTCCAGCCGCATGCGCCGGGCCCGCAGGGGCACCATGCGCAGGCCGGTCAGTCGGCCCGTGTCCGCCGCCACTGTGACGAGGTAGGCGATCCGCAGGTCGTCGCGGTACTCCTCGTACCCGGAGATGCCCTCGTAGTCGTCGACGAAGTCGCCACAGCCATGGAGGATCAGCCGGTCGCGGTACATCTCGATGGCGCGGGGGTGGTGCGAGGAGTGTCCGTGGACGACGTCGACGCCGCCGTCCACGAGGGCGTGCGCGAAGCGGATCTGCCCCGGGGAAACGCGGTAGCCCCAGTTGGACCCCCAGTGCACGGACACGACCGCGATGTCGCCCGCCAGCTTCACCTGCCGCACGCGCCGGACCACCGCGGCGGCCGCGCCGGCCGACAGGTCGGGAACGTAGGCGACGCCGGGCAGATCGGCGCCCGCCGCCCAGCCGTGCGGGATGCCGCTGGACGAGGTCCCGACGGCGAGGACGAGCACGCGATGGCCGGCCGAGACGGGCACCGCCACCGGTGCCCACGCCTCGTCGGCGTTGCGCCCCGCGCCCGCCGCCCGCAGACCCGCGCGGGCCAGCGAGTCCAGCGTCTCCTCCAGTCCCTCGCGGCCGAAGTCCAGCACGTGGTTGTTGGCCAGGACACAGACGTCGGGCCGGGCCACCGCGAGAGCGGGCAGGTTGGCCGGGTGCATGCGGTAGTGGACCGCCTTGCCGGGCGCGAACGCGTCACCGCGCGTCACGGCCGTCTCCAGATTGACGATCCGGACATCCGGGGCGGCCTCGTCCAGCAACCGCAGCACATCTCCCCACGGCCAGGACGGATCGACCGGGACCGGAATCGGACCGTTGACCAACTCCGCCATGTCCACGTACGACCGGGCGTCGCGGACGTAGTCCTCCCGCAGCGCCGGATCACCGGGCCGCGCCAGGATCTGATCGACGCCGCGTCCGAGCATCACGTCACCGCAGACGAACAGCGTCACCTCGCCGTCGGCCATGCCTCCAGCCTAGGAGCCGTCCCTCCAGCGCGAGACCGAGTACGCGCGCGGTGTGCTCAGCAGGCCGGCCGAAGCCCCCGAGGGCTGGATCTCCGTGCGCCGGGGCGGTAGGGAGCGTCTGATGCGGGTACCGCGGACGTGGGGGTTCCGGACACGGGAGGCTGCCGTGGAACTCGTCGAGGAACGTCCGCACCGCTTCCGTATGGACCCGCACGGGCAGATGCGGGTGCCCGGGGTGGTGTTCGCTTCCCGGAAGCTGCTGCGGGACGCCGAGAAATCGCTCGAGCAGGTCGCCAACGTGGCCACGCTGCCGGGCATCGTCGGCGCCTCGTACGCCATGCCGGACATCCACTGGGGCTATGGCTTCCCGATCGGCGGAGTGGCCGCGACCGACGTGGACGACGGCGGTGTCGTCTCGCCCGGCGGGGTCGGTTTCGACATCTCCTGCGGGGTGCGGCTGCTGACCGCGGACTCCGACCGCCGGGCGTTCGAGCCAGCGCTGCACGCGGTCATGGACGGCCTGGACCGGTCGATCCCGCGCGGCGCGGGACCCGGTGGGGTGTGGCGGTCGATCGGACGCTCACAGCTGGAGCGGATCCTGCGGGGCGGCTCCCGGTACGCCGTGGAGCAGGGATACGGCGAGGAGCGTGACCTGCGGCGGTGCGAGGACGGCGGGGCGGTCGCCGACGCAGATGTGGCACAGGTCAGCGAGCGGGCGCGGGAGCGGGGGCTGGGGCAGGTGGGCAGCCTGGGGTCGGCCAATCACTTCCTCGAGGTGCAGATGGTCGACGAGGTGTACGACGAGACGGCCGCCGCCGCGTTCGGGCTCGCCGTCGGCCAGGTGTGCGTGATGATCCACTGCGGTTCGCGCGGCCTCGGCCACCAGATCTGCACCGATCACGTCAGGGCGATGGACCGCGCCATGTCCCGCTACGGCATCACCGTCCCCGACCGGCAGCTGGCCTGCACCCCGGTCGACTCGCCGGAGGGGCAGGACTACCTGGGCGCGATGGCCGCCGCGGCCAACTACGGTCGCGCCAACCGCCAGTTGCTGTCGGACGCGGCCCGCCGGGTCTTCCGCCGCGCCGCGGGCGTCCGGCTGGCGCTGGTGTACGACGTGTCCCACAACCTCGCCAAGATCGAGACCCATGCGGTGGCCGGAACGCGACGCCGACTGTGCGTGCACCGCAAGGGCGCCACCCGCGCCTTCCCGCCCGGGCATCCCGACCTCCCGGAGGACCTGCGCGAGGTAGGCCAGCCGGTGCTGATCCCCGGGACCATGGGCACGGCCTCGTACGTCCTGACCGGCGTGCCCGGCGGTGACGCGTTCCACTCCACCTGCCACGGCGCGGGCAGGGTCATGAGCCGGCACCAGGCCGCGCGTGCGATCGGCGGGAAGGAACTGCGGGCCCGGCTGGAGGCGGAAGGCATCGCGGTGCGCCCGCGGTCGTTGCGCGGCCTGGCGGAGGAGACCCCCGAGGCCTACAAGGACGTGGCCGAGGTGGTGGCGGCGAGCGAGGGCGCGGGGCTGTGCCGCACGGTCGCCCGGCTGGTCCCGCTGGGCGTGGTGAAGGGCTGAGGCGTCCGCCCGTCGTACGGCTGAGCCCCGTCGTGCCGTACGCGTCCGTCCGCCGTCCCCTGAGCCCCGTCGAACGCGTCGCGTCCCGTCGTACGCCTCCGCCTGACCGCACGCCTCACATGTCGACTGTCACCTCACACGCCGACAGTCATTGCGTCACACGTCGACGGTCACCGCGCACGACCAGCCGTACGGGTCCGGCCCGATGCGCAGTCCGTGCCAGGAGACGCCCTTGGGCACGGCACCGATGATCTCCACGTCTGCCAGTTCGGTCAATGCCAGTCGTACGTCGAGGCCGTCGTCGGCCGTGTCCGCCTCCACGTCGACGGCCACCCTGCCGTCCACCTCGAGCCGGAAGACGACCTCGTCCAGCAGCGCGGTCAGCAGGTCGTCGTCGCTGTTCTCCGCCAGCCGGACGTGTTCCACGGAGGTGGGCCGCACCGCCGTGACGTCGGCGAAGCACTCCACCATCCCCAGCACCGCCTCGACCAGACAGCGCTCGCGGCTCGCTCCCCACGCCTCGATCCGCACGTCAGCCGTGTGCGGCAGAGCCCGGTGGCCGCTGCCGCCCTGGCGCCGCAGCCGGATGTCGTCGTCCGTGTCACCGACCATGCCCACCGCCTGCCCTTCCGCCGCTCCAGGGCATGTCAGGCCCGGTGGCCCGGATCGATCGTGTGGAGGCCGGTGGTGTCATCGGGCTCGTACGCCCGTGGCTTCCGGTGGTGACGGTGCGTCGCACCGTTCACGGCCGCGACCAGGCCCAGGCAGAAGAGGAGCGCCAAGGCGAGGCCGGAGCTGAAGACGGCCAGCGCGTTCATGGTGGCGATGTCGTGGTCCAGTACCGACACGGTGTACTCGGGGCCGCCGGACAGGTTGTCGGCGATGGCCAGGGCGGTGAAGGCGCCGGTGGCCGCGAGGAGCAGCAGGCCGATGAGCAGCATCCGAGTCATCTCCTCAGAGGGGGTCCTTCGTCGGTACGGGTACCCGTGACCCGCCAGGTCATACGGCGGCGGGCGGCGCCGAGTCCGCCCGGCTCATTGACCGGCCGATCCGGACGATCGATGACCGGCACACGGGGTACGCGAAGGGAAGGAACTGGACACATCGACCACAGGATCGTACGGACCGGGGAAATGGACCGTACGGCCGCGAGGAAGAAGACGACGGCGATGATCTCCCCGATCTCCCAGCCGGTCATGGTGCCCGTCGACGGCGAGGCGCTCGCGGGCGATGTCGTGGTGCCGGCGTCGGCCCGTGCGGTGGTGCTGTTCGCCCACGGCAGCGGCAGCTCCCGGCACAGCCCCCGCAACCGTATGGTCGCCGAACAACTGCGCACCGCCGGACTCGGCACCGTGCTGATGGACCTGCTCACCGAGCGCGAAGACCGCGAAGACGAGTGGACGGCCGAGCACCGCTTCGACATCCCGCTCCTGGGCAGCCGCGTGGTTGCCGTGATCGACTGGCTGGAAGCGCAGCCGGCCACCAAGGGGCTTCCCGTGGCCCTGTTCGGCGCCAGCACCGGAGCGGCAGCGGCTCTGGTGGCCGCCGCGGAGCGGCCGGACCGGGTCCTGACCGTGATCTCGCGCGGCGGCCGGCCGGATCTGGCGGGCGATGCCCTGCACCGCGTACGGGCCCCTGTCCTGTTCATCGTCGGTGGCCGGGACCTCGAGGTACTGGAGCTGAACCAGCACGCGGCCGCGCAGTTGCGGGTCGCGCACTCGCTGCGTGTGGTGCCGGGTGCCACCCACCTGTTCGAGGAGCCCGGCACGCTGGAGCAGGTCGCCGACACGGCCAAGGAGTGGTGCCAGGCGCGCCTCGCGTCCCTGACGGCGCCCGAGGACTGATCCGGTCACGAGACCGGCGCCAGCCCGTTCCTGGAGAGCCCGGAACAGCCGGCGCTCCTGAGTGCGACGGACGATCCGCAGGTCATCGCGATCGAGGTCGCCATGCTCTTCGCCCGCGCCGTGGTCCGGTTCCGGCCGCCGGCGAAGACGAACAGGCGCAGCACCAGGAAGCGCCCGATTCCGGCGAGCCCGGCGGCGCCGAGGTAAACGACCTGCTCCCAGAGCATGCCGGGCGACGGCTGCACCACGTGCAGTACGAGCATCGCCGCGGAGGTCACCGCGTAGGCGGCCGTGGCCGATCCCGCGGACTGCAGGTGCCGGCGCCATCCGGCGCGCCGCCCCGTCCCGAAGGTGAAGAGCGCGTGGAGCTCCGTGCAGAGGATGGTCGAGGCGACGGTGATCAGGGCGTTCGCCACCGCCCAGGGCATCAGGGCGGCGAGCAATGCCACCGCGCCGCTGGAGGCGATCCCGACACCGCCACCGCAGAGTACGAACCGGGCGAAGGAGGCCAGCGGACCTGGGGCGGCGGGGGTGCGGGCCGGGGTGCGGCGTGCGGTGTCCGTGGCGGCCCCCGTCGGCAGCGTGTCGGCCTTCGTCGGCTCCGTGTTGGCGCTCGTCCGCTCCGTGTCGGCGCTCGTCCGCTCCATGTGTCGCGCCTCGTGCGCCGTTCCCGGCTTCGACGACGAGAGCAGCGACTTCATGGGGGTTTCCTTCCGGATGGGGAGCCGTGAACCTCTGGGATCAGCTGCGGTCAACGATGTCGCGGTCTGTTCCCCCTCACCAGGAAGTACGCCCCCGAACCTGGGGTGCAGCTGGCTGCAGCATGAGTTCGGGGGGAGACCCCCCGATCCCTCCCGAGCTCTGGTCGTGAGCGCCGTGGTGAGCGCTTTGACATACCTATGAGGTCATACCTGTTCTCGGGGCATGCCCTCCGCCCGCGTGTCCGTTCAGGACATCGGCCGTGTGGCCTCCGTGCTCGCGGCGTGCCTGCCCGCGCTGAACCGGGCTCTCGACCGCCAGGTCGCCCGGGATTTCCCGGGCCCCAAGCCGCCCGAGGGGCAGCTCGCGCTGCTGCGGTTCGTCTCGCAGCAGGAGGGCGCGACGGTGCGCGAAGCCGCCGACGCACTGCCGATGCGGCCGAACAATGTCAGCGTCCTGGTCTCCCAACTCGTCGAGCAGGGACTGCTGGAGCGTCGGCAGGACACCGGCGACAAGCGGATCGCCCATCTGTATCCGACCTCCAGGGCCCGCCGGGAACTGGCCGAGGTCCAGCGTCTTGAGGGCGCCCACATCGCCCGCGCTCTGCAGCACCTCACCGAAGGCGAGCGGGGCGCTCTGGGCTCGGCCGCCGACGCGTTGATGTCGTTGACGCGGCATCTGCATCCGCTGCCCGCGGCCGAGTAGACCTACCCGAGGTCCCCACCGGGGACCGCCGACCGAGCGCACGGCTGTCTCCCCGTACCCGCGGAGCTCTTTCCTGCCCGGGTTCCTCCTAGGGCACTTCCGGGTCCTAGTACTCCAGCAGCGTTTCGCTATCTGGCCTGGTCAGAGGCGTCGTCCGGAGTGTAGTTGGCTGATGGCGTGTCAGGGGCGGTCTTGGCGGACCGCC